>CAIVXG010000086.1 GCA_903909815.1 uncultured beta proteobacterium | reverse complement strand
GGGGGCGACTCGCGGGACTCTCAGAGGCCGCAAGGCAGAGCTTCTTGGCAACCGAGGAGTCCCGACGTTCCGTATACCTGTCCTTGGTGGCTGATGTTGCGAGCGCTTACTTCGCTGTCTTGCAGACAAATCAGAGCCACTTTCTTTGTGGTCGCATTCTTGGAAATTTGCATCTAATTTTTCCTGGCAGAAACTAGGCTAACACCGCCTTGTTCAAGAAATTCCTTCTTGGCAAAAACAGCAATGCCATTGCCCGCATCCGAACTGGAAAACAGCAGTTCAAAGTTTGAGTCACCTAGCAGCATGCGATTGCTTGAATGATTCTTAAAGGTATCAGTACAACCCAGAACAATGATATTTGCATCGATTAGACGCTGCAATTCAGAAAAGCCCGTGAACTCCCGACCATCTATAATTACCATGTCGAAATGTGCGACCCCCACCTCGTCAAGGAGGCTTTGCACGCCATGCTCATCGAGGTTGCTGCTGGACATACGCATGAGATCAGTCCGAAGCCACTCAAGTATTGAAGAAAGCGGGTACTCGCGAAGTCTTCCCGGTGTTGCGTGATAGAAGCGAATCACTTCCTCTTCTTTCGGGAAATCCTTTGCCGGCACCGAGCTAGCATAATGACATTGAAGGAAGGGCTGGTTTCCAAAACGTGCAACCAATGATTCATATCCATCCAGAGCATCTTCTAGGCAATGCACTTGCGGATGATTGCTGTTGCATCCGAAATATTCGGTTAAAGCTTGCCAGCGTTGACTTTTAGACATCCCGATGACGAGAACCCGCTTGACCGCGGCAAACTCTGCGAGCGAAGCGAGAAATCTGTCTAGCGACTTGTCGGCGTCCAACTTGTCGTTGGACGGGGGAGGTCCAGCCAAGAATTCGTTGATAAACTGTAATTCCGCTCTCAAAGTAGTGGCATGGTCGGTGCGACCCAGGTTGGCTGCTATTTGTAACTGGAACGCAAGGCACTGCTCGGTCTCGTTGGCGCTGGGGTAGATATGGCGACCGCCTCGATAGCTCTGCTCCGCACTGACTTCGGCGAGGTCAATCTTGGATTGAACGCCACTGAACAGCCCCAGGCAATGCCCTTTCCACGGTAGCTTGTTGCGTGCAAACCATACCTGGGCGCCGAGAACAACCCTCCGGTTGACCTCAAATGGGTTAATGGCAGTAAGGAAGCAAGATCGCACGGCGCCGTGGGTCCGACGACTGGCCAGCAAGGTACCGATCGTGGCGGTCAACGCCCTTGCATCGGGCGCAGACCTTGTAAAGCATTGAGGCAACGCCAGCGACAGATTTTGCAGTGGGCCGCGAATATCCTCGCACAGCAGCACATGGACATCACTCAACAGTGCCTCCATGACCGAGTTTGAGATTCCTTCAGTCGTCGACGTGTGAACAAATAGACGAGCGCGAGCAAGGTAGGCGGAAACGATACTGTTGTTGGCGCCAATGGGTCGGCAATCAATAACGATTCGATCGTCGATGCGCATGAGCGCGTAGGGATCAAAAGGATAGTGAAAATACTCAATTTTCTTTCCAGCGAGTCGGACGATGTCGAGAAAGGACGCCAGCAAGCGCGGGTCTGAACCCAATGACTGCGCGAACAGATACGCCGTAAAGTTTCCTCCAAGCAGGGTCTCGATTAAAAGCGAACCACGCTTGAGCGCCACCGGCGAAAAAACGGAAACAATATCAACGGTTTTAAGTTCGGGTGGTACGGTTGTGACGAATGGGACACCGGCATTGTGTACGCCATAGGGCAACTCTTGCGTCAGGGTGCGCAGGTAACGACTCCCAACGCCCTCGAAGCGCTCTAT
>CAIVXG010000085.1 GCA_903909815.1 uncultured beta proteobacterium | reverse complement strand
GCGCCAAGCACGAAGCTGCGGTGCGCGTCATACAGCGGTATCAAACCGGCACCGCCCTGTCCCGACCAGGCTGCCAGCGTCGAGCGCGGTGTGTGTATGCCTGAACGTGCGTTGATCTGTTCCTGGCGGTAGTAGGGGATGCCCTTGCGCCCAACGATCACAGTAGGCTGATTGACGATAGCGACGTCATGCCAACCAGTTATACCGTTCGATCCATATACCGGAACTAAACCAGTTTGACTTCGCCCGTTCTTTGGAAGACTCTTGCCATAAGCAAGTTCAACAGCATCCCCAAGTGCGCATGAATGCCAAAGCGTCATGCGCCCAACTCCGCTAGTGCCAATTTCAATGCATCAACTTCCTCAGATATTTCAGCTTCAATCGCTGCAAGCTCATCCAACAATTCACGCGGATCGCGATGCACCGCTTGCTTCGTGCTTATAGGTCTGTAACGGCTGGCGGACAGATTGAATTCATTGTTACGCAGAGTGTTGGCATCGGCCATCCACCATTTTTCAGTCCACTCGACTGCCTCATCACGCGCATCCCACTGCCTCGCCAACGTCTCGCGTGCGGCGTATGCTGCTTTCAGCGCCGGAAAGTCATCAGCTTCAATCGACTGGTCATGGTTGGCATCCAGCTTGTAGCCATCGTTATCGGCATGTAGGAACAACACGCGCTCGGTACTGCCACCCTTACGGAAGAACAGCACGGAAGTCTTCACTCCCGAATATGGCTGGAATACACCACCAGGCAGACTCAATACCGCTTCAACCCGATTGTTCTCAACCAGCATGCGCCGCAATTCCTTGTGGGCACCAGTTGAACCAAACAACACGCCCTCTGGCAAGATCACTCCACAACGCCCACCGGGACGCAGGCTGTCCATCATGTATTTCAGAAACAGCAGCTCGGTCGCAGTCGTGGTGCCGACCTTTACGTCCTCAACAATTCGGTCCTTATCCACCCGACCAGAAAACGGCGGATTGGCAAGAATGACGTGATAGCCATCAAGCGGCAAACCCAGCTCGGTCTTGCGCTCGTTGTCCAGGGTCGTGGTCAAGCCGTTGCGCAATAGGATGCGAACATCGGGCAAACCGCGCAACGTCAGATTCATAGTCGCCAGCCGCACCATCTTCGGGTCAACATCGTTCCCAAAGAAGGTGTTGGATTGCAGGGCCGACACTTGCGACGCTGAAAGCCTGTCACCCAGACCACGACGCTGCACCTTGCCATCAAACTCCGTCTCGGTGATCGCTGAGGGCGACGAATTCGCCAGCCGCATGTGGTTAAAGGCTGCAACCAAGAACCCAGCCGTGCCTGCGGCAGGGTCATAGACCGTTTCCCCAACCTTTGGGTCGATCATCTCCACAATCGTGCGAATGATGTGGCGTGGGGTGCGGAACTGACCCAGTTCGCCAGCCTGCTTGATTTGACGCAGGACATGTTCAAACAAGTCGCCCTTGGTGTCCGAGTCGGAAGCATCAAGCCTCAGTCCATCGACCAGCGTAATGACCTGCGTTAACACTGTGGGGTCGTCGATGGTCAATCGCGCGCCATTCATGAAGTTGTGACCGGCACCCTGCCCCAGTTCCAAGAAGAATGCAAAAACCTCGTCCCGCAGGAATCGCACCAGCGATTCACCTGACAATGCCTTGGCCCACACTGACCAGCGGAACTGATTGCGTGGCACAGTGGTGGCACCCACAGTCGGCGCGTTCAGGGGATTTTTCAAAGTCCAGTCGCCATCGAACAGACTGTCGTATGTCTTTTTCAGAACTCGTGCTCGCGCCTTGTTCTCTGCGTCAATTCCCTCGACCAGGTAGAAGAAAAACAGGAAAGACAACTGCTCCGCATTGCTTACGGGATCGGGGTAGCCACCGCCGTATAAGTAATCGCGGATTTGGTCGATGGACCGGCGCATGTCGGGAGTTAGGGGCATTCAGTATCCAGTTTCAGGGGTGTCTATTGGCAGGTCATCTTTGACCTGAGGGTGTTCAATGCGGCGCAGGTGGCTGCGGCGCATTTTCAGTAGCGGGATCGGCATTGTCGCCATCATCGACGGGGAACATGTGCTCATTGAGATCGTCGATCAACGTGCGCAGTCGCATTTCATCGCCAAACACGCGAATGGCTTGCGATACGCCGCCCAACTGCTGGAACGGGTGAAACGCGAACTGATCAATCAAGAACTCGGCATCGCTGCCCGAATATTGGTCAGGGTTCGCACGGAACTGGCTGCCAATCATGCGCAACCAGCTTTCCTCGCCGGGATTGACTTCGCCCGCATCAAGACGGGCCAAAAGCCAAAGCTCGAACCGTGCGCCCAATTCAGCGGCAAGCTGCTCTGACGCTTCCGGGAACACCATGTTGCCGTTTTCGTCCACGGTGACCCATTCACGGGTTGTCGGGTCGATGTGGTCGTTGATATCCAGCGACAGGAGGCGGCGTGGCTCGTATTTCTTCTTCGCCTGTTTTGCCAGTACCGGGCCACCTTCGGCAAAGTCGTCGTCATCACCGTGGTAATCACAGACACCAACAAAGTCGAATAGCGTGAAAACCGGCTTGTTCTTGGCCTTGCGGGTGCCCCGCCCCCGCATCTGCTGGTAGAGGATGCTGGACTTGGTAAACCGGGCAAAAACGAGGTTGACCACCTCCGGGCAATCGAACCCCGTGTCCAGCATGTTGACTGACACAAGAATCTGCGGGAACTGCTCTTTCTTGAAGCGCCGTATCTTGGCCATGCCATCCACAGTGTCGTCAGGGCCAAAGCCACTGACAACAAAATCGGCGACACGCACGTCCGGTGACGGTTTCAAGTGTGCAAACTCTGCGTCGAACATCTTTGCCAGCGTTTCGGCGTGGCGTTTGGACACGGCGAACACAATGGTCTTGCCGATCAAAGGCTTGCGCAGCATGCCGTGGGCATCCACATAGCCCTTGTCGAGCACCTGCTTGAACTCGCGAACGATAGCGCGGTTGCGTTCGGGAATGGTGAACCGCCGCTCCAACGCGGATGGGTCCACCATAACAGACTCCTTGCCCGCAAAAACCTGTTCCAGCTCGGCTGCCGTTTCGGCGTCCATAGCCGTCCAGTCCAGCTCTGATCGCTTGACCTCAAACCCGCCTTCGGATGCAGTCTTGACCGTCTGGGCCTTGTAGATTTGGTAAGGGACCAGATAGCCTTCGCGGATCGCGTCTTTCATTTTGTAGGAGTAGGTGGGCCTATCCACCTCAAAGAAACGCAGGGTGTCGCGCACAAAGGCGCCGTCCTCGGCATCGCCACCGGCATCGTCATCCGTGGTGACGCACGGCGTTGCGGTCAGACCCACCTGCACGCCGTCAAAGTGTTTGAGCACACCGCTCCACTGGCCATAGATACTGCGGTGGCACTCATCGCTGATGATCAGGTCAAAGTAGCCGCTGGAATATTCTGCATAGAGGTTGACCATGCTTTGCAGCGTGGTGATGGTGATGCGCTTTTCATCCTGAAAACGCCGCCCGGTTCTGAGCACATAGGCCGGAATGGTGGGCAGGTGTTCGGCAAACGCATCTTCGGTCTGCTTGGCAAGTGGAATGCGGTCCACCAGAAACAGGACGCGGGTGACCACATTGGCTTCAAACAGGCGCTTGATGAAAGCCGCAGCGGTGCGGGTCTTGCCCGTGCCGGTGGCCATCTCCACCAACAGCTTGCGCCGACCGCCCACAATTTCCTGGCAGAGGGTGTTGATGCATGCGATTTGATAGTCCCGCTCCACAATGCTGCGGTCAATTTCGACCGCCATTGGGTCACGCCGCAATTGACGCGATGCAAACCGCCGCTCCAAGTCGTCCTGCTTGAAAAACGTTTTGACCGCATGGGGGAACGCCTCGCTCTCCCACTGCCAGAACTGAATCTCGGGACCGTTCGCCAGAAAAACGTAGGGCACGCCAATTTGCTGCGCATAGTGCTTGGCCTGCTGGGCTGCCTCACCGGGGTTGATCGCCATGCGCTTAGCTTCAACCACTGCCATTGCTCGGCCATGCCGGTCGCACAGAACATAGTCAGCCCGTTTGCCATCCGGCATTGGCACCTCGAAACGAACCGCGTTAGTGTCCTGCGTGTTCCAGCCTTGCGCGGCCAGAAGCGAGTCAATTTTGACGCGGGCGAATGCTTCGTTGGTTGTTGCCATGAATCCGGTATCTCCCTGTTTGACTTTGACCTATCGGCTTTCCGCTCTGAGACTGGTCACAGCTCTATTCTCACAGACCGCCTCGCCGCTTTTTCGGCTCAGCTTTCGGCCCGTCATCAATAGATTGCCTTTTCTTTTGGCCCTTGTTGTTTGGTACCGCAGCTTTTAAGCCGTCATCTTCATAGATGGCAATAGCGTTCTCGCTTATCTGACTCAACAATTTGTCGATTCCAGAAGCCATACGCCCAGACTTGGCAGCTTTGGCAAGCCATTCCCAATACGTCAACCAATAGGTCAACGGGTCGTCATCGCCATCGAATGCGCCGCTGTTGATGGCAACCACAATGTCTTGCGGTTCACCATTCACGTTAGCAAACAGCCACTGTTTGTGGGCATCGCGTTCTGAAAAAAAGCTCAATGCCGAAGCCGCACGTGCAGCGAGCTTTCCATGCGTGTTGATTACGCTCGGGAACTTGTCGAACCAATCTTTAAATTTGCCGTAGTTGTAGCGGATAGGTGCTGACCGACCGGAACCCAGCTTCTTGAATGGGGGACCATCGATGCCCTTTAAGCCTTCTCGAACGCTGCTTAGCCACTTTTCATCGAGGCCGAAAATCGCGCCAATGGTCTTGGGGGAAAACCAGCGGTCTTCCAACGCCACTGCGCCTTCAAGGGATTCGTCAGCCATGCTGGGCCCGTCTTGCTTTGGCCTATTCGCCTTGGCAACCGAACCATGTTCCGCCTTTGGAGGGGGTAATTTTGCGGCCGCAGAGGCCTTCGCCTCTGCGGCACTACGAATAGAGGATTTTGAAGTGGCCATCTTCCGCAATTTACCTTAGTCTCCGGGAGCCTTGAAGGAGCCTTGGCAGAAAAAAACAGCGGAACCTAAAAAGCCAAAACCTCTCGAAACCCGCATGAATAAATGGTAGGGCGTGAGTGACTTGAACACTCGACCAAAGGATTATGAGTCCTCTGCTCTAACCAACTGAGCTAACGCCCCATGAAAAAATACCTGCCTTCACCGGATTGGCCAAGCTGCATTGTAAGAGGGCTACTTCGGTCGGCTCAGGGCATTGCTGACCAATCTGGACGTGATATCCACAATTTGGATCATTCGGTCGTAGGGCATGCGCGTGGGCCCGATGACGCCCAGCGTGCCCACTATTTGCCCATCGACTTCATAGGGCGCACTTACGACAGACAGTTCCTCGAAGGGCACGGTGTGGCTCTCGCCACCGATGTAGATGCGTATGCCCTCGGCGCGGCTGGAGACATCCAACAAGCGCATCAGCTGGGTTTTTTGCTCAAACAGGTCAAAGGCGTGACGCAGATGGCTCATGTCTCCGGCAAAGTCGCTGACAGACAACAAGTTGCGTTCACCGGAAATCACCACATCGTCCTGCGCTTCGGTGAGGACGTCGCTTCCGACCTGAACCGCGGCCTGCATCAGGGCTGCGATTTCGCCACGCAGGGTCTCAACCTCATGTTTCAGGCGCTCGCGCACCTGTTCAATCGCCAGCCCCGAATAGTGCGCGTTCAGGAAATTGGCTGCCTCCACCAACTGCGACTGGGTGTAATCGGCTTCGGTGAAGATGACACGATTTTGCACGTCCCCTTCGGGTGAAACGATGATCACCAGGATGCGCTGCTGCGACAGTCGCAGGAACTCGATGTGACGAAACACCGATGTGCGCCGCGGCGCCATCACCACGCCGACAAACTGCGAAAGATTGGACAGCAACTGCGCTGCGCTGGCAATGACCTTTTGTGGTTGCTCGCGCGCCAGGCTGGGTGCCGACAGTTGCTCGCGGTTCGCGGTCAGCATGGTGTCCACAAACAGGCGGTAGCCGCGTGCTGTGGGAATGCGCCCGGCCGAGGTATGGGGACTGGCGATGAGCCCCAGGTCCTCCAAGTCTGCCATCACGTTGCGGATGGTGGCGGCGGATAAATCAAGACCCGAAGCGCGGGAAAGCGTGCGAGAACCGACGGGCTGCCCGTCGGCAATGTAGCGCTCCACAAGCGCTTTGAGCAACAACTTGGCACGGTCATCGAGCATCGAGCCATTTTAATGATGTAATTTGCCGATGAAATCGAAATTCCGTCACGTTGCCTTGATCGGCAAATATCAGGCGTCTCTCACCGGAGGCGCGTCCCCCTTGACGGATGCACTGCGCGACACCTTGTTGAAGATTTCACGTTTCTTGAGCACGCAGGGCTGCGAGGTGGCGCTTGAGGGTGAGACCGCCTGCCACAGCGGCATTGGCGAATACCCTGTGCTGGATGTGGCCGCCATCGGGGCGCAATGCGATCTGGGTCTGGTGGTCGGCGGTGACGGAACGATGCTGGGGATCGGGCGCCAGTTGGCGCGCTATGGTGTGCCTCTGATTGGCATCAACCACGGCCGCCTGGGCTTCATGACAGACATTCCGCTGGACAGCTTTGAGGCCACGCTCACGCCCATGTTGCGCGGCGACTACGAAGAAGACCACCGAAGCCTGATGCACGCCAAGGTCATGAGGGACGGACAATGCGTGTTTGACGCGCTGGCCCTGAACGATGTGGTCGTGAACCGCGGCGGCACTTCGGGCATGCTGGAGCTGCGAGTCGAGGTCAATGGTCGTTTTGTGGCAAACCAACGTGTGGACGGACTCATCATTGCCACTCCTACCGGATGCACCGCCTATGCGCTGTCTGCGGGTGGGCCGCTGCTGCACCCCTCCATCCCTGGATGGGTGCTGGTGCCGATTGCGCCGCACACTCTCTCCAATCGCTCCATCGTGCTTGCCGACCAGTCCGAGGTAGCCATCGAGATCGTGGCCGGGCGCGACGCCAGTGCCAATTTCGATATGCAGTCCCTGGCCTCGCTAGTGCGCGGTGACCGCATCACTGTGCGCAGATCAGAGCACCAGGTTCGATTTCTTCATCCCCGGGGCTGGAGCTATTTCGACACCTTGCGCAACAAGCTGCACTGGAACGAGGGAGTGGCCTGACCGTGAGTCTGAAACGCATCACGCTACGCGACTTCGTCATCGTCACCCTGCTCGAACTCGAGCTTGACGCCGGCTTCACTGTGCTCACCGGCGAAACAGGCGCCGGAAAGTCGATCCTGATCGATGCGCTGCAACTGGCCCTGGGTGCACGCTCCGATATCGGACTGATACGCGAAGGAGCTTCGCGCACCGAGGTCAGCATCGAGTTCGACACCACAACATCGATTTGCCGCTGGTTGGAAGAGGCCGGGTTCGAAGTGGCAGAGTCACTGCTGCTGCGCCGCATCGTCGATACGCAAGGCAAGAGTCGCGCCTGGATCAATGGCAGTCCCGCCACGGCCGCGCAGTTGCGTGAATTGGGCGACCAATTGGTGGATATTCACGGCCAGCACGCATGGCAAAGCCTCACTCGCCCCGACGCCGTACGTGGTCTGCTTGACGCCTACGCCGGCAGCAACACCGACCGTTTGAAACTCCTTTGGGAACAATGGCGCCAGGCCCAATCGGCGCTGGCACAAGCGCGTGCGGCACAGGACTCACTTCAGTCCGAACGCGATCGCCTGGATTGGCAGATCAGCGAGTTGGAAAAGCTCGCCCCTGCAGAACACGAGTGGGAGGAACTCAGCGCAGCGCACACCCGGCTCTCCCATGCCCAGACCTTGCTAGATGCGGCGCGCGATACATTGGCGGCGCTGGACGAGGAAGATCTGGGCGCTGTGTCGCGCCTGGCGCGCGCCTATGAATCCTTGCACGGCGCAGAACACCTTGAACCCGAGTTCCAGCCGTTGAGCGAATTGATGGCGTCCCTGCTGGCTCAGGCCCAGGATGCCGTGCATTCGCTGCGCGGCTACGAGCGTCGCGACGACCTGGACCCCGATGGCTTGTCTCAGCTGGACGCGCGCATGTCCTTGTGGGTATCGCTGGCCAGGCGCTACAAGCGTGCGCCAGAAGAACTGGTACAACTGCTGCAACATTGGCGCGAGGAACTGTCGCGCCTAAACGCCTGTGCCGACCTGGCAACGTTGGAGCAAACACAAGCCGCAGCGGAAAACTCCTACCTGGTTGAAGCCCGCAAGCTGACTCTGGCGCGCACCCAAGCCGCACCCAAACTTGCCAGCGCCATCACCGGCGCAATGCAGGGCTTGGGCATGCAGGGCGGACGCTTTGAAGTGCAACTGCAAGCGCTATCGCAGCCAATATCCAGTGGACTCGAAGAGGTCAGCTTCCTAGTTTCGGGACACGCGGGAGCGACTCCACGACCCGTGGGCAAAGTGGCTTCCGGCGGCGAACTGTCGCGCATTGCCTTGGCGATCGCAGTCACCACCAGCCAACTGGGCTCGGCTCAGACCCTGGTCTTCGACGAGGTTGACGCTGGCGTTGGCGGTGCCGTGGCGCAGACGGTAGGCCGCCTGATGCGCCAACTCGGACGCGACCGGCAGGTGCTGGCGGTGACGCATCTGGCGCAGGTTGCGGCCTGCGGCGACCAACATCTGGTGGTGGCCAAACAGCGCTTGAACGAGGCCACCGTCAGCACCGTCAGCGCGGTGGCAAACGCAATGCGGGTGAGCGAAATCGCGCGTATGCTGGGTGGCGATCAGATGTCGCAGGCAAGCGTGGCGCACGCCCAGGAAATGTTGGAGCAAACGCTTTGAAGCTGGATATCGTTCTCATCACCGGCATGTCTGGATCGGGCAAGTCCGTGGCCTTGCACGCACTGGAAGACGCGGGCTACTACTGCGTCGACAACCTGCCACCTGAATTGCTCCGGGCCTTTGTGGAACTCGAACTCAGCCACGAGGCCACTCGGGTGGCGATCGCCATGGACGTGCGTAGCGCCACCTCTTTGCCGCTGGTGCCCGCACAGCTCAGCGAGCTACGGGCCCAGGGCCTGCGAGTCAAGCCGCTGTTCCTGGACGCCAGCACGGACACGCTGGTACGGCGTTACTCCGAATCGCGGCGCCTGCATCCGCTGTCACGACCCGACGTGCCGGATCAGCGCAGGGCTTTGATTGACGCGATCGAATGGGAGCGCGAGCTGCTATCGGACATACGCGAGCATGCGCACGTAATTGACACCAGCATCATTCGCGCGTCGCAACTTCAGGGCTACGTCAAGACGCTGATCAGCGCACCCAGAAGTCAGATGACCCTGGTGTTCGAGTCCTTTGCTTTTAAGCGTGGCATTCCGACAGACGCAGACTTTGTATTCGACGTGCGCATGCTGCCAAATCCGCATTACGAGCCGGAACTGCGCTCTCTGACAGGTCGCGACGAAGCGGTGGCACTGTTCCTGCAGCAACAGGACGAGGTCGCTCAAATGCTGCAACACATCGAGCAGTTCCTGGACCATTGGCTTGACGCCCTCGCGCGCGACCACCGCAGCTACGTCACGGTCGGCATAGGCTGCACCGGGGGGCAACACCGCTCCGTCTACCTCGTGGAACAGCTTGGGCTGACATTTGCCTCGCGCTGGACCTCGCTCACGCGTCACCGCGAACTCGACGACCGTTAAGTCAAACCGCCAAGCAGTGTCCTGATGGGCGCAGGCAAACCGAGTACCGGCCAATGCGCGGCATCAAACCACGAGCCCTCCATCGCCAAGACTTCGCGCTTTGACAAAGCCATGCGCACCGGATGCAGAAACAGGTCCTTGTGCGTCAGCACATGGCGCACCACTGGCAGGGCCGCGCCCTTGCCAATGTGGCCATCAGGCATGGCCGCCAGCAACAAAGCCTCGCTATCAAATGCTGGAAGGCAATGCAAACTGGCCCAAACTCCGCGCTCTGGACGCCGCGCCAGCCAGGCCGCTCCTTCGTCGTCATGCACCCATAGCAGCCATATGGATTGGGCCGTACGTTTGAGCTTGCGCGTGCGCACGGGATACTTTTGCTGCTCGGCGCAGCCGTGCGCCTTGCAGAGTTCCTGCACCGGGCACATGCCGCAAGCCGGCTGCATGCGGGAACAAAGATTTGCACCCAGATCCATCAATCCCTGGGTGTAGCGTGGCATACATTCCACAAGATTCGTTTGCGGCAGCAACTCTTGTGCGTGCTCCCATAACGTCCGCTCGTTTGCTGCCAATGCCAGGTCGGCTTCGAATCCCAGCACCCGCGCCAGCACCCGGCGCACGTTGCCGTCCAGGATAGCCACGCGTTCGCCGTGGCAAAACGCAGCAATCGCCGCCGCAGTGGAGCGGCCGATTCCTGGCAACTCCTGCAATGCTTGTGCGCTCCTGGGAAATTCACCTCGGTGCTGCAATACCACCTGTTGCGCGCACCGATGCAAGTTACGGGCACGACTGTAGTAGCCCAAGCCACTCCACATCGACAGTACATCGTCCAGCCCGGCATGGGCCAACGCGTGTACATCGGGAAAGCGCTCCAGAAAAAGCTCGTAATAGGACATCACTGTCGCAACCTGCGTCTGCTGCAGCATGATTTCCGAGAGCCAGACGCGATAGGGATCGCGCGTCTTTTGCCACGGCAGATCGTGGCGGCCCGAGGCCCTCTGCCACCGCACGATCCGTTCTGAAAAATCCGCGCCCGCCAGCCTCATGCGAGATCGCGCGCAATTTGCACCGTCGAGCCATCTGCCAGCGGCGGGTGCATCACATACTGTGTGAGCTCTCCCAGCTTGGCTTCGATGCGCAGCAGATCGCGTTCGCTGGATTCAATTTCCTGGATACGCTCGTCCAGCCCACCCGCCGCCTGCTGTATGCGCTCAATCGCGACGATGCGCCGATCAAAGGACTTGCGCCGCTCACGCAATTGCGCATCCAATTGTGCCGCCGCCGACTTGCTCCACAGTTCGACATCGCTCAGTGCCGACTCGTAGCGCACTCGCACCCTGGAGCCAAGTGCACGAACCAGGCGCTCAGTAAAGTCGGCCTGCGCCAGCCGCAACACATTGTTCACGCCCAAATATTTCTGGTGATTGCGCTGCACCTGCTCAAGACCGACTTGGTAATGGGCCAGACCCGGCTCGGGCGGCACCTGCAGGGAAAATCCATAGTCGGCATTCAACTGGCGAAAGGTGGCGCCCAGCATGGACTGCATTTCAGCCACGATGCTTTGAACCAAGCGCATTGCGTCCGCCAGCCGAGTAAAGGTTTCGCCGTAGGTTTTCTGCAGTCCCAACTTGATGCCGGGCTGGCGCAAGGCCAAGGTCAAGGTCTTCATTTCGGCCTTAAGTGCCGCGACGCCCAAAATAGCGAAGGCGTCGCGCAACAGCTTCATATGAACGGAGCGCACAGCATGGATGCGCCCGCTGCTCTGGCCAAACTCCTTGAGTTCCTGATCTATGCGGCTGCGCATGCGCTGAATGACGCCGGTATTCTTTCCGCGCAAACTCTTGAGTTCCTGCATCTGCTCTGCCAGATCGTTGCGGCGCATCTGCACCACCCGCCCAGCCTCTATGCGCAGGTCGGCAATGCCAACCGCCACGGCAGACCGCAAAATCTTTTGCCGCTGCCCTAGCACACCCTGGGCCAAGGCTTCTTCCAGGGCGGGAAGACAGCTGGCACGCAATAGCGCGTCATCCCTGGTCACTTTGGCCACCAACCCACGTTGCGCCGAAATCGGCAGCACTTGCTGCAGCGGCAGCCCCAAAATTTGCGCTGACGAGACACGCTGGCGATCAATCTGGGCTTGCACCTGCTCGGGCGTACTCAGTACATCCCACAGCGTATCTATCTTGTTGAGCACCACCAGCCGCGAGGAGACTCCTTCCTCTTCGGTGATCAGATGCTCACGCCAGATCGCCAGATCGGACTTGGTCACGCCGGTATCCGCGCCCAAGATGAAGACCACGGCATGTGCCTGCGGAATCAGATTGACGGTCAACTCCGGTTCGGCACCAATCGCGTTCAGGCCCGGCGTATCCAGTATCACCAGGCCTTGCTTGAGCAGGGGATGGGCGAAATTGATGAGCGCATGCCGCCATCGGGGCACTTCAACCAATCCTTCTGCATCCAGGGGCGGATTGTCCTCCGGCGCATCATCGTGCCAAAACCCCAGCGCGCGAGCTTCATCCAGGGTGACACGGATCACCTCAGCCACTTTCTCCATCGCTTTGGCCAGTTGCGCCGGATTGTTCACATCCAGGTCCACGTGCGTCCACTTTTCGGGCGCCATGCGCCACTCCATCAACGCTTGCGGCTGTAACCGGGTCTGGATAGGCAACAAGCGCAAACACGGCAAAATTTGCGGGTCATACCCCAACTCCGTCGGACACATCGTGGTGCGCCCCGCACTGGCTGGCATGATGCGCCGGCCATACTGGGCGAAAAATATGGCATTGATGAGTTCCGACTTCCCCCGTGAAAACTCCGCAACAAAGGCCACCATGACCTTATCGGAGCGCACCTTCTCCTCTAGATGCTGCATCCGCTCCTGCACTGCCGCGTCCATCAACTCGTGCGCGTCCATCCAGTCCGACAACAACTTCAGACGCAAAGCGAACTCACGCCGCCACGCACCGTGTTGTTCGAATTGCTGGTTAAAGGAAGTACTCAATGCGCCCTCGATATTCAGCTCAATATAACATCGGCCCGATCAGGATCAGGCTTTTTGGCAGTGGGCGCACCAGTACGTCGAGCGCTGTCCCTGGCGCAGCAGTCGCACTGGGTGGTCGCAAACCTTGCACGCCAAGCCCTCGCGCCCATAGACCATCGCCTCCAGCTGGAAGTAGCCGCTTTCCCCCTTGGCGTTGGAGAAGTCACGCAACGTGCTCCCCCCTTTTTGCACGGCGCGGGTCAGCACATCACGGATCGCCGCGTGCAATCGGCCGGCCTGCTGCTTCGTGATCCGACTGGCCACGCGTGTAGGGCGAATGCCCGCCAGAAAGAGCGTCTCGCAGGCATAGATATTGCCCACACCCACCACCACCTGACCCCCCAGCAAAACCTGCTTGATGGTCGAACTTCTGCGCTTGAGCCCGGCATAGAACAGATCCACGGCGAATTCGCTGGACAGTGGCTCAAGGCCAAGCTTTCCCAGCAGCTTTTGCGCCTGGGACGAGTCCTCGCTGGGCGCATACACGACGGCGCCGAAGCGTCGTGGATCGTTGAGCCTGAGCAGCCCACTGGAGGTCTGCAAGTCAAAGTGGTCATGCGGCCCGGGTGTGGAATTTTGGCGAAAAAAACTCAGACTGCCGGACATACCCAGATGTATCAGCAGCAGCCCCTGGTCCAGGTCCAGCAGCAGATATTTGCCACGACGCCTCACTGCGGCCACATGCTGGCCCACCAAATGCATGGGCGCCACGCCCAACGGCCAGCGCAATGTCTTGCCCACGCGCACCGATTCAACCACAGCCCCCGCGATGTTATTCGCAAAGCTCAGGCGTGTGACTTCAACCTCTGGCAATTCAGGCATGGAATAAAAGTGGATGACGACTGTGGATTATTATGGCCTGATGTTGCGCTTACACCGTTTGGCCCTTTTGCCCCTCGTTGCCCTTGCCTTGGCGGCACCCTCGCAGCCAGCGCACAGCCAGGCCGATGCGACACCTACGGCAGCGTCAGCCATGGACGATACCCTGCTGTATCAATTGCTGCTGGCGGAAATCGATCTGAACGAAGGCGAACCAGCCGGCGCATACGCGCTATTGCTGGATGCTGCAAGCAAGACCAATGATGCGCAACTTTATCTGCGTGCCGTAGAAGTTGCGCTGCAATCCCGGGCCGGCGAAGCGGCCTTGCAGGCAGCACGCGCGTGGAAAGATGCGCAACCCGAGTCGCTGCAGGCGAACCGCTTTGTGCTGCAAATCTTGATCGGCCTAAACCGGATTGCGCAAACCCTGGAGCCCCTCAAGAGCGAATTGGCGGGAGCTCCATCCGGGCAACGAGAACTGGCTCTGAGCACGATCACGCGCCAATTCCTGCGCGCGGCCGACAAGAAGGCGGCGGCAGCAGTTGTGGAACAGGCGCTCCAGCGCGACTTGAAGAGTCCCGAAACGGTCAGCGCTGCTTGGATATCGATCGGTCGCATGCGACTGAACGCTGGCGATATTTCCGGGGCCGAAGTGGCGGCCAGGCGTGTCCTGGATTTGGGCCGGCCCGTGGAAGCTGCGCCCTTGCTAGCTCTGGAGTTGATGTCGCAAAACTTGGCATCGGGTGAACCCTTGATGCTCCAGCAATTGCAGGCTCAGCCCAACCCCGGCATGCGCATGGCCTATGCGCGCTGGCTGATGCAAGCGCAGCGCTACGCAGACGCGGCCGCGCAGTTACACACGGTGATCGAGCAGCAGCCTGAATACGAGGCCGCCTGGCTGATACAGGGTGCGGTACAACTGCAAAACCAGCAATACGACCAGGCACAGACCTCGCTGCAGCGTTACTTGACTTTGCTGCAAGGCAAGCCGCAGACGCTAGCCAGCGAGGAGCGCGAACTTGGCGCGACCCAGGCCTACCTCTATTTGGCGGACATTGCGGTGCAACACAAGGACGATGCCGCAGCCCAGTCCTGGCTCGCCCACATAAAGAACACGCAGGAAATTGCAGGCGCGCAAACTCGGCTGGCCGCCATTCTGGCGCGCCAGGGAAAGCTTGACGAAGCACGCAGGTTGATTCAAACCCTGCCCGCACGCGATCAGGATGAAGTCCGCAATAAGCTGCTGACCGAGGCGCAGTTGCTGCGCGACGCCAAGCAATATCAAATTGCCTACGACCTGTTGCGCGGCGCGGCAAGCGAAGCGGTTGCCGACTCCGAGGTCCTGTACGAAGAAGCGATGCTTGCGGAAAAGCTCGGCGCTATGGGCGAGATGGAACGCCTGTTGCGCGCAGTCATCGCCGCCAAACCCAACTACCAGCATGCCTATAACGCGCTGGGCTACTCGCTGGCGGACCGCAACGAACGCTTGCATGAAGCCAAGGTATTGATCCAAAAAGCTCTGGAACTCGCGCCGGGCGACCCCTTCATCTCAGACAGTCTGGGCTGGGTCGAGTTTCGCATGGGAAACATGAGCGAAGCCGCACGCATCCTGGAGACCGCCTATCGGGCCCGCCCCGATGCAGAGATTGCCGCTCATCTGGGCGAAGTGCTCTGGAGCCTGGGACAAAAGGAGCGCGCCATCACTTTCTGGAAAGAGGGATTGCTGCTCAATCCCCAGAATGAAACTCTGGACGAAACCATCAAGCGACTGCAGGCGAAATGGTGAAACCGGAGCACGGCGTTGCGAACCCAAGGCGCTCCAATGGGCCCCGGCGAATTGTTTGGGCGAGCGCGCTGCTGCTGGCAGCTTGCGCCCAACCGCTGCGCCAACCAATGGCCGGCGCAGGTGCAGAAGGTCATTGGAATGGCCGCTTGGCGCTGACGATCCAGTCGGAGCCGGTGCAATCGATGAGCGCGGGTTTTGAGCTAAGCGGCAAACCCAGCCAGGGTGAGCTACAGCTTTTCAGCCCACTGGGAAACACTCTGGCCCTTTTGTCCTGGTCCCCAACCACCGCCAGTCTGAAGCACGATGCACAAGAGCAGACCTCGGACTCGCTGGACGACTTGGTGATAAAGGCCACAGGCGCCGAGCTCCCTTTGCGCGCGTTGTTCGACTGGCTCAGTGGTCGGCCCGCGCAGGTTGCGGGCTGGCAGGCAGACCTGTCACAGCTTGCAGATGGTCGATTGCAGGTGCATCGCACTGCACCCGCACCCACGGTGGATCTGCGCATCAAATTGACCCCGTGAGCACTGGCAAGATAATCACTACATGCATGCCCTTTTCGACGTTCCCGCTCCTGCCAAGCTGAACCTTTTTCTGCACGTCACAGGACGCCGCCCCGACGGCTACCACCTGCTTCAGTCCGTCTTTATGCTGATCGACTGGCACGACACTCTGCACTTCGAAGCTCGCAATGATGGCTGCATCAGCCGCGAAGACATTGGCGCGGTCCTGCCCGAAGTGGACCTGATCGTGCGCGCTGCGCATGCCTTGCAGGTGTTTGCAAGGCATGGCGCGGGCGCGCACATCGTGGTGGAAAAGCGTATCCCGTCCCAGGCAGGAATGGGCGGCGGCTCTTCCGACGCCGCTTCCTGCCTGCTGGCGCTGAACCGCTTGTGGAACCTGCATTTGCCGCTGTCCGCGCTGCTTGGCATCGGCTTGAAACTGGGCGCCGATGTGCCGTTTTTCCTGCGCGGGCGCAACGCCTGGGTCGAAGGCGTTGGCGATTCGATCCAGCCCATCGCCATCCCGAGCGGGCGCTTCGTGGTCATCAAACCCCCCCAGGGATTGGATACCAAGGCGATTTTTTCGCATCCTGATCTCACCAGGGGCTCAGAAACTGCTACAATTTCTGGCTTTACTGCTGACCCGTTTGGCTTTGGCCGAAATGATTTACAAGCGGTTGCGCAAGGCCTTTGCCCCGGCGTGACAGATGCCCTGAAATGGTTGTACGACAGGGGCTTGCAGGGACGCATGACGGGATCGGGAAGTGCTGTTTTTGCGCAGATGCGCGAGGGCACCAACTCGACAGGAACAAGCGCAGATTGGAGTGACGCGCCGGGCAGCTGGCAGTTGCGCGAATGTGTGAATTTGGGTGTCCATCCTTTGGTGGGATGGGCTCTCAGCGATGATTTGTCGGTGGGCAGTGTGTAACTGTCAACCCGTGTAGGGGAGTCGCCAAGTTGGTTAAGGCACTGGATTTTGATTCCAGCATGCGAAGGTTCGAATCCTTCCTCCCCTGCCAAATATGTCGTGCGTGAGACTGGTGTCCACGTGCACGCGAACTAAATTTGATCGCCGGAAAGCCCATGCAAGCAGCTCCACACAATGATTTCATGGTGTTTACCGGCAATGCCAATCCGGGCATGGCCGACGAAATCGCACAGCATTTGGGCATCCAGATTGGCGCGGCCAAGGTAGGACGCTTTTCTGACGGCGAAGTCACGGTCGAAATCAATCAAAATGTTCGAGCCCGCGACGTCTTCGTGGTTCAGTCCACGTGCGCGCCCACCAATGAAAACCTGATGGAGTTGCTGATCATGGTGGACGCGCTAAAGCGCGCCTCGGCCGAACGCATCAGTGCCGTCATTCCCTACTTCGGCTACGCTCGACAGGACCGTCGTCCGCGTTCCACGCGGGTGCCCATTTCAGCCAAAGTGGTGGCCAACATGTTGCAGGCCGTGGGTGTGGCGCGGGTTCTGACCATGGACTTGCATGCTGACCAGATACAGGGATTCTTTGACATCCCGGTGGACAACATCTACGCCTCGCCGGTATTGTTGGGTGATCTTAACCAGAAGAAATACGAAGACCTGATCGTGGTCTCGCCCGATGTCGGTGGCGTGGTGCGCGCACGCGCCTTGGCCAAGCAGCTCAATTGCGATCTGGCCATCATCGACAAGCGTCGCCCGCGTGCCAATGTGAGCGAAGTGATGCACGTGATCGGCGAAATCGACGGCCGTAACTGCGTCATCATGGACGACATGATCGACACCGCCGGCACCCTGGTTAAGGCCGCTGAAGTGCTCAAGCAGCGCGGTGCCAAGAAGGTCTACGCGTATTGCACGCACCCCATTTTTTCCGGTCCGGCGATTGAACGAATTGCCCAAGGAACAGCCTTGGACGAAGTCGTTGTGACGAATACCATTCCGTTGAGCATGGCGGCGTCCCAGTGTCAAAAAATTCGCCAACTTTCCGTGGCGCCATTGATCGCAGAAACGATTCAGCGCATTGCCAACGGTGAGTCGGTCATGAGTTTGTTCTCGGATCAGGAGAACCTGTTTTAGGGCTCCCGATTCAGACAACCAGCAGGTCCGCCGCCGGTGGACCTTTATTAACCGGAGTCGCACTGGTCGCGGTCGGCTCCTCCAGGAGTAGTCTATGAAATTCGTCGCTTTTGAGCGCGCAAAAAAGGGTACGGGTGCGAGCCGCCGTCTCCGCATTACCGGTCGCACGCCCGGCATCGTTTACGGCGGCACTGGCCAGCCGCAACAGATCGAGATTGATCACAACGCGCTGTGGCACGCGATCAAGAAGGAAGCCTTTCACGCGACCGTGCTCGAAATGGAGATGGACGGCAAGGTCAGCCAAGTGCTGCTGCGCGACCTGCAAATGCATCCATTCAAGCAGTTGATCCTTCACATTGACTTCCAACGCGTGGACGCCAGTACCAAGTTGCACATGAAGGTGCCCTTGCACTTCAGCGGCGACGAGAACTCTCCCGCAGTCAAGACCGAGAACTGCATTGCCAACCACGTGATCACGGAAATTGAAGTCGCCTGCCTGCCTGCAGACCTGCCTGAATTCATCGCCGTGGACCTGAGCGGACTGCGCAAGGGCGCGTCCCTGCACTTGAACGACATCGTTTTGCCCAAGGGCGTGACCGTCGTTTCACACGGCAAGAACAACCCCGTGCTGGTCTCGGTTGTTGCCATCGGCGGCGGCGAGCCCACTTCTGAAGCAGGAGCGGCTCCCGCTGCTGGTGCGGCCGCGGCTCCAGCGGCCAAAGCCCCGGCAGCAGGAAAAGCTCCTGCTGCTGCCAAAGCCCCGGCGGCCAAGCCTGCCGCCAAGCCTGCTGCAAAGAAGTAAGCACGTCGTTCAACACTGCGCAAATGGCCCACCTCGGTGGGCCATTTTTTTGAATCGACTTTCTGCGCGGATAATTTCAGCATGATCAAACTGTTCGTTGGCCTGGGCAATCCGGGCCCGGAGTACGAGGCGACGCGCCACAATGCCGGCGCCTGGTGGGTGGACGCGCTGGCGCGAGAACTCAAGGTGAACCTGGTTCCCGACCGCAACTATTACGGCCTGTTGGCGCGCACCACGGTCAACGGGCAGACGGTATGGCTGCTGCAGCCGCAGACCTTCATGAACCTCTCGGGAAAGGCGGTGGCGGCGCTGGCCCGTTTCTTCAAGATTTCGCCACAGGAAATCCTGGTGGCGCACGACGAACTTGACGTGCTTCCCGGCTTGGTCAAGATGAAGCTCGGCGGCAGCCACGCAGGTCACAACGGCTTGCGCGACATCCACTCCCAACTCGGCAGCACCGATTACTGGCGCCTGCGCTTAGGCATCGGACACCCGGGGGACAAGGCCGATGTAGCGCATTGGGTGCTAAAGAAGCCCTCACCGGAGCATCGCGTTCTGATCGAAGAAGCCATAGACCGCAGCCTCAAGGCTGTCCCCGCCATGCTGGCGGGCGAGATGGACAAGGCGACGATGATCGCCCACACCCACAAGCCACCGCGCCCCAAGCAGCCAAGACCGGAGGTTCCATTAGTGGCTGGCCAGTGGCCAGGGACGCAACCGGGTCAAAAGACCTCTGCGGCGCTCAGCAAGCTTGTCGCCAAGCTTGATCCGACCGAAGAATGATCCTCCCGTTCAACTATTTGATCGGATCTTCTGGACTAGCGCCGTGGTCGAATAGCCGTTCAAAAATGGTATCGCGAGCGCAGTTCCACCCCAGCTTTGCACGAGCTTGGTTTCTGCAAGCGCCTGCATGTCATAGTCGCCACCCTTGACCAATATGTCGGGACGTACCTCACTTATCAATTCCAAGGGCGTATCTTCGTCAAACCAGGTCACCAAGCTCACGCATTCCAATGCAGCCAGCATGATGGCGCGATCGAACTGGGAGTTCAGCGGCCGCTCTGGGCCCTTACCCAGACGCCGCGCCGAGGCATCGGTATTCAATCCCACCACCAGACTGCATCCCAAAGCTCGTGCCTGTGCCAGATAAGTGACATGTCCACGATGCAACACGTCAAAAACACCGTTTGTGAAAACCACCGGGCGTGGCAACTGAGGCATTCGATGCGAAATATTGCGGATCTCACAAATCTTGCGAAAAAAATCCGGCTCACTAAATGTCTGGGTCATGCGGTCGATGCTAGCAGGCTCGCACCACAAACCGGGCCAAACCAGAAAATTGGGGGGCGCAAGTGAATTGATGGCAAGATGCACGCCTGTATTCGCCATCATGCCCCAGCTTCAAAAGCTACTTTCATTGGATAATCCGACCTAAACCATGAAACTTGTTAGCGTCAACCCCGACCTGATTCCTTTGAATTTGCCATTGCCGTTTGCATTACGCTCGGCCGATGGCGCTTTGCTGGCCCAAAAAGGCTATGTGATCTCTTCGGCGGCAGAGTTGGAACATCTGCTGGGACTCGGAGTTAGCCTGAACATCGATGAGAGCGACCATCAGCGTGAATATGTCGGCAAGCTCCACGCCCTGCTACGCAAGGAATTGAGTCTGGGTGAGATCGCCAACACCCGCATCACTGCGGGGGATCTGACGAAGAAGGTGGTCACCGAGAATGCTGCCCCCGATTGGCTGGACTTGCTTGAACGGGCAAACAGCTTGCTGCGAGACCCGCAAAAGGCGTCATTCCTGAAGTTGCTGGACGCCTTGCAGCGAGACGTAAGTCGGCAGGCGCAGCGCAACCCGGATGCCACGCTATTTGCGCTGATGTACCTTTCTGCCACCGAACTGCGCTCGTATAGCGCCATGCATGCCCTGCTCGTATGCGTGGCAGCGGAACTGGCGGCACGCCAGGTGCTGAATTGGCCGCCGGAGATGGTCGATACGCTGGGCAAGGTCGCCCTGACCATGAACATCAGCATGACCGCCATGCAAGACGACTTGGCGCTTCAAACGACTCCACTGACGGCAACGCAGCGACATTTGATTGAAGTCCACGCCGCATTCTCTGCTGAATCCTTGAAAGATCTCGGCGTCACCGATACGGTCTGGCTGGAATCCGTCTTTCATCACCTGGATAAGTCGCCTGGCCCGCTGGCGCCTCGCACTCCGACGTCCCGTATTGCACGCTTGATCCAGCGCGCCAATGTCTTTGCCGCGATGCTCGCTCCCCGCGCATCGCGCGAACCATTGCAGCCCGGGGTCGCCATGCAAGCCTGCTATTTCGATGAAAACCGCGAAGTGGACGAAGCCGGAGCGTCTCTGATCAAGGTACTGGGAATCTACGCGCCTGGCTCGTATGTGCGCCTGGCCACCCAGGAGGTTGCAGTGGTCGTGCGCCGCGGCCCCAACACCACGACACCACGAGTAGCGGTGCTGGTGAATCGACATGGCATGGCCACGGCAGAACCCATGTTTCGCGATACCAGTCAGAAAGAGTTTAGGATCGTCGCAACGGTGCCGCACCGCGACGTCAAGGTCAATCTCAGCCTCGAGCGCATGCTTTCAATGGTATAGCGCCTGCTTCAGGCGCAAGACCTGGCGGGCCCCTCCAAGTCTGAGCCTGTCCTCTTCTCAATGCCAAGGACTCCGTGCAGGCTGCTCACCCCAATCCCGAAATCAGTTGCACAGTTGAACGCCACTCGCAACCGAGATGGCGCACAGGAAAAACACCAAGGCGGCGAGGCAGCGTGAGCGAACATCGTCGCGCGATGGATCCATCGGGACATCCAGTTCCCGGTCGCCGTGCAACATGGCGGGAACGAGGTTCTCCTGCTTCTTCACACGGTAATACGCGATGGCTGCAATGTGCAGCAGCACCAACCCGATCAGAGCGACCTTGCCGATTTCGGCGTGGTAAGTCGTCGCCAGCTTGACCGTGGCGTCCGCCGCGAACTTCGTGAGTGGACCCGAAAATGCGATCTCGTCGTCACTGAACAGGCCGGTGCCCACCTGGGCCAGCAGGAAAAACAGCATCGCCAGCACCGAACCGGCACCCAAGGGGTTGTGTCCCACGTTGTGCTCAGGACGCCCCTGTCCGCGGATGTAGGCCAGCACCGTGGAAGGCCGGTGCACGAACGAGGTAAAGCGCGACCAGCGCCCGCCGATGAAGCCCCAGACGATGCGAAACAGCAGCAGGCTGAGCACCGTGTACCCGAAGCGGAAATGCCATGGCAGTATGTCAGTCCCGATCTCGCCCGTGATGATCAGTGCCACGATGCACAGCACCAGTGCCCAATGAAATATGCGGGTGGGAAGATCCCAGACCCTGATTCTGTGTGTCATGAATTCCCCGTTCTTCATCCATGCCGGCGCGCCCGCATTCCTGCGCCTCGGCAAAACTATTTCTATGCCATTACACTTCTGCCACAAGCAAGCTCGCTGCGCTCGACATTCTCGTATCAACCCGCCAAGGATATTCCATGAAAGCCATTGCCGCATTTGTTCTTACCGCATCGGTCGCCGCCCTGAGCACACCCGCCGTGGCCCAGTTCGCCAAACCGGAAGACGCGGTGAAATATCGCCAGAGCGCTCTCACCGTCATGGCCACGCACTTCGGGCGCCTCGGTGCCATGGCCAATGGCAAAGCGCCATTCGATGCCAAGCAGGCCGCAGAAAGCGCCGCCATCGTGGAATTCATGTCCAGGTTGCCGTGGGCCGGATTTGTCGAGGGCTCGGACAAGGCGGGCAACACCAAGGCTCTGCCCGAAGTCTGGTCGCAGCACGCCAAGTTCAAGGAAGCCTCGGAGAAGTTGATGGCAGAGACGACCAAGCTCAGCGCCGCTGCCAAGGCGGGCAACCTGGACAGCCTGAAGTCCGCTTTCGGACCCACGGGCGGCGCCTGCAAGAACTGCCACGACAGCTTCAGGGCCAAGTGATCTCGGCCGGTCTGCGCGGCGGCGGCTTCTGATCGCCACTTCATGCAGCTATTGCCGCGTCGCACCGCTGTGCTGGTGTTCCTGGCCTTCGCCTTTGCCTACTTCCTGTCGGCACTGGTGCGCGCCATCACGGCCACGCTCTCACCCACGCTGACGCAGGAGTTCGCGCTCAGCGCAGGCGACCTGGGGTTACTGGCCGGAGGCTACTTTCTGGGCTTTGCCGCGATGCAACTGCCGCTGGGCCGTTGGCTGGACCGACACGGGCCCAAGCAGGTGTTGCTGTGTTTCCTGGCGGCGGCGGTGGCGGGCTGCGTGGCATTCTCCGCTGCCACCAGTTTCACATTGTTGCTGGCCGCGCGCTTGCTGTGCGGTGCTGGTGTGAGCGCCTGCCTGATGGCACCGCTCACGGCCTATCGGCGCTGGTTGGAGCCAGCGGTTCAGTTGCGCGCCAATTCGTGGATGCTGATGTCGGGATCTTTGGGCATGGTGGCATCAACGCTGCCGGTGCAATGGCTGATGCCAGTACTGGGTTGGCGTGCGATCTTCTGGGGTCTGGCTGCCTGCATTAGCGTGTCGATGCTGCTGATGGCGTGGGCGGTGCCACGCTGGCCTGCAGCGCCCGCCAAGACCGACGCCAGCGGCAGCCTGTTGCGCATCTACGCCGAGGTCTGGAAACACCCCTACTTTCGCAGTCTCGCCCCCATGGGTTTCTTCAGCTACGGCGGACTGCTGGCGATGCAAACCCTTTGGGCTTCGCCCTGGATGATCAAGGTCGCACACTACTCGCCACTGCAGGCGGCAACCGGCATGTTCTGGCTCAATGTGATGATGTTGTGCAGCTTCTGGCTCTGGGGTTGGGTCAACCCAATGCTGGCCAAGCGCGGACTGCATGCGAGTCGGCTCATGACCTGGGGCCTGCCGCTGAGCTTTGTCTTCCTTGCCATCCTGATCGCCGCGGGCCCACGGCTGGGCGGTGCCACGGCTTGGCTGTGGACCCTGTTTTGCATGAGTTCGACCTTTGTTTCACTGTCGCAACCCGCGGTGGCGATGGCGTTCGATACTGCGATGGCCGGTCGCGCGCTGTCGGCCTTCAATCTTGTCATATTCATGGGTGTGTTTGTGGTGCAGTGGGGTGTGGGCCTGTTGGTCGACGGCTTCAAGTCGATGGGTTGCTCGGAGATCGCCTCTTTCCAAAGTGCCATGTCGGTGTTTTTGCTGTGCTGCATCGCGTCATACACCTATTTCCTGGCGGTGAAACCGCATAATCAAGGGCTATGAACGGCATCTTCATCATCGCCCATGCGCCACTGGCTCAAGCGTTTCGCGCCAGTGCGCTGCACGTATTCCCGGACTGCGGCGCCTACTTGTCGGCGCTGGACGTGCAGCCCAACGTGCCACCGGAGGAGAGTCTGGCCGGCGCACGCATCGCCATGGCACAACTGGGCACAAGCCATACGCTGGTGCTGACCGATGTGTTCGGCGCCACGCCGTGCAATGTCGCGCAAAAGCTGTTGGACGGCGTGAACTCAAAACTGATTTCCGGGCTGAACCTGCCGATGCTGCTGCGCGTTCTGACCTACCGGCACGAACCGCTGGACGCGCTGGTGACTCGGGCTGTGGCCGGCGGCACCCAGGGTGTAATGCAAGTAGCCGTTACCGCGCCCCAAAACCAGGTGAAAAAACCCCATGATCAAAACCACCACGACCATCAGCAATAAGCTCGGCCTGCACGCTCGCGCATCGGCCAAGCTCACCAAGCTGGCGGGCAGTTTCCCGTGCGAAGTGTTCATGTCGCGCGGCGAGCGGCGCGTCAACGCAAAAAGTATCATGGGTGTGATGATGCTGGCCGCCGGCATCGGCAGCACGGTCGAAGTCGAAACCAGCGGCGAGCGCGAACAGGAGGCCATGGAAGCCTTGCTGGCGCTCATAGCAGACAAATTCGGCGAAGGTGAATAAGGCATGACCTTCTCCATCCACGGTTCCCCGGTCGCCCGCGGCATTGCTATTGGTCGCGCCGTGCTGGTGGCATCCAGCCGAGTGGATGTGGCGCATTATTTCATCGAGCCGTCCCAGATTCAGGCCGAAATCCAACGTGTGCGCTCTGGGCGCGACGCGGTGGTGGATGAGATCCAACGCCTGCAAGCGGCCATGCCCAAGGACGCGCCACATGAGTTGACTGCGTTGCTGGATGTGCACCTGATGCTGCTGCAGGACGAACTGCTCACCGCGGGCATCAAGCACTGGATCGCGGACCGCCTCTACAACGCAGAGTGGGCGCTGACATCGCAACTGGAAGTCATTGCACGACAGTTCGACGAGATGGAAGACGAGTACCTGCGCGAGCGCAAGGCCGACCTGGAGCAGGTTGTGGAGCGCGTCTTGCGGCACATGCGTGGCGTAGCTGCCCCCGTGGTGCACAGCGTCTCCCGACGCAAGGCGCAGCAGGACTTGTTGCTGGATGACACCGTGGACGTGCCGCTTATCATGATCGCGCACGATGTTTCACCGGCTGACATGCTGCAGTTCAAGCAAAGCGTCTTTGCCGGTTTCGTCACCGATGTGGGCGGAAAGACCTCGCACACCGCTATCGTCGCGCGCAGTCTGGACATCCCGGCGGTGGTGGGAGCACGCCTGGCCAGCCAACTCATTCGACAGGACGATTGGGTCATCATCGACGGCGAGGCCGGTGTCGTGATCGTCGATCCCTCGCCCATCATCTTGGCCGAGTACGGATTCAAGCAGCGCCAATTTGAACTGGAGCGCACCCGTTTGGCCAGGCTGCGCAATACGCCCGCGGTCACGCTCGATGGCCAGCGCGTGGAACTGTTGGCGAACATCGAAATGCCCGATGACACGGCCAGCGCCATCACCGCGGGTGCTGTCGGGGTGGGCCTGTTTCGCAGCGAGTTCCTGTTCATGGGCCGCACGCAACCGGGGCAGAACCTCCTGCCAGATGAGGAGGAGCAATACCAGGCCTATGTGCTCGCTCTGAACGGCATGCAGGGCATGCCAGTGACGATCCGCACGGTCGATGTCGGTGCCGACAAGCAGATCGACTCGCGCCACGACAAGAATCAGAGCGACGAGGCGCACCTGAATCCGGCTTTGGGCCTGCGCGCCATTCGCTGGAGTCTGGCAGATCCGGCCATGTTTCTTACCCAGTTGCGCGCCATCCTGCGGGCTGCGGCACAGGGTCAGGTAAATCTGTTGATACCGATGCTGGCGCACGCGAGCGAAATCCGGCAGACGCTGACGCTGATTGACCAGGCCCGCGCCGATCTGGATCAGCGTGGGCAGACTTATGGGCCCGTGAAGCTTGGCGCCATGATAGAAATACCGGCAGCAGCGCTCACGCTCAAAACCTTTCTCAAGTATTTCGACTTCCTTTCCATCGGTACCAACGATCTGATCCAGTACACGCTGGCGATCGACCGCGCCGATGAATCAGTGGCGCACCTGTACGACCCACTGCACCCGGCGGTGCTGCAACTGGTGGGCGACACCATTGCGCAGGCGCAGGCCCAAGGAAAAAGCGTGAGCGTGTGTGGCGAGATGGCGGGCGACGTCACGCTGACGCGACTGCTGCTGGGCTTGGGCTTGCGCAGCTTCTCCATGCATCCGTCGCAGATTCTGGCGGTCAAACAGGAGGTATTGCGTGCCGACACCAGCAAGCTGCGCGATTGGGCACAAAGAGTGATCGCTGCCGAATATCCAGCCGAACTGATGTCCGAGCGTTGAACCTTTAGCGCTGGCGCAGCCCGATGGCGGCCGCGCCCACGATCAGCGCCGTGGCCAGCATCACTGGCCAGCCTGGGGTCTCGTGGCGCAGACCCAGCAACAGCAGGGTCGAGAGCAACGGCGTGAGAAAACTCAGAAGTCCGATACGTCGTGCATCGCCCCGTTTGAGGGCGGCATCCCACAGAAAGAATGCAGCGCCCAGAGGCCCCAAACCCATGGCCGCAATCAGCATAAGATCGCGCAGGCTCAAGTCCGCGCTCGGCTCCAGCAGCCCATGACAAAGCAGCGACAGCAGGCCTGAAACCAGCGCAAAAGCGCCGATCGCCGAGGTGGGAAAGTGCGGCACACGCTGCGTCAGCAACGAATAACTGGCCCATATGAAAGCCGCCGCCAAGGCCGGCACATAGCCCCAAGCGAAAGCGCTATCGAGCGAACGGTTGCCGACGATTGCAATCGCCGCACCGCTGAATCCGATGCAGGCCGCGAGCACATGCATCCAACGAAAATGCAGGTTGCGCAACAGCGCTGGCGCCAGCAAGACAATCAGCAGCGGCCACAGATAGTTAACTAGATTGGCCTGCACCGGAGGTGCGAAGCGCAGGGCGATGAAAAACATGAAGTGATAGCCAAACAGGCCATATACGCCCAACGCCAGCGTCGCCAATGGCACGCGCCATTGGCGCAAGTCAAAGCCCGAAAGCGGCAGTGCGATCAGACTGCCCGCGAGCAAGGCCAACCCGGTCAGCAGCAAGGGCGGCACCCTTGCCAGTGCCACACTCAGGGAAGCCAGCGTGGACCAAAGCGTGATCGCCCCCAGCGCCAGCGCCAGCCCTTTGAACCCAGGCTCCCTCACGTCACAGGTGAAAAAACTGCATTTGCGTGCCCGCCAGTTCCAGTATGTCCTGGTCGTTCAATGGCACGGAATCCGCCCCGATGGGGTGCCCATTGATGCGCAACCGACTCGCTCCTTCGACGTGAGCAACAACAAACCCATTACGACGCTTGGTAATCGAAGCGACCGAAACGCCGATCCTGCCGATGGTGGTCACCACCTTCACCAGCGGAACCTGCCTACCCGCGGCGCCGCCTGATATGACTTTGATGGCGGCATTTCCATCAAAGGCAGACGGGCTTGGCGACTCGTAAGATTCGGCCATAGTGGTAGACGGCATCACGGCGAAGGATGATGGCGTTGCGCGCGCGGGCGCTGATTCAGAACCAGCGCCGGAGCGCGCACCCGGCGTCTTTTCGACATCATCGCTGGGAGTGTCCTGGAAATACTTGACCTTATATTTGCCAATTTCGACAATGTCGTTGTTGTTCAGGAGTTCCCTTTTGATGGCCTTACCGTTCAGGCTCGTGCCATTGGTGCTGTTCAAGTCTTCGATGTAGACCTGTCCGCCGCTCATTTGAACCACGGCGTGCTCACCGCTGACAGCCAGATTGTCGATCACGATGTCGTTGTATGGCCTGCGCCCCAAGGTCGTCCTGTTCTTCGTCAGGACGACGTCTTTGACGACGATCCCGTCAAGCGATACGATCATTTTTGGCATTACCAACTCCAGTTCCTAAGCTTGTTGCGCGGTGAACGAAAATACTCATCTGCAAGAACCCACTGCCCAGACCCGCTGTGCTGCGCATTTCGGAACCTGCAAGCTAGCGACCAAGCAATCGCGCCATGATTGTAGGTTTCTTGGCGTCAGAAACCGCCCGAGCCAAAACGACGCTGATGTTGTCACGGCCTCCGTTTTCGTTGGCGTCGTGAATCAACCGTTGCGTCATCGCCTCCAATGTCGGTTCAGACAGCAGTATTTTTGCGATTTCCACGTCCGTCATCATGTCGGTCAGACCATCCGAACACATCAGAAAGATGTCATCTGGCAGCACTTCGTGTTCATTCACTTCAAGTATGACCGACTCCTCAACGCCCAAGGCCCTTGTCACCAAGTTCTTTTGGGACGAGTTGGCTGCTTCCTCTCGCGAAATCAACCCGGCATCGATTTGTTCCTGAAGTAAGGAGTGATCGCGCGTAATTTGGGTCAGCATAGACTTTCGCAACCGATAGCAGCGCGAATCACCAATGTGACCAAGAACCAGGTGGGTCGGCTGAAACACGCCCACTACCAGGGTGGTTCCCATACCCGCCAGCCGGGAATTTGCGTGAGCCGCCTTCAATATCGAAAGATTCGTGTTTTCCACGCAAATTTCCAGGGCACGGCGCACCTGCGCAGCGTCTGCCAGCCGCTTCGCCTGCGCCAACCATCGCGGCATCTCGGACATGATATAGGTCACAGCCAGACCGCTGGCAATTTCACCGGCGTTATAGCCGCCCATTCCATCGGCCAGGACACACAGCTGGGTATCGGCATCCAAGCCGATGGAGTCCTCGTTTTTCGCCCTTGTCAGTCCCGTGTCGGTCTGGGAATAAAATTCGTAATGAATCATCGCTGAAAGTTTTGTTGTGATTATTGCTTGATCGCCTGTTGCGCACCGGGGCGCCAGACTGCACATTAGATCGCGCCCCGTCCAACATTACCAGAGCCCCGACTTGGCTGCAACAACCTTTGGTGACCAAGCCGGATTCCGTGTCGAAAAAACGGACGCCGAGGAAGATATTTAATCGCTTTCGCGCCCACATCGATGCCGGCTTTCATGTCCGGTCTTCAAATCGGGCTCGCGCGCATCAGGAAGCCGCCGAGCCCCGGCCCCGTGCAGCCAGCACTTTGCCCGCTGTGATCACCAATACCGACCCCGCCGCCGCCGCCGCGTAGTGCAGCCAAACGCCGCCCACAATCATTTGTATGCTGACGTCGCTGATGATGGTGTCGCCCGCGACCCAACCAATCAGTCCGGCTCCCAAGTCAATGATGAACGGGAAACGCTGCATCAACCGGATCATCATGGCGCTGCCAAAGGTGACCAGCGGGATACTCATGGTCAGCCCCAATACGAGGAGCAGGGGGCTACCCTTGGCTGCAGCCGCAACCGCAATCACGTTGTCCAGGCTCATCACGACGTCGGCTATCAGAATGGTACGCACCGCAGCCAGCAGGCCGCCCTGTTCCTTGGCGCTTTCGGTGCCGCCCCCTTCTTCTTTCAAGAGTTGCACACCCACCCAAAGCAACAGCAGGCCACCCGCGATTTGCAGGTAGGGCATGGCCAGCAGTTTGGCGGCCACCATGGTCAGCGCGATCCTCAGCACGACGGCAGCGCCGGAGCCAAGCACGATCGCCTTCCTTTGCTGATGTGGCAGCAAGGAGCGAGCTGCCAGCGCAATCACGACGGCGTTGTCACCAGACAGGATCACGTTGATCCAGACGATCTTGAGCAGGCCAATCCAGAAATCCAGCGTTTGCAGCAGCTCCATCATCACGCTCCATCCGAATTGCGTCATCAAGAATGCAAGAGGCGCTCGGGACAATGTGTCCAGAGCGCCTCGCTTTTTCCGGCAGTGTTTGCCGGATTCGATCCCTGGTGCTAGAGCAGCGCCTTTAAGAGTTTTGCCATTTCCGATGGATTGCGTGTGACAGTGAAGCCGCACTCCTCCATCACTTCCAGTTTCGCATTGGCCGTGTCTGCGCCGCCCGAGATCAACGCACCGGCGTGGCCCATGCGCTTGCCTGCAGGAGCCGTCACGCCAGCGATAAAGCCGACGATGGGTTTCTTCATATTGAGCTTGCACCAGCGCGCTGCATCAGCCTCGTCCGGACCGCCAATTTCGCCGATCATGATGACGGCATCGGTGTCGGGATCGTCGTTGAACAGACGCATGATGTCGATGTGCTTCAAGCCATTGATGGGGTCGCCGCCGATACCCACCGCGCTGGACTGACCCAGACCGATTTCGGTGAGCTGCGCCACCGCTTCGTAGGTCAGGGTGCCGGAACGACTGACCACCCCGATACGGCCCTTGCGGTGAATGTGGCCAGGCATGATGCCGATCTTGATTTCGTCGGGCGTGATCAGGCCGGGGCAGTTCGGGCCCAGCAGCAAGGTCTTCTTGCCGCCGGCCGCTTCCTTGGCGCGCATTTTGTTGCGCACTTCCAGCATGTCGCGCACCGGGATGCCTTCGGTGATGCAGATCGCCAGATCCAGATCAGCTTCAACTGCTTCCCATATCGCCGCAGCAGCGCCGGCAGGCGGCACGTAGATGACTGAGACGGTGGCGCCGGTCTCGCTGGCGGCCTCTTTCACCGACGCGTAGATCGGGATGTTGAAGATGGACTCGCCTGCCTTCTTCGGGTTCACGCCGGCGACAAAGCAATTCTTGCCGTTGGCGTATTCCTGGCATTTCTCGGTGTGAAATTGACCGGTCTTGCCGGTTATTCCCTGGGTGATGACCTTGGTGTCTTTATTGATGAGGATGGACATGATGGTTCCTAGTCAGTTGGGCGGCAAGGTTTCAGGACGCCTTGACGGCCGCGACCACTTTTTGCGCTGCGTCGGCCATGGTGTCGGCGCTGATGATGGGCAGACCGGATTCGGCCAGCATCTTCTTGCCCAGGTCTTCATTCGTACCCTTCATGCGCACCACCAGCGGCACATTCAGATTTGTCGCCTTGCACGCCGTGATGACGCCCGTGGCAATGGTGTCGCACTTCATGATGCCACCAAAGATGTTGACCAGAATGGCCTTGACCTTGGGGTTCTTCAGCATGATCTTGAAGGCCTCGGTGACCTTCTCCGGGGTGGCACCGCCGCCCACATCCAGAAAGTTCGCCGGCTCTGCGCCAAAGAGCTTGATCGTGTCCATGGTCGCCATCGCCAAACCGGCCCCATTCACCAGACAGCCAATGTCGCCATCCAGGCTGATATAGGCCAGGTCAAACTTGCTGGCCTCCACTTCGGCCGGATCCTCTTCGTCCAGGTCGCGGTACGCGACGATTTCGGGGTGCCGAAACAGCGCGTTGGCGTCGAAGTTGAACTTGGCGTCGATCGCCTTGACGCCGCCGTTGCCTTCGAGAATCAGTGGATTGATCTCGACCAAGGATGCATCGGTGTCCATGTACACCTTGTACAGCTTTTGCAGGATATCCATGCACTGCGCCGTGGAGCCCGCGGGCACACCAATGCTGTCAGACAGCATCCTGGCCTGCGCGTCCGTCAGACCCAATGCCGGGTCGACAATCTCGGTGATGATCTTCTCGGGGGTGGAATGCGCCACCTGCTCAATGTCCATGCCGCCTTCGCTGGAGACGATGAAGGCCACGCGCTGGGTAGCGCGGTCCGTCACTGCGGAAACGTAATATTCCTTTTTGATGTCGGCACCATCCTCGATCAGCAGGCGCCGCACCTTTTGCCCTTCGGGCCCGGTCTGGTGCGTGACGAGTTGCATTCCCAGGATCTCACCGGCGATTTTTCTGACTTCGTCGATGGAGCGCGCCAGCTTGACGCCGCCGCCCTTGCCGCGGCCACCGGCGTGAATCTGAGCCTTCACCACCCACACCGGGCCGCCCAGTTTTTGTGCGGCTTCCACCGCCTCCTGAACCGTGAACGCGGCGATGCCTCGTGGCACTGGAACGCCGAAATTACGCAAGATTTCCTTGCCCTGGTACTCGTGAATTTTCATGAGGTCTCTCTCGGGGTTAGAGGGGATTTGAACCCCAGCCACGCTTGTCGGACAATCTTGGCTGGTGCTGAGCAGAACAGTTTGTGAATGTATCATGCTGCAACGCACCAAACTTTTTCGTGGCTTACAGTGTCAAGCCCTCGCTTTCACAATATCGGATGGAGCCAAGGATGCCCAAAGTATTCATTGATGGAGAAGCTGGAACCACCGGCCTGCAAATTCGCGAGCGTCTCGCCTTGATGCCAGAGATCGAACTCGTGAGCATTGCGAGTGACTTGCGCAAGGACGCTTCGGCCAAGCGCGAGTTGATGGCGCAGGTCGATCTGGTGGTGCTGTGCTTGCATGACTCGGCGGCGATCGAGTCAGTGGCGATGATCGACAGCCTGCCTGGGCATCGCCCCAAGATCATCGACGCCTCCACGGCGCATCGCACGGCGCCAGGGTGGACCTATGGCTTTCCCGAGTTGGCGCCAGGACAGGAGGACGCGGTGCGCACTGCGCAGCGTGTCACTAACCCAGGGTGCCACGCCACGGGCGCGATCGCCTTGTTGCGACCCCTGGTGGATGCGGGTTGGGTCGCGGGAGACGCCAGCTTGGCTTTTTCATCTGTCAGCGGCTATTCGGGCGGTGGGCGCAGCATGATCGAGGCCTATGAGGGCGGCAACGCGCCTTTGTTTGAAGCCTATGCCCTGGGTCTGACGCACAAGCATGTGCCTGAAATCATGCGTTACGCCGGCCTGACGCAGCGCCCCATCTTTGTGCCTTCTGTCGGAAATTTCCGCCAAGGCATGCTGGTGAGCCTGCCGCTGCATCTGGACACGTTGCCTGGCAAGCCCAGAGGCATCGATCTACATCAGGCGCTGCTGCGTCACTATTCGGAAAGCGCGTGCGTCAAGGTGCATGCCGCGACCGACAACGGGCGACTGGACGCACTCGCCTTGAACGACACCAACCACATGGAGTTGCGCGTTTTTGCCAATGAAGAGTACCGCCAAGCGGTGCTGATTGCGCGCCTGGACAACCTGGGCAAGGGTGCCAGTGGCGCCGCAGTGCAGAACCTCAAACTGATGCTGGGCTTGTAGCGGCTTCAAGGGCCGGTATAAAGCAAGGGCGTTGACATTTGAATGATTCGGGAGCGGTGATCAACGTCATCGAATTGCTCTGGCTCGATGGCCGCAATGAATGTCAGCGCACGCCGGGCGGCCGAGCCGGACCGATCTGAAGCGCGCACTCGCTGCACAGCATCATTGCCAGTCGGTGCAGGGCCTGCCAGCCGTCGTTGGGCCAGTCGGGTTGCTTCAAACCCTTGACGATGCCATCCACCAGGTGTGCGCAGCGCAGTAACTGTGTCAAGGTGGCAGCACTCAGGTGCGGTAGCACCCGTTCGAACAGGCGTTCACGCGCGCCCCAGATACGCTGCTCGCGCAGCGCCACTGGCAGCGGGCGACCGGCGCTGAGCGCGTCCTTCACCCGCTTCAAGGCGCGGATGTCCTCGGACAGTGCGTAGTGCACCAGCACCTCAGCCTCGCCCTCGGCCTGCAGTCCATCCAGCATGCGCTGCACGCGCCCAGCTTGGCCCGCCAATACGGCCTCCGAGAGCTTAAACACGTCGTAGCGCGCAACGTTGAGCACGGCGCTCTCCAGCTGCTCGAAGCTGAGTTCGCCGACCGGGTAGAGCAAGGCGAGCTTCTGGATTTCCTGGAACGCCGCAAGCAAATTGCCTTCGACCCGATCGGCAAAGAACTGCAGGCTGCGCTGCCCTTGGACGCCCGAGGCCACACGCAGGCCCAAGGTTTGCAGACGCTGCGCAATCCACTGCGGCAGCGCCGCGCGCTCGACCGGCTCGACCGCAATCGTCACACCAAAATTCTCCAGCGCCATGAACCAAGCACCGGTCTTCGTAGCCTTGTCCAAGCGCGGCAGGATGACAATGGTGACCGTGTCCTCATTGCCCTGCGCCGCCTGCGCCAACTGCTGGATGGCGGGACTTCCTTCCTTGCCCGGTTTACCCGAAGGGATGCGAACTTCAATGATCTGCTTGTCTGAAAACAGGCTCAAGGAGCCACCTGCAGCCAGCACTTCACTCCAATCGAAGTGGGCCCCGGAAACGGTGTGAGCACTGCGCTCGGTGTAGCCCTGTCCGCGCGCCGCGGCCCGAATCGCGTCCACCGCCTCCTGCGCCAGCAAGGGCTCGTCGCCATGCACGGCGTAGAGCGAGCGCAGGCCCTTTTGCAGATGCACGGCAAGTTGCGAGGCGGCGAGTTGCATGGTGATCAGCTGAGGACCGAGCACGCTCGCTGCGCGCAGCTTTGGTCTGTCCCGCAAGTTTTCATAATGTTTGCACCGCCGCCAAGCGCCGCAGCACCTGCTGCACCACGTCGGATTGAATATCCCGGTACAGGAGATTTTCTTCCGCCTCTTTGCCAAGTGCCGCCGACTCGTTGTAGCTGAAGCCACGCTGCTGCATGATTTCCGTGACGGGAATCAGCTCTTTGCCGTCGGCGCCACGCAGGCGGAACTTGATGCGCAGGCGCAACTGAAGCTCAAGCACCTGACCCGCTGGGCTCATGCTCAGTACCAATTTTTCCCGCTGGTCCCCCAGCAATTCAAACACCACCTGGGCGCCATCGCTCAGCTTGCCATCGGTGATCACCTGCACCTTGTCGTTGGAAGCGACGCTGCGCTTGAGCGCAGAACCAAAAGCAGAGTTGTCGGGCGTCAAAACGTAGATGGAGCTGAATGCAAAACCGGGCGCCTGGCGCAACTTGAAGCCGCAGCCCGAAAGCAACGCCGAAGCCAATAGAAAAAGAAAGATATGACGTCGCATCACACCACCACATTCACCAATCGACCGGGCACCACCACCACCTTTTTCACCGGCGCACCCTGAGCAAACAGTTGCACCGCTTCGTGCTGCAAGGCGGCCTGTTCGATCACCTCGCGCGAAGCCTGCGCGGCGACCCGGACCGAGCCGCGCAGTTTGCCGTTGACCTGCAGCATGAGTTCGATCTCATCCTGCTGCAAGGCGGCTTCATCCACCTTGGGCCAGGGCGCATCCAGCAGGTCACCGAAGGCCGAGGCGTAGCCCAGCTCCTGCCAGAGCGCATGCGCGATGTGCGGCGTGGCTGGGTACAGACAGCGCAGCAAGATGCCGAAACCCTCGTAAAGCGCTGCGGTGGAACCGGCCGACTCGGAGGCCTTGAAGTCATCCAGCGCGTTGAGCAGCTTCATCGCGCCAGAAACGACGGTGTTGTACTGCATGCGCTGGTAGTCGTAATCGATCTGCTTGAGCACGCTGTGGACCTCCAGACGCAGCGCCTTCGCCTCCTTGCCATACGCGACGTCCTGAAAACGGCCGGTGCCGGCAGCCACCTGGCCGGTCGCCTTGAGCTTGACGCCGAAGTTCCACACGCGGCGCAAGAAGCGGTACGAGCCTTCGACGGCCGCGTCGTTCCACTCCAGTGTGGCCTCGGGCGGCGCCGTGAACATGGTGTACAGGCGCGCCGTGTCGGCGCCATACTTGCCGATCAGGTCCTGTGGATCGACTCCATTGTTCTTGCTCTTGCTCATCGTGCCCACGCCCTCGTAGGTAATGAGTGTTCCCGCGGGCAGGCCGTCCTTGGCCTGCTTCAGCCTGGCGCCCGTGACCTTGCCTCCAGCGTCGTGCAGGTCTTCGACTTCGTGCGGCCAGAAATACTCGACGCCGCCCTTGTCGCTCTTGCGCGAGTAGATGTGGTTCAGCACCATGCCCTGCGTCAGCAGCTTGGTGAAAGGCTCGTCGATCTTGATGAGACCGAGATCGCGCATCACCTTGGTCCAGAAGCGCGCGTACAGCAGGTGCAGGATGGCATGTTCGATACCGCCGATGTACTGATCCATCGGCATCCAGTAATCGGCGCCACCGGCCACCATTTTTCCGCTATTCGTTGGATCGCAGTAGCGCATGAAGTACCAGGACGAATCGACAAAGGTGTCCATGGTGTCGGTCTCGCGCCGCGCCGCCTTGCCGCAGACCGGGCAGGTCACCCCCCCGTGGAAACCTTCATGCTTGTGCAGCGGATTGCCGGAACCGTCCGGGATGCAGTCCAGCGGCAGCACCACCGGCAGGTCTTTCTCGGGCACGGGTACGGCGCCGTGCTCCTCGCAGTGGATGATCGGGATGGGCGTGCCCCAGTAGCGCTGGCGCGAAACGCCCCAGTCGCGCAAGCGCCAGGTGATCTTCTTCTCGCCCAGACCCAACGCCAGCAGGTCGGCGGCGACTGCGTCGACGCAGGCCTTGAACGACAGGTCGTTGTATTTTTCGGAGTTGACTGCGACGCCGGCTCCCTTCTCCGCGTACCAGTCTTGCCACGCGATGTTGTCAAACGTCTGGGCTCCTACAGCCACCACCTGCTGGATCGGCAGCTGATACTTCAGCGCAAACGCAAAGTCGCGCTCGTCATGCGCCGGCACACCCATGACAGCGCCATCGCCGTAAGACATCAGTACGTAGTTGCCAACCCACACCGCGACCTGGTCGCCGGTGAGCGGGTGCGTCACGAACAGGCCCGTGGCCATGCCCTTCTTTTCCTGCGTGGCCAGTTCGGCTTCAGTGGTACCGCCCTTGCCGCATTCCTCGATGAAGGCGGCGAGCGCGGGGTTGCTGGCCGCCGCGTGCAGGGCCAAGGGATGCTCCGGCGCCACGGCGCAGAAAGTGACTCCCATGATGGTGTCCACGCGTGTCGTGAACACATACATGCGACCGTCGCCAATCAAGGCGCCAGATGCGTCGCGGATCTCGTGCGGGAAGGCAAAGCGCACGCCTTCGCTCTTGCCGATCCAGTTCTCCTGCATCAGCTTGACGCGCTCGGGCCAGCCCGGCAGGCCGTTTTGCACCTGGTCCAGCAACTCGGGCGCGTAGTCGGTGATCTTCAAGTAGTAGCCCGGAATCTCGCGCTTTTCGACAGTCGCGCCGGTGCGCCAGCCCTTGCCGTCGATCACCTGCTCGTTCGCCAGCACGGTCTGGTCCACCGGGTCCCAGTTCACGACCTGGGTCTTGCGGTAGGCGATGCCCCTTTCCAGCATTTTCAGGAATAGCCACTGGTTCCACTTGTAGTACTCGGGCGTGCAGGTGGCGACCTCGCGGCTCCAGTCGATGGCCAGGCCCATGCCCTGCATCTGCTCCTTCATGTAGGCGATGTTCTCGAACGTCCACTTGGCCGGAGGCACGCCGTTCTTCAGGGCGGCGTTTTCCGCCGGCAGACCAAACGCGTCCCAGCCCATCGGCATGAGCACGTTGTAGCCCTGCATGCGCAACTGGCGCGTGAGCATGTCGTTGATGGTGTAGTTGCGTACATGGCCCATGTGCAGCTTGCCGCTGGGGTAGGGCAGCATGGAGCAGGCGTAGAACTTCTTCTTCGGCTGACCGTTGGCGTCCAGCGCGTTTTCCGTGACGCGGTAGGCGTCGATGGCGGTCCAGTGCGTGTGCGCGGCGCGCTCAACTTCGGCGGGGGTGTATTTGTCTTGCATGGCGGGAATGAGCGTGAAATGTGGCGCAAGGGGCGATTTTAGGCTGGGCGTCTGGGGCGAAAGGACTCGTGCCAGCAGCGATGGAACAACTTTGACTTGAACTTGCGGCAGAATCGGCTCCGCTCCTGAGGATTTCTCGAGTTCTCGTGCGCAAGCAGTTTCCAGGCAAGGCTTTTGTCGGTCAAACGTAATAGCGGAGGAACCATGGCTTTTGAAAATCGGTTTTCTAACAGCGGCTTGCCGCGCAATTGGGTGCGCAACGCGGTGCTGGTCTTGGTCGTCGCTCTGGTGGCGGTGTTCATCGCTCCCGTGGCCGTGGTACCCGCCGGTAGCCGCGGCGTCATGACCACATTTGGGTCCGCCAGGAACGAGCTGTATGAGCCGGGTCTGCACTTTCGCTGGCCCATCGCGCAGACCATGCACACCATGAATATCCAGATCCAAAAGGGCGAAGGCGAAGGCGACGCCGCATCCAAAGACCTGCAGTCGGTGCACACCAAGGTCGCGATCAATTACCACCTGGAGCCGAGCTATGCCGTGGAGGCTTTCAAGAACATCGGCCCCTCGACCGACGTGGCGGCCGAGCGCATCATCATGCCTGCCACGCACGAGGCTGTGAAAGCCGTGACCGCACGCTTTACTGCGGAAGAGCTGATCACACGCCGCACTGAGGTGCGTGACGCCATCTCCGTCTTGCTGAAAGAAAAAATGGCCCGTCACGGTCTGGCGCTGGACGAGTTCAACCTGATCAACTTCGCCTTCTCCAAGAGCTTCTCCGACGCGATTGAAAACAAGGTCAAGGCCGAGCAGCAAAAGCAGCAGGCGGAACGCGACCTGCAACGGCTACAGGTGGAGGCGCAGCAAAAAGTCGTGGGCGCGCGCGCCGAAGCCGAGTCACTGGCGCTGCAGCGCCAGCAGATCACAGCTGAATTATTGTCGCTTAGACGCATCGAAAACGAGCGCGCCGCCATCGCCAAGTGGGATGGCAAGCTGCCCCAGGTGAGCGGCGGCGCCACGCCTTTCATCAACGTCGATCGCACGGCCAAGTAGTCACCTCGCATGACACAAGACCTGTTCCGTAGCGATGCTTATCTAGGGGAATGCACGGCCACGGTGACCGCCATCAACGACCAGGGCGTCGCACTGGACCGCACGGTGTTCTATCCGCTAGGCGGTGGCCAGGCGGGTGACGCGGGTATGCTGGTGCTGGCAGACGGCACGGAAATCTCGATTATCGACACGCGCAAAGGAAAGGACGAAGCCGGACGGTTCTCCAGCGATATCCTCCACCTACCGCAGCTGCATGGAGACGGCACGGTCTCGATCCAGACTTTCTGTACAGAGCGTGGCCTGAAGCTGGGCGACAGCGTCACGGCCCGCATCGACTGGGCGCGCCGGCATCGCCTGATGCGCTTTCACACCACCACCCATCTGCTGTGCCACTTGGTGCCGCAACTGGTGAACGGCTGCTCCATCACGCCCGACTATGCGCGTCTGGACTTCAACATGACCGACCCGCTGGACAAGGATGCGCTCAGTGCCGGCATCGCCATGCTGGTGGCTGCCGCGCACCCGGTTGCGGTGGGCAGCATCACAGACGAGGAACTGGACGCGAACCCGGCGCTGGTCAAAAGCATGTCAGTGCAGCCGCCGCGCGGAACGGGACGCATCCGCACCATCCGCATCGGGCAGACCGAGCTCATCGACTTTCAGCCCTGCGGCGGCACGCATGTGGCAAATACTTCGGAGATTGGCGCTGTGGTGGTGACCAAGATCGAGAAGAAGAGCGCGACCACGCGCCGGGTGGTACTGGGGTTTGCGCCCTGACTGATGCCGATCAAGACTCCTCGGAAAATCAGTCGAAGAAGTATTTGACCTGGATGCCCACCATGCGCGGCTCCATCCGTTTCACGATGTAGGTTCCCAGAAAGTCCTGACCGCGCAGCGTGACGGAGTCCTTGTTGAACACGTTGTGCGCCCACAGGTTGAAGTCCCAATGCGAATCGTTGGTGCTGAAGGCGACGCGCGCGTTCACCAGCTCGCGACTGGGCAGGCTCTGCGTGACCGGGTCGTTGACTGGGTCAGAGAACGACTTGGTGCGGTAACTGTATTCGCCGTAGAAGTTCAGCTTGCCGTTGAGGCTGGCCACAGGAAGTCCGTAATTCGCGGTCAGCGCAGAAGTGAATTTGGGCGCGTACGGAAGCTGGTTGCCGGTGCAACTCAGGGTTGCGGTACAGCCGGAAAAGCTGCTGAACGTGGCGTGCACCACGCCGAAGTTCACGCCCAGATCCAGCTGTTTGGTGGCGCGCCAGGTCAGGCTGCCGTCCATCCCCTTTGATTGGGCACCGGCCGCATTCGTGAGTTGCAGCACGCTGGTGGCACCCAGGTTGACGAACTGAAAGACCTGAAAGTTTTTGAATGTGCTGTCGTAGACGGACAAATCGTAGCGCAGGCGGCCGCCGAGCATTTGTCCCTTGGTGCCGATTTCGTAGGTAGCCACCGACTCGGTGCTGAATGATGGGTTGGTAGCCGCAGCTGCGCTGATGAAATCGACATTCCAGCCACCGCTCTTGTAGCCACGCGAGAACTTGGCGTAGAGGTTCTGCTCTTTGCTCAAGGCGTAGATCGCACCGATGCTGGGCGAGAGGTTGTTCTCGTCCCTGGAGTTGGTGTAGTTGTTGAGGGTGCCAACGCCGAAGAGGGCAGCGAGTCCGGGCGCTGCACTGCCAAGATTGAACAGCACGTTCTTGGTCTCATGCGTGTAGCGGGCGCCAAGGTTCAGCGTCAGCGCGGGCAGAAGGTCGTAATCGAGCGAGCCGTACAAGGCCGAGGTGTCGGTCTTCACGGTTCCACTGTTCGTCACCGACAGGCCGGCAGCGGGACCGAACGCGGCGCCCAGGTTGGCGGCGCGAGCGGTGTCAGCGCTCTCGTTCAGATGAAACACGCCCACCACATAGCGCGCAACGAGCTGGTTCGAAGACGCCATGCGGACTTCCTCTGAGGTCTGTTTGAAGTCGTCCGCGTAGTGGACCGACAACTGGTCCACTACGCTGTAATCGGTGTCGTTGGTTTTTACCTGACGCGTGCTGCGCTGGCCGACGATGGCCGTGAGCGTATTGCCACCGTCCAGCGCGTAGTTGGCCGTCACGCTGGCGCCCGACAGATGCGTCGTTTCCTTGGGCGTGACATTGAAATCGACCGAGCCGATCGGTGTAGCGCCGGTCAACTGCTGGCCGCTGGCCGTCACCGGCTCGCCGAGAACCAGCTGTTGATTGGTGTGGGAAGAATCGGCAGCAACACTGATCTTGAGCTTGTCGCTCGCCTGGAACAGGAGCTGACCCCGCACCGTCTCGCGTTTCAGATCGTCGATTTTTTGGCCGTTGTAGGTGTTGGTGATGAAACCGCCGTGCGACTCCGACGACAGCGAGAGCTTGCCCAACACCTTGTCCGCAATCGGTCCGGAGAATGAAGCGGAAACATTCTGGGTGCCGTGGCTTCCGACGTCGCCGCTGACGAAGCCCTGCAGCGACTTGGTCGGCGCTGCGGTCGTGATGTTGACGGCACCGGCCACGGTATTGCGACCAAACAGATAGCCTTGCGGACCGCGCAATATTTCGACTTGCTCGACATCGAACAGTGGCTGCTCCAACGCCTGCGACTGGCCCATGTAGATGCCGTCCACATACACGCCCACGCGCGGGTCAAACCCAATGTTGCGACCGCCGCCACCCACGCCACGCACGGTCACCGTGTGATACCCCGACTGGTCGTCCAAAGAAAAACTGGGTGCCAGTTGCTGCAAGTCCTCCAGGCTGCCAGCGCGCGTTTTTTCCAGCGCGTCGGCATTCAGAACGGTCATCGCGATCGGCACATCCTGCGTCGACTGCTGGCGCTTTTGCGCGGTCACGACCACCGGCGCCAGCGCCGTCGGTGCATCGTCTGTGACTGCAGCCGACTGGGCGCCCACAGGCAACATGGCCGCCAGCGCCGCCAGCGCAATCAATGACTTCGCAAAGGCGCCGCAGCGTAGGATTGGCGTGCAGCTAATGTGTGCTGATTTCATGGGTCTGTCTCCTCGTTCTATAAAAACTTGCACTGGATGCAAGATCGTCTTGTGGCCAAGCCACGGTCTATTGAAAAATGCTCGACGTCAATGGTTCTATGCGACGCTGGCTTGATGCTGGCAGTGACGCGCAAACACCTCCAGCAAGGCGTTGAACTGCAGGGGCTGCTCCCAGTGCAAGGCGTGTCCGGCATCGGCCACCCTTTGCACATCAGAGCGCCAAAGTGTGGGCGCAACCAGGGCGTTCAGATAGGCGCCGTTGACCAGTTGCTCCTGCTCTGCGTGTACTATGGCCAGAGGTACATTCAGGCTGGCCAGGATGGCAATTTCATCGGCGTATGCGCCCGACTGAATGCTCGCCGCCAGCGCCAGTCGCGCGTTGCCGTCGGTGCGCCGAACGTCGGCCTTGAAGGCTTCAGCCGATGCAGTCGAGTCCGGCTTGAAGAAGGCAGCCACGAAGGCTTCTGTTTGCGTTTCGCTCAAGTGCGGGCTGAAGGCCGCAGCCATGGCAGGATGGGGGAAGAAGGCGTGCGCCATGCTGGGGGGAATACCGATGGGCGGCGCGCCAAAAATCATAAAGCCTTGAGCCTGAGGCAGCAGGGCGCTGGCCTCCAACACCACGTGTCCGCCCAGGCTCCAGCCGACAAAGATCGCGTCATCCAATCCCAGTTGTTTGCACACCGCCACCAGGGTCTTTGCATAGCCCGGCAAGGTGTATTCAGTGCCGGGATCTTGCGCCCGATCCGACGCCCCGTGGCCCGGCAAGTCGATCGCGACCAGCCGTCGTTTACTCCCCAGTGGACTGTCCAATTGCTTCCGGAATGTGAGCCCGGATGCGGAATTGCCGTGCACTAGCACGATGGCGTGGCCAAGGCCTCCGCTCTCGTGCACGGTAATGGATTGGCTGTTGGCGTGAATGATGTGGGTTTTCAAACAGATACGCTCCTGCGACAGGGTCTTTGACGGGTTGGCAAACGGGTCGATGTACTGGATTCATTCTAGAAACGGCTTTCAGATGGCGCCATCGGCCAGATGGAGGAGATACTTTTCGGATTCGCTTGACCGCGCCCCGCGCAACTGGTGGAATGCGCCCTTCACCTCCCGCCCCGCAATACCGATTGCAATTGACCGTGCCCGACACCCATCCTGACCTGACAGCCGCCTGGTGGCCCTTTTGCCGCATCGCGCCGGGCTTGCCGCGCGCGCCCGAGCCGGTCCAGGCGAAGCCCGCTCTCGGTTCGCCGCTGGAAGCCTTGAGTGCGGTGCTGCTGGACCTCTATCCGCTGGCCCTGGGCACCGCGATCAGTGCGTTCGAGCCGGGCGTGTTCGAGTTGTTGCAGCAGGGAATTGCCTTCGACTCCGGCTGGATGGGCCGGGCCACCCTCAGGCAAGGTGCGGCCGTTATGCACAACAGTTGCCTCTACCGCCTGCCACTGGAGTGCGCGCTTGACTGGGAGCGCCTCAAGCATGATGACCCTTCTGTCACGTACCGCAGCGAGGGTATCGGCCGCCCCTTGATGATTTCCACGGCCGACGCCAGTTTGTCACCGGCATTTCGGGCCTACGTGCAAAAGTATTCGCTGGAACATGCCTTGATGTGCTGGGCCGACGACCCGGTACTGGGGCTGCATTCCTTCCTCTCGCTTTACCGGCATGATCGGCAGCGCCCGTTCACGCCCGAAGACATGGGTTTGATGGAAGCATTGATGCCGCACGTCGCATCGGCTACCAACATCAATCGCGTCCATCAAATAGCCCAGATCAAAGCCGGCACCAGTGGCTCGCGCATGGCCGTCGCAATTTGCGACGGTTTCGGGTTCCTGCAATTTGCCGAGAGCGGTTTTGCCGATTTCATGCTGCTGCAATGGCCTGACTGGACGGGTCCGGCCCTGCCCCCCGCGATTTCGCTTGATCCGTCGAGGCCGGGCAAGTCCGGCTTTGTCGGTAGCTGCGTCACGGTCGAAGTCCGACATCTGGCTGAGCTCGTGGTGGTCCAGGTGCGAAAGCGTTCGGTGGCTGCATCATTGACACCCAGAGAGCGAGACGTCACGCGCCTTTTTGCCGGTGGCCTGACCTACAAGGAGGTGGCGCGCCGGCTTGAACTTTCCCCCTCTACCATCAAGCACCATCTGCGCAATGCCTACAGCAAGCTGGGTGTCCAGGACAAGGGCAAGATTGCGTCGTTGTTGAGCTTGGATGGAGAACCTGAGCTGTCCGTGAATGCATCTGAAATGTCGTCATGATCAGCCGACGCGGCGGCCCTGCACGCGGTGAGTCAAAAACTATTTTGATGCCGCATGTAAGAAAATATCCGCTCCTGCGTCTAACCGTGGAGACATCACATCCGACGCTGGGTCGGGTTCCCGATGTCTCTGATATTTTTCATACCCCTCACCACTTTTAAGGATTACCCATGCGCACAACAGCAACTTCCAAGCCCCTGTCAACACTGGCCATTGCCCTGGCTTTGAGTGGCGCCATCGCTGCCGCGTCCCTGCCGTCGGCAGCCCAGGACATGAGCAAGCCGGGCATGGACAAGGAAAAATGTTTCGGCGTCGCACTCAAAGGCAAGAACGATTGCGCTGCGGGTCCGGGCACGACCTGCGCCGGCACTTCCAAGCTGGACTACCAGGCCAATTCGTGGTCACTGGTGCCCAAGGGCACTTGCGAGAAGACCGCCTCCTCCACCTCGCCGACCGGCAAGGGGCAACTGGCCGCTTTCGCACCCAAGAAAGCCTGATCTTCAGCCACCCCGAGTTCGCCCGAAACGGCCGACTCGGGAGCAGGCGCAAGGCCAACTCAGTTGCTGCGGCAGCTTGGCCACGGCCACGCAATGAAACCAAAGGGGTCGAATGAACCACTCTGCACGTAGCAGCACGAGCGCATGGCGCTGTGCAATTTCAGTTCTGCTCAGATGTATCAATACCGGCATCGCGGCGGCTTCGCGTATCCCTCAAGGATTGATCGCCTTCATCGGCCGCTTCTCCATTGCTGCCGTGTTCTGGAGGTCAGGACAGACCAAGATCCAAGGCTTTGTCATGGACATTCTGGAAGGACAATTTCAATTCGGATGGCCCCATCTGTCGGACTCGGCGCTGACCCTGTTCCGCGAAGAATACCGTGTGCCCCTGATCTCGCCCGAAGTCGCCGCACCCATGGCGGCGCTGGGTGAACACCTGTTTTCTGCGTTGCTTTTGCTGGGCCTGGCAACACGCTTTTCTGCCTTGGCATTGCTCGGCATGACTTTGGTGATACAGCTGTTCGTCTACCCCGGCGCCTATCCCACGCACGGCACCTGGGCCGCGGTGCTGCTATACCTTATCGCCAGCGGCCCCGGCAAGTTGTCGCTAGACCATTGGCTCGCACAACGTTACCAGCGGCTGGACTGAATGGGTCGGCGCAGTCAGCCGCATTTAGCCCGTTACCTGCCGATACAGCGCCAGGAATTTTTGTGCGCTCGCCTTCCATCCAAAGTCCTGCTGCATGGCGCGCTTGGCGACCTCGGCCCATTCGTCGGGACGGGCGTACAGAGCGAAGGCCCGGCGCAGGGCACGGGTGAACGCGTCTGCCGTGAATTCCTCGAACACAAAGCCGTTGGCGCGCTGCGCGGCAAGGTCTTCTAGTGTGCTGTCGACCACCGTGTCGGCCAGCCCGCCGACGCGTCGCACCAGCGGCAGGCTGCCGTAGCTCAGACCATACATCTGCGTCAGACCGCAGGGCTCAAAGCGCGAGGGCACGAGAGTCACATCAGTGCCGCCAAAGATGCGGTGTGCCAGCGCTTCATCGTAACCCAGGCGCACGGCCACAGACTGTGGATGCTTGAGTGCCTGCTCGCGCAATGCCGCTTCGAGCCAGCCTTCGCCGCTGCCCAGCACCACCAGTTGGCCGCCGCGCGCGAGCAACTCATCGATACCTGCGAGCACCAGGTGCAGACCTTTTTGCTCTGTGAGCCGGCTCACAACGCCAAACAGCGGTGCGCGCGGCTGCGCTGCCAAGCTCATTTCGGCTTGCAGCGCCGCTTTGCAGCGCGCCTTGCCCGCGTTGCTGTGGGCGTCATAGGCAAAGGGAAGTAGCTTGTCGCAGGCCGGATTCCACACGGCGGCATCGACGCCATTCAGAATGCCGCAGAGTGCGCTGCGGCGCGTGCGCAGCAATCCATCCAGGCCGCAACCCTGCTCCGGCGTCTGTATTTCCTGCGCGTAGGTAGGGCTGACGGTGGTGATGCGGTCGGCATAAAAAAGGCCAGCCTTCATGAAAGAAATATTGCCGTGGAACTCCAGTCCGTTGATCGAAAATGCGGCGTCAGGCAGGCCAAGCTCATGGAAGTGCTGAGGCGCAAACACGCCCTGATATGCCAGGTTGTGCACGGTGTAGACGCTGGCCACACGCTGACGCTGGCGTTCGCGCGAGAACGCCAGATAGGCTGGTGCCAGTGCGGCGTGCCAGTCGTGGGCGTGCACCACCTGCGGCGTCCATTGCGCGTCCAGACCTTGTCCTAAAAGCGCCGCCACCCAACCCAGCAGGGCGAAGCGACGGTGGTTGTCAGCATAGGGCTGGCGATGCGCGTCTTCGTACGGACTGCCAGGGCGAAGATAGAGCCCCGGCGCATCGATGACGTAGGCCGCTACGCCCAAGCTTGCCAGACGCCCGTGGCGCACGCTGAACCGTTCGCCCCAGGGTGTCGCCACCTGACCCAAAACGACTGCATCCTGCAGGTCCTGCAAGATGGTCGCAAAGCCCGGTAGCAGCACGCGCAGATCGCACCCGGTGGCACTCATTGCGGCAGGCAAGGCGCCCGCGATGTCGGCCAGGCCACCGGTCTTGAGCAGGGGGAAAATCTCGGCGCTGACTTGGAGCACTTTCATCGTTTTGTCGCGCATCACAGTTTTTTAAGCATGTCTTTGGTGATCAGCACCACGCCGCCTTCGGTGCGCTCAAAGCGTTGTGCATCCAGCACTGCGTCCTCGCCCACCACCAGCCCTTCTGGCAATACGCAGTTGCGGTCTACCACCACACGGCGCAGCCGGCAATGCCGGTTCACGGTCACATTGGGCAGCAACACCGCCTGCTCCACGTGGCAGAACGAATGAACACGCACTTCCGAGAACAGCACCGATTGCGCCACGTGCGAACCCGAGACGATGCAGCCGCCCGAGATCAGCGTATTCACGGCCACACCGGTAGCCCCGTTCTTGTCGGGAACGAACTTGGCGGGTGGCAGTTGCCGCTGATAGGTCCAGATCGGCCAGTCCGTGTCATAGATATCCAGCTCGGGCGAGGTCGAAGCCAGATCGAGGTTGGCTGCCCAGAAGGCGTCAATGGTTCCGACGTCGCGCCAATAGGCTTGTTTGGACTTCACACGCGAGACGCAGCTCATGCCAAAGGGATGGGCCAGGGCGCGACCTTCCGAGACGCAGCGCGGAATCACGTCCTTGCCGAAGTCGTGACTGGACTCGGGGTTCGCCAAGTCTTCTTCCAACAGTTTGTACAGGTAATCTGCGTCAAACACATAGATGCCCATGCTCGCCAGCGAGACCTCGGTCTGGCCCGGCATCGGTGGCGGATCGGCGGGCTTCTCCAGGAACGCCGTGATCTTGCGTTCGGCACCCAGAGCCATCACGCCAAAGGCGCTGGCTTCGGCGCGTGGCACTTCGATACAACCCACGGTACAGCCGGCGCCGTTTTCCACGTGGTCCTTGATCATGAGCGAGTAGTCCATCTTGTAGATGTGGTCGCCGGCAAGGATGACGATGTACTCCGGTTGGCTGGAGCGGATGATGTCCAGGTTCTGGAAGATCGCGTCGGCGGTGCCGCGGTACCAGTGCTCCTCGCCTGTGCGCTGCTGCGCGGGAAGTAGGTCCACCATCTCATTGAGTTCGGCGCGTAAAAAACTCCAACCGCGCTGCATGTGGCGCATGAGCGAATGCGACTTGTACTGGGTCACAACGGCCATGCGTCGTATGCCCGAGTTCAGGCAGTTGGAAAGCGCGAAATCGATGATGCGGAACTTGCCGCCAAAGTACACAGCCGGCTTGGCGCGCTGATCAGTCAACTGCTTCAGGCGCGAACCCCGGCCTCCGGCCAGCACCAGGGCCACGGTGCGGCGCACCAGTTGGTGCACCTGAAGGTCGGGGGGGGTGCGGTCGATGGTGGCGGGCATCTGCGTCTCCTGTAACGTGCTTGTTCGCACTGGGTTCCTGTGCCCACATTTTGACCGCTGCGCAGACGATCGCGCAAGGTTCAAAAAATATAAACTGCGCGTTCGATCAGTGTCTGCGCACAGGCGCTAGTACAGTGCGCGTTCATCCCCCAACCAGGAGCACAACATGGGTCAAATCATCGAATTCACGCGTCCCGACGGAGCGTCGACGCGCGGCTATTTTGCAGACGCGGGCACGGGGCGCCCGGGCGTCGTGGTGATTCAGGAATGGTGGGGGCTGAACGACCATATCAGCAGCATCGCCGACCGCTACGCCGCCGCGGGGTTTTCGGCACTGGCGCCCGACCTGTACCGGGGCCGGGTGGCCAGCACCCCTGACGAAGCCAGCCACATGATGACGGGTCTGGACTTTGGCGACGCCACGCACCAGGATCTCGCAGGCGCGGTGAAGTTCCTGCGTGAGCGCTGCGGCAAGATCGGTGTCACCGGCTTTTGCATGGGCGGCGCGCTCACCATTGCCGCTGCTGTGCACGTTCAAGAGCTGTCTGCGGCCGTGTGTTTCTACGGTATTCCACCAGCGACGTTTGCCGATCCGGCACGCATCAAGATTGCGTTCCAGGGACACTTCGCGAATCGTGACAAGCACTGGGGTCCGGATCAGTTCAACGCCCTGGAAGCCGTGATGCAGGCCGCGGGCGCCACGCCCGAGATCTATCGCTACGAGGCCGAGCACGCGTTCTTCAACCGCACGCGGCCCGATGTCTATGACGCCGCCTGCGCCCAACTGGCCTGGGAACGTAGCCTCGCATTCTTCACCCGACACCTGTCGGCGTAACGCGGCCGCGTGGTCCGCAGAGCCGGCACGACAACGGGTAAGCCGTGCACCGCATCCACCATTTGGTCGTGAGGCCGAATTGACCGTGGCTTCGTACCCGCATCCCTTGCCGGGCCGCGATGGTGAAGAACTGGAGCTGCACGTGCTGCGGAACGGCGCAAATCAAGCAAAATCGGTGTGACGCGTTCTACGGCGACACCTTGAATTGGAAGGGGAAGATTGTCATTCAATCGCGTGCAGTCAGGCTGCAGGCGTTCGCCGGCCAAGATTTGGCCACATCGAGCAAGTGAAAAAGAGCAACTATGAAAGAGACAACACATGGCACAACTAACTGATTTCGAGACGCAGACCGGAGCTCCACCCGCTTCCGCCATCACGCGCAAGGTGGTGGCGGCGGCGGTGGCGGGCAACGCGCTTGAGTTTTATGACTTTGGCACCTATGCTTTCTTTGCGGTATTCATCGGCAAGGCGTTCTTCCCGGCGGCGTCCGAGTTCACCAGTCTGCTGCTCTCAGTCACAGTCTTTGGCGTCGGCTTTGTGACGCGGCCGCTGGGCGGCATTCTGATCGGCGCCTATGGTGACCGCGCCGGACGCAAGCCCGCGATGATGCTGACCATTCTATTGATCACGCTCGGAACGTTGGGGCTGGCGCTGACGCCGACCTACGAGAGCATAGGCATCGCCGCGCCGATACTGGTGGTGCTGTGCAGATTGGTCCAAGGTTTGGCTTTGGGCGGTGAAGTCGGGCCATCCACCTCTTTTCTGATCGAAATTGCACCACCAGAAAAGCGCGGCTTGTATGCCAGTTGGCAGTTCGTCAGCCAGGGCTTGGCTATTCTGCTCGCGGGCGTAATGGGCGTGAGCTTGGGCAAGCTGATGGCGCCGGCTGACCTGGCAGCATGGGGCTGGCGCATTCCGTTCGCGGCCGGGCTGTTGCTGATTCCGGTGGCGATCTATCTGCGCCATCACATGCCAGAAACGATGGCGCCCCGCGCCAGCGGAGATGCCCATGCCGCGCCGCGTTTGATGCCACTGCTGCGGCAGAATGCGCGCGTCATCCTGCTCTCGATCCTGATCATCCTGGGCGGCACCGTACCCACCTACGTTGGCATGTACATGACAACCTACGCAATCAATACCCTGAAGTTCCCGCCGACCATTGCCTTGGTGTCGGTCGTGGCACTGGGCATTTCGACGGTGGTCTTCTCGCTGGTCGGCGGCTGGCTCTCCGACCGCTTCGGGCGCAAGCCGGTGATGCTCGTGCCACGCATTCTGGCGATTGTTTTGGCCTACCCGGCTTTCATGTGGCTGTTCGAGGTCCGAACCACGACCGCACTCATTGGCGTCACCTCCATGCTGGCCGCTCTGACCTTTATCAGCGCGTCCGCGTCCCTGGTGGCGATCCCCGAATTGCTGCCGATTGCGGTTCGATCCACTGGCCTGTCAATCGCCTACGCTTTAGGCGTGGCCTTGTTCGGCGGCTCGACCCAGTTGGTCGTCACTTGGCTCATCGGCGTCACCGGGGACCCCATGGCACCGGCCTGGTACCTGGTGGGCACCGGCATCATCAGTGTCCTGGCGATGCTGGCCCTGCCAGAGACGCGGGGCCGGGAAGTTATGTCCTAGCTCAGGCTGAGTGGAAGCGTTGGAACAGTCCGCCGGGCAGGCGTGACACGTCGCCGCTGAGTTCCAGTTCGAGCAATTGAACCTGCAACCCGGCGGCGTCGATGCCTGTGCGCGCCACCAAGGCGTCCAGACTCGCAGGGTCATGGCCTAGCACTTGCAGCAACCGACTTGCCGCAGTGCCGGGGTGATTGGCACTCGCCGCCACAGGATCCACACCGCCCGCATGGCTTGCCGCCTTCAAAGGCAGTTCTTCCAGGACATCCGACACCGATTCCACCAGCTTGGCGCCTTCGCGGATCAAGGCGTGGCAGCCATGGGATTGCGGTGCGTGGATCGAGCCGGGTATGGCAAACACCTCTTTGCCCTGTTCTGCGGTCAAACGCGCCGTGATCAGCGAGCCCGATTTCAGTGCCGCCTCCACCACCAGCGTGCCCAATGACAGGCCGGCAATGATGCGGTTGCGCTTGGGAAAGTTGGCGGCCAGGGGCGGCGTGCCCAGCGGATATTCACTGATGAGCAACCCGCGTTGCGCGATGCGGTGTGCCAGCGCCAAATGTTTCCCGGGGTAGACCCGGTCCAGTCCGGTGCCAAGCACGGCGACGGTGGCCCATCGATTCCTCGCCGGGGGCTCTGCCGCCAGCGCACCTTCGTGCGCCGCGCCGTCCACACCCAGGGCCAGTCCTGAGACCACCGTGAGTCCGGCCTGGACGCAGGCGAGTGCAAAGTTCTTAGCATTCGCCATTCCCTGAGGAGTGGGGTTTCGACTGCCCACGATGGCCAGGCAACTGGCATAAGGATCGGCCCCAAGCTCGTCCAATTGGCCCATCAGGTAAAGCAATAGGGGCGGATCCTCGATCTGCAGCAGGCTGGAAGGATAGAGCTCATCTCCCAATGCGACAACGCGACGCTGCACACCGGCAATCGCACCCTGCTGCAACCAATCCCAGGTCCGCACGACGAGCTCGGGCCATTGAGCTGGCTCGCTCAAAAGCGCATCGGCTTGAGCCACGCTCACTACATGCCGCAATGCCAGGCGGGATTGGGAAAAGACGGTCTCTGGCTGACCGAAGGCGGCTAATAGTTTGGCCCCGCTCAGGTTGCCAACGCCAACGCTGAGCGTCAGTCTTAACCACGCAGCCAGTTCGTCGCGCTCCATGGTACGCGACCCCACCCCATCTACCGGGGGTTGGTGACCCGGTCACCCACCTTCACGCCGTCGACGATCTCCAGAATCAATGCGTAGGAGAGCTTGTCAAAGGTGCGGAACACCATCAGCAATCCATTGCGCTCGTTCGGAATTTTTACATTCGATTTGCCAGGGTCGGTCTGATCCTTGACGGTCGGTCCGTCCTTGAGGATGGCAAGCACGTCACCGGCCTTCAGGCCGTTGCTGCTGCCGCGGCTGATCACGACCACCTGATTTTGGGCGGCGTTGGTCACCCCATCTCCGTACACGGAAATGATCCGGCCGACCACTTTTCGCTCCGGCGCATGCGGCACAAAATTACGCAGTTGCCGCTCGGGCTCAGCCAGCAGCCGGTCGCCCACGCGCATTTCTTCCTTGGTTTCGACGATGTCGATGACTGCAGCCGTGGGCAGGGTGGTGTTCTCTCCCAAGGGGTCTGGCGGACTGGCGCTGAGCAATCGTCCCAACCAACTGGAGCCCTTGCGCTTCTTGCTGGACGTCGCTTCCACCTCACTGCGCACAAGCACGGCTTTGCCAACGTAGGGGGCCTCATAGCCCAGCACCGCGTGGGTGTCCGGATCAAACAACGGCTTCGGGTCGCGAAATACCCGCAGGGTCAATTGCGGTCCGGTGCCGGGGTCGGTCACAGGAGATTCAGCGGGCCCACGCACGTAGGCGCGGTCGCCACGGCTCAAAAGCACCCGCCCTTCCTGGGCCGCAACGATACGCGGCGCACTTTGCAGCTCATTCTCGCTGACGATGTTGGGCTCCACCAGAAAAGGTTCGATCAAATGGGGCTGCAGGGTTGGCAGGGCGCTGGCGCTCAGGGATTCGAACCGGTTTCGTGGCGAGATTCGAACCGTCTCCAGTGGCGGGCCGTCGTCGGCGGCAGCGGGCGCGCGGGTCGTGAGTACCACGACACCGTCCTTCTTCTGGAGGAAAAGCTGTTGCCCAGGAAAGATACGCCCGGGGTCAGCCATCTCGGCGTTGCTCATGCCCCAAAGTTCGGGCCAGCGCCATGGGGATTTGAGAAATATTTCACCTATGCCCCACAGGGTGTCGCCCGCCTTGACGATGTAGTTGTCGGGGGCATTGGGGGCCAGTTCGCTCTCAGGCACACCCCTGCTGGCGAGCGGTGTCGCAGTCGCCATCTGGCTTTCCGCGGGCGCTGAACTTTGTGCCTGAGCAACGCCCATCAGCGCCATGCTGACGGCCACAAAGATCGCAGCCGTGTTGCAAATTTTTGAATAAGTTGTCTCGGGCATATCCTGCTGCATTGCTAAAGCCTCCCTGGGCCGGTTGCCGGTCAGCCTGATGCAGAGCCAAAAACCGGTCGGGGAACTTGATAAATCACGTGCGATTCTGCACTCAAGCCCTTGATTGAGCAACGATAATTAACTTTGGTCTGCAACGAAAAAACAAAAAGTCGCGAAAATAGCGACAACTTCGACCCCAACCCCATGGCCCTCATACCCATTCTTCTCTACCCCGACCCCCGGCTCAACAAGCTTGCCAAACCGGTGCAGGCCGTGGATAGACGCATCCACCAACTGATCGACGACATGCTGGAAACCATGTATGAAGCCAACGGCATCGGACTGGCCGCCAGCCAGGTGGACGTGCACGAACGACTGGTGGTGATCGACATCTCGCAGGAGCGCAATCAACCGCTGGTGTTGATCAATCCCGAGATCGTCTGGGCCAGCGAGGAAAAACATTTGAACGAAGAAGGCTGCCTTTCGGTACCCGGAATCTACGATGGCGTGGAGCGCTCTTCAGCCATCAAGGCCACCGCGCTGGATCGCAGTGGAAAACAACAAAACATTGAGGCTGAAGGCCTGTTGGCGGTGTGCATCCAGCACGAGATGGACCACCTGCTGGGCAAGGTATTTGTGCAATACCTGTCGCCGCTCAAGCGCAACCGGATCAAGACGAAGATGATCAAGCTGGCGCGAGAGGAACTGCGTTGAGGGTCGCCTTTGCCGGCACGCCGGAATTCGCCCGTGCGGCGTTGACAGCGTTGCATAAGGCCGGTCACGAGGTGACTTTGGTGTTGACGCAGCCGGATCGACCCGCCGGGCGCGGCATGAAGTTGCATGCATCTGCAGTGAAACAGTTTGCGCTGGAGCAATCCCTGGCGCTGGCACAGCCCAGAAGCCTGCGGCTCGACGGCAAATACCCTGAGGACGCCGCGGCAGCACAGCAGGTGCTGCTCACGGCGCAGCCCGACGTGATGGTGGTTGCGGCCTATGGTCTGATCCTGCCGCAATGGGTTCTTGATGTTCCCCCGCTGGGATGCCTCAATATCCATGCGTCTTTGCTGCCGCGTTGGCGTGGCGCAGCGCCCATACACCGTGCGGTCGAGGCCGGCGACACCGTGACCGGCGTCACGCTCATGCAGATGGACGCGGGACTGGACACGGGCGATATGCTGGCGGCTCAATCGCTGCCGATCCTGACAACGGATACGACTGCCAGCCTGCACGACGCCTTGGCCGAACTGGGCGCGACCCTGATCGTGCAGGCCCTGACCCGATTGGCAGGTGGCGAGCGCTTGGCGGCGACGCGGCAACCTGGAGCGGGCATCACCTACGCGCACAAAATTGAAAAGCACGAAGCGGTGCTGGACTGGTCACAGCCAGCAGAACTCATCGTTCGCCGCATCCACGCATTCAATCCATTTCCAGGCGCGTGCACCACCATCCTGGGCGAAACGGTGAAGGTTTGGGAGGCTAGCGCGCAGCCCCTGACGCAGAAAACGGCGTCATGTGGCGCGGTGCTGAGAGCGAACGCCGACGGCGTCTTCGTCCAAGCAGGCGACGGCACCGTGAAGCTCACGCAGCTGCAACGGCCGGGAGGCAAACGCCTGAGTGCTGCGGAGTTTTTGCGCGGCTTCGCGCTGGCGCCAGGAACACGCCTGGGCGGCGCATGAGTGCCGTGCGCCGCCTGCTGCGCCATCCAGAGTTTTCCCGGGGGGCGCGGGAAATGGCCCTGGTGTCGCCCGGTCTGGCGGCTTGGGGACTCATGACCGGCGTGGCCATGGTCAATTCGGGCATGAGCGTGGTCGAGTCCGTGGCCATGACGCTGCTGGTGTTTGCCGGCAGCTCGCAGCTCGCGGCGATTCCCTTGCTGGCCGCGGGCGCTCCGGCGGCCGTGATACTGGCCACGGCCTTTTGCGTGAACCTGCGCTTTGTCGTGTTCAGCGTCCATCTGCGACCCTACCTCATGCACCTGCATCTCTGGAAACGGCTGCTCACGGGCTATCTGACGGCGGACTTGAGTTACGTGATGTTCACGCGCCGTTATCCGCACGCGGCAAACGACGCCCAAGAACAGAGCGCACAGTTGGCTTACCTGAGTGGTGGCATGGTGTTCAACTGGATCAGTTGGCAGTCCGCCAGCCTGCTGGGGATTGCGCTGGCGCATTCGGTTCCAGTGCAGTGGGGCCTGGGGTTTGCCGGCATCCTGGCGTTGCTGGGCGTGGCCAGTTCGCTCGCATCCAGCCGCCTGCGCATGGTCTCGGCGGGCGTAGCGGGAGCGGCCGCGGTGGCGGCCTTTGCACTGCCTTTTCACCTGAACATCGTGGTCTCTATTGCGGTGGCGGTGACGCTTTGCATGTTGGCAGAAACCACGCTCAAGGCAAGCGACGGCAATGCATGAACGCCTCTGAATTCTGGACCCTGGGGGTGATCGTGGGCCTGGCGCTGGTGACGGTGCTGACCCGTTGTTTCTTCTTCATATCAAGCAGCGACTGGTCTTTACCGCGTTGGGCGCAGCGCGGCTTGCAATACGCGCCCATCGCCGCGCTGTCGGCGGTCATCGTGCCGGAAATCGTAATGACGCAGGGCGCATTCATCAGTACCTGGCAGGACGCGCGCCTGTTTGCCGCAGCAGCGGGCGTGGGGTTTTACTTCTGGCGCAAGGGCTCAGGCCAGGCTGTGCTCGGTACGATCCTTGTGGGTATGGCAGTTTATTTGCCGCTGCATCTGGCACTGGCTTGGTAGCACGCGCGGCTTGTTGCTGCCATGTAACCGGTTTCGTGTGAAAATTGCCGGTTAAGAGAAACAAAATAACCAGGAGACAGAATCATGACCCGTCGCGCCACCAAGATCGTTGCCACCCTCGGCCCTGCCTCAAGCGACCCCGCGATGCTGGAGCAGTTGATTCGCGCCGGCGTGGACGTGGTGCGCATGAACTTCAGCCACGGCACGGCCCAGGACCATATCGACCGTGCCACGCTGGTGCGCGCCGCGGCGACGCGGGCCGGACGGGAAGTGGCCATCATGGCCGATTTGCAGGGCCCCAAGATACGCGTGGGAAAGTTTGCCGACGGCAAGGTCATGCTGGAGGCAGGGCAGAAATTCGTGCTCGACGCGGCGCGCACCGAGCTGGGCGATGTCGATGCCGTGGGCCTGGACTACAAGACGCTGCCCAGCGAAGTCAAAGCGGGCGACGTGCTGCTGCTGAACGACGGACTGATCGTGATTACGGTCGACTCGGTCAAAGGCGCGGCAGTGTTCACCACGGTCAAGGTCGGCGGTGTACTGTCCAACAACAAGGGCATCAACAAGCAGGGTGGCGGCCTGACGGCGCCGGCGCTCACCGCCAAGGACATGGACGACATCAAGACCGCGATGTCGTTCCAGGCCGACTATGTGGCCGTTAGCTTTCCCAAGAACTCCACAGACATGGAAATGGCGCGCCAACTGTGCAACGTGGCAGGCGCGGAGTTCAACCACAGGCCCGGCCTGATCGCGAAGATCGAGCGCGCCGAAGCCATCCCCAAGCTCGAAGAAATCCTGCTGGCCAGCGACGGCATCATGGTGGCGCGCGGCGACCTGGCTGTGGAAGTGGGCAACGCGGTGGTGCCTGCGCTGCAAAAACGCATGATCAAGCTGGCGCGCGAGCACGACCGCTTCGTGATCACCGCCACGCAGATGATGGAGTCGATGATCTCCAACCCCGTACCCACCCGCGCCGAAGTCAGCGACGTGGCCAACGCCGTGCTCGATGGCACCGACGCGGTGATGCTTTCGGCCGAAACCGCCGCCGGCAAATACCCGCTGGAGACGGTGCTGGAAATGGCCAAGATCTGCGAGGCCGCTGAGGCCGCTGAAGAGTTGTCGCTGGACGCCGATTTCAGCGGACGCACCTTCAGCCGCATCGATCAGGCGATCGCTTTGGGCGCCCTTTTCACGGCGCACCACCTTGGCGCCAAGGCCATCGTGGCGCTCACTGACAGTGGTTCCACGCCCTTGTGGATGAGTCGCTACCTGATCCACGTGCCGATCTACGCGCTGACCTCAAATCTGGCGACGCAGCGGCGTATGACGCTGTACCGCAATGTGCACGCGCTGTTGATGGACACCAGCGCCGTGCGTGACACGGCGCTGGTGCAGGCCGAACGCCACATCAAGCACCTGGGTGTGGTGCAGACCGGAGACGTCTATGCCATCACCTGCGGCGAGCCCATGGGAGCGCCCGGCGGCACCAACATGCTGAAGATCTGTCGCGTGCTTTGAGGCAGGTAACGACCTGCTCGCGCTGCGGTTGCTCTTTCCGCCCTGAACGCAGCCGTAAAATCTGCTGTTTTCTTGCGTCGATTCACTCAACTTTTCTAAAGGTTTCACCATGGCTCTCGTCTCTATGCGCGAACTGCTGGACCACGCCGCTGTCAACGGCTACGGCATCCCGGCCTTCAACGTCAATAACCTGGAGCAGGTACAGGCCGTCATGGCTGCGGCCGATGAAGTCGGCGCGCCCGTGATCCTGCAGGCCAGCGCCGGTGCGCGCAAGTACGCGGGCGAGGCCTTCATCAAACACCTGATTCAGGCGGCGATCGAGACCTATCCGCACATCCCGCTGGTGATGCACCAGGACCACGGTCAAAACCCGGATATTTGCCGCGGCGCGATCAACCTGGGCTTTTCGTCTGTGATGATGGACGGCAGCCTGGAGGCCGACGGCAAGACCATCGCTAGCTACGAGTACAACGTGGAAGTCACGCGCAAGGTGGTGGAGATGGCGCACGCTACCGGCGTCACTGTGGAAGGCGAGCTCGGCTGCCTGGGATCGCTCGAAACCATGAAGGGCGACAAGGAAGACGGCCACGGCACGGACGCCACCATGACGCGCGAACAGCTGCTCACCAACCCCGAGCAGGCGGCAGACTTTGTCAAGCGCACGCAACTGGACGCGCTGGCCATCGCCATCGGCACGAGTCACGGCGCCTACAAGTTCACGCGCAAGCCCACAGGCGACATCCTGGCGATCGACCGCGTCAAGGAAATCAACCGTCGCATCCCCAACACACACCTGGTGATGCACGGCTCATCCAGCGTGCCGCAGGAGTCGCTGGCGATCATCCGCCAGTTTGGCGGCAACATGAAGGAGACCTACGGCGTGCCAGTGGAAGAAATTCAGAAGGCGATCCAGTTCGGCGTGCGCAAGATCAATATTGACACCGACATCCGTCTGGCCATGACCGCTGCTGTGCGCAAGTACATGTTCGAGAATCCGGACAAGTTCGACGCCCGCGACTGGCTCAAGCCCGCGCGCGAAGCCGCCAAGGCGCTGTGCAAACAGCGCTACATCGAGTTCGGCTGCGAAGGCCAGGGCGCCAAGATCAAGGCCAACAGCCTGCAGGTCGTCGCCGAGCGCTACGCCCGCGGCGAGTTGGCTCAGGTGGTGCAGTAAATAACTTCAGGTTCCGGCGCCGACAAGGCGGTTGGACCTGTTGCGATAATCGGAGGCCCGCTGAATTTTCAGCGGGCCCTTTTCATTTTTGTTTCACGATCATGACCTCTGCCCTGCACACCTCCACCCTCAGTTCTCTTCCCCTTCTGGCGCGCGGCAAGGTGCGCGACAACTACGCCGTGGGCAAGGATCGCCTGCTGATGGTGGCGAGCGACCGCCTTAGCGCCTTTGATGTGATCATGGGCGAGCCCATTCCGGGCAAGGGCGCGCTGCTGACGCAGATGGCACTGTTCTGGTTTGACAGGCTCGCAAACCTGTGCCCGAACCACCTTACCGGCGAGGCGCCTGAGAGCGTGGTAGGCGCGGCCGACCTGCCGCAGGTGCAGGGCCGCTCCATGCTGGTCAAACGCCTCAAACCCATCCCGGTGGAAGCTGTGGTGCGCGGCTATTTGGCCGGCAGCGGTTGGAAGGAATACCAGGACAGCCAGTCGGTGTGCGGCGTGAAGCTACCGGCGGGGTTGAAGAACGCGAGCAAGCTGCCCGAGCCCATCTTCACACCCGCGGCCAAGGCCGAGATGGGCGAGCACGACGAGAACATCAACTACGAGCAGGTCGTGAAAATCGTGGGGCCAGAACTCGCTGCACAGATCCGCGATTTGAGCATCGCGATCTACAAGGCGGCCTCGGATATCGCGCTGACCAAGGGCATCATCATCGCCGACACCAAGTTCGAGTTCGGTCTGGACGAGTCCGGCACACTCACCCTCATGGATGAAGTGCTGACGCCCGACTCGTCGCGCTTCTGGCCTGCCGAGAGCTACGTAGCAGGCAGCAACCCACCCAGCTTTGACAAGCAATTCGTGCGCGACTGGCTGGAGACCCAAGCCTGGGACAAGACCCCTCCGGCACCGCGCCTGCCCGCCGAGGTGGTGGCGAAGACTGCAGCCAAATACCAAGAGGCGTGGCAGCGCTTGACGGCGAGCTAACCCGACACCACGGGAGCTTCATCCCGAACCGTTTGTAAAGCAAATTCGATGCGATCGGCTCGCAGAGGATGGCGAGTCTGAATTCTATGAGTTCACTTCCATCGATTTCAAGGCCGGTTGCGGGTCTATCCTGGGCGATGGGAACAAAGTCGAGGTCGATCTTTGCCAACACTGCTTGCAGGAGACCTTAGGACCGTGGCTGCGCATTTCCGAGCCCGGAGCCACGAGAAAAAAAGTTCAGAAGGCGCTGGAATTATTCACGCACAAGCAATCCGCAGCAGGAACAATTAGGGGTCGCTGTAGAAAACGGAAAAAACCGTGCGCAAAGCTTGCGCCGTGGCGGGAACCCATCGGTAAAGCGTGGGAATGGACACGCCAAGGTTCTTTGCCACGTCCTTGGGCGGAGTACCGCTGGCCCACAGCCTCTTTGCCGACTCAATTTTGCTGCCGGTCATCTTCGGTTTGCGCCCAGTGGGTATTCATCGGTTGGTCTAACGGCCGGTATCGGGCGGGCACTTCACGAAACCCGCCGTCGGGTATGGGCACAAAAGAGCCATCGACCAGAATCAACCGACCAAATACAACTCCACGCGATCGGTGGTCCAAGTCGCTATTCCGGTGCCAAAGAAGTCGGCATTTTCCGTCCATACAGGGCAAGCAATCGTCAAGGCACACGCAAGTACAGGCCAGTCATCAGCATCGCGTACGGCAATCCGCTGCAGTGCCTGTGTTTGCATTCCTGCATAGACACCCAGTTCCAGTGGCCGGACTATTGATTCCAGGGCGTCCAACACCGTCATCGCCGATTCGCTATTCACGCCTCTTTTTTCCAGCGGCGCCGGAAGGTACTTTCGGGCGGTTAGTGCAACATCCTTTCTGTAATTTCCCCGAGCAGTGAAACCGAGGAGTCGGACGGTTTCTGGTTTTGGATTTTTATATCAGGCCCCTGCCAGGCCGCCGCAGGCATCCCCCGGAGTCTGGCGCTGGCCTTGTTCATCCAGAAAGAATCTATCATGGCCCAACGAGCCAACCTCGAAGAAGTGTCCCAACCCTTGCGATGCATATGCCTGCCTACTTGCCAACGGTCTTGATGGTGCGGGCCAAGCCCTGCGCATCCTCGTCAACGAAGCCTCGCGCATTGAGCGTGCCCAGCACCTGTAAGCCATGCCCTACGAGAGCAGCGCCCAGCGCGTGGATCAGGCCAACGGCTACAAGCCCAAGACCATGCTCACCCGCATGGGAGAAATCACCTTTTAGGTGCCCCAGGTGAGAACCGCGGGTTTCTACCCCAGCGCGATTGAGCGCGGTAGCCGATCCGAGCAATCGGTGAACCTGGCGCTGGCCGAGATGTAAGTTCAAGGCGTCTCCACGCGCAAAGTCATCGAGGTGCTTCAAAAACTAGTCGGCCCCGATGTCAGCATCTCCTCCACCCAGATCAGTCGCTGTGACCTTGCCCATGGAATCCGTATCCCGGAGGACCATCTGGCTCTGAAAACTATGGAATGCAACCCGAACACCGTCGGCTCCATCGTATCCTGGCCTTGAATTATTGGCGCGTTTTTAACTTCACTTGTGATTTGGAAGTGGAATAACTCGACTTTACGCGAACAGCGCCATTAAAAAAGCCCGTCTCGGTGTGAGAACGGGCTTGAATCAACAAAAAACCGTTGTTTTATGGTCTAAAACGGAATGTCGTCGTCCATGTCATCGAAACCGCTGGACGGCTTTGCCGCTGCGGTTGGCGCTGGACGCGCTGCAGGCGCCGCGCGCGCGGGTGCTGGCGCGCGAGAATAGCTCGCGCCGTCATCGTCCCCCCCGGACGGTTCGCCGCCACCCTCACGCCCACCCAGCATTTGCATCTCGTTGGCGATGATGTCGGTGGCGTACTTCTCCACGCCATCCTTGTCGGTGTATTTGCGCGTCTTGATGCGTCCTTCGACGTAGACCGAACGACCCTTCTTCAGGTATTGGCCCACGATTTCGGCCAGTTTTCCGAAGAACGTGACCCGATGCCATTCGGTCTCCTCGACCATCTCGCCGGTCTTGCTTTTGTACTTGCTGCTGGTGGCGAGTGTGATGTTGGCCACGGCGTCGCCGCTGGGCAGATAACGCACTTCCGGGTCCTTGCCCAGGTTGCCCACGAGAATGACTTTATTGACGGATGCCATGATGAGTTCCCCAAATCAGTTGGGGACAGAGCTTACCCGCCGGAGCGTGGCCGCGGTCTGTCCCACAAGGTTATTTTTAACGTTTCCCCGATTATGGCGCCTTGCGCCCGGTCGCGATCATGGGCCAGGCCAGCACCAGCCACACCAGCATGGCACAGCCGCAGGCGGCGAAAAGGGCCTGCACGCCCAGGTTCTTCAGCAGCAAGCCGCCCGCCAGGCCGCCGATGAAAAATCCCAACGACTGCAAGGTGTTGTAAACGCCCAGCGCCGTGCCGCGTGCATGGGCTGGAGCCAGGCGTGAAGCCATGCTCGGCTGACTGGCTTCGAGCACATTGAAGCCGCAAAAAAACAGGAACAGCAACACGCTCAGGGGCACCAAGCTGGGTGCGCCCGAGCCCATCCACCAAAATCCCAATTGCACCAATGCGATCAGTGCCACCGCGCCAAGGAACACAGCGCGCAGATAGCCGCGCCGCTCCATCGGGAACAAGGTCCCTCCCATCACCAAGAACGACGCCAGCACCGCGGGCAGGTAGATCCACCAGTGGTGCTCCTTGGCGAGTCCCGCCTGCACCAGCAGCGCAGGAACGGCCAACCACATCGCGACCTGCACGGCGTGCAGCACGAACACGCCCAGATTCAGCCGCAGCAGCGCGGGATTGAGCAGCACTTCTGACCAGCTGCCGCGCCCCGCGTCTTGGTGCTTTGTCGGTTCGGGCGGCGAAACCCACAGCACGACGGCGACACCGCTCAGCGCCAGTGTCGCGGTCACGACGAAGATGCCGCTCAGACCCACCACGCTCACCAACAGTGGCGCCAGTACCAGCGACAGCGCGAACATCAGCGCAATGCTGCCCCCCACCAAGGCCATGGCCTTGGTGCGTACTTCATCGCGGGTCTGGTCCGCCAGCAGTGCCGTGACAGCGGCCGAGACCGCACCCATGCCCTGCAGCGCCCGGCCGAGCATCAGCCCGTTCAGACTGGTCGCCGCCGCGGCAACCAAGCTGCCCAGGGCGAACACCAGCAGGCCAACCACAATCACGCGCTTGCGCCCGTAACGGTCCGAGGCCATGCCGTAGGGCATTTGCAAGAAGGCCTGGGTCAAACCATAGATGCCCATGGCCAGGCCCACGGCGCCAGCGTCTTCGCCCCCGGGGTATTTGCGCGCTTCCAGGGCAAATACCGGCAGCACCAGAAACAGACCGAGCATGCGCAGGGCAAAAATGAACGCCAGCGACAGACTAGCGCGCCGCTCCGGCGCCGTCATGGCGCTGGAAGTTGGGGCCGTCGTCACGCCTGAAGCGGGGGGAACTTGAATTTCGGAAGAGTCAGACACGCAAAAATCCGCAGTAGCGGTGAAGTCAGAGGCCACCATTGTCCCTGATACCGAGCCCTGCCAAGCTGGCACGCCATTCCTTGACTATGATGGCTGGTTTTGCTTTTGGCTGGCACCACCTTGAATACACCCTCCGATGATCTGACCTCCGCTGCTTCGAACGATGGCAAATACCTGGGTCGTGCCATGCACCAGCACATCAGCATCAGGGGTGCGCGCACGCACAATCTGAAGAACATCGATCTGGACATCCCGCGCAACCAACTGGTTGTCATCACCGGATTGTCGGGTTCAGGCAAATCGAGCCTGGCCTTTGACACGCTTTACGCAGAGGGTCAGCGGCGCTACGTGGAAAGCCTGAGCGCCTACGCGCGCCAGTTCCTGCAGCGCATGGACAAACCCGATGTGGACGTGATCGAGGGTTTGAGCCCAGCCATATCGATCGAGCAAAAGGCCACCAGCCATAACCCGCGCTCGACTGTTGGGACGGTGACGGAGATCCACGACTACCTACGCTTGCTGTTTGCCCGTGCCGGCACCCCCTACTGTCCTGATCATGGCGTGGCGCTGCAGGCGCAAACCGTGAGCCAGATGGTGGACGCCGTACTCGCCTTGCCGTCAGGCACACGCATCATGATCCTGGCCCCCATTGCTCGCGAGCGCAAGGGCGAATATGCGGACGTGTTTGGCCAGATGCAGGCCCAGGGCTACGTGCGTTTCCGGGTTGAAGGCGAACTGTTCGAGTACGACACTCTGCCCAAGCTGAAGAAGACGGAAAAGCACAATATCGACGTCGTGATCGACCGCGTGAAAGTGCGGCACGCTCCGGTCCCGTTGGAAACCGTTCCGGGGCAGACTCCGGACGGCCCCAGCGCCGAGCGGACCGACTACGACAATCTGAGGCAACGTCTGGCAGAAAGCTTTGAGGCCGCGCTTCGTTTGGCCGAAGGACGCGCGCTTGCACTGGAGATGGATGCGACCGATGCGAGCGCCGACGGCGCAGCGGCGGCGCAGCGCGAGCATTTGTTCAACGCCAAGTTTGCCTGCCCCGTGTGTCAATACGCGATCAGTGAACTGGAGCCGCGGCTGTTTTCCTTCAACTCGCCCGTGGGCGCCTGTCCGAGCTGCGACGGCCTGGGCAGTATGGATTTCTTTGACCCGGCACGGGTGGTGGCATTCCCCTCCCTGAGCCTGGCCAGCGGCGCGATCAAGGGCTGGGACCGGCGCAATGGCTACTACTTCGCGCTGCTGGAAAGCCTGTCCAAGCACTACAAATTCGATGTGGAAGCTCCGTTCGAGTCCCTACCCGCCGAAGTGCAGCACGCGGTACTGCAGGGTTCGGGCGAAGAAGAGATCAAATTCAGCTACATCTCGGATTCCGGCGCAGCCAAAGGCGACGCCAGCGTCGCGCAGGGCAGGAAGCTCACAAAGAAGCATCCGTTCGAAGGCATCGTTCCCAACATGCAACGGCGCTACCACGAGACCGACTCGGTGCTGGTGCGCGAGGACCTGGCGCGCTACCGCAGCACCCAGCCCTGCACCGATTGCGCGGGCACAAGACTGCGCAGCGAAGCGCGCCACGTCAGGCTCGGAGAAGGCGAACAGGCGCGCGCCATTTTCGAAGTCAGCCACGCCACGCTGGGCGAGTCCTGGCGCTACTTCGACAGCCTGCAACTGAAGGGCTCCAAAGGGGAGATCGCACGCAAGATCGTGCTGGAAATCGCTGCCCGCCTGAAATTTCTGAACGATGTGGGACTGAACTACCTGAGCCTTGACCGAAGCGCCGAGACCCTGAGCGGTGGCGAGTCGCAACGCATCCGGCTGGCCTCGCAGATCGGCTCGGGCCTGACCGGCGTGATGTACGTGCTGGACGAACCCAGTATCGGGCTGCACCAGCGCGACAACGACCGCCTCATCGGAACACTCAAGCACCTGCGCGACATCGGCAACTCGGTGCTGGTGGTGGAGCACGACGAAGACATGATCCGCGCCGCCGACTTCTGCGTTGACATGGGTCTGGGCGCGGGAATTCACGGCGGGCGCGTGATCGCGCAGGGAACTTTCGAGCAGATCAAGGCCAACGCCGAGTCGCTCACCGGCCAATATCTGGCGGGGACGCGCAAGATCGCCGTCCCCCAGCGGCGCACGCCCTGGCCCAGCGGCACAGCCGCGGCGACGACGATCCGCGTCCTGGGCGCGCACGGCAACAATCTGAAGCACGTGAATGTGGATTTTCCCATAGGCCTGCTGACCTGTGTCACAGGGGTCTCGGGCTCGGGCAAATCCACTCTGGTGAACGACACGCTCTACACCGCAGTGGCGCAAGCGCTGTACCGGGCGCACGAAGAGCCCGCGCCGCACGAGGCGATCCAGGGCATGGAGCACTTCGACAAGATCATCAACGTCGATCAATCGCCCATTGGCCGCACGCCGCGCTCCAACCCTGCGACCTATACCGGACTGTTCACGCCGATACGCGAGCTCATGGCCGAAACCAACACCGCGCGCGAACGCGGCTACGGCCCCGGGCGCTTCAGCTTCAACGTGGCAGGTGGCCGCTGTGAAACCTGTCAGGGCGACGGCGTGATGCGCGTGGAGATGCACTTTCTGCCCGACGTTTATGTGCCATGCGACACCTGTCATGGCCAGCGCTACAACCGAGAAACGCTGGAGGTGCTGTACAAGGGCAAGAACATCGCGCAGTTGCTATCCATGACCGTGGAAGACGCCTACACCTTCCTGCAGGCCGTGCCAAACATCGCGCGCAAGCTGCACACGCTGTTGGACGTGGGCCTGAGCTACATCAAGCTGGGACAGGCCGCGACCACGCTTTCGGGCGGCGAAGCGCAACGCGTCAAGCTTGCGTTGGAACTCTCCAAGCGCGACACCGGGCGCACGCTCTACATTCTGGACGAACCCACCACCGGACTGCACTTTGCCGACATCGACCTCCTACTCAAGGTGCTGCATCAGTTGCGCGATGCGGGCAACACCATCGTCGTGATCGAACACAACCTGGACGTGATCAAAACCGCCGACTGGCTCATCGACATGGGGCCTGAAGGTGGAGCGGGTGGCGGCCAGGTAGTGGGCGTGGGCACTCCGGAGGACCTGGCGGCACAGCCGGACAGCCACACCGGACGCTATCTCAAGCGCTATCTGGTCTAACTTTCATGCTTCGCCCGCGCAGCGCTCCGAGTCATGAAAGTTTGTTCTTTCAAGTTAAGCCATGAACCGCAATCTCTGGCTGCTGGCCGCAGCGCAAGGCCTGTTCCTCACCAACAATGTGACCTTCATCGCGATCAACGGACTGGTGGGATTGAGCCTGGCACCGATGGGCTGGATGGCGACACTGCCGGTCATGGGTTACGTCGTAGGCGGGGCGCTGAGCACCGGTCTGGTAGCGCGCACCCAGCATCGCTTTGGGCGCAAGGTGTCGTTTCAATTGGGCCTTCTGGTGGCATTTGCGTCGGCGTTGCTGTGCGCCTACGCGGCGCTCAGCCACCAGTTCTGGCTGCTGGTGGCAGGCACGCTGATCGCGGGTTACTACAGCGCCAACGGGCAGTTGTACCGCTTCGCTGCAGCCGAATTGGCGGCTCCCGACTACCAGGAAAAAGCGGTGTCGCTGGTGATGGCCGGTGGTCTGCTGGGGGCCGTGATCGGCCCCAATCTGGCGAAACATTCGAAGAGCCTGGTGAGCGTGCCCTTCGTCGGCGCCTATCTCGCGCTGGCCGCCGTGGCCCTTCTTTGCATGCTGCTGATCGCGGGCTTGCAGTTTGCGCCGCTCTCGAACAAAGATGGCAATCGCAAGGTCGGACGACCGCTGTGGGTGATCGTGCGCCAACCGGTGTTTATCGTATCCACTGCGGGGGCCGCGCTGGGCTATGGCGTGATGAATTTGCTCATGGCTGCGACACCGCTGGCGATGCAGGTCTGCGGTTTGCCGTTTGAGGATGCTGCGCTGACGTTGCAGTGGCACGTGATCGGCATGTTTGCGCCGGGCTTCTTTACCGGACATTTGATCCGCCGCTTCGGCGTGCTTCCCATGATGAGCTTGGGTGTGCTGCTCAATGCCGCCTGCATCGCCGTGGCGCTCACGGGCGTCGAGTTGCACCAGTTTGTGCTTGCGCTGTTTCTGCTGGGCGTGGGCTGGAACTTCCTCTTCACCGCCTGCACCACGTTGTCGCTGCGCGCCTATCGCCCCGAGGAGAAGGACCGGGCCCAGGCGGCCATCAACTTTTGCGTGTTTGCGGTGATGGCGGTGACGTCATTTGCCTCGGGCGCGCTGGTCACGACCCAGGGCTGGACCTGGCTGAACCTGGGCGCGCTGATTCCGGTGCTGCTCACGGGTCTGGCGCTGGTGTGGCTGGCGCTGCAGCGCCCAGCATCGGACTCTCATTCGATTTGAGCCGCAGCGCGGGCGCTTTGCTTATGCATGCGCAGCATGCGCCTACAGACTATGCGGTCAGGGAGGCAAAGCGCACCGTGAACAAGGCGCCCAGCGGCGTCTGCCCCGGGTGGGCGTCGTCCAGCGTCACCAATGCCTCATGTTGGTGGGCAATTTCCATGACGATGGGCAGCCCCAAACCTGAGCCGTCGGCCTCGGTGCCAAGCGCCCGGTAGAACGGCTGAAACACCAGCTCCCTTTCGGCCGGTGGAATTCCCGGGCCGGAGTCTTCCACCTGCAGCACCAGTACCTGGCCGAATGGGTCCGCCAGCACCCGCGCGGTCACCACGCCGGGCTTGGCTTCGCTGGACGGTGTGTAGTTGATGGCGTTGTCGACCAGATTTCGGATCAACTCCTTGATCAGGATGGGATTGCCGCTCATCATGGTGCCGGGCGAATCGGGCTGCGCGCCCTCGTATCCCAGGTCCAAGCGCTTGTCCAGGGCGCGCGGCACCGAGTCCTGCACCACCTCCATCGTCAGCCGCGCCAGGTCACACGGCTGGCGCGTGATGTTGGCGCTGCTGCTTTCGGCCCGGGCCAACGCCAGCAACTGGTTCACGGTGTGCGTCGCGCGGATGCTGGAGCGCCCGATCTGCTGCAGCGAGCGCTTCAGGTCTTCGGTATTGGCGCCCTCGCGCTGCGCCAGATCGGCCTGCATGCGCAGTCCCGCCAACGGCGTCTTGAGTTGGTGCGCAGCGTCGGCCAGAAATCGCTTTTGGGTGGCGATGGAATCCTTCAGGCGCGTCAGCAGATCGTTCACCGACGACACCAGGGGCGCGACCTCGAGGGGCACGGCGCGGTCATCCAAGGGGCTCAGGTCGTCGGGCTTGCGCGCGCGGATGCGTTCTTCGAGCTGGTTCAGCGGCTTGAGTCCCCGTGTCAGCGCCAGCCAGACCAGCAGCACCGTCAGCGGCAGGATCGCGAACTGCGGCAGCATCACTCCCTTTATGATTTCCGTTGCCAACACGGAACGCTTTTCGCGGGTTTCAGCCACCTGGACCAGCGCCGGTTTGGCGTTTGCAATGTCCAGTGCGACCCAGAGATAGGCCACGCGTACATCCTGCCCCCTCATTTCCTCGTCTCTCAAGTGGACCTCGCCCGGCTGGGCGGTTTCGGCAACCGGGGGCGGCGGGAAGTCACGTTCGCCACTGAGGTATTCACCCTCGCTTCCAAGCACCTGGTAGTACACAAGATCGGCGTCGTCGGCGCGCAGGATTTCGCGCGCGGGTTGCGGCAGAAAGAACCGGGCGCGGTTGTTGTTGGCGACGATCAGTTGCGCCAGCGCCTGCACATTGAACTCCAGCGCCCGATCAAACGGCTTGGCGGCGATGCCCTGCGCCACCAGCCAGGTCAGTACCAGCGTGATCGGCCACACCAGCAACAGCGGAGTCAGCATCCAGTCGAGAATTTCGCCGAACAGGCTACGCTGTTCGCGCTGGAACAGCTTCACGGGTTCGGGATTTTTTCCAGGCAGTAGCCCAGGCCGCGCACGGTGGCGATGCGGATAGGACCTTTTTCTATCTTTTTGCGTAGCCGGTGGATATAGACCTCGATTGCGTTGTTGCTCACCTCTTCGCCCCATTCGCACAGGCGCTCCACCAACTGGTCCTTGCTCACCAAGCGCCCGGCGCGCTGCAGCAGGACCTCAAGCAGCCCGAGCTCGCGCGCCGACAATTCCACCATCTTGCCGTCGATCGTGGCAACGCGCCCGGCCTGGTCATACACCATGGGTCCGTGCTTGATGGTGCTACTGGCGCCGCCCATGCCGCGGCGCGTCAGGGCGCGTACGCGGGCCTCCAGTTCCTGCAATGAAAAGGGCTTTGCCATATAGTCGTCGGCACCGTAGTCCAGACCCTTGACGCGCTCTTCCACGCTGTCGGCAGCGGTCAAAATCAGCACCGGCAGAGACGAGCCGCGCGACCGCAGTTTCTTCAGGACTTCGAGTCCGTGCATCTTGGGCAGTCCCAGGTCCAGGATCAGCAGGTCAAACTCGGTGTTGGTGAGCAGCGCGGCATCGGCCTCGGTGCCGCTGGCCACATGATCGACGGCTGCGCCCGAGGCCCGCAGCGTGCGCAGCAGCCCATCGGCCAGCACCTGATCGTCTTCCGCTATGAGTATTCGCATGAACCTGTCTCCCACGATTTATTTTGACTGCAACCGCGGTTTGGAATCCCGCGCGCCGCTCTATCTTGACACGAAAATTCTGTGACGTGCAGTTGATCTATTTTGGCGTCTGATTTTCACTGCGCGTAAGACTCCAGACCCAAGCCAATGACCGTCGCCACCTCGGCGCCGACCTCGGCGCGAAACTCCTGCTCGGCCTGCTTGATGGCGTCCTCAAAGGCCTGCAACCAAGCCAGGCCATCGGCCGTAAAAACAAGCCTGCGGGCGCGCGCGTCGCGTCCATCGACGCTGCGCGTGACCAGACCCCATGCAACGCCTTGCGTCACCAGGTCGCCCATGGCCTGCTTGCTCATGCCGGCGCTTTGCGCCAGGTCCGTCAAGCGTGATCCCGCCCTTGGTAGATGGCGCGTAATGTGAATGTGGGCGGCGCTGATCTGGGAGCGCGCCGCCAGGTTGGACAGCGCCAGCGGAACATCGACGTTGTGCGCCATCAGGTGCAGCACCCGCGCGTCAAAGCGGCGCAGCGCCTGACCCAGCAGATAGCCCAGATGGGTTTGGCGCAAGTCGCGTTTGGGCATCGGTTTGACTGAAATGGTTGAGGATGGCAAATAATAAGGCAAACTTACCAATAAAAGTGTTTACCGATTTCAAACTACCACGTTAAACTACTGTTCACGCATCCAGCCTGTTCATAAAAACAAGCTTTAGGGCGCACCCCACCGTTGATTTTTAAGGAGATATTCATGGAAGCACCCACCAAGGCCCAAACCGCCGCATCCGCCGAAAAGGCCAAAGCCCTGCAAGTGGCGCTGGCGCAGATTGAAAAGCAGTTCGGCAAGGGCACGATCATGCGCTTGGGTGAAGGCGAAGTGATCGAGGACATCCAGGTCGTCTCCACCGGCTCGCTGGGCTTGGACATTGCCCTGGGCGTGGGCGGCCTGCCGCGCGGTCGTGTGGTCGAGATCTATGGCCCGGAGTCTTCCGGCAAGACCACGCTCACGCTGCAGGTCATCGCCGAGATGCAGAAGATCGGCGGTCAATGCGCCTTCGTCGACGCTGAGCACGCACTGGACATCCAGTACGCGCAGAACCTGGGCGTGAACCTGCAGGACCTGCTCATCAGCCAGCCCGACACCGGCGAGCAGGCGCTGGAAATTGTCGACTCCCTGGTGCGCTCCGGTGCCGTGGATCTGATCGTGGTGGACTCGGTCGCAGCACTCACCCCCAAGGCCGAACTCGAAGGCGAAATGGGCGACTCCCTGCCGGGGCTACAGGCGCGACTCATGAGCCAGGCGCTGCGCAAGCTCACAGCGCACATCAAGAAGACCAACTGCATGGTGATCTTCATCAACCAGATCCGCATGAAGATCGGCGTCATGTTTGGCTCACCTGAGACCACCACCGGCGGCAACGCCCTCAAGTTCTACGCCTCGGTGCGGTTGGACATCCGCCGCACCGGCACCATCAAGAAGGGCGAGGAAGCCATAGGCAACGAGACCAAGGTCAAGGTGGTGAAGAACAAGGTGGCGTCTCCCTTCAAGACGGCCGAGTTCGACATCCTGTTTGGCGAAGGCATCAGCCGCCACGGCGAAATCATCGACATGGGGGTGAACGCCCGCATCATCGAAAAGTCCGGCGCCTGGTACGCCTACAACGGCGAGAAGATCGGTCAGGGCCGCGACAATGCGCGTGAATTCCTGCGCGAGAACGCCGCACTGTCGCGCGAGATCGAAAACAAGGTGCGCGAGTCGCTGGGCATCCCGTTGCTGGCAGATGCGGTGGAGGCGATCGTGGCCGTGCCACCAAAGGTACCCGCAAAATAGTGCGCAGCGCAATGCCCCGTCCGCAGCTTCGACACGGGTCGACGTCAACATGTGTGCCACAGCCCTGTCACTGAAAGGCCGCGCGCTGCAGTTGCTCAGTGGCCGCGAGCATTCGCGCACCGAACTCGAGCGCAAGCTCGCGCGCTTTGAGCTCGAACCTGGCAGCCTGGCGCGTGCCTTGGACGAACTCCAAGCCAAGGACTTCATCAGCGAACAGCGCGTCGTGGACTCGGTCTTGCATCGCCGCGCTGCCAAGCTGGGCAACGCCCGCATCGAGCACGAGTTGCAAGGTAAAGGACTGGATCAGGACATGGTGCGAAATGCCGTCGCCGCCTTGCGCGACACCGAACTGGCGCGCGCGCGCGAAGTCTGGCGCAAGAAGTTTTCCCAGACGCCGCAGGGACCGGCCGAACACGCAAAACAGATGCGCTTTCTAGCGTCTCGCGGCTTCTCCAGGGACACAATCCGGCGGGTTCTGTCGAGTTCTCACAACGACGCTTGAACCAGGCGTGGGTGGCAAGACCCTAGGCTAGCACCGTCTGCCACAGCGCCATGATGGCCTCGCGCTCAGCTTGCAGCGCCTCGGGTGGCAGCTGAGTTGACTCCTCGTTCAGGCGCGCCTGGTGCTGCGCATGGCGCAACAATCGGTAAGCGTCGGCGGCGGCCCGTCCTACGCCGAAAGGGAGCAAGCCCACGCTTTCGGCCCGTTGCAGCAGCGCAATGTTGCCCACGTTGGCGCGCAATTCCGGATGCGCGCCGGCGCTGGAGAGCACCAGATACTGCACCGCAAATTCGGCGTCGACCATGCCGCCTGGGCTGTGCTTGACGTCAAAGCGCCCCAACTTGACCGGATGCGCTGCCGCCACCTTCTTGCGCATGGCCTTGATTTCGGCGCACAGCGAGCCCGCATCCCGTGGCGCGGTGATGACGGCTTCGCGCACCGCGTCAAAGCGCTGGCGAAGTGCTTCATCTCCCAGGCAAAAGCGCGCGCGCGTCATGGCCTGGTGTTCCCAGGTCCAGGCGGTATTAGAGCCCCGCTGCTGCTGGTAATTGGCGTAGGAATCGAAGCTGGTGATGAGCAGCCCGGAGTTGCCGTTGGGACGCAGCGCGGTGTCGATCTCGAACAGATCACCTTCGCCGGTCTTGATGGTCAGCCAATTGATGAGTTTGCGCACGAATGCGCCATAAATTTCTCCGGCACGTTCGTCCTCGTCTTCATACACAAAGACGATGTCCAGGTCGCTGCCGTAGCCCAGTTCCTTGCCACCCAACTTGCCGTAGGCAATGATGGCCAGTTGCGGCATCTCGCGATGCCGGTTCTTGAGCCGCTGCCAGCACCAGCGCGCCGTCACACGCAGCAGCACATCGGCCAAGGCGCTCAGGTCGTCGGCCACCTGTTCCACGGTGAGCCTGCCCTCGACGTCGCGCGCCAGGATGCGAAACAGTTCCGCGTGGTGCGCGCGGCGCAGCAGGTTCAGCAGCGCCTCGTCGTCATCCTCAGCCGTTGACTTCAAGGCCTGGTGGCGTTGTTCCAACTCCTGTTCGAACTCGTCACCCACAAAACGCTCGGCCAGCATGGCGCCACCGGCAAGCTCGTCGATCACCCCCGGGTGTTGCATCAGGTAGCGGGCGGGCCAGCGCGCTGCACCCAGCAGACGCAGCAAGCGCTCGTGCACTGCCGGGCGCTCCAGCAGCAGCGCCAGATAGCTCTCGCGGCGCAGCAGCGGCTCCACCCACTCCGCCATTTGCAGTGCCGCGGCTTCGCTGACGCGGCCCTCACGCAACCACTGCGCCGTGCGCTGCACCAGGCGCACCAAACGATGCCGCGCCTCCTCGCGCAGCGCCAGCACGCGCGGGTGCGTTTGCCAAAGCGCGACGCGTTCGCGAAACTTCTCGGGTAACTCTTCCAGCAATTGCTCCAGTTCCGGCACCGGCGGTTGCGACCCGTTGGCGGACTTGTTGCCGTTGCAGGATCGACATTCCCTCGCACCCGCGCCACCGAGCAGGGTATCGAACTCATGCGCCACAAGTTCGCGCTGGGTGTCGAGTTCCACCAGAAAGCGGCTGGTGTCCGCAAAACCCAGCGTGGCCGCGATCCAGGCGAGGTCGTCGTCGCGCGTGGGTAACACATGGGTCTGCTGGTCGTCCAGGTACTGGATGCGATGCTCCACCCGCCGCAGGAATTCGTAGGCACGGGCCAGCGCGTCGGCCGTGGACTGGGGCATGAGGCCTGCCTTGGCCACGCACTGCAGGGCATTCAAGGTGGTCCGTTTGCGCAGTTCCGGAAACTGGCCGCCACGCACGACCTGCAGCAACTGCACCGTGAACTCGATTTCACGAATGCCACCGCGCGACAGCTTCACGTCGTTGGCTCGTTCAGGGTGACCCGAACTGCGCCGCGCCGACTGCGCGCGGATTTGGCGATGCAAATCCCGCAGCCCTTCAAACACGCTGTAGTCCAGATAGCGCCGAAACACAAAAGGCAGAACGACCCCGCGCAAGCCCTGCGCAGACCCGCTTTCCACGCAAGCCCGTGGCGCCACCACGCGACTCTTAAGCCAGGCAAACCGCTCCCACTCCCGCCCCTGCACCTGCAGGTATTCCTCCAAGGCCCCGGCCGATACCGCGGCGGGACCGGAGCTGCCGTTGGGGCGCAGCATCAGGTCCACGCGGAACACGAAGCCATGCTCCGTGGGCTCTCCCACCAGCGCGTAAATGATCTTCACCACCTTGGCAAAGTACTCGTGGTTGCTGACCCGGTTGCGCCCTTCGCTGTTGCCAGCGGTCTCGCCGTCTTCGTCGTAGACGTAGATCAGGTCGATGTCGCTGGAAACATTGAGCTCGCGCGCACCGAGCTTGCCCATGCCCACGATCCACAGTTGCGCGCGCGCAGCGGTCGCGGTGCGGGGCACTCCGTGCAGCGCATCGAGCTCCAGACAGGCCTGGGCACAGGCCAGATCCAGCGCCCACTCGGCCAGGTCCGTCACCGCCCGCATCACTACCTGCAGCGGTGCCTGTTCGTCGCAATCGAGTTGCATGAGCCGGTGCATGACCAATTGCCGCACGATGCGCAGGGCATCGGAGAGCGTGGCGCCGCCCTGTGTCAGGCTGGAAAAGGCCTGCTCCATGTGCCCCCGCACAGGAGCCCCGGCGGGCAACGCATCAAAAAGTCCCTGGTAGCGTCGCTGCAGGCGTTGCTGGAAGCGAGAATAAGTAGAGCGCGCTGGCATGGAAGACGGATCGATGAGTGACATGCAAAGATTATTTGAGGAACTTCACCCGAACTGTTGAACCTACTGACGTGACCGGATTGACTTCCATGGCCCGACACTGCGCTACTGAAACATGAAAGCTGGCATCGGTATCAAAGAGCAAGGACTCAAAACACCGACCCCGCCGGGGCTGCGGGTCATAATTCCACTCCTACCGCATGAACGACTCCCCCCACCCTCCCCGCTGGCTCAGAGTCAGCGCCACACTGTCGCGCTGGCTGCTGTGGCCGCTGCTGGCCCTGTGGTTGCTCTTCGCCATCGCCTGGGGTGGACTGCATGGATTGATTGTGCCGCGAATCAGCGAATGGCGTCCGCTGCTGGAACAGCAAGCCACGCGCCTGGTAGGGGTGCCGGTGCGCATTGACAGCGTTTCAGCGCGTTCCGAGGGCTTGTTTCCGACTTTCGAGATGAGCAACGTCACGCTGTTGGACCGCGAAGGCCGCGAGGCGCTGCGCCTGCCGCGGGTGGTGGGAACCCTGTCGCCGGGTTCGCTCTGGAATCTGGGTTTCGAACAACTGTTTGTCGATGCGCCTGAACTGGATATCCGCCGCACCGCGCAGGGCCAGATTCTGGTGGCGGGCCTGGACCTTTCCGGCAGCGCCAACAACAGCGCCGATGGAGCCGACTGGCTGTTCTCACAAACCGAGATCTTTATCCGCCATGGCACGATGCGATGGACCGATGAATTGCGCATGGCGCCGCCCCTGGCATTAAGGGACGTGGACTGGGTCATGCGAAATGGCGGGCGCAAACACGGCATGCGACTAGACGCGACACCGCCACCCGAGTGGGGTCAGCGCTTCACTCTGCGCACGTTGCTTCAACAGCCGCTGCTGACGACGCAAAACGGGCGCTGGCAGGAATGGGCTGGACAACTTTACGCGGACTTCGCGCAAGTTGACGTGTCGCACCTGCAGCAGTATGCCGATTTTGGCGTCAGGCTCAGCCAGGGCCAGGGGGCGCTGCGGGTCTGGGTGGACGTGGCGCGAGGCCGCTTCGTGGGCATCACCGCCGACGCCGCCTTGCTGCGCGTTGGCACGCAGTTGGCCCAGGAACTCGCGCCAGTGGAGCTGGAGCAGATTCAGGGGCGGGTCACGGAGCGCAATCTGGCTGGTGGTTTCGAGTTCAGTACGCAGGGTCTGCAGTTTCAAACCCGAGACGGTTTGCGCTGGCCCGGTGGCAACGTGTTCGTGTCCTACACCAAAGCCCAGGGCCAGGTGCCGGCGCAGGGGGATTTTCGCGCGGACAAGCTGGATTTGCAGGCGCTGGGCCAGATTGCCAATCGGCTGCCGCTGGGTGCGGCGACGCACGCGGCGCTGCTGGCCTACCAGCCCAAAGGCAAGGTCGAGCGCGTCCAGGCGCATTGGCAAGGGCAGCCTAATGCGTTGGGCAACTACAGCGCCAGCGGCCTGGTGAGCGGACTGGAAATTGCGGCGCGCCCGGCCACCAACGTGGGCACCGTGGTGCAGCCTGGCTCGCCCGGCGTGCACGGCGCCAGCGTGGATTTTGAAATGACCCAGGCCGGAGGCAAGGCGCACATCTCGGTGCAGCAAGGCGGCATGGAGTTCCCAGGGATATTTGAAGAGCCTGCGCTGGCGCTGGACCAACTCGTGACCGACGCCAAATGGCAGATCGAGGGCGAGCATCTGGCGCTGCAACTGGCGAACCTGAAGTTTTCCAGCGCCGATGCACAGGGCGAGTTGCAGGCGCAGTGGCACAGCGCCGATCCGGCCAAATCCAGCGCGCATTCACGCTTTCCCGGCGTGCTCGACCTGCAGGGCAGCCTGAGCCGGGGCGAGGCCGCCCGCGTCTACCGCTATTTGCCGCTGGCGCTGCCAGCGTCGATGCGTGACTACGTGCATCACGCGGTGTTGCAAGGCAAGGCCACTGGCGCCAAGTTCCTGGTCAGGGGCGACTTGGCGGACATGCCATTCACCAATTCCAAACTGGGTGAGTTCCACATTTCCACGCAGCTCCAGAATGTCAGCCTGGCCTTTATCCCGAAGTCCTTGCAGACTAAGGACGAGCCGCCGTGGCCGACGCTGACCCAGTTGAATGGCGAACTCATTTTCGACCGGGCCACACTGCAGATCAAGGGAGCCAGTGCGAGTGCGTTGCAGGCGCCCGGGCTGTCGCTGTTCAAAGCCGAAGCGCAAATCCCGGATCTGGGGCGCACACCCACGCTCACCGTGAGCACCGACGGCAAAGGGCCAGTGCAGGAAGTCCTGCGCATTCTGTCCAGCTCGCCCCTAAGCGCGATGTTGGGCCATGCGCTGGATCCGGCCGTGGGCAGCGGCGTGGCCGACTACCACTTGCACCTGGTGGTGCCCTTGCAGAACCCGGACAAGTCCAAGGTCCAGGGCAGCGTGACGCTGGCAGCAAACGACCTGCAGTTCACGCCCGACAGCCCGGTGTTGGCGCGCACACGAGGCGTCATCAACTACACCGAAAGTGGCTTCACTCTGGTGGGGGCGCAGACCCGCATGCTGGGTGGCGACAGTCGCATCGATGGCGGCATGAGGCCGACCGTCATGGCGTCGGGAAAGAGCGAGAACCTGCTGCTGCTGCGCGCCCAGGGCGTAGTCACAGCTGAAGGACTGAGGGGGGCGCGCGAGCTGGGCTTTATTGCGAAACTGGCGCAAAACGCCAGTGGCAGCACCCCCTATAGCGCCACTTTTGGTGTGCGCCAGGGTACACCAGAACTCAGCATCGCCAGCAACTTGCAAGGGTTTTCCACGGGCTTGCCCGCGCCGCTGAACAAGGCCGCCGATGCGGCGCTGCCGTTTCGCTACGAGAATGTGCTCTTGCCCAATTCCAGGGCGGTGGAGCCTGCCCTGCTGCAGGATCAATTGACCCTGGAATGGGGTCGGCTAGCCACCGCCAGCTATGTGCGTGACGTGCTCGGTTCCGATCCACGTGTGCTGCGCGGCAGCATCGCCGTCGGGCTCCTTGCGGGCGAGTCCGCGCCCATGCCCGCCGAAGGCGTGCTCGCTAACATCAACCTCACCAACGTCGATCTGGACGCCTGGAATACGGTGTTGAACCGCGTCACCGGCACGCCCGCCAAACCAGCATCAGGCACCGCTGCGCGCTCGCGCGTGACCAGCAACGATGCCGCGCAGAGCTACCTACCCACCTCCATGGCGATACGGGCGCACGAGCTCAACTATGGCGCCTACCAACTCAACCACGTCGTGGCCGGAGGTTCGCGTGACGGCTTGAACTGGCGCGCCAACCTGCAGGCGGACGAACTGGGCGGCTACCTGGAATACCGCCAGCCAAGCGGCATCAACGCGGGCCGAGTCTATGCGCGACTGGCACAAGTGAAGATCGCGCCTAGCAACGTGAAACAGGTGGAAACACTGCTGGACGAACAGCCTCTGGCGATACCCGCGGTCGACATCGTGGTGGATGACTTTGAACTGCGCGGCAAGAAGCTGGGCCGCGTCGAGATCGACGCCGTCAATCGCGGAGCCGGCTTCATGACGCGCGACACCGGCGTGCGCGAGTGGCGTCTTAACAAATTCAACATCAGCAACTCCGAAGCCAGTCTGACTTCCAATGGCAATTGGGCCGCACTGGGCAGTGCCGCCGGGCAGGCAGAGCGGCGGCGCACCGTGCTGAACTTCAAGCTCGACGTCGCCGATGCCGGTGGCCTGTTGAGCCGACTTGGAATGAAGGATGCGCTCAGCCGCGGCAAAGGCAAACTTGAAGGCCAGGTGTCATGGCTCGGCTCCCCAATCACCTGGGATTACGCCAGCATGGCGGGAAAATTCAATGTGAACGTGGAGACGGGCCAATTTCTCAGAACACCGGATATCGGTGCCGCAAAGCTCTTGAGCGTGCTCAGTCTGCAGTCCCTGGCACAGCGACTGACCCTGGATTTTCGCGATGTATTCAGCAGCGGTTTTGCTTTTGACTTCGTGCGTGGTGACATGCAGATTGAAAACGGTATCGCGCGCACCAACAACCTGCAGATGAAGGGCGTGAATGCCGTCGTGCTGATGGAAGGTCAGACTGACATCGCGCGCGAAAATCTGGATCTCAAGGTGGTGGTGATCCCCGAAATCAATGCTGGAGCAGCGTCACTGGCGTATGCCCTCATCAATCCCGCTTTGGGCATCGGCAGCTTCCTGACGCAACTGTTTTTGCGCAAGCCGTTGATGGAGGCGGCCACGCACGAGATTCACGTCAACGGCAGTTGGAGCGACCCCAAGTACACCCAGGTCGAACACAATCCGGCCAAGCCCAATACCCTACCGGCGGCGAAACCATGAAGATTTCCTCACTCCAGATGGTGTCGGGTTCAAACTGCACCGCGAACCTAGCTATGGCGCGCGCGCTGCTGGAGCAGGCGGCGGCAGCGGGTGCCGAATTGGCGCTGCTTCCGGAGTATTTTTGCCTCATGGGCCAACGCGACACCGACAAGCTGGGCTTGCAGGAGGCCTGGGGCAGCGGCAGCATCCAGAGCTTTCTGAGTGATGCGGCGCGAGATCTGAATCTGTGGATTGTCGGCGGCACGCTGCCGCTGGCGACGAAGGACCCCCAGCGCGTGTGCAACGCCAGTCTGGTCTACGCGCCCAGCGGCGAATGCGTGGCGCGCTACGACAAGATCCATCTGTTCCGCTTCGACAACGGTGCCGAACGTTACGACGAAGCGCGCGTGCTTCAGGCCGGCAGCGCGCCCGTCACGTTTGATCTGCCGTCGCGCGACGGACACCGCTGGCGTCTGGGTTTGAGCGTGTGCTACGACCTGCGTTTTCCCGAGTTGTACCGGGCCTATGCCGCGCTGGGTGCGGACCTTTTGCTGGTGCCCAGCGCGTTCACCTACACCACGGGTCAGGCCCATTGGGAGCTGCTGCTACGAGCCCGCGCGGTCGAGAACCTGTCCTATGTGCTGGCCGCGGCCCAGGGCGGCACCCACGACAACGGCCGACGCACCTGGGGCCATTCGATGCTGGTGGACCCGTGGGGTGAAGTGCTGCACAGCCTGCCCCAAGGCGAGGGGCTGATCATGGGCGAGCTGGACATCAAGCGCATTCAGTCTTGCCGGCGACAGCTGCCGGCGCTGGAGCACAGAGTTCTGTGAAGCGCAGGTCTATGAACGACTCCGTAGTACCCACCCGTACCGTTTTTTGTTGCGACCGCCGTGTCGCTTCGCTTCGCTCTTTTGCATCAACAGCCCTGCCAAACAGCGGCAAAGACCAGACATCGTTGCGAGCGCAGCGCGGCAATCCATGCGGGCAAACCGGTGGTACTCCTGGATTGCCGCGTTGCTGAAGCTCCTTGCAATGACGAATCTGGGGGTTCATCGACTGCGTGCGGTAACGGCCGGATACCGGCGACTCGCAATGACGACGGCGCTGCTCACGCTGGCAGCCTGCTCGAGCGGGCCAAGGCCGGCACCCCGCGCCAGCGCTAACGACATGCTGGTCACGCAGGCCCACCCCGGCAGTCGCTGGACCCTGGCAAACTGGTCCGATTTGCCAGGCTTTGAGAGCGATGCGCTGCACGAAGCCTGGAACGCATGGCTCAAGAGCTGCGAGCGGCCCGGGCCGACCTTTGCCACGCTGTGCGGTGAAATCCGGCTGCTGAGCCTGGGCACGGCACAGGAGCAACGCGAATGGATGCGCACACACCTGCAGCCCTATCGCGTGCAAGCGCTGCAGGGCGAGCCACAAGGCTTGCTCACCGGCTATTACGAGCCGCAGATCCAAGCCTCACGCCAGCAGCGAGAAGGCTTCAACTTTGCCCTCTACTCACTTCCCGTTCAGGCCAGTGCCGCACTCAAGTCGGCCAAGCCCTGGTATACGCGCCAGCAGTTCGACACCCTGCCTGAAGCCCGCGCCGCGCTGCGCGGGCACGAGCTGCTATGGGTTGCCGATCCGCTGGAAACGCTGGTGCTGCAGTTGCAGGGTTCCGGGCGCGTGCGCGTGCAAGAGCCCGATGGCAGCCAACGCTGGTTGCGCCTGTCTTTTGCGGGCAGCAACAACCAGCCTTACCAAAGCCCGGGGCGCTGGCTGCTGGAGCAGCACGCGCTCACGGACGCGTCCTGGCCCGGCATCCGCCTGTGGCTGACGCAGAACCCGCAGCGCCAGCAGGAGCTGCTGTGGAGCAACCCGCGCGTGGTGTTTTTCCGTGAGCAGGTCTTGAGCGAGCAAGACGCCGCCTCGGGCCCGAATGGCGCGCAGGGCGTGGCGCTTACGCCGGGCCGCTCCATTGCCGTGGACCCGCTAAGCATTCCCTACGGCACACCGGTCTGGCTCGCGTCGCCGGGGCCGGTCTCGAACCTGCAAAAGCTGGTACTGGCGCAGGACACGGGTTCGGCCATCAGCGGCGCGCTGCGCGTCGACTACTTCGCCGGCTGGGGTGCGCAAGCGGGTGAGTTCGCAGGCCGGCTCAAACAGCCGCTGCAACTCTGGGTGCTGTGGCCGCGCTAGCTGGCAGCGCGGCGCAGTTCGGGCATACTGCCCCGGCGGGCGCCGACCGACCTGGTTGGATGGCCCGCGAAACCTTTCCGCCCACAAGGCAGGATCCCTACTTTCTTCGGAGACACCCACGATGAATGCTGCGCTGCCCGAGTCCGTTCGCCAAGCCCTGGAAACTGTCACGCTGGACGACAAATATTCGCTGGATCACGGCCGCGCCTTCATGAGCGGCGTGCAGGCGCTGGTGAAGCTGCCGATGCTGCAGCGCCAGCGCGATGCGCTCGTGGGCAAGAACACGGCGGGCTTTATCAGCGGCTACCGCGGCTCTCCGCTGGGCGGCTACGACCAGGCGCTGCAAAAGGCCGCGCCCTACCTCAAGGCGCAAAACATCGTGTTCCAGCCGGGCGTGAATGAGGAGCTCGCCGCCACCGCCTTGTGGGGCACGCAGCAACTCGGCTTTGCGCCGCCGGGCAGCAACAAGTTCGACGGTGTGTTTGGCATCTGGTATGGCAAAGGCCCGGGCGTGGACCGTTGCTCGGACGTATTCAAGCACGCCAACATGGCCGGCACCACCCCCTGGGGCGGCGTCATCGCGGTGGCGGGCGATGACCATGTGGCCAAGAGCTCGACCGCAGCGCACCAGAGCGACCACATCTTCAAGGCCTGCGGCCTGCCGGTGTTCTTCCCTGCATCAGTGCAGGAGATTCTGGATCTGGGCGTGCATGCCATCGCCATGAGCCGCTTTTCCGGCGTCTGGGCCGGCATGAAGACGATCCAAGAAATCGTGGAATCGAGTGCCAGCGCCATCATCGACCCCCAGCGCGTGCAGATCGTGCTGCCGGACTTCGACATGCCACCGGGCGGCGTGCACATCCGCTGGCCCGACTCGGCGCTGGTGCAGGAGGCGCGGTTGTTCGACACCAAGTGGTACGCGGCGCTCGCCTACATACGCGCGAACCGCCTCAACTACAACGCGATTGAAGGACCCAACGACCGTTTTGGACTGATCGCGAGCGGCAAGGCCTACAACGACACACGACAGGCGCTGCTCGACCTGGGGCTTGACGATGCCACCTGCCGGCGCATCGGCATTCGCGTGCACAAGGTAGGCGTGGTGTGGCCGCTGGAAGCGCAACTCACGCGCGAGTTCGCCACCGGATTGCAGGAGATTCTGGTGGTAGAGGAGAAGCGCCAGATCATCGAATACCAGTTGAAGGAGGAGCTCTACAACTGGCGCGCCGACGTGCGCCCCAACGTGCTGGGCAAGTTCAACGAAGTGGGCGGCAGCGGCGAGTTCGGCGGCGGCGAGTGGTCGCAGCCCAACCCCAGTACCAACACGTTGCTGCGCGCGAATGCCGATCTGTCGCCGGCGCTGATCGCGCGCGCCGTCGCGCAGCGCCTGAAGAAGCTGGGCCTGGACGCTGACACCACGGCGCGCATTGATGTCCATCTAGCGCTACTGGACGCCAAGGAGGGCGCGCTGAAAACCATCGAAGTGCAGGCGGATCGGCAGCCCTGGTTCTGCTCGGGCTGTCCGCACAACACCTCCACCCGCGTACCCGTTGGCTCGCGCGCCATGGCCGGCATCGGTTGCCACTTCATGAGCATCTGGATGGACCGCGCCACCGTGGGCTTCACGCAGATGGGTGGAGAAGGCGTGCCCTGGGTCGGCCAGCAGCCTTTCAGCCACGACCAGCATATGTTCGCGAACCTGGGCGACGGCACCTATTTCCACAGCGGCATCCTGGCCGTGCGCCAGTCGATCGCGTCGGGCGTGAATATCACCTACAAGATCCTCTACAACGACGCCGTCGCCATGACCGGCGGCCAGCAGATCGGCGAGCGCCCCGAAGGGCATTCGGTACTGCAGATCGCGCAGTCCATGCGCTCAGAAGGCGCGACCAGGATCACGATCGTGACCGACGAGCCCGAAAAATACGCCAAGGTTACCGATCTTCCTGCCGGTATCGCAGTCGAGCACCGCGACCAACTCGACCGCATCCAGCGCCAGTTCCGGGAGATCAAGGGCACAACCGTCATCATCTACGACCAGACCTGCGCCACCGAGAAGCGGCGCCGGCGCAAGCGCGGCACGCTGGTGGACCCTGCCGTGCGCGTGGTCATCAACGAGCTCGTGTGCGAGGGTTGCGGCGACTGCAGCGTGCAGAGCAATTGCCTGAGCGTGGAGCCGCTGGAGACCGAGTTCGGACGCAAGCGCCAGATCAACCAGAGCAGCTGCAACAAGGACTATTCCTGCCTCAAGGGCTTCTGTCCGAGCTTCGTCACAGTCGAGGGCGGCAAGCTGAGAAAGCGTCAAAGCCAGACCCGTTCGCCGTTGGACCTGGGCGCGCTGCCCGATCCGCACCTTCCCGCGCTGGAAGGAACGACGCCAAGCATCTGGGGGATCGTGGTGGCAGGCGTGGGCGGTACCGGCGTCATCACCATCGGCCAGTTGCTGGGCATGGCGGCACACCTGGAAGGCAAAGGCATCGTCACGCAAGACGCGGCGGGCCTTGCGCAAAAGGGCGGCGCCACCTGGAGCCACGTGCTCATCGCCACGGCGCAGCAAGACATCCACACGACGCGCGTGGGCATGGCCAGCGCCGACCTCATCCTGGCCTGCGACCCGGTGGTGGCAGCGGGCAGCGAAACCCTGATGCGGGTGCGCGAGGGCCGCACCCACATCGCACTCAACGCGCACGCCACGCCCACGGCCGCTTTCGTGAAGAACGCCGACTGGCAAGACCCCAGCGCGGCCTGCGTGGCTCAGATTGAGCGCGCGGCCGGATCCGGCGTCAGCGCCTTCGACGCCGACGCCGTGGCTACGCGCCTCATGGGCGACAGCCTGTACACGAATCCGGTGATGCTGGGCTACGCCTGGCAAAAGGGCTGGCTGCCGCTAGAACGTGGATCGCTGCTGCGCGCGATCGAATTGAACGCGGTCGCGGTGGCCCAAAACAAGACCGCCTTTGAGTGGGGCCGCCATGCGGCCCACGACTGGGCGGCCGTGCAGGCGTTGCTCGGCGGCGAAAAGGTGGTGCAGTGGCAGCGCGCCACGCCGCTGGACGAAGTGATTGCACGCCGAACAGCGTATCTGTCCGAGTACCAGAACGCCGCCTACGCGCGCCGCTATCAGGAATTCATCGCGCGTGTGCAAGGCGCCGAAGCTGCACTGGGCAAGACCGCGCTCACCACGGCCGTGGCCAAGAACTTGTTCAAGCTCATGGCCTACAAGGACGAATACGAGGTGGCAAGGCTGCAGCGGGACCCAGCCTTCCTGGCGCGCATCGAGGCGCAGTTTGAAGGCGACTTCAAGGTCCACTACCATCTCGCGCCACCGCTGCTGGCCCGCCGCAACGAGCGCGGCGAGCTGCAAAAACGCAAGTTCGGTCCCGGCATGCGATGGGTTTTCCAGCTGCTCGCGGCAGGCAAGGGACTGCGCGGCACGCCACTGGATATTTTTGGCTTCACCAGCGAGCGCCAAAGCGAGCGCGCCCTGATCACCGATTACCGGGACAGCGTCGAGGAAATCCTCGCCACCTTGGGGTCGCATAATCACGCTGTTGCGCTGCAGGTAGCGCAGGTGACTGAGAGAATCAAGGGTTTTGGGCACGTGAAGGAACGCAGCATGCTGGCGGCGCGCAGCCAATGGGACGAAGCAATGACGGCATTTCGTGCTGCAACCAAGGGTCCGAGCGCTGAAAGTAAACTCGCGCCATGAACGCCCCTGCGTCTGTAGAGAGCCAATTGGCCGAGCACCGCAATTACCTGTTGCGCTTCGCGCGGCTGCAATTGCGCAATGACGCCTGGGCCGAAGATGCGGTGTCCGAAACCCTGCTCGCGGCCCTGAGCAAGCCGCAGTCGTTTGGTAACAAGTCGCAGCTCAAGACCTGGCTCGTGGGCATCTTGAAACACAAGGTGCTGGATACCTTCCGGCACAACGCGCGCGAAGTCTCGCTGGACGTCGCACCCGACTCGGATGGGCAGGAGGAACTGGATTCGCTCATGTTCAAGGCCGATGGCCACTTCGCGCAGGCTCCGGCCAGTTGGGGCAACCCGGAGCAGGACTTGAGCTCGCGCCAGTTCTTTGCGGTACTCGAGGCCTGTACCGACAAGATGCCCGTAGCGCTCGGGCGCGTTTTCTTGATGCGCGAGTGGCTGGAACTGTCGTCCGAAGAAATCTGTAAGGAACTGAATCTGACTTCGACCAACCTCTACGTGCAGTTGCACCGGGCGCGTTTGCGCTTGCGCGAATGCCTGGAACTCAACTGGTTTGGCCAACGAACGGAGAATGTCTGATGGTTCCCTTGTGGCGTACTTGCAAAGAGGCCGCTGCGCTGCTGGTGGCGCGGGAAGACCGCGCCCTGCCCATCAATGACCGTCTTGCCTTGCGCATTCATTTGCTGGCCTGCAAAGCCTGTCCCGACTTCGAACGTCAGCTTCTCACACTGCGTCAGGCCATGAAACAGTGGCGCAACTACAGCGAGCAAGACTCCGGCACAGCGCCGTGATCGTTTGTTGTCGATCATTCCGTAATTCACGACAATGCTCGGCGCAAGGGGTTCGTCATTGCGATTGCCTGTTTCGGGCGGCCGAAGCAGCCTGCGGGCCATGGGCCCCGGACTCATCGTTGCGAGCGTAGCGTGGCAATCCATGCATTCTGCTGGTTTGCCGAGATGGATTGCTGCGGCCTGCGGCCTCGCAATGAAGCAGAGAGTTGTCGCATAGTTTGGAAAGATCAATAGGTCATGCGTACATGGCTTGGGCACCGCCATAATGCTGCGACATGAAAGCCGGTGACCGTAAACACGCAGAAGCACTGTTCCACGAAGGCAATCGACAACTGACCGCGGGCGATTTCGAAACTGCAGAACGCTCGTTCCGTGCAGGGTTGGAGATCGATCCCAATATGGCCGAGACCTGGGCCAATCTGGGCTATTTGCTGGATCAGCAAGGCCGTCTCGAGCAGGCCGAAGCCTGCTATCGCAGCGCCCTTGAGATCGCTCCCGATAGCGCGCAGGTCCAATTGAACTTGGGTGCCCTGCTGACGGCACAGGGGCGCTTTGAGCAGGCCCACGCGGCCTATAGCGAGGCCATCTCCCGCCACCCTGCTGCGCCGGGCGGTTGGTCGAACCTGGGTGTTCTCTACATCGGCATGAAGCGCGAGGCCGAGGCCGAATTCTTTCTGCGCAAGGCGCTGGAACTGGACCCAGGCTTTGCCAAAGCGCAGTTCAATCTGGCTTACCTGGCCTTGCGCCAAGGGCGGTTCGAGGAAGGCTGGCGCGGTCTGGAAGCACGCGACTGGTATCACGGACTGTCCCGGCATTTCAGCTGCCCACGCTGGCGCGGCGAGGCACTGGCGGGAAAGTCGCTTGTCATCGGCTACGAGGCCGGACATGGCGACGTGATTCAGTTTTGCCGCTACGCCCGACTGCTCAAGGGACAAGGTGCGGCTCACATCACGCTCATCTGTCACCCGGCCTTGAAAGCGCTGCTGGCGACGCTGGATGGCGTGGACCGCGTGCTGGCGTTTGATGAAGACGTTCCCGCATCGGGCTGGGACTTCTGGACACCGTTGCTGAGTCTTCCCTATTATTGTCAGACCCGTGCCGACTCCATTCCAGCCGCGCTTCCCTACCTGCACGCGCACGCCAACCGAGTGGCCAGGTGGCGCGCGCTGCTGCCCAGGGGCAAGCTGCGTGTGGGCCTGGTCTGGAAAGGCAATCCGAAGTTTGAAAACGACGCCGACCGATCCTTGTCCCATCTGAGTCAGTTGGCGCCGCTTGCCGAGGTGCCCGGCGTGCACTTCATCAGCCTGCAAAAAGGAGCGGGAGAGGACGAGGGCCGACATCCGCCGGACCGTTTGGCCCTGTTGCACCTGGGGTCGGACATGGAAGATTTTGCCGACGCGGCGGCGATCATTACCGAGCTGGATCTGGTGATTTCTGTGGACACCGCGATGGCTCACCTGGCCGGCGCTCTGGGCATACCGTGCTGGCTGTTATTGCCCGATTTCATGACCGACTGGCGCTGGCAAAGCGAGCGCACCGACTCACCCTGGTATCCCGGCGTGATGCGCCTGTTCCGCCAGCGCCGCCGCGGTGACTGGTCGCCGGTGCTGGCGGATCTTGCAGCCGCGCTCGCCACATGGTCCGTCGGAAAATATCCACACGGGGCTCTTTCCTAGCGTGAAACCCGTCGGCCACTGGCTTTCTTGCCCGGTTCGGCCCAAGCGCCCTTGGCGGCTGCGTAAAATCTCGGCATGACCTTCATTGAAAAGTTGCGTGTTGCCGAGCACCAAAACGGCTCCCTGTTGTGTGTGGGACTGGACCCGGATCCGGGCAAATTTCCTGCCCATCTGAGGGAAGATGCGAGCAAGATTTACGACTTTTGCGCAGCGATTGTTGACGCCACGGCGGATCTGGTGATCGCGTTCAAGCCGCAGATCGCCTACTTCGCAGCGCACCGGGCCGAGGCCCAACTGGAACAGTTGGTGGCGCACATGCGTCGCAGCGCGCCGCAGGTTCCCGTCATCCTCGATGCCAAGCGCGGCGATATCGGCTCCACGGCAGAGCAGTACGCGATCGAGGCATTCGAGCGCTACGGCGCAGACGCCGTCACCCTTTCGCCCTTCATGGGCTTTGACTCGGTGCAGCCGTATTTGAAGTACCACGGCAAGGGCGCGTTCCTGCTGTGCCGCACCTCCAACCCGGGCGGCGACGACTTTCAGGCCCAGCGTCTGAGCAGCGTGCCGGGAGAGCCGCTTCTGTACGAACACATCGCGCGATTGGCGCAGGGGCCGTGGAATCTGAGCGGGCAGTTGGGTCTGGTGGTGGGTGCGACCTACCCCGAAGAGATCGCACGCGTGCGCGCCGTGGCGCCCACGCTGCCGCTGCTGATTCCCGGTGTTGGCGCCCAGGGCGGCGATGCCCTGGCCACGGTCAAGGCCGGTTGGCGCGCCGAGCAGGGGCAAACCGTGGCGCCGATCGTGGTGAACTCCTCGCGCGCCATCCTGTATGCCTCATCGACCAGCGATTTTGCTGCGGCAGCCAGGGTGGAGGCAAGGCGAACGCGTGACCTGCTGCAATCTGCCATGAGTTAGCTGCAGCGCTGCAGCTAACTCATGGTTACAGTTTTCCTGCCGCGCACACACATCCGTCACAACGGCACGGCCATGCTTCGCTAAACTGTCTCGATCGCAACTTTTCGAGGTGCTGGCATGCAGCAGGATTTTCCGGATGCCGTGCTGAGCACTGACACCAAGCCCGCTGCGCGTCGCGGACCGGACCGCCTGGCAGGCCTGGGCGTATCGGCGGCGAGCGCCCTGTCGGCCTGTGGCGGCGGTTCATCCGGCGCCGTTTCTTCGCCCACGCCGGCGCCGCCCACACCCCCCACCCGGGAGCAGGCCGCACGCTTTTTGCTGCAGGCCCAGTTTTCCGCGTCAGATGCGGAAATTGCCGCCGTGAGCGCCCAGGGTTTCGCAGCGTGGTTGAACGCCCAGTTCAATGCCGCACCCGGACAAAAGGGCACTGACTGGCTGGACGCGCGTGGCTATGGCGCCGTCGACGCGCACGCCTTCTACGACAACAGCTACCCGGCAGACTTCATGGTCTGGAACCAGTTGCTGACGGCGCCAGATGCCGTGCGCAAGCGGCTGGCACTGGCACTGTCAGAGTTCTTTGTGGTGTCGTCGGTCGGTGTGGAAGTGAACTGGCGCAGCCACGCCATGGCACATTACTGGGACACCCTGAGCGCTGGCGCGCTGGGGAATTTTCGCCAGTTGCTGGAGTCCGTGACACTGAATCCGGCCATGGGAATTTACCTGAGCACCCGCGGCAATCTCAAGGAGAACTTAGCCACGGGTCGCCAGCCGGACGAGAACTACGCACGCGAGGTGATGCAGCTATTCAGCCTGGGGCTGTACCAGCTCAATCTGGATGGCTCGGTCCAGCTTGACGCCAACGGCGTCAAGCTGGAAACCTACACGCAAGTCGATATTTCCAATCTGGCCCACGTCTTTACCGGCTACAACCTCGACACGCGGCAGAGCGGCAACACGATTGTGTCCGTGACGGGTGGCGGCACCCGCACGATTCCCGACACGACCACGGTGCGCCTTGGGATGACGCTGACCGCGAGCAACCACTCCACCTTGGCCGTCACTTTCTTGGGTACCACGATCGCCGCCAACACGGACGGGACGGCGGCGTTGAAGACGGCGCTCGATGCGCTTTTCAACCACGCCAACGTGGGTCCGTTCTTCGGGCGACAGATGATCCAGCGCCTGGTCACGAGCAACCCGAGCCCAGCCTATGTGTCGCGGGTGGCTGGCGCCTTCAACAACAACGGCGCCGGTGTACGTGGCGACCTCAATGCGGTTTTTTCCGCCATCCTGCTGGACGACGAGGCACGCAATGCCGTGGGCCTGACGCAACCCATGTTCGGCCGGCTGCGCGAGCCCATGCTGCGTCTGGTGCAGTGGGGACGAACTTTCGGCGCCAGTTCGGCGCAGGGCTCCTGGAAGATTTTCGACCTGAGCAATCCTGCCACCCAACTGGGACAGAGTCCGTTGCGCTCGCCTTCGGTGTTCAACTACTTCCGACCGGGTTACGTGCCGCCATCGACGGCGTTGGCCACCAGCCACGCCGTGGCGCCGGAGTTCCAACTGGTGAACGAGAGCAGCGTGGGCGGCTATCTGAACTACATGCAGAACGTCATCCGCAATGGCATCTACGTGAGTGCGCCTGAGCAGGCGGCCAGCGTCAGCAATGCCGCCACCAACGGCTACGACATCACGGCGGCCTACAGCGCCGAGTTGGCCCTGGTCACGGATGCGGCCGGGCTGGTGGCGCGGTTGAGCCTGGTGCTGTGCGCCGGTCAGTTGTCCGCAGATACCCAGACGCTGATCGTGACGGCGCTCAATGCCACGGCGGTGAGCACCACCAGCACCGACGCCGCGAAGCTCAACCGGGTGGCTGCGGCGGTGCTGCTGGTGATGGCGTCGGCAGAGTATCTGGTGCAGAAGTAGGAGCCCTGATGACACAACCCCTCTCTCTTGCCAGTCGTCGTGAATTCCTGCGCCGCTGCGGCCAGTTGTCTCTGACTGGGGCTGCCTTGCCGTTTGCACTTAATCTGGCGGCCATGGGCGAGGCCGCAGCCTTCAGCGCCACCGATTACAAGGCGCTGGTGTGCGTTTTCCTCTACGGCGGCAATGACTATGCGAACACGGTCGTGGCCTATGACGACCCAAGCTACAACCAGTACAGCCTGATTCGCGGCGGCGGCGCCGCGCAAGCTGCGGGCGGCATCACGCTGGCGAAAGCGGCCCTGACGCCCACCCTGCTCAAGCCCACGCTGCCGCTGCCCAATGGACGGCAATACGCGCTGCACCCGTCCATGACCGGGCTGGCGGACCTGTTCAACGCCGGCCACGCCGCAGTGCAACTCAACGTGGGGCCGCTGGTGGTCCCGCTCACGCGGACCCAGTACGACAGCGGCGACCGCAAGACCTGGCCGCTACCACCCAAGCTGTTTTCGCACAACGACCAGCAGTCGATCTGGCAGTCGTCCTCGCCTGAGGGCTCCACCGTCGGCTGGGGCGGAAACATCGGCGACCTGGCGCTGTCGGGCAACGCCAACTCGCTCTTTACCTGCATGTCGGTCACCGGCAACGCAGTGTTCCTTTCGGGCGACCAGGCGCTGCAATACCAGGTCAGCACCGGTGGCGCCGTGGCGATCAACGCCGTCAAGAACAGCGTGTACGGCTCCAGTGCTGTGAAGAGCGCGATGGCGACGCTGGTTCAGCAAACGCGCGCCCACACGATCGAGAACGAGTACAACCGCGTCACGACGCGCGCCATAGGCGCCTAGGCGCAGATCACTTCCGCTCTGGCGGGGGTGAATCTGACCACGGTGTTTCCCGGCGGAAACCCACTTGCCGACCAGCTGAAGATGGTGGCGCGTCTGATCGGCGCGCGCGCGGCCTTGGGTGCGAAGCGGCAGGTGTTCATGGTGTCCCTGGGTGGATTCGACCTGCACGACAACCTGATTTCCCAGCACCCTGGGCTGCTGGGAAAACTGAGCGACGCGCTAAGCGCTTTTTACAACGCGAGCGTCGAACTGGGCGTGGCCGACAAGGTGACGGCGTTCACGGCATCTGATTTTGGCCGAACGCTGGCGTCAAACGGTGACGGCTCTGACCACGGCTGGGGCAGCCACCACTTCCTGGTCGGCGGCGCGGTCAAGGGCCAGGCTTTTTACGGCACGCCCCCACCCATCAGCACGGGCAGCACGAGCGCAGCCGCAGACCAATGGCATGTGGGCCAGGGCCGGCTGCTGCCCAGCACGTCAGTTGACCAGTACGCAGCCACGATGGCGCAGTGGTTTGGCGTGGCGGATACCGAACTGGCGGGGATTCTGCCCAATCTTCAGCATTTCGGCGCCGCTGCCGGGCGCCCCGACTATCCGTCCAACCTGGGCTTCATGCTGTAGCCTCACCCAGCGCGTGGATGGTCGAAACCGCGGCCAGAGGTGCCGTCTCCGCACGCAGCACGCGTGGTCCCAGCGTGACGGGAAGGAAGCCACAGGTAAGCGCCAGCGCTTCTTCTGCTGGACTCAGACCTCCCTCGGGACCGGAAAGAAAAAGGATGGCGCCTTGGCTTCCCATAGCCTGCGACAGGGGTCGACCTGCAGCGCTCAGGCTGAGCAGGAAGCGTGCCTCTGCGGGTTCGGATGCGGGCTTCCCGGAAAGGGCCTTGAGCCAATCCGTCAATGACTGCAGCGACGCAATCGCCGGCACCCGGTTGCGCCCGCACTGTTCGCTGGCCGCGACGGCAATGGCCTGCCAGTGCGCCTGCTTCTTCTGGGCGCGTTCGCCGCTCAGACGCAACACGCTGCGCTCGGTGACCAACGGCGTGATGCTGACCACGCCCAGTTCCGTGGCCTTTTCCACCAGCCAGTCCATGCGCTCATTCGCCGGCGTGCCCAGCACCAGATGCACCGCGCGCGCCGCCTCGCGTTCCACGCTGGCATGCGCACCGACCTCGACCTGAACTTCGCTGCGACCCATGCGCATGACCGTGGCATGGAACTCGCCGCCTTCGCCGTTGAACAGGGTGACGCCCTCACCCGGCTGCAGGCGCAGCACCTGCACGTGGCGCGCCGCGCCGTCGGGCAGGTTCAGGCAGGAGCCGCAGGTCAGGGGTATTGGGCAAAAAAATCGTGGCATGGCGTGAGGGCGGACGGCAACGCGGCTTCAGACCCGGCCGAAGGCGAAGCCGGTGGCAGCCTGGATGCCTTCCACCTGATCGACCAGTCTGAGCAGGGGTTTGAGTTCGCGATAGCGCGCTGCCGTGGCACGGATGTAGCCGATGAAGCGCGGTGCGTCAGCCAGATACCTGGGCTTGCCGTCGCGCAGCGTCAGGCGCGCAAAGATGCCAGCGATGCGCAGGTGGCGCTGCAGGCCCATCCACTCCACGGCGCGGTAAAACTCGCCGAAGTCTTCTCCCACCGGCAGGCCCGCCTTGCGCGCCTGCTCCCAGTAGCGGATCGTGATGTCGAGCACAAAATCTTCCTCCCAGCTCAGGAACGCATCGCGCATCAGGCTGGCGATGTCGTAGGTGATGGGGCCATAGGTGGCATCCTGAAAATCCAGGATGCCCAGGGGCGCGCATGTCACGCCAGTTGGCGCAAGCATCAGGTTGCGCGGCATGAAGTCGCAATGCACAAATACCCTGGGTGCGCGCAGGTTGTCCGCGGCGATCTTGGAGAAGGCGTCCTCCAGCGTGGCCGCCATCTTGCTGTCCAGGGCCACGCCGCGGTGCTGAATCAAATACCAGTCTGGAAACAGCGTGAGCTCGCGTCGCAGCAGGGCTTCGTCATAGACCGGGAGCACGCCCGGCCTGGAAGCGAGTTGCCAGGCGAGCAGTGCGTCCACCGCTTTGAGGTAGAGCGCCTGGTTGGCATTAGCGTCCTGTGGATGGATGACATCCATCATGGTCTGCGACCCCAGATCGCTCAGCAGCAAAAAGCCCTGGGCCGCATCCCAATCGAGCACCTGAGGCACGCTCAGTCCGGCTGCAGCCATGACGCTGGCCACTTGCACGAAAGGCGCACTGTTTTCCAGGTCCGGCGGCGCGTCCATGATGATGCGGCTGGCAACGCCCACGCCGGGCTGCGCATCAACGCGCAGATAGCGTCTGAAACTGGCGTCAGTCGAGGCCGGGCGCAGGCTCGCCGCGACCAGGCCGTGCTTGTCGACGAGTCGATCCAACCACGCCGCGAACGCGACCTGGCGCTGAGGATCGCTCCAGGTCACGCGAGTCGATGGGGATAGGGACGTTGCGCCAGCGGGGGTGGCGGGGGTGGGCTTGCTGTGGCTGGAGGGTAGGGACACCATCTTTCGATGATATCCCCCCCGAAGAACCGTACGTGCAAGTTTCCCCGCATACGGCTCACGCACGACCACTGGTTTCCTGACTTCAAAGGGCCGCAGAGCCCTCCATCAATTCACCAGATTAAAGTCCCCGTGCTGGGACCGGCTTGATAACCTTCAAACCAAGGGCGTGGACACGCTTGTGGCATACCGAGTGCAGAAGCACCCGATTGGATAAGGCATCGCTACCTCCGAACTGCCGATAGACGATGTGGTGGTCGTCGTACCGTTCGTTATCCATGTCAATTGCCTGCTGACAGTGAGCGCAATTACCCAATTGCTGAATCCACAGTTCCCAGCGCTGGGTATCCCAGATATCTTTCGACATCCGTTCAACCCGAAGCTGTTCACCGTAGACAACCCAAGCGGGATCAAAGGGATTGAAGTCCCCCTTTACCTTTTTGTGTCGTTCGATTTTGGTGTGTGCCAGCATGTAGAGTTCTGCTGTAACCACTTCGTCGAATTTGTTGCGGGCGTGTGCGGCAAAGCTGTAGCGTCTACCCCCATGTTTCCAGTAGTGGTTGAGAACCCATTTCCTGGTTTTGCGTGGATGTCGTCTCAGACCCCACCGCATCAGCCTCCAATAAATCAGAGAGTCCATACGGTTAAAGGCTTCCTTTGCCACCACACCTTTGTGGTACTGAGCCCATCCCTTGAGGATTGGATTCAGGCGTTTTATCAGCTCGTATTTTGTTATTCGTGATAGCGAACGGCCTATGATTTCCTTCACCTTGCCATAGAACGCTTTTACGTTTTTCTGACTTGGTTTGATGAGAAGTTTTTCCGAGTATTTTCGGAAATTCCACCCTAAGAAATCAAAACCCTGTTCGATATGCACAATGCTTGTTTTCTCCTCGGACAGCGTCAATCCCCGCTCGTGCAGGAACTCCACGACCCAAGGTCGGACGATGGTTTCCAACAACTCTTTCGAGCTGCCAGTCACCACAAAATCATCGGCATATCTCACCAGATTTACCTTCGCGCGGAGAGCTGCTTTGGTTCCCAATTTCGCTCATAAGAACTCAGTGAGACCCTGTTCCAACCCATCCAGCGTGATGTTCGCTAATACCGGAGAAATGATCCCGCCCTGCGGTGTACCTTCCTCCGTACGGCGGAGTTGAAGAAGTGGCTCGGTTTGTTTGAACAGCTTTTCCCGAAAGATAAGTGGAGCCATGGCTGGGTGAAAGTGCTCGGGAAAGCACCACAATCCTAATCGGTTTTCTCTTCGGTATTTTTTCTTTGCGGATGGG
>CAIVXG010000084.1 GCA_903909815.1 uncultured beta proteobacterium | reverse complement strand
TAAGGCCCGGAATTTTCCATGAAATTTGTGAGGCGGCAAGGTCTCACCAACGCAATAAAGAGGTAGCAGGCAATGATGCTATGGATGGCGAGCAAGTGCAGAATTACGTGCTCATTATCGACGAAATCAATCGCGCAAATATCTCTAAAGTCTTTGGCGAACTAATTACCTTGCTGGAACCAGACAAGCGCGAAGGTGAAACCAACTCAGTTACCTTGAAGTTGCCGTACTCTGGCAAAGATTTCAGCGTGCCATCAAACGTTTTTGTGATTGGGACCATGAATACGGCGGACCGATCCATCGCTCTTTTGGATACAGCCCTTCGTCGCCGCTTTGAATTTGAGGAACTGCGTCCGGACCCGTCAACCTTAAGCGGTCCTGAAGTGGATGGCGTCAATGTGCAGCGCCTTCTGACGTCTCTTAATCAACGGATCGAAGCGCTCTTTGACCGAGAGCATCTTCTCGGCCATGCCTTCTTCATCGGCATTAAGACTAAGCAGGATCTTGACAATGTGTTCCGTCGCAAGGTGATTCCCCTGCTGCAGGAGTATTTCTACGAAAACTGGTCGAACGTCAGACGAGTGCTGAAAGACTACGGCCCAGGGGACTTCATCATCAAGCAGTCGTTGCAACCATTGGATCAAGATGGGGATACGGAATACACTGATGAAGCACGCTTCTCCTATCGAGTTAACGAGAATGAATTTCTACTGTCTGCGTATCAACGCATCTACAGTTAGTTAACTCATGGCAGTCCTCGTCGTCAGCGAATATGGACAGATTACCTGCGGGGAGAAGTTCAAGCCAGAGAACCGGGTCGTCACGGAGAGTCAGCATCGTGCCTTGGAGAAGTTCTCAGAAGAATACAAAAGACGATTCAAGGTAACAGTGTTCAGGCATGGTCCTAAACGCAGTCTTTTCGCGCAGAACTATGTCGGCGTCATCAGCCTAGGTCAGCATCAGGTCGAAATCCTTCCGAAAATCGACAAGGACCTGAAACTAGGCGATGACGTTTCCCAAGTGAGGCATAACCTCGCAAGGATGATTTCAGTAGCGTTCGATCTGGATATTTACGGCGACGAAGAGTCAAACGTGGCCAGACACGATGACAGCATTCTCGAAATCTTCATCCGATTGTTTTGTAAGAAGCTTTGGCAGTGCGTGCGCAGGGGAATGGTCCGCCGCTATGTGGGTTGCCGCGAAAATCTGCCAACCCTCCGGGGGCGTTTGTCCATTACAGACCAAATTCGCCACAATCTGGCGCGGCCTGATCGGTTGGCCTGCATATTCGATGAGTTCTCCGACAACAACGCGCTCAATCAAGCGTTGAAGGCAGCCCTTCGGATACTGATCAAGGCAGCACGCAGCCAGAGGAATCTGCGAGACATCTCCGAACTGATGTTCTGCTTCCAAGATGTAGATGACGTTCCACCCAACGCCATCGACTGGGTTCAGGCAGGGACCAACCGACTATCAGCCCGATACAAGCCCGTTTTGGCACTCGCACGGATGTTCATCGAACGTCAATCACCAGACGTTGTTTCTGGCAATGGCAACGGATTCTCCCTGCTGTTCGACATGAACCAACTGTTTGAGTTGTACGTCGGGGCGATGGCAAAGCGGGCCTTTTCAAGGGACGATTTGAAAGTATCTTTGCAGGGTCCGATACGCCATCTTGCCCACAACTCAGGCGGAGGACTCGCATTCAAACTCAAACCTGATATCGTCGCGAGCACCCAGCACGGTGTGGCATTCATCATTGACACAAAGTGGAAGCGCCTTGATGAGCAATTCCATCGGGATGGAGTTTCATCGGGCGACATGTACCAAATGTTCGCGTACGCCAAGCAATACGCGGCGCCGAAAGTATTCCTGCTCTATCCTCATCACGATAAGTTGGGAGAACGACAGTCGCGACGGGCTGAATATAAGC
>CAIVXG010000083.1 GCA_903909815.1 uncultured beta proteobacterium | reverse complement strand
GGCGGAAATGTTCGAGATCGTGGGCGAGCACGTCTTCCCCTTCCTGCGCACCCTGGGCGGTGACGGTTCCACATATTCCCAGCACATGAAGGACGCCCGCTTCACCATCCCCACGCCCGCTTTGCTGGCCCGGGTGGTGGACATGATCGACCAGATCCCGATGGAGGACTGAGGTGGACCCCATTCGTTGGACAGGAATCCGGGTGAGTTAAGAGAGACTCCGGCCAGTTCCACATCCCCCTACCCGTGCGAGGGGGCAACGAAGTTATAGGGCCTTTTCTAATTCAATTGAATCCTTTTCTTGTTGTTGATGGGCCTGTGGGGATGTGGTCAACGCGCTTGCGTTGTCCACATATCCACAGGGCGCTGGCGTTTCGAACATTTCGCGCGGTGTGCGGTAACCCAAGGCTTGATGGACGCGCGTGTCGTTGTAGAAAGTCAGCCATCCGCCGATACCACGAGACGCCTCGTGCACCGATGCATAGGCTTTGATGTAAATGTCTTCATATTTCAGGCTGCGCCACAGCCGCTCGATAAAGATGTTATCCAGATACCGGCCCTTCCCATCCATGCTGATGCGTATGCCGCGAGTTTTCAGCACGTCGGTGAAGTCGATGCTGGTGAACTGCGAGCCCTGATCGGAATTAAAAATTACGGGAGATCCGAACCGATCCAGCGCTTCCTGCAAGGCCTCGATGCAAAATCCCGTCTCCATGCCAGTCGACAAACGCCAAGCCAGAACACGGCGGCTGTACCAGTCCATCACCGCGACCAAATAGACGAAACCCTTGGCCATCGGAATGTAGGTGATATCCGTGCACCAGACCTGGTTCGGCCGGTCGATCACCAAACCTCGCAAAAGATAAGGATAAACAACGTGTTCGGGATGACGGCGGCTGGTGTTGGGCTTCTGGTAGATTGCCTCGATACGCATCACGCGCATCAATCGACGCACCCGCTTGCGGTTGACTATCCAGCCCATACGGCTCAGCGCCGCCACCATTCGCCGTGAGCCGTAGAACGGCGTTGCCAAATACTGTTCATCGATCTGGCGCATCAGCCGAAGATCGTCCTCGCTCACCGCCGCCGGACGCCAATACAGCGTCGAGCGGGCAATTTTCAGCAGACGGCACTGCGCCACGATCGACATCTCGTCGGTTGCGCGGTCGACCAGCGTCAGCCGCGTGGCCTGGTTCATGGACCAGACCTTTTCCGAAAAAAATCCCGCTCGATGGTCAATTCGCCGATCTTCTCATACAGCTTAGCCAGCCGGGCATCGTCGGCGCTGTCGGCAGCGGCGCCTCTGCCTTTGACGAACAGCGAGCCAAGGCCGTCAATCGCTGTCTTCTTCCAAGCATGGATCTGGCTGGCATGGACACCGTAGCGGCTCGACAGCTCCGCCACCGTGGCGTCCTCGCGAACCGCCGCCAATGCTACCTTGGCCTTGAAATCAACGCCGTGCTTTTTGCGAACATTCATCATCCGTAACCCCTGGCCTTCAGGCCGTTTTAGGGGCGGGAGTCTCTCTTAACTACCTGTCCAGGATTTGGGGTCCACCTCGCTACGCCGGCATCCTGCAAGCCGACGCTTACGACGGCTATAACCGGCTGTATCTGCCCGACCGGAAGCCGGGGCCGATCCGGGAGGCGGCGTGCTGGGTTCACGCCCGACGCCCGTTCTTCGCCATGGCCGACATCGAGGAGAACGCGCGCCGCAAGGCGTCGGGCAAAAAGGAGGTCCCGCTCTCACCGATAGCGATTCAAGTCGTACGCCGCATCGATGCGCTGTTCGCCATCGAGCGCGCCATCAACGGCAAGAGTGCGCCGGAGCGCCTGGCCGTGCGCCAAGCGGAGAGCCGGCCTCTGGTCGAGGCTCTGCACGCCTATCTCTGCGCCGAGGTCGCCAAGCTCTCGCGAAGCCACG
>CAIVXG010000082.1 GCA_903909815.1 uncultured beta proteobacterium | reverse complement strand
TAAAATCGACACTGAGCAAGTGGTTGCCTCAGGCACTCCAGGGTGCACCTGAGGCTTCGCCAGTGGCGCCGCTAAAGCCGCTGGACCAACAACAATTCTCGGCCCTTCTGGTTGAGCTTGAGCCGATGCTGGAGAAGAACAAGTTCGATGCCATTGACCAGTTCCGAAGACTCAAGGTCTTGGTGGATGGGACTGCACTTGCGGCTGAGTTCGAGGAGCTGGATGCCTTGGTGCAGGCATTGCGCTTCGACCAAGTGCTGAAGCGATTGCGTGCCAGCGCAGCTCCATCATCCGCAAAGGAAACCCCATGACCGCGCCCCGGCCCACCATTCTTGCCATCGACGACACACCGGCCAACCTGTTGACGCTGGGCGCGTTGCTGGAAAAAGAGTATGAAATGCAGTTCGCCACCTCGGGACTGCTGGGGCTTGCACTGGCGCTGGAATCCCCTCCGGACCTGATTCTGCTGGACGTGATGATGCCTGATGTCGATGGCTTCGAGACCTTCAGGCGCTTCGCGGCGCAACCGACACTCCAGCATGTCCCGGTGATCTTCGTGACCGCGCTGAGTGACGCGGATTCCGAAGGCAGGGGCTTGGCTCTGGGCGCGGCGGACTACATCAACAAGCCCATCAATGTGACGATTGCGCGACAGCGCATCCGCAACCTGCTCGAGCGGGAGCACTTGCGCAAGAAAGTTGAAGCCCAAAGGGACCTGCTAGACGGCCAGGTGGAACGGCTGCAACGGGTCGAAGTCAAGCTGCAGTTGGCCGCCAATGTCTTCACCCACGCACGCGAAGGCATCACGATCACCACGGCAAACGGCACGATCCTGGAAGTCAACGACGCCTTTACCCGCATCACGGGCTATAGCCGCGAAGAGGCTGTGGGCAGAAATCCGAGCATGCTCAGTTCCGGTCGCCAAGGCCAGACTTTCTATGAAGCCATGTGGCGCAGCCTGAGGGACAAGGGTCACTGGTATGGCGAAATCTGGAATCGCCGCAAGAACGGCGAGGTCTATGCCGAGATGCTCACCATCAGCGCGGTGCGCGACGCCCAGAACAACCCGCAGCAGTATGTGGCCCTTTTCTCCGACATCACGACCGCCAAGGAACATCAGAAGCAGCTCGAGCACATTGCCCACTACGACTCGCTTACCAGCCTGCCGAACCGCGTGGTGCTGGCGGACCGCTTGCATCAGGCGATGGCGCAGGCGCTGCGCCGCGGGCAAAGGCTGGCTGTGGTCTTTCTCGACCTTGACGGCTTCAAGTCGGTGAATGACAAACACGGGCATGAGGCCGGCGACCAGTTGCTCATTGCGCTGTCCGATCGAATGAAGCAGGCGCTGCGCGAGGGCGACACGCTGGCGCGTATGGGTGGCGACGAGTTCGTCGCCGTGCTGATGGATCTGAACGACGCCGCTGACAGCTTGCCCATGTTGGCTCGGCTGCTGTCGGCTGCCGCGCAGCCAGTGCCGTTCAAGGATTTCATGCTGCAGGTGTCTGCCAGCGTGGGCGTCACGTTCTATCCGCAAGTGGGTGAGGTGGATGCCGACCAGTTGCTGCGTCAGTCGGATCAGGCCATGTACCAGGCCAAGTTGGCCGGCAAGAACCGCTACCACATCTTTGATGCCGAGCAGGATCGCAGTCTGCGCGGCTATCACGAGAGCCTGGAGCGAATCCAGTGCGCCCTGGCTGCCGGCGAATTCGTGTTGCACTACCAACCCAAGGTAAACATGCGCAAGGGCACCGTGATCGGTGCCGAAGCGTTGATACGCTGGCAGCATCCACAGCGCGGACTGTTGGCGCCAGCCGCGTTTTTGCCGGTGGTCGAGGACCATCCGCTGGCGGTGGACATCGGTGACTGGGTGATAGAGAGTGCGTTGCGGCAGGTAGCAAGCTGGCGCGTGCTCGGCTTGCACATGCCGGTGAGCGTGAACCTGGGGGCCCGGCAATTGCAGGAGCTGGATTTTGTCTCAAAGTTGCGCGCCCTGCTGGCAAGGTATCCGACGATTCGAGCAGGGGACCTGGAGCTGGAAGTGCTGGAAACAAGCGCCCTGGAGGATATGACGCGAATGTCCCAAGTCATCGAGTCTTGCCGCGAGCTTGGCGTGATGTTTTCACTGGATGATTTCGGCACCGGCTATTCCTCCCTCACCTATCTCAAACGGCTGCAGGTGGCACAACTCAAGATCGACCAAAGTTTTGTGCGTGACATGCTGGATGACCCCGACGATCTGGCCATCCTGGAAGGTGTCATCGGTCTGGCCACGGCCTTCGGGCGCCAGGTGATCGCCGAGGGGGTGGAGACCGTGGAATGCGCCAGCCTGCTGCTGCAGCTGGGGTGCGAGCTGGCTCAAGGCTATGGCATAGCGCGGCCCATGCCGGGTGCGGAGCTTGCAGCTTGGTCGACCGCGTGGCGACCCGATTCGGCCTGGTTCGATTTGCGCACCCTGAGCCGTGATGATCTGCCGCTGCTGTTTGCCAGCGTGGAGCACCGTGCCTGGGTCAAAGAACTGGGGGATTTCATCAGGGGCGCGCGCGATGCACCGCCTGCACTGGGTGCCAATGATTGCCGTTTCGGGAACTGGGTAGACGCTGGCGGCAGCAGCCGGTATGTGGCGTTGCCCGCCTACGCCTTGGTACAGAGCTTGCACCTGCAAGTGCATGGGGTGGCGGCGCAATTGGTGGAACTGAAGGCGGCGGGGGCGGGCGGTGCAGCGCTGGCACGCTTGGATGAGGTCGATGCCCTGCGCGACGCCTTGTTGCAGCAGTTGGACGCCCTGTTGCAGCAGGGCCGAGCCTGAAGACCCTTGGCCGAGTAGCCTAGGCCAGGGCCGTGCGCATGGCGTCGATCACGCCTTGGTAGTCGGGTTGGCCAAAGATCGCGCTGCCGGCGACAAAAGTGTCGGCACCCGCGTCAGCCACGCGCCGGATATTGTCGGTCTTGATGCCGCCGTCCACTTCCAACCGGATGTCGCGCCCGCTGCTCTGGATGCGCTTGCGTGCCTGCTCGATCTTGCGCAGTGCAGAGTCGATGAAACTCTGGCCGCCAAAGCCCGGGTTCACGCTCATGATCAGGATCAGGTCGATGTCGTCGATCACCCAGTCCAACACATCCAGCGGCTGCGCCGGGTTGAATGCCAGCCCCACCTGGCACCCCTTGGACTTGATCACCTGCACGCTGCGGTGCACATGGCCCGAGGCGTCGGGGTGAAAGCTGATAAGGTCGGCGCCAGCGTCAGCAAAGGCCGTGGCCAGGGTATCCACCGGCTGCACCATCAGGTGCACGTCGATCGGTACGGCGCTGCCATCGGCGCGCCTGGCATGGGGCTTCAAGGCGCTGCACACCATGGGGCCGAAGGTGAGGTTGGGGACGTAGTGGTTGTCCATCACGTCAAAGTGAATCCAGTCGGCGCCGGCGGCGATGACGTTGCGCACTTCTTCGCCCAGACGGGCAAAATCGGCGGACAACAAAGAAGGGGCAATGCGATAGGTCGTGCTCATGCGTCGATTGTCGCAGTTACCATTGCGCCCATGCCAAAACCCCTTTTCAGCGTTGACGTTCAACCCGACTTTTTGCCCGAGCAATCCGAGCCCGAGCAATCTTTCTACGCGTTCGCGTACACCATCACCATCCGCAATGTCGGCAAGCTTGCGGCGCAACTGATCTCGCGGCATTGGATCATCAGCGACGCCAGCGGCCACATCGAAGAGGTCAAGGGCCTGGGCGTGGTCGGGCACCAGCCCCTGCTCAAGCCGGGCGAGGCCTTTCAGTACACCAGCGGTTGCCGGCTACGCACCCCCAGTGGCACCATGCACGGCAGCTTTTTCTGTGTGGCCGAAGATGGCGAGCGCTTCGATGTGCCGGTGCCGCTGTTTGTGCTGGAAGATGGGAATCACCAAGCGCGTATTCTTCACTGATGAAGACACTGGGTGAATTCGAGTTGATCGAGCGCTACTTCAAGCGCCCGGCGCGCCGTGCCGCTTTGGGCGTGGGCGACGACTGCGCACTGCTTGCGCCCGCGCCCGGCATGCAACTGGCCATTTCCAGCGACATGCTGGTGGAAGGGCGTCACTTCTTGGCCACGGTTGATCCGGTGCTGCTGGGGCACAAGGCGCTGGCGGTGAACCTGAGCGACCTGGCCGCTTGCGGCGCCAAGCCCCTGGCTTTCACGCTGGCGCTGGCGCTGCCGCGCGCCGAGGCCAAGTGGCTGGAACCGTTTGCGCACGGCTTGCTGGCGCTGGCTGATGCACAAGGCTGCGAACTGATCGGCGGTGACACCACGCAGGGCCCGTTGAACATCTGTATCACGGTGTTCGGTGAAGTGCCCGCTGGCCAAGCCTTGCTGCGCAGCGGCGCCAAAGCGGGCGATGACTTGTACCTCAGCGGCAACGTGGGCGACGCCCGACTCGCGCTGGAGGTGTTTCGCGGCACGGTGTCGGTCCCCAGCGCTGTGTTCCAGTTGGCCCGAGCCCGCATGGAGCAGCCGACGCCACGCGTCGCATTGGGACTGGCACTGCGCGGCATTGCCAGCTCAGCCATCGATATCAGCGACGGTCTGCTGGGCGATCTGGGCCATATCCTGAAGCAGTCGGCTGTGGGCGCCAGCGTGGACACGGATGCGGCGGTGAGCCGGGTTGCCGCGCGGGCTGCGTATGCATCGGTCGAACCGCTTGCGGGGACGACTGTCACGCCAGCGCAGTGGCTGGAGTGGGCGCTCGCAGGCGGCGACGACTACGAGTTGCTGTTTACTGCGGCACCGTCGCAACGCGCCGCCGTGCTGGCCGCGTCCGAGGCGAGTCAAACGGCGGTAACGCGCATCGGCCGCATCGAAGCCGAACGCGGACTGCGCCTGGTGGACGGCCAGGGCCAAACGGGGCCCAACAGCTACACCTCGTTCGACCACTTCGCCTGAGCCGACGCCGGGATGACGGTGCGCAAAAAGTCGGCCAGGTTCTTTCCCGGTTCGTCGCGAAAAGTGGTGCCCGCCCCCTCCAATAATTCCACCTGTGCCATGCGGTCCATGCGAAAACTTCTGAACGCATGCCGCGTTTCACACCAGGCCGCCAGCGTCCAGACCTTGCCCCAGTAGAAGCAACCCAGTGGCCGCAGGGTGCGCTGGCTCGACTGCTCGTTGACGTCGCGGTAATGCACCGCCAGTTTGCGATGCGCCTGTGCTGCTTCGCGCACGATTTGCAGTGTGCGCTGCACGGTCGGCTCCAGGCCCGCCGGCGGCGCGTACACCGCCAAGCTTTGCGCCGCGACCCGCGCCGCTGTGGGCAACACGGACAAAATCTTTCCCAGTGCCACTTCCGCCGCCTGCGCCAGCGCCGGGTCTTGCCAGGCTTGCGCCATTCGCACCGACGCCACCAGCGCCTTGGCTTCGTCCTGGCTGAACATCAGAGGCGGCAACTCAAACCCCACGCCCAAGCGATAGCCCACGCCGGCCTCGCCCTCGATCGGCACGCCCTGATGTTGAAGCTGTGCGATGTCACGGTAAACCGTGCGCAACGACACCTCGAGCCGCTGCGCCAATAAAGCCGCCGTGCTCAGTCGGCGCCCTCGAATGAGCTGGACGATCTGGAACAGCCGGTCGGCGCGGCGCATGTCAGCCTTGTGCGAAATACCGCTTCTTCATACGCTCAACGTAAGCCAGCACGTTGGGGTAAGACTCGCCGCAGTTGCGCACGGGAGATTCAAAATGCGGGCACAGCATTCCCTGCACAAACGCCAGGGCCGTGGCGTCGGCGCCGCAGGGTTCATCACCAAACAAAAAGGGCTTGTCGCCAAGGATCGCCGCGACGGCTTCGATGTCTTTTTTGGCAATGGCAAGCAATTCGCTGGGGCTGTGGCGCCCCATACCTTGGGCATGCAAATTGGATCGAACCTTTTTCTGAGCCACCGACCTGATGACGCTGCTTAGCGGCCAGGGCAAGATGTCAAAAAAGTGAGCCGGACCTTTGGCGAAATTGGCGTCATCCAGCCAGCGCGTCCGCACAAGTATCCAGTACAGATGGTCCTCCAGCATCTTTTCAAGTGCCCACGCCGTGGCACGCTCGTAGCTGGATAGCGATTTATCAAAGTCGAAGCCATATTTCTTTTCGATGTGCCAGCGAATGAAGCTGCTGTCGGCAATGATTTCGCCATCGTCCTCGATGTAAGGCAGCTTGCCTTTCGGCGTCTTGCCAAGGTCTTTTGGCGAGACAACTTGCGTGGCGAAAGGCAACTGCGCGATTTTCAGCAAGGCCATGGCTTTGTGGACAAATGGGCTGGCGTCGGGCAGGCCAAAGAAAGGGCCGAAGGTGTAGAGAGTGATCATGAGTCAAGGTCTGTTCAAAGGAGGGAGACTTCGATTGTGCGACAAGCCTGCTGCCAACGGGGTGTCAGCAGAGTTCAGCGCTGAGCCGAAACCCCATGGCGTTTTCGCCCTCGCGCACTCGCTGGAGTGGACTGGGATCAGGGCGCTCTCAGCCCAGGTCGGGCTGCTCTGCCAGCGTCGTCAGCGGCAAGCTTGCCAGTTCCTGCAGCAGCAGCGCCAGCTGTTGACCCGCGGCGTCGATCATGGCGCGGCCCTTGTCTGCGGTCGCAGCGGCAGCGTTGCCGGCCGCACCGCAAGGGTTGTAGTCTTGCATTTGCCAGCCCAGCTTGGCGCTGCGGCCGTTGCCCAGGATCGGATAGTGCGCGGCACGGTCCTGCGAGGTGGAATGGAAATCACGCGCCTGGCTCATGTCCACCCATTGCGGGCGCAGCGCCAGCAGCATCGAGGTTTCGACCTCGCCGGCGTGCATGCCAAAGCGCTGCTCCTGCGCGCTGAACAGCGCGTCTGTGGTGGCTTCTATCGGCAGGCTGAACCAGCTGCTGCTGTAGACGATGAGGTCGTGCTGGCAGCGCAGATCGCGCGCCACGATGTCCATCAGGCTGATCTGGCCGCCGTGCGCGTTGAACAGCAGCAACTTCTTCACGCCGGCGCGCACCACGCATGCACCCAGCTCCATCCAGACGCGCATCGTGGTCTCTGCGCTCAAGCTCAGCGTGCCGGGGAATCGTTCGTGTTCGGCGCTTCTGCCGATCTTCTGTGTCGGCAGGAACAGCACCGGAAGTTCTGGCGGCAAGTGCGGCAACGAGGCCGCAATCACACCGTCGACCAGGTCTGCGTCCACGCTCAGCGGCAGGTGCGGGCCGTGCTGCTCGGTGGCGGCCACCGGCAGCACAGCCACCGTCTGTTCGGCCAGACCGGAGCTCAGCGCCAGCGCGAAGTCGCGGGTCGTGAGGTCGGCCCAGAAGCGGGATTTGAATTTCATGGCAGCATCTTAGACGCTGCGTGGGGGAAGGCGGGCCTTTGGCGCAAAGGCCGCAAAACATGCCACAATTGACGTTTACGTAAACGTCAACTCGCGCCGATTCGATTCCAACCTGGTTTGTGGGCTGAGCGCAGCGCACAAACCCATCCTGAAAGCAGCACCATGCCGGTTCTGGAGACACAACTCAACGCCCGTTCCGCGGAGTTCGGCCACAACGCGGCTGCCATGCGCGCCCTGGTGGCGGACCTGAACGACAAACTGGCGCAAGTCGCTCTGGGCGGCGGCATTGTGGCGCGCGCCAAGCACACCGCGCGCGGCAAACTGCTGCCACGGGATCGCGTACAGATGCTGCTCGATCCGGGCACGCCCTTCCTGGAACTGGCACCGTTGGCGGCGCTTGCCATGTACCCGGACCGCGACGGCAGTGACAGTGCGCCGGGTGCGGGCATCATTGCCGGCATCGGTCGCGTCAGCGGTGTGGACTGCATGATCGTGTGCAACGACGCCACGGTCAAAGGCGGCAGTTACTTTCCGCTCACCGTGAAGAAGCATTTGCGCGCGCAGGAAGTGGCGCAGCAGAATCGTCTTCCCTGCATTTATCTGGTGGATTCCGGCGGCGCCAATCTGCCGACCCAGGACGAGGTGTTTCCGGATCGGGAGCACTTCGGCCGCATCTTCTTCAACCAGGCCAACATGAGCGCGCAGGGTATCGCGCAGGTCGCCGTCGTCATGGGCAGTTGCACGGCAGGCGGCGCCTACGTGCCGGCCATGAGTGACGAGGCCATCATCGTGAAGAACCAGGGCACCATCTTTCTGGGCGGCCCGCCACTGGTCAAGGCCGCCACGGGCGAGGTGGTCTCGGCCGAAGACCTGGGCGGGGGCGACGTGCACACGCGCCTGTCGGGCGTGGCCGATCACCTGGCGCAAAACGACCTGCACGCGCTCAAGTTGGCGCGCACCGCGATCAAGAACCTGAACCGAAGCAAACCGGCGTTTCCCGGCAATGCGGCACCGCTCGCGCCCAAGTACCCGGCCGAAGAACTCTATGGCGTGATCCCGACCGACACGCGCAAGCCCTTTGACGTGCGTGAAATTATCGCTCGCATCGTCGACGGCTCTGAGTTCGACGAGTTCAAGTCGCGCTTTGGCACCACGCTGGTGTGCGGCTTCGCCCGCATCGAAGGCATGGCCGTGGGCCTGATCGCGAACAACGGCATCTTGTTTTCGGAGTCGGCGCAAAAGGGCGCGCACTTCATCGAGCTGTGCTGCCAGCGCAAGATTCCGTTGATATTCTTGCAGAACATCACAGGCTTTATGGTCGGGCGCAAGGTCGAGAACGAGGGTATTGCGCGCCACGGCGCGAAGATGGTGACGGCCGTGGCCACGGCCCAGGTGCCCAAGTTCACGATCATCCTGGGCGGCAGCTTTGGCGCCGGAAACTACGGCATGTGCGGGCGCGCCTTCAGTCCACGCTTCCTGTGGATGTGGCCGAACGCACGCATCAGCGTCATGGGAGGGGAGCAGGCTGCCAGCGTGTTGGCCACGGTGCGGCGCGACGGTTTTGAAGCCAAGGGCGCCGCCTGGAGCACGGAAGACGAGGACGCCTTCAAGGCACCACTGCGCCGCCAGTACGAGGAACAGGGCCATCCGTATTACGCCAGCGCGCGCATCTGGGACGACGGCATCATCGACCCGGCCGACACGCGCCGCGTGCTGGCGTTGGGTTTGAGCGCGAGTCAGAACGCGCCGATCGCCGAGACGCAGTTTGGCTTGTTCCGGATGTGATGCGATGGAATTCCTAAATGTGACGCAGCAGGGCGCGGTGGTGACGGTGACGCTGAACCGTCCCGATGTGCGCAACGCCTTCAACGATGAAGTCATCGATGCGCTGACGCAGGTATTCACGGAACTGGGCGCGCGTGCCGATGTGCGTGCCATCGTGCTGGGCGCAGCGGGAACGGCCTTTTGCGCCGGTGCGGACCTGAACTGGATGCGGCGCATGGCGGGCTTCTCGCGCGAGGAGAACCTGGCCGACGCAGGCAAGCTGGCCGAGATGTTGCGCGTGATTTACGCCTGCCCCAAACCCACCATCGCGCGCATTCAGGGTGACGCCATTGCCGGTGGCATGGGGTTGGTGGGGGCCTGCGATATCGCCGTGAGCGTGGAAAGCGCCAATTTCTGTCTGAGCGAAGTCAAGCTCGGATTGATCCCCGCCACCATCAGCCCCTACGTCATCCGCGCCATGGGAGAGCGCGCTGCACACCGCTACTTCCTGAGCGCGGAACGATTCTCCGCCGCTGAAGCCCTTCGCATCGGCTTCCTGCATGCAGTGGTCGGCGCGGATCAACTCGACGCCAGGGTGGAAGAATTGTGCAAGGCCCTGTGCTCGGCCAGCCCGGATGCCGTGCGCACCTGCAAAGCCCTGGTACAGGACGTGGCGCAGCGCGAGATCGACGACACCCTGATCTTGCACACAGTGGCGCAGATCGCCGACATTCGCGCCAGCGCTCAAGGCAAGGAGGGCGTGCAGTCCTTTCTCGAAAAAAGAAAACCGAACTGGCTGATCCAATGACCACGACCTACTCGTCACTGTGCGGCCGAAGGCCGTGGCAGCCCATGGTGGAGCACGGTGGTACTCGTGGATTGCCGCGCTGCGCTCGCAATGACGGACGGGGGATCACGAGTTGTGAATGTCTCATCCAAGCCCCCTAGGAAACACACGCATGTTTAAAAAAATTCTTATCGCGAATCGGGGAGAGATCGCCTGCCGCGTCGCTGCCACTGCAAAGCGCATGGCCATCCAAACCGTGGCTGTGTATTCGGACGCAGATGCCAGCGCCAAGCACGTGAGCGTGTGCGACGAGGCGGTCCACATCGGCGGCAGTGCGCCCAGGGACAGCTACTTGTGCTGGGAAAAGATCATCGCCGCAGCCCAGGCCACGGGCGCGCAGGCGATCCATCCAGGCTACGGTTTTTTGAGCGAAAACGAGGACTTCGCCCGCGCCTGCGCCGACGCCGGACTGGTGTTTATCGGGCCGCCCGCGACCGCGATCAAGGCCATGGGCCTGAAGGCCGAGTCCAAGCGCTTGATGGGAGAAGCCGGCGTGCCGCTGGTGCCCGGCTACCACGGCGCCGATCAGGACAGTGCACGGTTGCAGCGCGAGGCTGACGCCATCGGCTACCCGGTGCTGATCAAGGCCAGCGCGGGTGGTGGCGGCAAGGGCATGCGGATTGTGGAGTGCAGCGCTGACTTTGCCGCAGCGCTGGGTTCGTGCCAGCGCGAGGCCAAGAACAGCTTCAGCAACGACGCCGTGCTGATCGAGAAATACGTGCAGCGCCCGCGCCACATCGAGATCCAGGTGTTTGGCGACACACTGGGCAACTACGCATATCTGTTCGAGCGCGACTGCTCGGTGCAGCGGCGCCATCAGAAGGTGCTGGAGGAAGCCCCTGCGCCGGGAATGATGCCCGAGATGCGAGCGCAAATGGGCGCCGCCGCTGTGGCTGCGGCGCGTGCCGTGAACTACGTCGGCGCGGGGACGGTGGAGTTCATCGTCGAACAGAAGCCCGACGGCAGTATGAATTTCTTTTTCATGGAGATGAACACCCGGCTGCAGGTTGAGCATCCTGTGACCGAGGCCATCACGGGTCAGGATCTGGTCGAGTGGCAGTTGCGCGTGGCCTGCGGCGAATCCCTGCCGCTCAAGCAGGAGGAACTGCGCATCACAGGTCACGCTATCGAAGCGCGCATCTGCGCCGAGAATCCCGACAACAACTTTTTGCCGGCGACGGGCTGCCTGGAGGTGGCGCGCTGGCCAAGCCATGTGGAATTCAGGCGCAACCCCGATGGCGAGTCGTTCCACTCGGCTGCTGCGGTGCGCATCGACGCCGGTGTGCGCGAGGGCGACGTGATCTCGCCCTACTACGACTCGATGGTGGCCAAGCTGATCGTGCACGGCGACACGCGCGAGCAGGCGTTGGCGCGACTCGATGTGGCGCTGGCTCAGACCCACATCGTGGGCCTGGCCACCAACGTGCAGTTCCTGCGCTACGTGGCGCGCACGGCATCCTTTACGCAAGCCGAACTGGACACGGCGCTGATTCCACGCGAAGCGGATTCGCTGTTCCAGCGCGAGCCGTTGGGTCTGGCGCAGGCCGCTGCCGCCGCTGTGGCGCAGACGCTGCTGGAAGAGCGCGCACTGGCAGGCGCCGACCCCTTTAGTCAGCGCGACCACTGGCAGACGCATGGCTCCAACACGCGTCCGTTCGAGTTTGTGTTCAGAGGCGAAAGCGCGCGCGCCACGTTGAATTGCGGGCACGACGGCAGCCTTCAACTGGCGGTAGGCGCAACGTCGGGTGCGCTGCAATTCTCAAGCACGCCAGAGGGTATCGAGCTGCGCTTCGACGGTCAGCGCCACCTGCTAAATGTCTACCGCCGCGGCGAAACGCTGCATGTGTTCGGCGCCGCGGGTGCGACCCAGATTCTGGAGGTCGATCTGCTGGCGCACGCGGGCGAAGCCGCCGCCGACGTCGGTCGCCTCACCGCGCCCATGCCGGGCAAGGTGGTGTCGTTTGCGGTGCAGGTGGGCGACCAGGTGGTGCGCGGCCAGACCCTGGCGGTGATGGACGCGATGAAGATGGAGCACACCATCGCCGCACCCGCCGACGGCGTCGTGCTGGAGTTGTTGTACGCGCCAGGCGACCAGGTGGCAGAAGGTGCAGAGTTGCTCAAGCTGTCTGCAGCATGACGGCGGTGAGGTGGCATGGCGGGCGTCATTGCGATTGCCGTTTCGCTCTCGCTCCTCGCACTGACACCAGCACGCCAATCCACAAGCGCCACAGTGCTCCACCATGGATTGCCGCGTCGCTATGCTCCTCGCAATGACATCGTTGTTGAACCTTGATTTCTGCTTATGAGAATCTCCTTTTGTTGCACCGGCACCCCTTCTGAACCCTGGATTGCTGCCCTGCGTTCGGCGCTGCCCCAGGCCCAGGTGGAACTCTGGGCGGAGAACGCGCCGCAAGCCGACTACGCCGTGGTGTGGGCGCCGCCGCAGCGCTTCTTCGATGAGCAGTCCGGGTTGAAGGCGATCTTCAACATCGGTGCGGGTGTCGACGGATTGATGAAATTGCGCCTGCCGCCACATGCGGCGCTGGTGCGGTTGGAAGATGCCGGTATGGCTGTACAGATGGCCGAGTACGTGAGTCAAGCCGTGCTGCGCCACTTTCGCGAATTCGATGTCTACGCGGACCAGGCCGCAAGCGGCCAGTGGCTGCAGCGCCGGGCGCAGCGGCACGCGGACTTCCCGGTGGGCGTGCTGGGGCTGGGCGTGCTCGGCGCGCGGGTGGCGCAGACGCTGACGCAGTTTGGTTTTCCCGTGCATGGCTGGAGCCGCACGGCGAAAGTCCTTGAGGGCGTGCGTGGGTACGCCGGAGCGGATCAGCTTCAGGACTTTCTCGGCGCCACGCGCATCCTGGTGTGCCTGTTGCCGCTCACCGACGAGACGCAGGGCATCCTGAACCACGCCCGCCTGTCCCTACTCCTGCCGGGTGGCTATGTCATCAACGTCGCGCGCGGCGCGCATCTGGTGGACCAAGACCTGATCGCGCTGCTGGACAGCGGTCATCTGGCTGGCGCTACGCTGGACGTGTTTCGCACCGAGCCGCTCCCGGCCGAGCACGTTTTCTGGAAGCACCCGAAAATCCAGGTCACACCGCACATCTCTGCCCGCACCCTGCGCCTGGAGAGTGTGGCGCAAATCGTGGGAAAAATCATGGCCCTGCAGCGCGGTGAAGCTGTCGCTGGCCTCGTGAACCGACAACAAGGATATTGAAATGACTCTGCCGACATTCGTCAAAATCGTGGACGTGGGGCCGCGCGACGGCCTGCAAAACGAAAAGCAGCCCGTGCCCGCGGCCATCAAGATCGAGCTGGTGCAGCGCCTGCAGCAGGCCGGCCTGAAGGAGATCGAGGTCACCAGCTTTGTGAGCCCCAAATGGGTGCCGCAGATGGCCGACAACGCGCAGGTGATGGCCGGCATCCAGCGGCAAGCCGGCGTGCGCTATTCAGTGCTCACGCCCAACCTGCAGGGTTTCGAGGCCGCGCTCAAATCGCAGCCCGACGAGATCGTGGTTTTCGGCGCCGCCACAGAAGCCTTCAGTCAGCGCAACATCAACTGCTCGGTGCAGGAGAGCATGGATCGCTTTGCGCCCGTGGTGGCGGCGGCGCGCGCCGCGGGCATCATGGTGCGCGGCGCCATCTCCTGCGCGCTGGGCTGCCCGTATGAAGGCGACGTCGCTCCGGCCCAGGTGGAGCGCGTGGCGCGCCTCATGAAGGACATCGGTGTGCAGCACATCGGCGTGGCCGACACCATCGGCGTAGGCACGCCGCTGAAGGCGCAGCGCGCCATCGAAGCCGCGCTTAAAGTTTACGACCTGAAGGACCTTTCGGGCCACTTTCACGACACCTATGGCCAGGCGCTGGCGAACACGTTGGTCGCGCTGCAGATGGGTGTGTGGCAGTTCGACACCTCGATCGCTGGCCTGGGCGGCTGCCCCTACGCCAAGGGTGCGACCGGCAATGTGGCGTCGGAGGACGTGGTCTACATGCTGCACGGCATGGGCATAGACACCGGTATCGATCTGGATTTGTTGATCGACGCCGGCCAGTTCATCAGCGACTTTCTGCAGCGACCCTCGCTCTCGCGCGCTGGCAAGGCCTTGCTGACCCGGAGGAATGCGTGAGCGGCGAAGACCCTCAGCTGGGTCTGTCCGAAGGTGTGCAGCGCGTCGCAGCGGCCCTGCGTGAACTGGATCATCCCCACGCCCCAATGCTGCTGGACGATGCCGCACGCACGGCGCAGCAGGCGGCCGAGGCGCTCGGCGTTTCGCTGGGCCAGATCGCCAAGAGCATCATCTTTAAGCGCAAACCCGATGAGGTCGCTGTGCTTGTGATCACTTCGGGCGACCGGCGCGTGGACGAGACCAAAGTGCAGGCGCTGGTGTGCGCCGCAGGCAGCAGACTGGGCCGCGCAGACGCCCACTTCGTCAAGGAGCACACTGGTTTCAGCATCGGCGGCGTGGCGCCGCTGGCGCACGCCTTCGAGCCGGTGACGCTGATCGACCGCGAGCTGTTTCGCTTCACTGAAATCTGGGCGGCTGCAGGCCACCCCCATGCCGTGTTCAAGTTGCAGCCGCAAGACCTGGCGCGGCTCACGGGCGCGGTCGTGGCGGATGTGGTCGAGACTTCCCTCTGCGCGGTGCCATGAAACCCCTGCAGGAGCGGGCAGCGCAGGCGATCCGGATGCAGCACAACGTGCCATCACCTTGCATCTCGTTGTGCCAGATGCGTGAGTCCGATGGTCTGTGCGCAGCTTGCTGGCGCACACTTGATGAAATCAGCCACTGGTCGCGAATGAGCGACGCGCAAAAGCGCCAGATATGGGGTGAACTGACGCTACGCAGCATCCTTCACATCAACGGAGTCAACGCATGAAGCATATTACCTTCTACCTGGATTTCATCTCGCCCTATGCCTGGCTGGCGTTTCAAAAACTGCCGCAGAGCCTGATGGGCCTGAGCTACCGTGTCAGCTATAAGCCGGTGCTGCTGGGCGCCATTCTCAGGCACCATGGCCAGCTGGGGCCGGCGGAGATCCCGGCCAAGCGCGACTGGACCTACCGCCATGTTCTCTGGCTTGCGCAGCGCGACGGCGTCGATCTGGCCCTGCCCGCCACCCATCCCTTCAACCCGCTGGGCCTGCTGCGCCTGGCGCTGGCCTGCGACGCCAAAGGAGAGCCGAATCGCTATCAATGCGAGACCCTGTTTCGTCATGTCTGGTGCGGTGGTGCGGACGCGGCAGACAGCGAGCGCTTGACGGCGCTGACGGCACTGTTGAACCCCAAACGCCACCCTGCAGACCCAGCCGTGAAGGATCAGCTCAAGACGAACACCGAGGAGGCCATCGCCGCCGGCGTCTTCGGCGTTCCCGCCTACGAGGTGGAAGGCAAGCTGTTCTGGGGCTTTGACGCACTGCCCATGCTGGCGGACTACCTGCGCGGTGACGCTTGGTTCGACGGCCCGCAGTGGAATTCGCCGGCTGCCATTCCTTCCGGCCTGAAGCCCTGAGTCGTCATGCCCAGCGCCTTCAATTTTTCCGCCTCGCCCTTTGACTGCCTGAGCCAGGATCAGCAACGCCTGGTGCGCGACAGCGTGGACGTGGCGTATTTCCGCGAGGGCGAGACCATCCTCGACCTCGGTGTTGCGGCCACGCATTTGTTCGTCATCATCAAGGGCTACGTCACGCAGCTCGACGGCGACGAAGTCGTCACCACCTACGGCCCGGATGACACCTTCGACGGACGCGGCCTGGTGGCGGGCAAGACCAGCAGCCGATTCGTCGCGGCCGAGGAGGTGCTTGCCTACCAACTGGCGCGCCAGGCGGTGAGCGACCTGATCGCCTCCAACGCAACCTTTGGCGCGCTGCTTTTTTCCGACCTGAGCAAGAAGCTCAGCGCGCTGTCGCAGCGGCAAAGCCAGCATGAGATGCAGTCGCTCACGCTGTCGCGCGTGGACGAAGCATTTTTACGCCCCGCCCATTTCGTCGACGCCGACACGGACATTCTGAGCGTGGTCAAGCTGTTCCAGGCGCAGCGCACATCCACCGTGCTGGTGCGAGACCACACGGTGCAGCCGCCGCGCCTGGGCATTTTCACAGCGAATGGACTGCAGCGCGCCATTCTCCACGGCAAGCCGCTGGATCAGCTGGCGGTGGGTGACTTGGCGAACTTCTCGCTCGTCACCGTGCGCCCGTCCGACCAGGTGGGCGACGCGCTGGCCAGCCTGCTGCGCCATCGCGTGCACCGTCTTGTGGTCACCGAAGGCGCCGAGGTCCTAGGCGTGCTGGAGGCGCTGGACCTGTTCAGCTTTTTGTCGAATCACTCGCACATGATCACGGTGCAAATCGAGACCGCAACCGACCTTGCCACCTTGACGCAGGCCGCCTCCAAGATCACACGCATGATGTCGCTGATGTTTCGCAGCGGCACGCGCGTGCTGCTCATTGCGCGCCTGGTGCAGGAGCTCAACGCGCGCCTGTTCGAACGCGCCTGGCAGTTGATTGCGCCATCTGATCTGGTGCACAACAGCTGCCTGTTCGTGATGGGCAGCGAAGGCCGGGGTGAGCAGCTGCTCAAGACCGACCAGGACAATGCGCTGATCCTGCGCGACGGCTATGCGCCGCCTGGCGATCTGGACGAGATCTGCCAGCGCTTTTCCCACGCCCTGTCCGACTTCGGTTATCCAATGTGCCCGGGCGGCATCATGCTGAGCAACCCGCGCTGGCGTAAACCTGTGGGTGAGTTTGGCCAGATGACGCGCGAGTGGCTGCTGTTTCCGGATCCCGACAGCCTCATGAACCTGGCCATCTTCATGGACGCCCACGCCGTCTGCGGCGACGCGCAGCTGCTGGAACAATTGCGCGCAGGCATCATGAAAATGGCCACCGACAATGACGCCATGCTGGCGCGTTTTGCCGCAGCGATAGAGGCCTTTGGCAACAGCCAGGGGTGGTGGAACCGGCTGCTGGGATTGGGTGACGCCGCCAACATCCTGAACCTGAAGAAGGAAGGAATCTTTCCGCTGGTGCACGGTGTGCGCAGCATGGCGCTGGAAAAGCACCTGAGTGCCACCAGCACCATGGATCGCATTGCAGCTCTGGTGGCGCAGGGCGCTCTGGGCGCTGAGATGGGATCGGAGCTGAGCGAAAGCCTGCAGTTTCTGATGGGCCTGCGCCTCAAGGCGGGACTGGCCGAGCTGGAGACGGGGCGTGCCGTTTCCGGTGGCGTGGAACTGGCCAAACTCTCCAGCCTGGAGCGCGATCTGCTCAAGGACGCGCTGGGTGCAGTGAAGCGCTTCAAGGCGGTGCTGCGCTACCGTTACAAGCTCGACGCCCTGTGATGAAGGAGCTGAACCTGCCCCAGCGCTGGTGGCGCTCGCTCAAGCGCGAGTGGCTGCTGTACCACCTGGGCGATCCGGAGTTTCGCTTCATGTTCGAGCCGCCCCCACCGAACGAATGGGTGGCGCTGGACTGCGAGACCACGGGCCTGAACGTGCGCACCGACGAGATCATTTCCATCGGCGCGGTGCGTATCGTGGGCAACCGCATCATGACGAGCGAGCGGCTGGAATTGCTGATACGGCCCGAGCATGGCGTTTCCGCCGACAGCGTGGTCATCCACCGCCTGCGCGACCGCGATCTGGAGCAGGGACTCAGCGCCGAGGAGGCAGTGAAGAAATTGATGCGCTTCATCGGCAGCCGCCCGCTCGTGGGCTATTACCTGGAGTTCGACGTGGCGATGCTGCACCGTGCCATCTGGCCGATCCTGGGGCAGGGTCTGCCGCAGCCCAAGATCGAGGTTTCTGCGCTCTACTACGACTACAAGTTTCGCCAGTTGCCGCCCTATCAGCAGCAGGCCAACGCCAACATCGATCTGCGTTTTTCCACACTCATGGAGGACCTGGGCTTGCCGTTGCGCGAGGCGCACGATGCCCTGAACGACGCAGTGATGGCCGCGCTCGCCTTTCTCAAACTGCGTCAGTTGCGTGGCGACTGAAACAAGTTTGGCAGACGGGCCTTGCGTGCGCCCGGCAGTGTAAGAGTTGCACCGAAGCGCCGACCAAGGGTGTTGGGAAATCTTTCAGGAAAACAATATGCAACAAGTGCTGATCGGCATCATGGGTGGCAGTGGCCTCTATCAAATGGACGCCTTGCAAGATGTCCAGGAACACGATGTCACGACGCCTTTTGGCAAGCCATCGGATGTGGTTGTGACCGGCAAGGTGCACGGCACGCCGGTCGCATTTCTGGCGCGCCACGGTCGCGGCCATCGCCTGCTTCCGTCCGAGGTGCCGTACCGTGCCAACATCTGCGCGCTGAAGCAATTGGGCGTGCGTTACCTGATTTCTTTTTCTGCCGTAGGCTCATTGAAGGAGGAATTGCGACCGCTGGACATGGTGCTGCCGGACCAGTTCATTGATCTGACCAAACGCCGTGACAGCACGTTTTTCGGCGCCGGCGCCGTGGCCCATGCTTCACTGGCACAGCCGGTGTGCGCGGCGTTGTCCGACCTGCTGGCGCGCGCGCTGGCCGAGGCCGGATTGGTCGAGCCGGTGCGACTGCATCGCAGCGGCACCTATGTCTGCATCGATGGGCCACAATTTTCCACGCTGGCCGAATCGCAGTGGTACCGCAGCATGGGCGCGAGCGTGATCGGCATGACCAACATGCCCGAAGCGAAGCTGGCGCGCGAGGCGCAGATGGCCTATGCCACGCTGGCGATGGTGACCGATTACGACTGCTGGCATCCGCGCGAGGCCCACGTCACGGCCGATTCGGCCATCGCGAACCTGATGCGCAATGCGGGTAACGCCCAGAGAATAGCCGCCGCCGCGATCAGGATTCTCGGAGCAGAACTGCCGCCATCGATCGCACACACGGCGCTGCAGTCAGCGCTGGTGACAAACCCGACGACGATGGCGCCAGAAGTGTTGCAGCGGCTGGAGGCGATCCTGAAGTGAGCAGGCTTTAAAGCCAGGTTTGCGGCGGGTCAGCCCCAACCCAGCCTTATGCCGATGTGCCAAGCTTGCGCATGAAGCCACGGTCGATTCGGTCTTTCCAGCGCCAAACCCAGTGCCCGCGCCATGACCAACTTCCCCACGCAGCCAGCGCATGCTGATCTCCGGTGCTGATCAGGTACAGCGCGCGTTGTTGGGGCGTCCAATTTCCCGGCGCATTTCCCATGCACAAGGCGCGCAGATTGTTCGCCAGAATCGGTCCGGCCTTGACCGCGTAGACGCCGGACTTGGGCCTGGCCTGGTGATGGGCGGCGACATCGCCTGCGGCAAGAATGTGCGGGTGTGAAACGCTTTGCAGCGTGGGTCCCACGCGGATGAAGCCGCGCTCGTCGGTCGCCAGGCCGCTGGCCGCAGCCCATAGTGGTGCTGCCGCGCCTGTGACCACCAGGCAGGCGTTGTAGGGCAGTGACGGGCCGCTCTCGAACTCGATCATTGAGGCACCGATCCGGGTCGCGCGGCGCGGACCCTGCCACGGCATGCCGCGCTCTTGGAGCAGCGCCATCGCGCGTCGTCGCAGCGCCAAAGGCAGGCCCGGCATCGGTAACGCCTCAGCGCCCACCAGCGTGACGCGCAGTTGCGACCCCGCATGTGTCGCCGCTTGATGCTGGATGGCAAAAGCCAATTCCGCCCCGGCCGCACCCGCACCCAGGATGACCAGATCGAAGACTCCGCGGTGGTCGCCGATGCGTTGGCGCAGCCCCGGCCATTGAGCGATGAACACCTCGATGGGACGGATCGGCAAGGCGTGCTGCGCGCAGCCCGGCAGTGCCTCCACGGCTGTCAGCGGCCCGGTGTCGATGGACAGCAGATCGAAGTCCAGCATCGAACCATCAGTGCAGTGCAGTTCGTTGCGCATGGGGTCAAGTTCGAAGCCGCTGGTTTCATGAAAAGTCACGCCCGCACGGGCAGTGAATGCATCCAGCGCGATGGCGCAGGACGAAATCGGATAGTGGCCCGCGATCCAGCCGGGTAACATGCCCGAGTAAATCTGCCGCCGGTAGGGTGACACGAGATGGACTTCCCATCCCGACAGCGGTCGTGCGGCCAGATCTGCCAGCACCTTCACATGGGCGTGACCGCCGCCCAGCAATACAAGTCGCTTCATGCTGCCGGCATGAAGCGTACGTCACCGAACCAGGTGTCCACGCTGTCGAGTGTGTTGTCGGTATCCGAGCCTATGGCGATGCCGCGGATTCGGGGCACTTCGCCACCGAAGGCCTCGGCCCAGTCGGCGCGCACGTTGCGTTGGACGCTTCGCCACTGCATCGCGAGGGCGTCGCCGCTGTCGATCACCCTCATGCGCACGCGGTCGGTGTACGGATTCCAGGCGCTGCTTCCGACCGCTTGGGCGTGTCCCCAGACGTAGCAAATCGCCGCCGCAGGAATCACAGCGCCGGACAACAGCCGGGCGGCCTGAATGCGCAGTCTGTCGGCCAGCGACAGCCGCTCTGGCGGCAGGTCGAACAGCACGTAGAGCCGGGCCGCATAGTCGTCGCCCTGCTTGGTTCGCATATCCGATCCCGCCAGTGACTTGGACACCTTCCAGCGCCACTGCAGCAGGGGCTTTTGTGCGCTGTCGATATCGACCCGAGCCACCCAGGAGGATGCAGACGAGGATGAATGTACTTTGAGCACATGCAAACTCTCGTCGGCCACGATCGCGAAGTCGTTGGTGTGCTCGACCGTGGGCAGGGTTTGATGGCGCCATCCCTCCGCCACCGCCGTGCCGAGCCTCGCCTTTGAGAGTTCCGGGACTTGGCCGGGCGCGGCGGGCTCGGCCAAAGCCGCTGTCCCGGTCCAGCTCAGACCCAACAAGCTGAGCGTTTGCCGTCGATCAAGCATGAATTTCCTTCACTTGGGGTTCTCGTTGCGAGGCGTGCAGCCGCGCCAGATCAGCGGGCACATCCACATCCCACAGCGTTTCCAATTCGCGCAGCCGCAGGCCCCGAGCGTTGGCGCGCGCGCGGGTCTCCGCCATGACCTCGGTGGTGCTCCAGCTCACGCCCGCGAACAATGCCGGTTCCGGTCGGCGCAGACCGATCAGCACATAGCCGCCGTCCTCGGCTGGATAGATCACCGCGTCTTCGCCATCGATCAGCGCACGCGCCGCCGCGCGCAGATGCGAGGGCGTCAACGCCGGACAGTCGGTGCCGATCAGCAGCAGTGGCGCCTGCTGGCAATGCTGCTCGAACGCCGCCAACATGCGCGCACCCAGATCGCCTTCAGGCTGTTCCAGACAGTTCACGGCGCTGCGCAAGCGCAGCGCGCGGAAGAAGCGATGTTGCGTATCCGGTGCACACCACAGCGCGACCGGTCCGAGCTGTGCCTGTTGCGCACAGGCCAGCGCCGAGCGCGTCAATTGGCGTTGCAGTCGCGCTGCTCCCGCCTCACCCAGAGCGGGAATCAGGCGCGTCTTGGCCAGGCCCGGCACCGGCGCTTTGGCCAGCACCGCGATCTGTACGCTGCGCAAATGGACGTCAGAGTGATCGGGGTCGGTAGCCATATTGCAAAGCCAGTTGCGCCGGGTCGGCGCCGAAAAAGTAGGCGGCACGCAACCACCACATCAGCACAATGGTGCGCAACACGCCGTGCTGTTCCCAACGCCGCGCCGAGGTGGTGACCTTGTCGCGCAGACAGGCTGGCGGCGACTGACGCTTGAGGGCGCTTGAGAGGGCGATGTCTTCCATCAGCGGGATGTCCGGAAAACCGCCAACGGCGGAAAAGACGTCGTACCACACAAACATCGCCTGGTCCCCGGTGGCGATACCGCTCCAGCGCGAACGCAGGTTCATCAGGGTCTCGACCAGGCGCAGCAAGGGGCGGGAGCTGTCAATGCGAACGTCAAAGCGCCCCCAGACTTCTCTGCTCGACAGTGCTGTGCGCACCAGCGTGTCGGCGTGGTCCGGCAGCTGGGTATCGGCGTGCAGGAACAGAAAAATTTCGGCTGGACAGGCGGCAGCACCGGCATTCATTTGGGAGGCTCTGCCACGGGGTGCCAGCAGAGCCATATCGGCATAGGTACCGGCAATCGCCAGCGTGTCGTCGTCGCTGCCGCCGTCGACCACGATCACGCGCACGCCGCGTTGGCGCAGCGGCTGCAGTGCTTGCAGACGCGAGGCCAGCGTCTGCGCCTCGTTCAGTACCGGCAACACGACGCACAGTTCGGGCTTCATGCGATTAGAAATTTTTTCATTCACCACGGCGCCAAGTGTGAAAGCGCTCGACCCAGGCCAACAGGCCTTGCGGCGCGTGGGCGCGCTTCCAGTTGCCCGCGACGTACTTGTTGGCCTCGGCCAGCGTGGGGTAGGTGTGGATGGTGCCCAGTATCTTGTTCAGGCCGATACCGTGTTTCATCGCAAGCACGTACTCGGCCAGCAGGTCGCCCGCGTGTTCGCCAACGATCGTGACACCCAGGATGCGGTCCTTGCCCGGCACCGTCAGCACCTTGACGAAACCGTGCGCCTCGCTGTCGGCGATGGCCCGGTCCAGGTCGTCCATGCGGTAACGTGTCACTTCATAGGCGATGCCACGCTCCCTGGCTTCGAGCTCGTTCAGGCCGACCCGAGCGACCTCGGGCTCGACAAAGGTGGCACAGGGAATCACGCGGTAGTCGGCTTGAAACTTCTTGAACGGATCGAACAGCGCGTTCACCGCTGCATACCAGGCCTGATGCGCCGCCGTGTGCGTGAATTGGTACGGACCGGCCACGTCGCCCGCAGCGTAGATGTTGGGGAAGTTCGTCTGCAGATAGCCGTTGACCTGGACCGTGCGCGCCGTCGTCACGCCCAGTTCCTGCAGACCGTAACCGCTCAGATTCGCGCTGCGGCCCACGGCCACGAGCAGGGCGTCGAAGGGGATGCGGACCTCCTGCCCCTGGTGTTCGGCGATGAGCCACTTGCCGCCGTCGACGACTTCGATGCGCTTGGCCATGTGGCCGACGAGCACGTCCACGCCCTCGCCGCGAAAACGCGCGGTGACGAGTTCCGAAACCTCCGGGTCCTCGCGCAACAGGATGCGCGGCGCCATCTCCACCTGCGTCACCCTGGAGCCCAGGCGCGCAAAGGCCTGCGTCAGTTCGCTGCCGATGGGGCCGCCGCCCAGCACCACCAGGCGTTGGGGGAGCTGGCGCAGATTCCAGACGTTGTCGGAAGTCAGCACCTCGACCAAATCGATGCCGGGAATCGGCGGCACGAAGGGGCGCGCGCCAGCGGCGACGACGATGGCGCGGGTGGTGAGACGCTGCACCGTACCGTCCGCATGCGTGATCTCCACTTCCCAGGGCGAGACGATGCGGGCGCTGCCCAGCGCCACGTTCACGCCCAGTTCGGTGTAGCGCTGTGCCGAGTCGTGTGGCGCGATGGTTCGGATGACGCTTTGCACGCGCTCCATCACCTCGGCGAAATCGAAACTGGCGTGCGCTGAACGGACGCCGAATTCCTTGGAGCGCTGCAAATGCGACAGGAACTTGGCTGAGCGGATCAGGGCCTTGGACGGAATACAGCCGGTGTTGAGGCAGTCGCCGCCCAACTGGTGTTTTTCGACCAAGGTGACTTTGGCCTTGACCGCAGCCGCGATATAGGCTGTGACGAGGCCGGCCGAGCCGCCACCGATGACGACGAGATTGCGATCGAAGGTCCGTGGACGTTCCCAGGGCGCGTAGACCTTGCGCGCCTGTATGCCTTCGACCAGTTTGCGCGCGACCAGCGGAAAGCAACCCAGCAGCACGAGCGAAGCCAAGAGCCCGGGCGAGACGATGCCGGAGAGAGAATCGATGTGCGCCAGCTGCGTGCCCGCGTTCACGTAGACCAGCGTGGCGGCAAGCATGCCGATCTGGCTCACCCAGTAGAACGTCCAGGTGCGAATGGCGGTCAGACCCAGGGCGAGGTTGATCGCGAAGAAAGGCAGCACCGGCACCAGCCGCAGTGTGAAGAGATAGAAGCCGCCATCCTTGGCCATGCCGGCGTTGAGCACGGTCATGCGCTCGCCGAAGCGGGCGTTGACCCAGTCGCCCAGCAGCCAGCGCGCACTCAGGAAGGCCAGCGTGGCCCCGATGCTGGACGCAAACGAGACGATCAGCGTGCCCCAGCCCAGACCGAAAAAAGCGCCCGCTGCCAGCGTCATGACCGTCGCCCCCGGCAGCGAAAGCGCGGATACCGTGACGTAGGCCAGAAAGAACAACGTGCCGGCCAGAAGCGGCTGCACCGCCCGCCACGCCTCCAGTTCTTGCTGACGCGTCTTGATCGTTGCCAGGTTCAGGTACTGTCCCAGGTTGAAGATGTAGAACAGCACAACCAGAGCGAACAGTACCACCAGCACCCACCCCCGTTTATCGACTCGCATCACACGTCCTCCTTCATGGCAGCGCGCGCCGGGCTGTAGCTTGGCCCTTGCGAAATTCGCGGGTAATAAGAAATCCAGGCAGAAGACTGCCGTGGCCATTGCGCCAAAAATTCAGCCTGCCAGCGCTCGACATTGAAGCGCACCGGCAGCAAGGCCACATAAGCGTCGCCAAGCTGAGCTTCGCACACCGTCTCGTGTGGCGACGGGGTCGTCGCCACGCGTGTGATCAGGCCCGACAGGTCGCCGCTGAAGTTGGGCATGCCGGCGGCGCCGTTGTTCACCACGCATCCGGTCCCGCCGTCTGTCGCCGACGCCAACGCAAAGCGGCGCACGGCGGGAAGGCAAGTGTGGGTGCTGGCGAAAAGATCCACCTCGGCGTCGGCAAACGCGGACCTGAGCCAGGGCAGCGCCGCGGTGTCGTCGAGCGCGTTCACGTCAAAGCGCCAACCGGCCAGCGACTCGGCGTCGCCGTGCACCACACCGACGCGGCAGCGGCCCACGCGGTAGCGCTTGATCATGGACAGGCCCGAGGCTTTTTTCAGAATCTCGGGATGACGCAGTGCCGTGGCCTTGAGCTGCCGATGGATCTCATTGGAGCGGTCCACCGTGCCCGAATCCACGGCGTCGGGATAGGCGCAGCCGCAGCCCGCGTCATCAGCCGCGGAGCCGAACTCGGCCTCGACGTTCCCAAGAATTGCGTCGTGCGCCAGCACCCTTTGATTCACCTGCTCGAAGTTGGCATCGGCCACGTTGAACCAGTTGAAGTCGCCGTTGAAACAAAGGCGCGGCGCCACGCGCTCAGCCGCGGCCATCGCTTCAATCGTGTCCAGCGCCTGCAGGTTTCCGTACAGCCCGCCGATCACATACAGCGTGGGCGTTTCGCGTTCGGGCGTCGTTGCGATAGCGGCTGCGCAGTAGCGGTAGTGCAGCGGACAGACGCGGCCCGCGCCGGGAGCGGCCTTCACGCTGTCACGGCCGCACCGGCGCTGCGCTCGCGTTGCAGCAGTAGCGGCAAGAAGAAACCGGCGCTGCACAGCATCAGGCCGTAGCAATTGACGCCCAGCAGCGCGCCGTACTTGCCGGTTCCGACAGTCCAGCTGTGCGGCACCCCGCCCAGCGCTTCCATCAGGCCCAGCGCCACGCCGGTCCAGAAGGCCAGGTGGAACGATGCCGGCGAATAGCGCACGCGCCCAGAGAACAAGAAGATCGGCGCCAGGCCAATCACCATCGTGCCGCTGATGGTGGTGGCCTTGAGCATGTCGGTGCCCGCCACCATGGGTAGATTTCCCAGCAGCGCGAAGCTCACCATCGTGAGCGATCCCACCGTCATCGCCTTGGGCGAAGGCAGGCGACCGGCGAGCAGCGGCAGCTCGCGCGCCACCAATTTGGAGAGCGAGGTGAAGGTCGAGTCCAGCGTGGAGCCGGCCGAGGTCACCATCACCACGATCATGGCGAAGAAGCCCGCGAAGCCCAGGCCCCGCGCCACGGCGGCCGGCACGTTGCCGTTGGCCACGATGCCGTGCAGCTTGGCGTGCACGCCGACCAGGCTGAAGGCGAAGATCGCGACGAAGCCGAGCACACCGGCGACGATGAAGGCGCGCAGCATCGTCTTCTCCGGCGTGATGAAGCCGCGGTCCGTGAGCACCGGGTCGTGGAACGGGTAGGACAGTGACTGCAGCAAAGCCACCAACAGCAGGTCGGCTCCCGAATCGAGTGCGAACGCTCCCTGCGCTAGCAGCGCCTGGGGTGTGTCAGAGGGCAGCACATAGGCCAACACCAGACCGAGGAAAAGGATGAACACCACGGCCTGGATCACGTCGCTGAAGATGGAGCTGCGCAGGCCACCCTTGAGGCTGTAGAACAGCACGGCCGCCGTGAACAGCAGCGCGCCACCAATGAAGCCAGCGGAGCCACTGGCGCCGTAGTAGCCGCCGACCACGGCAGTGTTGCTCCAGACTTCGTTGAACAAGCGAATCAGAATCGCCACCGAAAACGCCATGGCCGCGCCACGCCCATATTTTTGTATCAGAAACGGCACCATGCCGGTCGCACCCTGGCGCGTTCGCAGCCGATAGATGACGAAGCCCGCCACCGGGATCGACAGCCAGTAACTGGCGTAGGCCAGGCCGCCGACGACGCCGTAGCTGGCCCCCAAATTTGCGGCATTGGTCACGGATTTGGCGAAGATCCAGCTGATGAAGATGCTCATCATCAGGGCCCATTCAGAAGCCGGACGACCGCGCTCATCGTGACCGCGAAAGAAGCCGGCTTCGTCCATGGAACGGGGCGCGACAAGGTACATCACGACACCGAAGACGATCAGAAAGCCCCAGAAAAACAGTCCTTGAAATTCACCCATGCACAGGTCTCCGTTGAAATGGACGGCGCAGCGTCAATTGCTGCAACTCGGTGCAGGTGCCGTGGCGGAACCCAGTGCACCGCCGCAGCTCGAACCCTGGCCCGCGGTGCAGCCGAAACAGTGATCGGCGACGCGAATCGGCAGGTCTTCCAGCGAGTCGGCAACGATCTCGCTGATGTGGCTGCGGGTGCGCCGACCCAAGCTCAACGGCAAACCCAATTGCTGGTTGAAATCGCAATCGAACAGATAACCCTGCCAATCGACGCTCAGCGTGCTGCGGCACATCACCTGGCCCAGATTGCTCGGCTGGTGCGCGCTGCGAAGAAGTTCCATGTAGCAGTGAAACTGACCCTTGGACACCAGCATCGAGCCAAAGCGCTGAATCGGCATGTTGGCCAGCGTGAACAGCTGATCGAAGGCGACTCCGAAATGCTGGGCCAGATGCTGCTTGTAGTCGCGCTCCAGCGCCTGCTGGGGTGGCGGCAGGCTGGGCCCCTGAGGGTTGTAGACAAGGTTCAGGACAAGGCCCGAACCGGGGCGGGCATAGCCGAGCGCGTTCAGGCGCTGCAGACCGCGGATGCTGGCGTCAAACGTGCCCTTGCCGCGCTGGCGATCCACGTTGTCTTCCTGGTAACAGGGCAGGGACGCGACGACCTCAACGCCGTGTGCCGCCAGGAACTCGGCCAGATCTTCGTGTCCCGGCTCTTCCAGAATGGTGAGGTTGCAGCGGTCGATGACGCGCACACCGCGGGAGCGGGCGGCGACGACAAGGGTGCGGAAATGCGGATTGAGTTCGGGTGCGCCACCGGTCAGGTCCAGCGTTCTCACATCCGCGCTGGCCGCCAGAAACGCGATCACGGCGGCGATGGTGTCACTGGACATCTCCTCGGTCCGGTTCGGTCCCGCGTTCACGTGGCAGTGGGTGCAGCTCTGGTTGCAGCGGTAACCCAGGTTGATCTGAAGGGTGTCGACGATGCCGCGGCGCAGCACGGGAAAGTCGGTCTGGGTCAGGAAGGGAAGTGTGGCGTGCATGGGTTCGAGTAGGTGTTGTCGCCCATTAGACGGGCCAACCGCTGAAACCTTACAGTGCGGCTGAAGAATTTTTCGTCGTTGCCGGATGGGCTCGGAAACACGATCAGGACGGCGGCAGAAGTGAAAGGTTTCACCCCATGCGACGACCAAGTAGGCACCAGTCAACACAAAGGGGTTCCACCATGACACGCCGCCTGTTCTTTTCGCTGCTCGCCGCAGTGGGCTTTGTCCGCCAGACAAACGCCGCCACCATTGCTGATCCGTCAGTCATTGCAGCACTGCTGTTGCGCTCAAATTCGTAGGTGCAGCATGAACAGGATAAATGGGTTTCAGGGTTTTCTACGCAGCGCATTCGCCTGCATTCTGCTCGGTTTGTCGGCGCTGTCGAATGCCCAGACCGGCGCCGCCAACATCGCCACAGGCGCAGCATCTGCCAAGGCCGCCTTCGCGGGTGGCTGCTTCTGGTGCGTGCAGTCCGATTTCGAGAAGCTGCCGGGCGTGATCTCCACCACCGCCGGCTACACCGGCGGCCGTACGGTCAACCCGAGCTATGAACAAGTGTCATCCCATACCACGGGCCATGCAGAGGCGGTGCAGGTGGTTTACGATCCTTCCAAAGTGAGTTACCAGCGGCTGGTCGAGTACTTCTGGCGCAGCATCGACCCGACCGTCAAGGACCAGCAATTCTGCGATCATGGATCGCCTTACCGCACCGTCATCTTTGCGCACGACGCGGAGCAGTTCAAGACGGCCCAGGCCTCGCGTCTGGCGCTGGAAAAGTCCAAACCCTTCAAGGACTCCATCGTCACCGAGATCGTGATGGCCGGCCCCTTCTACCCGGCGGAAGCGTATCACCAAGACTATCACGTGAAGAACCCGATCCGCTACAAGTACTACCGCGCAAGTTGCGGGCGCGACGCTCGCCTCCAGCAGTTGTGGGGTGCACAGGCAGGTCACTGAAAACGGTCGGCCCGTGGCCACCATTGCGTTGAGGCGGCATACCCATTTTGAGAGGACATCGTCATGATCAAGGCCATCTGGAACAACACCGTCATCGCTCAAACCGAGCGTTACGAGACGGTGGAGGGGAACAAGTACTTTCCGCCGCAGGCGCTGGACATGCGCTACTTCCGGGCAAGCGCGACGCACAGCGTTTGCCCCTGGAAGGGCACAGCCAACTACTATGACGTGGTGGTCGAAGGCAAGACCAACAAGGACGCCGCCTGGTACTACCCTAGTACGAAGCCGGCTGCCACCAACATCGCAGGTTTCGTAGCGTTTTGGAAGGGCGTGCGGGTCATTGACGAAGCCGGTTCTTAAGCGTCCCGCGCCAGCCGGATGCCCGATAACTGCCAGCAGGCGCCGGCGGGAAAGAAGTTTCGATAGCTGGCGCGCGAGTGGCCTGGCGACGTAGCGCTGGAGCCGCCGCGCAGCACGTACTGGTTTACCATGAACTTGCCGTTGTACTCGCCCACAGCACCCGGTCCGACGCGAAAGCCCGGATACGCGGCGTAGCTCGACGCGGTCCACTGCCAGGCGTCGCTGAACAACTGGTCCAGCGCGCCCGCGGTTGCTGCGCGCTCCCATTCTGATTCGGTGGGCAGTCGCGCCTTGGCCCAGCGCGCAAAGGCGTCGGCCTCGTAGTAGGACACATGGGTCAGGGGTGCGTCCGGGTTCAGCGCCAACAGGCCGCCGAGCGTGAACTCCTGCCAGGCGAGCCCTTCTCCGCGCCAATACAGCGGCTGCGCGCGCCCCTGTGCCATGCACCAGTCCCAGCCCTCGGCCAGCCAATGCACCGGATCCGCGTAGCCGCCGGCGGCGATGAAGGACGCATATTCGCCGTTGGTAACAAGCCGTGACGCGATTTCGAAGGGTTGCAGATAGACGCTGTGCCGGGGCAGTTCGTTGTCGAAGCCAAAGCCTTCGCCACTGTGGCCGATCTCGGTCAGGTCGCCGGCGAATCGGTGCCAGCGCAAGCTCGGCGCGGGTCGCGCCACTGGCGTTTGCGCCTGGTACGCGGGCAGCAGCGGGTTGCGCGAAAACAGATGCAGGAGGTCGGTGAGCAGCAGCTCCTGGTGTTGTTGCTCGTGCTGCAAACCCAGCTCCACCAGCGCCAGCAGTTCCGGTTCCGATGAGGACTCAAACAGGGCTTGCATGCGCGCATCGACGTCGGCGCGGTAGGCCCGAACCTGGTCCAGTCCGGGGCGCGTGAGCAAGCCTCTTTGTGCCCGCGGGTGCTTCTCGCCGACGGCGTTGTAGTAGGAGTTGAAGAGCACGCGAAACGCGGGATCGAAGGGCAAGAAACCGTGCTCCCAGCGCTCCAGCACGAAGGTCTCGAAGAACCACGTTGTGTGCGCCAGATGCCACTTGGTCGGACTCGCATCCGGCATGGACTGCACGCAGCAATCCTCGGTCGACAGGGGGGCGGCCAGCGTTGTCGTGTAGGCACGCACGGATCGGAAGCGCTGGCTGAGTTCGGATGGGCTCATGAGGGTGCTCCGGGTGTGTTCAGGGTCGTGCCAGAAACAGCGCGAACCACGAGCGATCGTCGCTCCAGACCTCGGTTTGTGCAAAACCGGCCTGGTTCAATAGTTGGACGAAATCTTCCATCCGGTATTTGTAGCTGTTTTCGGTGTGAATGCGTTCGCCTTTGGCAAAGCCACGTTCACCACCAGGCCAGCGCACGACCGTTTCGACGCAGGCTTGCAGATGCATTTCGATGCGCGAGTCGGTGGCATTGAAGAAGGCGCAATGGCGCCACTGGCTCAGGTCGAAATCGCTGTCGATGAGGCGATTGATGTGGCGCAGAACGTTCAAATTGAACGCCGCCGTCACGCCGGCTGCGTCGTCGTAAGCGGCTTCGAGCACGGCCACTTCCTTTGTCAGATCGACACCAATCAGCAGCGCACCGTCATCTTCGATCAGGCCACGCATGCGCGCGAGCAGTTGCAGCGCCTGCGCCGGGTCGAAGTTGCCTATGGAGGAGCCCGGGTAGAACACCAGCCGACGCTGTCGCGGCAGGTCCTGCGGCAGCGTGAAGTCGGTTGTGAGATCGGCGGCGAGGGCGCGCACCTCCACACCCGGGAGCGCCACGCGCAGCTGCGCCACGGCATCGTGCAGGAACTCGGAGGAAATATCGACCGCAACAAAGTGCGAAGGTGCAATCAACTGGCAAAGTTCACGCGCCTTCTCGCAACTGCCCGCACCCAGCTCAATCACGCTCGCGCCGGGCCCCAGGCGTCGCGCGATGTCGGCGCCGTGCGCCGCCATGATCTGGCGTTCGGTGCGCGTCGGGTAGTACTCGGGCAGACGCGTGATGTCCTCGAACAGCGCAGAACCCGCGGCGTCGTAGAAATACTTGGGTGCAATGCGGGCCGTAGCCTGGAGCAGGCCTTGCACAATTTCCTGCACGGGGCTCAAAGGGGATTCAGTCATGTCTTGTGCGCGTGGTCTTTTCGCGCAGGGTCACAAATTCTTCCGCGCTGGTGGGGTGAAGGGCTACGGTGGCGTCGAAATCCGCCTTGGTGGCGCCCATGCGGATGGCGATGGCCAGACCCTGAATGATCTCGGGTGCATCCGCGCCCACCATGTGTGCGCCCAAGACGCGCTGGCTGGCGTGGTCCACGATCAGTTTGATGAGGGTGCGCTCGTCGCGCCCCGACAGGGCCTGGCGTAGCGAGCGAAAGTTGGCGCGATAGATGTCGATAGCTTCATAACGCTTCAGCGCCTCGGCTTCGCTAAAACCCACCGTGCCAATCGGCGGCTGGCTGAAGACCGCGGACGGAACCACGCTCAGATCGGCCACGGTCGGGCCGGGTCCGAACAGCGTGTCGGCCACGGCTGCGCCCTCGCGGATCGCCACCGGCGTGAGCGCAATGCGGTTCGTGACATCGCCTACGGCGTGAATGCTGGGAACATTGGTGCGACCATACGCGTCGACCTGTACCCCGCCCGCGGTGTCCACTGCGACGCCGGCGTGCGTCAACCCCAGGCCCTCGGTGTTGGGGGTGCGGCCGGTGGCATACAGCACCGTGTCGAACAACTTCGACCCCGGAGCCTTGCCGGAGATTTCGACCTGCAGTTCACCCGAGCCCAGGCGGTCGATGCGCACGATATCGCTCTGGAGCAGGATGCGAATGTCCTTCTTCGTCATTTCCTCGTGCAGATGCTGGCGCACATCGTCGTCGAAGCCGCGCAGCAATTTCTCGCCGCGATAGCACAGCGTGAGCTGTGCACCCAGGCCCTTCAGGATGCCGGCAAACTCGACTGCGATGTAGCCGCCGCCAACGATCAGCACACGCTGGGGCAACTGTGGCAGGTCGAACATTTCATTCGACGTGAGCGCGTGCTCGATGCCAGGAATCGAAGGTAAAAAGGGCCTGCCGCCGGTGGCGATCAGGATGTGCTCGGCGCTGAAGCGCTGGCCGTTCACCTCGACCGTATGCGCGTCCACGATGCGCGCAGCGCCGTGCAGCACCTCGACGCCGGAGCGGCGCAGATTGCTTTCGTAGAGTTCGCTCAGCCGCGCAATCTCCTGGTTCTTGGCGGCGATCAAGTGCGGCCAGGAAAAGCTTGCCGGCGGCACGCTCCAGCCAAAGCCTTGAGCATCGGCAAAGTCTTCGGAAAAGTGCGCGGCGTAAACCAACAGCTTCTTCGGCACGCAGCCGCGAATCACGCAGGTGCCGCCATAGCGATAGCCCTCTGCAATCGCTACGCGGGCCCCGTGACCGGCCGCGATGCGGGCGGCACGCACACCGCCGGAGCCGCCGCCGACGACAAAAAATTGATACTTGAATTCAGCCATTTTCGCGTCTTCCTGTATGGAGTATGTCCGACCAGATCCGCAGGAGCGCATGATCTTTGACGTCGACCTCCCGCATGGGTCGTGCTGAGTATGACCTTGCTTACATGACAGGCGCGCTTTGGCGCTGGGAGACCTTGGCGGCGGACCCGGTATCGGGTGCTGCAGTCAAGGCAACGACGCCACGATTGCCACCGGCAACAGCCGAAAAAAAACCAGGCCAAAGCCCGGTTTTCACACAGGCGCAAGCGCCCGATGGGATGCTCAGTGGCCGGATGCGCCGGTGGCGCCATAGCCAGTTTCCGAGCGCACCTTTTGCGCGGCAAAGGCTTCACGTTCCTTGGCAGCAGCCGGACTGCGGTCCAGCACCGAGAACAACCAGATGCCGACGAAGCCGATGGTCATCGAGAACAGCGCAGGCGAGGTGTAAGGGAACCATGCCGATCCCTTGGGGTAGCCGAGCGTGGCTTCCCAGACCGAGGGCGAGACGATGGTCAGGCCCACGGAAGAGATCAGCCCCAGGAAGCCGCCAATGACAGCGCCCTTGGTGGTGCAGTCTTTCCACAGTACCGACATGAACAGCACCGGGAAGTTGGCCGAGGCCGCGATCGCGAACGCCAGCGACACCATGAAGGCGATGTTCTGCTTTTCGAACACAATGCCCAGCGCCACGGCTACGATGCCCAGAGCCACGGTGGTGTAGCGCGAGACCTTCAACTCGGAGGCGCTGTCGGCATTGCCCTTCTTGAACACCGTGGCGTACAAGTCGTGCGACACGGCCGAGGCGCCAGAGAGGGTCAGGCCCGCAACCACAGCCAGAATCGTGGCGAAGGCCACGGCCGAGATGAAGCCGTAGAAGACGTCGCCGCCCACGGTCTTTGCGACCAGCACCGCAGCCATGTTGGCCGTTCCCGCACCGCCCTTGATGATGCCCTTGGCCACGTCCGACATCTCGGGATTGGTCAGCACCAGGGTGATGGCGCCAAAGCCGATGATGAAGATCAGCACGTAAAAGTAGCCGATCCAGGTGGTCGCCCAGAACACCGACTTGCGCGCTTCCTTGGCGTTGGGAACGGTGAAAAAGCGCATCAGGATGTGCGGCAGGCCGGCCGTGCCGAACATCAGCGCCATCCCGAACGAGATCGCCGAGATCGGGTCCTTCACAAAACCTCCTGGCCCCATGATGGACAAACCGAGCGTGGCGGCCTCCTGCGCTGTCTTGCCCGAATTGCTGGCGATATCCGTGCGCACTTTCACACCTGCGGCAAACAGCGCTTCCGGGCTGAAGTGGAATTGCGCCAGCACCATGAAGGCCATGAAGGTCACGCCCGCGAGCAGCATGCAGGCCTTGATGATCTGCACCCAGGTGGTGGCGGTCATGCCGCCAAAAAGCACGTACACCATCATGAGCGCGCCCACGATCACAACCGCCATCCAGTATTCCAGGCCGAACAGCAGCTTGATCAGCTGACCTGCGCCCACCATCTGGGCGATCAGGTAGAACGCCACCACCACCAGCGTGCCGGAGGCAGCGAAGGCGCGAATGGGCGTTTGCGAAAAGCGGTAGCCGGCGACGTCGGCAAAGGTGAACTTGCCCAGGTTGCGCAGGCGCTCTGCCATGAGGAAGGTGATGACGGGCCAGCCCACGAGAAAGCCGATTGAGTAGATCAGGCCGTCGTAGCCGGTGGCCATGACGGCAGCGGAAATCCCCAAAAAGGACGCCGCTGACATGTAGTCGCCGGCGATCGCCAGGCCGTTCTGGAAGCCCGTGATGCCGCCGCCAGCCGTATAGAAATCGGCCGCGCTCTTGGTCTTGGCCGCAGCCCATTTCGTGATCCACAGCGTGAGCACGACAAAGCCGCCGAACATCGAGATGGCGGTCCAGTTGGTTGCCTGCTTGGCAGCCTGGCCCAGGTCGGCGCCGGCAGCGTAGGCGCCGCCAGTGGCCAGCAGGGCCAGCAGCATGGCGAGGGTGGTACGTTGAATGTGGTTCATTTGTTCACGTCCTTCAGGATGTCGCGGGTCAGGTCGTCGTAGCGGCTGTTGGCCCGGCGCACGTAGATGCCGGTGATCACGATCGTGAACACGATCACGCCCATGCCGATGGGAATGCCCAGCGTGGTCACGCCCGCACCGATGGGTTGCGCAAGAAATGGTTTGTCGAAGGCGATCAGTGCGATGTAGCCGTAGTAAACGACCAGCATCAGCACCGTCAAAATCACACCGAAACGGTTGCGCGTGCGCTGCAACTCCAGGTATTTCGGGTGGCTCTGGATCTTTGCGATCACAGGATCACTCATGTCTGTCTCCTCAATGTTGTTGGATGGAAAGTGTGCACGAGGAGAATGCCTCAATGAACGGGCGCATTCTCTGGACGCCTACTGACCAAGTGCTTACGAGTCCAAGCGTCTTTGACCTATTTCGTGCCGAACTAAGCGCATCGTTCGCAGAACCCCAAACTATTGACTTGGTAGAAACGCGTATGCCAAAGGGTTCTTGAAGACGTGTAAACAGTTCCAAATTTCATATCGAAAAATGAAAGGCAAGGGTTAGTTCTAGGGCTGTAAGTGCAGCGAAAGTTTCGGTGCAATGGCAGCCATTGATCTGTCAGAGTCGAGTCAGCCTCGCGGCGGACATTGCGCCCACAGTGGCCGCTTCGGACCCCTGAAACTAACTTTGTTAGGAGACAAAATCATGGCAACAGTTGCAGCTTCACGTCCGATGACGTCCGCTGAGAAGAAGGTGATCTTTGCATCTTCCCTCGGCACCGTCTTCGAGTGGTACGACTTCTACCTTTATGGCTCGCTCGCCGGCATCATAGCCAAGCAATTCTTCAGCGCGCTGGACCCTGGATCAGCGTTCATTTTTGCTTTGCTGGCGTTTGCAGCCGGGTTTATTGTGCGCCCCTTTGGCGCCATCTTCTTTGGCCGCCTGGGCGACATGATTGGCCGCAAGTACACCTTCCTCGTGACCATCTTGATCATGGGCTTGTCCACTTTCATCGTGGGCGTGTTGCCGAGTTATTCCAGCATCGGTGTGGCGGCTCCCGTGATCCTGATCGCCTTGCGCATGTTGCAGGGCCTGGCGCTGGGCGGTGAGTACGGCGGCGCAGCCACCTACGTGGCCGAGCACTCGCCCCAGGGCAAGCGCGGCGCCTACACCTCCTGGATCCAGACCACGGCCACGCTCGGCCTGATGCTGAGCCTGATGGTGATTCTGGGAACCCAAACCCTGCTCGGTCCGGTCGTATTTGCCGACTGGGGCTGGCGTGTTCCGTTCATTGTGTCGATCGCGCTGCTGGCAGTGAGCGTGTGGATTCGCCTGTCGATGAACGAGTCCCCTGCTTTTGCCAAGATGAAGGCCGAGGGCAAGACCTCCAAAGCGCCGCTGTCCGAGTCGTTTGGGCAATGGAAGAACCTGAAGGTCGTGATTCTGGCCTTGTTCGGTCTGACCGCAGGTCAAGCCGTGGTCTGGTACGGCGGCCAGTTCTATGCGCTGTTCTTCATGACGCAAGCACTCAAGGTGGACCTGGCAACGGCCAATATCTATGTGGCCATCTCGCTGCTGATCGGTACGCCTTTCTTCATCGTGTTTGGTGCATGGTCGGACAAGATTGGCCGTAAGCCGATCATCATGGCGGGTTGCCTGCTGGCGGTGCTGACCTACTTTCCCGCGTTCTCCGCGCTGACCCAGGCGGCCAACCCCGCATTGGCGGAAGCTCAGGCCAAGAACCGGGTGACCGTGACGGCGGATCCGAAAGAATGCTCGTTCCAGTTCAACCCAACGGGCACGGCAAAGTTCACCAGTTCCTGCGACATCGCCAAGCAGGTGTTGGCGGGTGCGTCCGTGAGCTATGAAAACGTCACAGCAGCGGCCGGTACGGTGGCATCCATCAAGATCGGCGCGGCCGAAATTCCCAGCTATTCTTCCAAGGGCCTGCCCGCAGACGAGGCCAAGAAGAAGGACGCCGAGTTCAAGAAGGCTGTGGCGGACGATCTGAAGACGGCGGGCTATCCGACCAAGGCGGATCCGGCCAGGGTGAATACGGTGGTGGTGATCGCGATCCTGACCTACCTGGTGGTGCTGGTCACCATGGTCTACGGGCCGATTGCAGCCATGCTGGTGGAGTTGTTCCCGACGCGCATCCGCTACACCTCGATGTCGCTGCCGTATCACATCGGTAACGGCTGGTTCGGCGGGCTGTTGCCGACCACGGCCTTTGCCATCGTGGCGCAGACCGGCAATATGTACAACGGCCTGTGGTACCCCGTCATCATTGCTGGCATGACCTTTGTCATCGGCATGTTGTTCGTCAAGGAGACCAAGGACGTGGACATTTACGCACGCGACTGACCAGCGGGTCGAATCCGGGGTGATGCCAGACGGCATGACTCCCGCTCCAGGGCCCTTCGCGTGAGGGCCCTTCTTCTTTTGATGGGGTTTAGCCGGGTGTTGCAAGCGGCGCATAGCCGTTAGACTTGGTCGCTTGACTAATCGGGTAATGCGCGCATGAAATATGCAAAAACTGAGGCGGGGCAGCAGGCCTTCAAAGCCCGATCGGCGGCGTTGACGCCACGTCTTCGCTCCGCCTTCATTCTGTTCGATGGCAAGAAGACCGTGGGTGAGGTGTTGGCCATGACCACCGGTCTGGGCGTGATCGAGGCCGACATCCAGCACCTAGTCGCTGCAGGCTTGCTGGAGGGGGTGGCCCGGGCGCAGGCCGTTACCGCTTTGGAGGAAAGTCCCAATGCGGTGGCTGCTGAGCCGCTGTCGCTGTCCTCCGCCCAGCAACGTTATGCGCGCGCCTGGCCGATCGCAACGAAGATAACCGCGGGTCTGGGGCTCAGAGGCTTTCGCTTGAATCTTGCAGTAGAGGCGGCCACCGGATACGAGCAACTGCGCGATTTGTTGCCCAAGATACGGGAGGCGGTGGGCGCGGACAAGGCCCTGCCGCTGGAGCAGGCGCTGCGCGAGTAGCTGCGCCTCATGCCACTGCAGTGTTGCCGTTGGCCTATCACCTGAGCACCCCATGAAACTGGCTTTGCTGTCCGACGTCCACGCCAATCTGGGTGCGCTCGATGCGTGCCTGGAGCATGCGCGCGATCAGGGTGCCCAGGGCTTTGCCTTGTTGGGCGATCTGGTCGGCTATGGCGCGGAGCCCGCGCAGGTGCTGAGCAAGGTCATGGAACTGGCGCAGGATGGCGCCATCGTGCTGCAGGGGAATCACGACGCGCTGGCGGCGTTCCCTCCCAATGAAAGCAAGGCCATGGGGGAGATGACCGCCCTGTGGACCCACGCCCAGTTGAGTCTGGAGCAAAAGCGATTTCTGGTGGGGCTGCCGCTGACGGCGCGGCTCGAAGACCTGCTGTTGGTGCACGCCAGCGCAGACGATCCCGAGAAGTGGCGCTACGTGGAAGATGAGCGCAGCGCTGGCGCCAGTCTCGACGCCGCGGTGGCGCTGCCGGGCGTGCGTTTCGTTTTCGGCGGCCACGTGCACAGGCAAACGCTTTACTACCGCAGCGTCGGGCGTGGTTTGATGGCCTTCAAGCCCACGCCGGGTGTGGCGGTGCCAACGCCGCGCCATCGCCACTGGATTGCGACCGTGGGCTCGGTGGGCCAGCCTCGCGATGGCAATCCCAGGGCCATGTATGCGCTGTTCGACACCACCGCCGCGCAGCTGACTTTTCACCGCATCGCCTATGACCACCAAGGCGCGGCCGCGGCCATCCGGGCCGCCGGTTTGCCGGAGTTTTTTGCCAAACGACTGGAGGATGGACGTTGAAGCTGCTGCAGCCCGAAGAAGTACTGGACGGATTTGTGATCGAGGAGTGCCTGCACTCGGGCGGCATGGCGCACATCTATCGCGTGCATTACGCCGACGGTAGGCGCGACCCGGGCTTTCCCATGGTCATGAAGGTGCCGCGCATGACCCCGGGCGACGGCGCGGAGAACATCGTTAGCTTCGAGGTGGAGCACCAGATCATGCAGGTCCTGACGGGAGTGCATGTGCCCCGATTTGTGGCCGCCGGCGACCTGTCAAATGTGCCCTATCTGGTGATGGAATATGTGCCGGGGCACACGCTGGACCACTGGCTTGAGCAAGGCGAGCCGCATTCGGTCGAGACGATAGCGCAGCTCGGTGCCGCCATGGCGCATGCCGTGCACAGCTTGCACAAGCAGAACGCGGTGCATCTGGACTTGAAGCCGGCGAACGTTCTGTTTCGGCCCGACGGCAGCGCAGTGCTGCTGGACTTCGGCCTGTCATGCCACGCCCATTACCCCGACTTGCTGGCGGAACAACTGCGCAAGGCCGTCGGTTCGCCGACCTGGATTTCGCCCGAGCAGGTGGTAGGGGTTCGCGGCGATCCGCGCAGCGACGTGTTCGCCCTGGGCGTGATGCTGTATGAGCTGGCCACGGGCAAGACGCCTTTTGGCACGCCGCAAACCGACGGCGGACTGCGCCAGCGGCTGTGGATGGACCCGCAGCCGCCGCGCGTGTTGCGACCCGATCTGCCGGAGTGGCTGCAGGAGGTGTTGCTGCGCTGTCTGGAACCCGAGGCCAAAGACCGCTACCCGTCGGCCGCGCACCTCGCGTTCGACCTGACGTATCCCGAACAGGTCAAGGTGACCGAGCGTGGCCGCAGGCTGCAAGGCACCGGATTTTGGACCCACTTCAAGCGCTGGCTGAGGGCGGCGGGCAGGCAATATCAGCCCAGCCCAATTCCATCGCAGCAGGCCGACGACGTGCCGATCGTGATGGTGGCCGTGCCGCACAAGGATGTGACCGACGCCACACTTTATTCGCTGCGTCAGGCCGTGGCCCGTTCCCTGGGCCTGCGCCCCGGCGCGCGCCTGGCTTGCGTGACCGTGATTTCGCCGGGGCAGACCAGCGCCTCCAGCAACGAGAACAGTGAAACTCGGGTACACCGGCGCTACCTGACGATGCTGCATGAGTGGGCGCAGCCCCTGAATTTGGCCAATCACCAGACTTCCTTTCACGTGCTGGAGTCGGGCGACGTGGCGCAGGCCTTGGTGCGCTACGCTGAGGGCAACGACGTCAGCATGATCGTGATGGGTGCAGCCACGCATGGCGTGCAGATGCAGCGTTTTGTGGCCACGGTGCCGATCAAGGTGGCGATGGATGCGCCCTGCACGGTCATTTTGGTGAAACAATCGCTGCCGTTTGAAGCCTTGATGGACCGCAAGGCACAGGAGTGGGTGGATCGCGATGCACCTTTCTGAGAACTTGCGGGACAGACCAAGAACTACGCGCAGCGAGTTTTGCTCTGTCCTCAACCAATACCGGGATGTTGGATGTTCCTTGCGGGACAGACCAAGAACTACGCGCAGCGAGTTTTGCTCTGTCCTCAACTGTGCAGACGAGGCACAATAGCCCTCGGAACTTGATCATGACCACACCGAGATTGGCCAGACACATTGCCAAGAGGCTCGACACCATGTCGGACGCCACTGCGCAAAATGCTGCTGGCACGCTGCGCTCGCTGGCTGATCAGTTGGAGTCACTCACGCGCGCGTCCGAGTTGATGAACGCCGAGTGCATTCGCCTGGCCAAGGATCGAGATGAACTTCGCTTGGAGCTGACCGAACTGAAGACCCGGCACCAAGATCGACGCGCCGAACAGCGCGACTGAAAATCCCACCAGCCAGCCCCATCCCTGGACCCGTACCTTGTATCAGCGCGCCTTCGCTACCGATAAAGTCAGCGTTTGAACTTGCCGTCGGCCCCGACGATGGACAGGTCGGCAAAGTCCAGTCCGGTGTGATTGTTGGGGCTGTAGCTCACTTCCAGCCCGCCCAGATCGAACCGGTGCATGCCGTTCAGGGCTGCAATGATTTTTTCGCGTGTCGGTTTGGGTGATGCCCGGCGCAGCGCCTCCACCAGAACCTTTGCCGAAACAAAGCCTTCGAGCACCGCCGGCGACAGTTCAAGATTGTCGTGGCTACGGGCCAGTTCGTTCGCTTCCTTGATAAAGGCGTAGGAGTAGGCGTGTTCCGATGGCAGCACCTGCGTGATGATGACGCCGCGACTGTTGTCTCCCAGGAGTTTGACGAAGCCCGCCGAGGCGTTGTTGGAAAAGGTCACCACCTGGGCTGAGGAACCCGCTGCGCGAAGTGCCTTGATACCGTCGGTCACAGCCGTGCCGGAGCCAATCCATACCACCGTCTGGGCTTCGGACTTGATCAGGGTGGGCACCACACTGGCATAGTCAGGTTTGTCGCGGTTGATCTTCAGCACGGCCACCGGTTTCAGTTGGGCCACGCTCAGACCATCGAGCGTACCCGTGAGCCCATCCTGGCCAAAAGAGTCGTCAGCGTGAACCACTGCAATGCGTGTCACGCCCACCGTGCTCAGGTGCGCAATGGCCTTGCGCGCTTCGCGCTGGTAGCTGGAGCGCACATTGAATATCTGCCGACTGACGGGCTTGTGCAGCAGCATGGCACCGGTGGACGGCGCGATCAACGCCACATCGTATTTGGCCAGCAGCGGCATGATGGCTTCTGTGTGTGGCGTCCCCCGATTGAGAAACAGGGCGAGCACATTTTTCTCTTCGATCAGGATGCGCGCATTCTCCACCGCCCGCTGCGGGTCAAACTTGTCGTCCAGGGTCACGAGTTCGATTTTTTCGCCGCGTACACCCCCCTTGGCGTTGACGCTATCGATGTAAAGCATGGCGCCTGCGCGCGCCTCCTTCACCGTGGCCGCAACGGCACCGGTCAATCCCACGGTTTGGCCGATCAGGATTTGCCCCTGCGCGCCGGCGCAAATCCAGGCCAGTACCAGTGCGCACCAATGACGGTATGAATACATGATGGCTCCCCGAAAATGTGTCATCCATTATCGTCGGTGTCGTCGGGGCCGGCGCAACGCCTGGCGCCTCGGTTAACCCCCCACCAGCGGCGCCGGCACCGGACTGCCTAGAATGTCTGCCCTGCCTTCATAAAAGCCTCTCATGACCCAAGGACTGATCCGTATCCGCGGCGCGCGCCAGCACAATCTGAAGAACCTCGACCTGGACATCCGCACCGGCGAGTTGACGGTCGTCACCGGTCCCAGCGGTTCCGGCAAATCGAGCCTGGTGTTTGACACGCTGTTTGCCGAAGGGCAGCGCCGCTACGTCGAGACGTTTTCGGCCTATGCGCGCCAGTTCCTGGATCGCATGGACAAGCCGGCTGTGGACCGGGTCGACGGTGTGCCGCCGGCGATCGCGATCGACCAGACCAACCCGGTGCGCTCCTCGCGCTCCACCGTGGGCACCATGACCGAGCTGAACGACCATCTGAAACTGCTGCTGGCGCGCGCGGGTCAGGTGTTCGACTCCGTCACCGCCCTGCCGGTGCGGCACGACACGCCCGAGACGATTTACGCTGAGATGCAGCGCCGTGCCGGTCTGCAAAATGATCCGCGCCTGGTGCTGACCTTTCCGGTGGAGTTGCCCGGCAACACCAGCGCGGAAGAGGTGCAGCAGTGGCTGCTGGCCAGCGGCTTCACCAAGGTGCAGGCCGAGCGCGAGGAGGCGGTGGGCGCGGCGCCGGTTGGTGCCAAGGCGTCGAAGCCGCTCAGGGCGGGCAGGGCCTCGGCCAAAGTAGCCAACGCCGTGCCTGCCACGCGCAAGCTGCTGGACGTGGTGGCAGACCGGTTTCGGATCGCGGGTGCCGAGAAGGTGCGGGCGCTGGAGGCGATCGAGACGGCGCTCAAACGCGGCGGCGGCAGACTCAACGTTTATGTGATTCCGGGCGCCGAGCTGGACCCCGCTGCGGAGCCGGAAATCTGGAAGTTCTCCACCGGACTGCATTGTCCTGAAAGCAATCTGCGCTACACCGATCCGGTGCCGTCGGCGTTTTCATTCAACTCCGCCGTCGGTGCCTGCACCACCTGCAAGGGCTTTGGCCGCGTCATCGGCGTGGACCTGGGTTTGGTGATTCCGAACCACAAGCTCACGCTGCGTTCCGGCGCGATCAAACCGATGCAGACCCCGGCTTGGGCAGAGTGCCAGGATGATCTGATGCGCCACGCAGAGGCAGCGGGGATTCCGCGCGACACGCCATGGACCAAGCTCACGGAGCAGCAACGGCATTGGGTCATCAACGGTTCTCCGAATTGGAACGGCAAGTGGAACCAGCACTGGTTCGGTGTGAAGCGCTTCTTCGAGTATCTGGAGACCAAGGCCTACAAGATGCACATCCGGGTGCTGCTGTCCAAGTACCGCAGCTACACCCCCTGTCCATCCTGCGCTGGCGCGCGCCTCAAGACCGAGAGCCTGCTCTGGCGCATCGGCGCCAAGGCCGACGCCGACGCGGTGCTGGAACCCGCCTGCCGCTTTATGCCGCAGGGCGTGCAGTGGCGCCGCGAGCAACTGGAGGCGCTGCCAGGACTGTGCCTGCACGACCTGATGCTGTTGCCGATCGACCGGCTGCGGCAATTTTTCGACCGTGTGGCGTTGTCGGGGCAAGCGATCGACCGCTGCGCCGTGGTGGCGGGGCCCGCACGCGCAGGTGAGCAGCAGGCGCTCAAACTGCTGCACGAGGAAATCGGCACCCGTTTGAAGTACTTGTGCAATGTCGGCATCGGCTACCTCACGCTGGACCGGCAAAGCCGCACGCTCAGCGGCGGCGAGGTGCAGCGCATCAACCTCACAACCGCTTTGGGCACCTCGCTCGTGAACACGCTGTTCGTGCTGGACGAGCCCAGCATCGGGCTGCACCCGCGCGACATGGGCCGCATCATCGACGCCATGCGGCGCCTGCGCGACGCCGGCAATACGCTGGTGGTGGTGGAACACGACCCGGCGGTGATGTTTGCCGCAGACCGTATGATCGACATGGGCCCCGGCCCCGGCGAGCGCGGTGGTCAGATCGTCTTTGACGGCAGCACCGAGGAACTGCGCCGCGCCGATACGCTCACAGGCGCCTATCTGGGCGGGCGCAAGCAGGTGGGCATGGGATTCCAGCGGCTGGTTAGCGAGAACACGCCGCGCCTGATCCTGGAAGGCGTGACCGAGCACAATCTGAAGGATGTGAGCGTGGAGATTCCGCTGCAGCGCCTGGTGTGCATCACGGGCGTGAGCGGGTCCGGCAAGTCGACGCTGGTGCAGGACGTGCTGGCGCCGGCGCTGCTGCGCCACTTCGGAAAAGCCACCGAGACGCCAGGTGCGCACCAACGCTTGATGGGTGCGGACCTTCTGAGTGAAGTGGTGTTCGTGGATCAATCTCCCATCGGCAAGACCGCCCGTTCCAACCCGGCGAGTTACGTCGGCGCCTGGGACGCGATCCGCGAAATCTTCGCCACGGCCGCACTCTCGCGCCAGCGCAGCTACACAGCAGCGAAGTTCAGCTTCAACAGCGGCGACGGTCGCTGCCCCACCTGCACCGGCTCCGGCTTCGAGCATGTGGAGATGCAGTTCCTGAGCGATGTCTATCTGCGTTGCCCCGATTGCGACGGCAAGCGCTACCGCCCCGAGATTCTGGAAGTCACGGTGGAACGGGGTCATTCCTTCGTCAACGTGGCCGACGTGCTTGACCTCACCGTCAGTCAGGCCGTGCAGCTCTTCGGCGCCGACCGCGAGGTGGTGCGCGCGCTGCAACCGATCGTGGACGTGGGTCTGGAATACGTCAAGCTGGGCCAGCCCGTGCCTACGCTTTCGGGCGGAGAAGCGCAGCGGCTCAAGCTCGCGGGATTCCTGGCCGAGGCCGCGCGCAGCGCCTCCAGCAGTCGCCAACCCATGGCCAAGCGCGGCACGCTGTTCATGTTCGACGAGCCCACCACGGGCTTGCACTTCGACGACATCGCCAAGCTGCTGCGCGCCCTGCGCAAGCTGCTCGACGCGGGCCATTCTTTGCTTGTGATCGAGCACAACCTGGACGTGATCCGCGCCAGCGACTGGCTCATCGACCTGGGCCCTGAAGGCGGCGACGCCGGCGGCGAGGTCGTTGCCGTCGGCACCCCCGACGACCTGCGCCAGCACCCGAGTTCGCACACCGGTCGCGCGCTGCGCGACTACGACGGAGTCATGGTCCAGGAAAAAGATAATTGGGGTCAGATTCCAATTAATTTGGCAACAAAAATAGTCAGAAAAAAAGAATTGGAATCTGACCCCAATTTGTCGATTCAGATCGTCAACGCCAAGGAGCACAACCTTCAGTCTCTAAGCGTCAACATCCCGCGCGGCAAGTTCAACGTGGTCACGGGCGTGAGCGGCTCCGGAAAATCGACGCTGGCATTTGACATCCTGTTCAACGAGGGACAGCGCCGCTACCTGGAAAGCCTCAATGCCTATGCACGCAGCATCGTGCAGCCAGCGGGCCGGCCCGAGGTGGACGCGGTCTATGGCATCCCACCGACGGTGGCGATCGAGCAGCGTCTGAGTCGCGGCGGGCGCAAGTCCACCGTTGGAACCACGACCGAGGTCTGGCATTTTTTGCGCTTGCTGTACGTGAAGCTGGGAACGCAGCACTGCATTCACGACGGTGCGGCGGTGCAGCCGCAAACGCCCAACAGCATCGCGGCGCAGTTGCTGAAAAACTTCCGCGGCGAGCACATCGGCCTGCTCGCGCCCCTGGTGCTGAACCGCAAGGGCGTCTACACCGAACTGGCGGACTGGGCGCGCCCCCGCGGCCACACGCATTTGCGGGTGGATGGCAACTTTCTGCCGACAACGAACTTTCCACGCCTGGATCGCTTCAAGGAACACACGATCGAGTTGCCGGTCGCCAGTCTGGACATCACGCCCGAAAACGAAGCCCTGCTGCGCCAGACCCTGGCGCGTGCGCTGGAATTGGGCAAGGGCGTGGTGCACGTGCTGAGCAAGCTTGGCGGCCTGCGTCAGGCCATGCTTGACGGCACGCCGACGGCCAGCATTGGCACGCTCAGCGCCTTCTCCAGCAAGCGCGCCTGCCCGGTCTGCTCCACCTCCTACGCCGAGCTCGATCCGCGCCTGTTCAGCTACAACAGCAAGCATGGCTGGTGCCCGGACTGCGTCGGCACCGGTGTCAAGCTGAGCAAGGAGCAGCGCAAGGTGTTCGACGACTCGGTGCGCGACGACGACCGCCAGGGGCGCGAGCAGACGTTTGCCGAACCCGACGTGGACGACCTGACCGATCACGCCTGCCCCAGTTGCCAGGGTACGCGTTTGAACCCCACCGCGCGCGCTGTGAAGTTTGGTGCGAATTCGACGACAGGCACCAGCGCCTGGGCCATCACCGACATTGCCTCTTTGAGTGTGAGCGAGGTGCGCCAGTGGGTGCAGTCGCTGCAGCTGCTGGGCCAGATGAGCGCGCGTGAGGCCGGCATTGCGCGCGACCTCATTCCCGAAATCAGGGGACGACTGGAGTTCTTGGAGGAAGTGGGGCTGGACTACCTCACGCTCGATCGCGGCGCGCCCAGCTTAAGTGGCGGCGAGGCCCAGCGCATTCGCCTGGCGGCGCAGTTGGGGAGCAACCTGCAGGGCGTGTGCTACGTGCTGGACGAGCCCACCATCGGACTGCACGCGCGCGACAACCGCATTCTGCTGAAGGCGCTGCAAACCCTGAGCGACAAGGGCAACACGCTGGTGGTGGTGGAGCACGACGAGGACACCATTCGCGCCGCCGACCACATCATCGATATCGGTCCCGGCGCCGGTAAGCGCGGCGGGCGTCTGGTGGCTCAAGGGCGGGTGGCCGACCTGGAACGGGCGCAGGACTCGCAGACCGGGCGCTACCTGCTGCACGCCATGAAGCATCCGTTGCAGCCGCGACGGATGACGCAAGCCGATGCGCTGGACGGTGTCATGGTCCACAACGCGACCATGCACAACCTGCAAAACGTCAGCGCGACATTTCCCCTGGGTCGTCTGGTTGCCGTCACCGGCGTCTCCGGCTCCGGCAAGTCCACGCTGGCGCGCGACGTGTTGCTGGCGAGCGTGCAGACGGCGGTGGCGCAGCGCTCCACCAAGGCCGGACGCGATGCCCTCGAAGCGGGTGCTGCGATCACCTGGAGCGGCTGCAGCTCGGTCAGCGGCTTCGAGTCGATTGACCGGGTGCTGGAAGTGGACCAGACGCCGATCGGCAAGACGCCGCGCTCCTGCCCCGCGACCTACATCGGCTTTTGGGACACGATTCGCAAACTCTTTGCCGAAACGCTGGAGGCGCGGGCCCGTGGCTACAGTGCGAGTCGCTTCAGCTTCAACACTGGCGACGGCCGTTGCCCGGGTTGCGAAGGCCAGGGCCTGCGCACCATCGCCATGAGCTTCTTGCCGGACGTGAAAGTGCCGTGCGAGGTCTGCCACGGCGCACGCTTCAACCCCGAGACCCAGGCCGTCACCTGGCGCGGGCGCAACATCGGCGAGGTGCTGCAAATGGAGGTGGACGAAGCGGTGGATTTCTTTGCCGCCATGCCGCACATCGCGCACCCGCTGCAACTGCTCAAGGACGTGGGCCTGGGCTACCTCACGCTGGGCCAGCCCTCGCCCACGCTGTCCGGCGGCGAGGCGCAGCGCATCAAGCTCGTGACCGAGCTGAGTAAGGTGCGCGACGACATCACGCGCCGCGGACAGAAGGCGCCGCACACCCTGTACGTGCTGGACGAACCCACGGTGGGCCTGCACATGGCGGACGTGGAAAAGCTGATCCAGGTGCTGCACCGATTGGTGAGCAGCGGCCACTCGGTGATCGTGATCGAGCACGACCTGGACGTCATCGCCGAAGCCGACTGGGTGCTGGATCTGGGGCCCGACGGTGGCAAGGGCGGCGGTCGGGTGGTGGCTTGCGGCACCCCTGAGCAAGTGGTACGCCGCGCTACGCCCACAGGCCTCGCGCTGGCGCCGGTGCTGGCGCGGTGAAATGACTGGCTTGCGGCTCGACGCGGCAAGTCAGGGCACGATGGCTGGCGCCTGATACAGCACGAAGCGGTCGCGCCCGGCGGTCTTCGCCTGGTACATCGCGGCGTCCGCATGGGCCGTGAGTTCGGCCTCGTCCTGGCCGTGCGCGGGGTAAATGGCAATGCCGGTGCTCGACGAGATTTGAACTTGCCGGCCACCGGAGAGCGTGAACGCCTTTTTCAGTGAACCGTGGATTTTTTCTGCCACGTAGACGGCGTCCTGAGCCGAGGAAATTCCTGGCACCAGCAGCACAAACTCGTCGCCGCCAATGCGCGCCACCGTGTCGGACTCGCGCACGCAGGCCTGCAAACGCAGGGCGACCGCCTGCAGCAAATCGTCACCGGCCTTGTGCCCGAACTCGTCATTGACGGGTTTGAACCGGTCCAGGTCGACGAACAGCAGCGCCAGTTGCTGTTGGTGACGCTTGGCATGGATCACCGCCTGGTGCAGCCGGTCGTGCAGCAGGCGACGATTGGGCAGGTGCGTCAGCGGGTCATAAAAGGCCATGTGCTTGATCTCGTCCTCCGCCGCCAAGCGCTGCGTGATGTCGGACTGGGTGGCAACGTAGTGGGTCACGACCCCCTCTTCATTGTGCACGGCGGTGATGCTGAGCCACTCCGGGAAGACCTCCCCGCTTTTGCGTCGGTTCCAGACCTCGCCCTGCCAGGTGCCCACGCGCCCCAGTTCGGCCGCCATCGCCTGGTAAAAGCCAGCGTCGTGCCGACCCGACTGCAGCAGGCGCGGCGTGCGCCCCAAAACTTCGTCTGCGCTATAGCCGTGCAGCTCCGAAAATGCCCGGTTGACCCGCAGAATGACGTGCTTCGCATCGGTCACCAGGATCGACTCCTGGCATTCAAAAGCGGTTGCGGCAATGCGCATGTCTGCTTCGCGCCGTTTGCGCTCCGTCACGTCCACCGTGGTGCCGATCAGGCGCGTGTACCGGCCCGTACCCTCGTCGTGCAGTGCTGCCCGATTGCGCATGAAGCGCAATTCCCCGTCAGGGCGTCGAATCTGAAAGGTCAGATCGAAGGGATTCCCATTCTTGAGTACGGCGCGCGTGGCACTCTTGATGCGATCGAGTTCCCCCGGCAACATCAACCGGTGCCAGTCGTCGTTGCGCGCATTGGCAGCCTTCGGATCCAGGCCAAAAAGAGCGAACATGGCACTGTCCCAGTGGTAGGTCCGGGTGGTCAGGGTAAATTCCCATATCCCAACACCTGCCGCGGTAGTGGCGAGATGGAGGCGCTGATTGCTCAAACGCTGCTGCGTGCCTTGACGCCGCCACAGGGTGAGGCTGAGAGTACCCAGCAACACCAGTAAACAATAAACCAGCAACTGGTCTCGAACGTCGTGATGCCATTGCGAAAACAGGGTATCGGTATTGCGCGAGATGGCAATCACCAGCGGCTTGTCCATCGCCAGTTCGGGCGGCTGAATCGTGCGCAGCACCGCCATGCGCTCGTCGCGGGTGGAAACCGAGGTGTCGGTGAAATAGCTCAGCGCTGCGCCGCTCTGGATGTGTCTGCTGAAAAACGAATGGGATGCAGACAGGTCGCGGCCCGCAACATCGGCCACTTCGGGCTCCACCACAAAGACCTTGCCGTCGCCATGCACCAGACGCGAGCGCATGTCGTCGGCGTAGCGCACCGAACTCAGCAAAAAATGCAAATCCACCGGATCGGCGGTGGCTGCCACAACGCCGGCAAATCTTCCGTTGGCATCGAAGACCACGCGGCTCAAGGTGATGACGAAATTTCCCAGCACCGTTTTGAACGGCGGACTGACGTAAAGCGTTTTCCCATTCAATGCACTCTGGGGGGTCAGAAAATATTCTCGTTGAGAAAAATCGCGCCCCACCAACTCCGCGATGTCCGATAGCGTGGCGGTTCCCTGCGCGTCCAGCACCAGGAAGCTGCGGACCGACGGCATGGCCGCATTCAGGGTTTTGAGATTGCGCACCGCCTCGGCCTGACCATCTGCACGCCTATGCCAGGCAGGCAGCTCGGTCATGATGGATTCCAGGCTCAGATTGATGGCTGTGAGTTTGCGCGTCAGGTTGTCCGCGATCACCTTCGATTGCGTTGCCAGGCGCTCCTGTTCTAACGCTTCAATGCGGGCGTGTTCGCGCTGGGCGTTCCATACCAAGGCCACTCCCAGCGCCAGCAGGCAGCTGACCAGCACCAGCCAATGGCGCCAACGGTTGAAAGAGCGGGTCATGGTCAAGGAAGTCGGGCTGGGTCAATGGAGGATGCAGGCTCGCAGTGGCCCGAGTTTAGTCGTTGCTTGGGTGCTTGCATTCGGGCGGTTGAGAAATCTCAATCGCTCCAGTGCCCAGTCAGACGAAGATGAACGGGTGCGCCGCCGTCAGGCGCAAAAGGTCTCCTATGAAAGTCCCGGTACAAATCCTGTTTCATGGCATGGAAGCATCCGATGCCTTGGAGGCCAGCGTGCGTGACCACGCGCACAAGTTGGAGCTGTTTGCGCCCGACATCATGGCTTGTCGCGTCGCCATCGATGAGCCACCAAAGCATCAGCGCCAGGGGCGAGCCTTTGGCGTGCGCATTGACCTCATCCTTCCTGGACACGAACTGGTGGCGAACCGGGCGCACAGCGAAGACGTCTACATCGCCTTGCGCGACGCCTTCGACAACATGAGGCGTCAGGTGGTAGACGTCACGCGCCAGCGCCGGGGACAGGTAAAGCAGCACCGGCCAATGTCGCCCAGCGAGTTGGAAGAAGCGGGTGACAACGGCGCACGGACGGTCTGAACTGTGGCGCTGGAGCCAGCATCGAAACGCACCAAGGAGCAGCTCATGGGAGAACGTTTGACTACGGGTGAAATCTGTGCGCGCGTGCTCACCATCGCGTTTCGCACCACCACCATGGCTGGCGCGGCGCGCCTCATGCGCGAGAACCATGTGGGTTGCCTGGTCGTGGTCGAAGAGCATGGCGCCGAGCGCGTGGTCGTGGGCATGTTGACCGATCGCGACATCGTGACGGCCGTGGTCGCGACCGACCTTGATGCCAGCGTGCTGTGCGCTGAGGACGTGATGAGCACCGACCTCCTGCTGGCGCGCGAGGACGACTCGCTCATCGACCTGGTTCGCAGCATGCGCCGCAAGGGTGTGCGTCGGGTTCCTGTCGTGGGTTTTAGTGGCGAATTGCTGGGCCTGGTGACGCTGGACGACGTGCTCGACGTGCTGGTGCAGGAACTCGGCTTGCTGGTCTCCGCGATCCACAGCGAGGGTCAGCGCGAACGTCAGATGCGCAGGTAACGTGCCCTGGCGACGCGAGGGTCCAGTCTGAAGTTCTGTCCGCTCTGCGCCTTGACGTTCAGTGCATCCAGCATGCCGGCGTACTTGCCCTTGCCGGGAATGTGCCCTACCACCACCGCCTCAAGCTGCGGCCGGTCAGCAGTTGCAAGTGGAAAATGATGCGTGAGATAGGCATGTCAACATCGTAATCAAAATGATATGGGAACTCAAGTCACGGCCGTCTACATCAGCGCCTATTTGGCCTTCCGCAGACGCTCCAACCTGCGCCAGTACGGGAACTCGTCTTCGTGGATTTCGATGTCCAGTTCCGAGACCCGCATCTGCAATCGTTCCTGCACGTCGGCGACGGCCTTGTTGTAGACCACGGGTCCCAGCTCTTCGAGGAAGAAATTCAGCAACGCGCCCGCGGCCATGTTGCCGATTTCCTCGTCCGTGTTCTGGCGGAAATAGCGCTCGATGGACGCGATGGCCTGTTGACGCAGCTCTTTGGGGATCTCAATCGCCATGCCAGCAGCCTCAGCTTGCTTCCCGCGCCGCCACCAGCGCGCTGGCAACTTCAGCAAATCCGGCGCCGCCGCGTGACGGCGTGACATAGGCTGGCAGGGCGCTCATGCGAGCCGCCATGTCGTGCACGTTGGCAACACCCACGGCGTGGGGCAGGTAGGCGAACATCGGAGCGTCGTTGGGCGAGTCGCCCACGAACAGGCAGCGCTCGCGTTCCTGCGCCAGTTCCAGGCCGTAGCGCTCGCGCAGCATCAGGTGCGCCATGCTCAGTTTGTCGTAGCTGCCGAACCAGCCGTTGACGTGGATGGAGCTGACCTTGGCCGTCATTCCAGCCTGCTCCATCAGCGCCACGATACGATCGATCGCTGCGTTGGGCAGCGGTGCCACGTCTTCGCAAAAGTCAATTGCCAGGTCGTACAGGCGGCAGAACTGGTCTGACGCGACCGCGCATCCTGGCACTTCGCGCAGGATGGTGTCGCGCACGGCGGCAAGCTTTGCCGCATGGGCTTCGCGCTCGGTCGCGTCCAGCAGGTGGCGGCATTTGAGCTTGCGCGCCTCATTGTCGTGCCAGTAGTAGAAGGCACCGTTTTCGCCGATCACGCCATCCACCGGCCACATGCGCGCGATGTGGTCGCACCAGCCCGCGGGGCGACCGGTGATCAGGATCAGGCGCAATCCTGCATGGCGCAGTTGGTCCATCGCCGCGTAGGCCTGTGGCGGGAGCCGACCGTCGGTGGTGAGGGTGTCGTCGATGTCGCTGAACACCGTATGCAGCTGCGCCGCCACGGCGCGCGGGAGTTCGAAGAGTGGGCGCAGGCTCATGGTGGTCATTGAATTTTCAAAATCTGGCGCACTCATTGTCTGTCATTGCGAGCGAAGCGTGGCAATCCATGCCCTTGCTGGTGCGCCACCGTGGATTGCCGCGGCCTACGGCCTCGCAATGACGGGAAAAAATCATCCTGCGTTGTGCAGCGCCAGCCCTGCGTGCTCGCGCAGCGGATGGAAATGGATTTTCGGGAACCTCTCCTGCGCCAGCCGTACGTCATACGGACTGGTGCACAAATAGGCCAGGGTATTGGCGGCGTCGCGTGCCATGCGCATCGGGTAGGCCTCGCAAAACGCGCGCAGCTCCGCCGGGGTGTCAGCCGTGATCCAGCGCGCGCCGGTGTACTGGCTGCCTTCGAGCTTGATGTCGGCGTCGTACTCGCCCTTGAGCCGGTGCTGCACCACTTCGAACTGCAGTTGACCCACGGCGCCCAGCAGCATGTTGCCGCCAACCTCGGGTCGGAATACCTGGATCGCGCCTTCCTCGCCCAGCTGCGCCAGTCCCTGCTGCAGCTGCTTGGTGCGCAGCGGGTTCCTCAGCACCACGGTCTGGAACAGCTCGGGCGCGAAGAAGGGCAGACCGGTGAACTGCAGGTTCACGGAGCCGTCGGTGATGGTGTCGCCCAACTGCACGCCGCCGTGCGTGGTGAAGCCCACGATGTCGCCGGCATAGGCCTCTTCCACGGCTTCGCGGCGCTGGCTCATGAAGGTCACGACGCTGGTGGGACGCAACTCCTTGGCGGTGCGCATCACCTTGAGCTTGAGGCCCGGCGTGTACTTGCCCGAGCACATGCGCACAAAGGCGATACGGTCCCGGTGCGAGGGGTCCATGTTGGCCTGCACCTTGAACACCACGCCCGAAAAGAACGGGTCTTTCGGGTGCACGGTGCGGATCACCGGCGCCTTGTTCACTGCCAGCGAACTGGTGCGGTTCTGCGGCGGCGGTGCCAGATCGACGAGCGCGTCCAGCACTTCCATCACGCCAAAATTGTTCACGCCCGAGCCGAAGAAAACCGGCGTCTGCTTTCCCTCGAGGAAGGCTTTTTCGTCGAATTCGGGGGAGGCGCCACAGGCCAGTTCGATCGCGTCCATGGCGGTCTGGAAATCGTGGCCGAAACGCTTCTCCAGCGTGGCGCGGTCGTCAAGCGCAATGGTTTCGAAATCCTGCGAGCGCCGGTCCGAGCCCGACTCGAACACCGTCATCGTCTGGGTGCGCAGGTTGATGATGCCGCCGAAGGTCTTGCCCTGGCCCACGGGCCAGGTCATGGGAACGCAGGGCATGCCAAGCTCGCGCTCGACCTCGTCCAGGATGTCCAGCGGATCGCGCACCTCTCGGTCCATCTTGTTGACGAAGGTGATGATGGGCGTGTCCCGCTGGCGGCAGACCTCGATCAGACGGCGCGTTTGTGCCTCCACGCCGTTGGCCGCATCAATCACCATCAGCGCGGAATCGACGGCGGTGAGCACGCGGTAAGTGTCTTCCGAGAAGTCCTTGTGACCGGGCGTGTCCAGCAGATTGATGACATGGTCGCGATACACCATCTGCATGACCGAGCTCGCGACCGAAATGCCGCGCTGCTTCTCGATCTCCATCCAGTCGCTGGTGGCGTGGCGCGTCGCCTTGCGCGCCTTCACCGAGCCGGCGATCTGGATCGCGCCCGAGAACAGCAGCAGTTTTTCGGTGAGCGTGGTCTTGCCCGCGTCCGGGTGGGAAATGATGGCAAAGGTGCGGCGGCGCCGCGTTTCAAAGGAATAGGTCACAGGCAGAGGTGATGAACGTGGAAGATGGCAGAAAAGCTGCGATTATCCCCGCCTCCCCGCGGCGGGCGCATCGTGCGCCAGAAGAATGCCGCGGAATCGCGCCTAAGCGAGCAGCAAGGAGTTCAGCGCGAACCCCGCGTCGCTCACTTGCGCTGCTGTGGGCGAGATGGCCTGCGCCAACAGCTTGCGCGCCAGCATGTGCTCGGCGGGCTGGTTCAGCGAGTCGACCGCGATCAATTGGCCGCCGCGGTAGTAAAAGGCAGAGAACTTTTTGTTTGCCGCTTCGCCACGCGTGACGACTTGGTCGAAGCCGGCCGTAAGTCCTGCCATCTGCAGCTTGACGTCGTATTGATCGGACCAGAACCAAGGTGCGGCGGTAAACGCGCGTTCCCGTCCCATCAGCGCTGCCGCAGCCGACTTGGCCTGCTCCACGGCGTTCTGCACCGATTCCAGGCGGCGCCAGGAGCCGTCATCCAAGCGTCGTGCCGTGCAGTCTCCCGCGGCCACGACAGACCGGTCGCTGGTGCGCGAGCAGGCGTCAACCACGATGCCGCCATGGCATTCCAGACCTGCAGCGAGCGCGATTTCAGTGTTGGGAACGATGCCGATGCCCACCACCACGAGATCTGCGGGGAACTCCCGGCCATCGCGTGTCCTGACGGCGGCGATGTGGCCTGCGTGCACCACCAGGTCGCTCACCATCGCACTCAGCACCACGTTCACGCCGTGGCTCGTGTGCAGGTCAAAATAGAAGCTGGACACCGCCGGCGCCACGACCCGCGCCATGAGCCGATCCGCAGCCTCCAGCACGGTCACGATTTTTCCTTTTTTGCGCGCGGCTGCGGCAACTTCAAGGCCGATAAAGCCGCCACCGATCACCACCACATGCTGCGCCGTTTCCAGCGCCGCCGCGATGGTCTTGGCGTGATCCAGTGTGCGCAGCCCGACCACGCCTTGCGCGTCAGCGCCGGGCAGTGGCAGGGCGCGCAGGCGCGATCCCGTGCACAGTGCCAGACCGTCGTAATGGAGGATGGAACCATCGGCGAGCGTGACACTTTTCGCATCGCGCTCGATCGCGGCGACCGTGGCGCTCACCCGCAGTGTGATGGCCTTCCGCGCCAGCAACTCGGGGGCGCGCATGTGCAACTGCTGCTCCTGCATTTCGCCCAACAGGAAAGCTTTGGACAGGGGCGGGCGATGATAGGGCCCGCAGGTCTCGTCGCCCAGCAGCGTCACGACGCCTTCATAGCCGTCAGCGCGCAGCGCTTCGGCCACGCTCAATCCCGCCAGTCCGGCGCCGACGATCACCATGCCGCTGTTCGTGCCGCTGTTAGGCCCCACGCTCGCCACTGCGTGTGTGTCGCTGCCCCCCGATGGGTCCTTCGCGCCCAGGGGCGGCCCGTCGGCGCTCTTGCTCACGTTTGTGTTTCGGGCAGGCGCACCACCAAGCCTGCGAGCCCCGGTGTCATCTTGATCTGACACGACAGACGGCTGTTGGGGCGGCGTTCGGCAGAGACGCTGTCGAGCATGGAGATTTCGCCCTGTGCCGGGGCCGGCACCAACGCTGCCAGTTCGCCTTCGAGGTAGCAGTGGCAGGTGGCGCAGGCGCAGGAGCCGCCGCATTCGGCGTCGATGCCTTCAACGCCCTTGCTTGTGGCCGCCTGCATCAGGCTCCAGCCCAGGGGAACATCCACGACGCGCTCGTCGCCGCTGGGTTCGATGAAAGTGATGTTGGGCATGGTCAGTATTCCTAATTCAGTGGAGGTCAGGGCCGCAAATTATCGGCCACGCGCCAGGTCCAGGCGCAGCGGGCTGCGAAAGGTGGAGGACGGCATCCAAGACAGCTGCTGATGCACCCGTTGGTATTCGGGGATGGCCTTGTGGAATTCGTCGAAGGCGATCTTCACCGACAGACGGGCGATGGCCGTGCCCAGGCAGGCGTGCACACCGCCGCCAAAGCCCAGGTGGCCGCGCGGCTTGCGCGCAAGGTCGTAGACATCCGGGTTGGGGTACTGGCGCTCGTCGCGATTGCCGCTGCCGTAGGCAAGGCAGACGAAGTCGCCCGTCTTCATGGTCTGGCCGTGCAGTTCCACGTCGTGCATCAAACGACGGCGAAAGCGCTGGGCCGAGGTGTTGAAGCGCAGAGATTCCTCCACCGCGTCGGGCAGCAGCGCAGGATTGGCCACGCAGGCACGGCGCGCGTCGACCTGGTCCGCCATGTTCAGCGCAAACATCGCCATGAAACCACCCAGCGACTCGATGCCGGCCATGATCAGCGTGGTGGTGGTGAGTAGCACTTCGCGCTCGTCGAGCTTGTCGCCATCGATTTCGGCCGTGCTGAAGTGCGAAATCAAATCGTTGCGTGGCTGGGCGCGGCGCTGCGCGATCACGCCCGCAGCGTAGTCCTGCATCCAGGCATAGGCAGCCAGATGCTCGGGTCCCTTGGTACGTGTGAGCGGGTCTGACTGCACCATCATCACGGCGTTGTTGCGCACGGTGGTTTCATCCACCGTGGCTTCAGCTCCGCTGGGCAGACCCAGGGCGGCGATGAGCACGCGCACCGTGAACTTGGACGAGAACTCGGACACGAAATCGAACTGGTCGCGCTCGCGCAGCGACAGCGCCAAATCGCGTGCGATGTCGCGGATGGGCTCGCTCAGGGACTCCAGGTTGCGCTTCATGAAGGCGTGCTGGATGAGGCCGCGCAGACGATCGTGACGCGGCGCATCGGTGGTGCCCAGGGTGGCGCCCGCGCGCCCTGGCAATTCGGTCATGAGGTTGCCACTGGCGGAGGAATAGGTGAGCGCGTTCTGCCCGGCCGTGACGATGTCGGCATAGCGCGACAGGATCCACATGTCGGCCTGTGAGCTCCAAAAGCAGGGGTGCTGGTCGCGCAGCGTTTTGTAAAACGGGAACGGATCGGCGTCGACTGAGGGCGCGTAAGGGTCAAATTGAAACATGGCAATCTCCGGTGGTGGTGCGCGCCCATGGCAGCGCTGCGGCAAGCGCGAAGCTTAGCCGCTGGCGATTTCATTCGATATGGACAATGAAATGAAAAACTTGCACTTTTATGATGGAAAATTCCCATTTATCAAGGGAATCTACTTAGATTGCCACCACAATTCACATGCCTAACTCCGTCAAACGCGCGTCCGATGTGCCCATTTTTTCGCTTTATGGCGAGCACGATACCGCGCCCGGTGCCAACAGCCAACTGGAGTTCGTGCACATTGAACTTATCGCCACGCGCAGCCAGCGCTATGGCTGGGAGATCGCCTCGCACGCGCACCGCGACCTGCTCCAACTGCTGTGCGTGTTCGGCGGGGGCGCCCAGGTGCGACTGGACGATGCCTGCTTCGACCTGGAGGCTACGGCAGCGCTGGTGATTCCGCCGGGGGTCGTTCATTCGTTTCAGTTCTCACCTGGAACCCAGGGTTATGTGCTGACCGTGGCGGAGTCGCTGCTGACATCGGGAGACGCGGTCCAGAGTGCGCTGTTCGAACCGCTGTTCTCCCAAACACAGCCCTTGGACCTACGCCCGAGTGCCGACGTGGCTCGTCGCCTGGCGTCGTTGCTGGAGCAGATCCTCGGCGAGTTTCGCGGCACCGGCTTGGGGCGCAGCCAGATGTTCGACTGGCTCGTGCGCTGTGTGCTGCTGCTGGTCGCGCGTAGTGTCGCCGTGGTGCCATTGAGCGGCCCGGCGCGTGGGCGCTCAGACATGCTGGCGCGCTTTCGGGTCCTGGTGGAGGCGCACTTCACCCAGCACTGGCCGGTGCCGCGCTATGCGCAAGCATTGAACCTGACGGAAAACCGGCTCAACCGCCTGTGCCAGGCGCTGACAGGCAAGTCGGCGTTCGATCTGGTGCAGGACCGCCTGCTGCTGGAGGCCCGGCGCAAGTTGTTCTACATCGCTGCACCCGTCTCCCAACTGGCCTATGAACTGGGCTTTGCTGACCCGGCCTACTTCTGTCGATTTTTCAAGAAGCGCACCGGCGTCGCCCCGGCCACTTTCCGGCGTCAGCGCGGTGGCGCCCAGGATCCGGGTTGACCGGCCGCTGGATCACGGATGGTGATGCTTGCTTCAAAAACCCGAGACAACCGCCAGGAAGGATTGAAACCGGGCAGCCTCTTTGGCCTGATGTTGCATTCTTCGGTGCTCCAGTCGAAGCACGACCTGTCGGCATCTCTCCGCCTCGCGTTGCAGGGCGTCAAGCCACGCCATGTGGCTGCCACTCATGGCCTGCAGTTCCAGCGATTTGGCCACCAGTTCCAGCAGTTTCACGGCAGCGCTTCGGCGCGCGGTGTCGGCTGAAGAGTCATGAACCGTGAGCACAGCTTCGCTGATGACTTTCAGGATCTCGGCCGCCGGGTCTGCGCCGTGCGTCGAAGAGCGGTTCAGCATGGCGCGAAAAGAGAGCACACCCGCAATGTTCCCGTCCGCAAAACGCAAGGCAGTCGCGACGTCAAAATTTTCGCTGGTCATGGCTGGGCCCCCGTCGATGAGTTGATAGGTAGGGGCTGACGGGTTCACGGGGCCTCTAGCGACATAACGAAAAGCAAATGTATCGCTGCATCACGAGCAAAATTTGACATGGCGCAATGAAATCACACGCTGGAGTGGGGGTTTCTTCCGGTGTTCTCGGGCGCGGGTTCCGAGTGGCGCCTCAGCGAACGGTTCTGGCACAATGAAAGCGTGCCAAATCTGCGCGCCACTGTCCAAAAATCCTTCCAATGACCGCCCCGACTGTTTCTGAATCCGTGCACATTGAACTGGCCGAGCGCAGCTACGACATTACCATTGGCGCCGGGCTGCTGGACCATGCCGACGCTTGGTCCAGCTTGCCACGAGCCCATGCGGCGCTGATCGTCACCAACAGCACGGTGGCGCCGCTGTATGCCAAGCGGCTGCAGGAGGCGCTGGCAAGCCAGTACGCCTGCGTCCACACCGTGGTCCTGCCCGATGGCGAAGGCTACAAGAACTGGCAAACGCTGAATCTGATCTTTGATGCCCTGCTGGGCCACGGCTGCGACCGCAAGACGGTGTTGTTTGCGCTCGGCGGCGGCGTCGTGGGCGACATGACGGGCTTTGCCGCCGCCAGTTATATGCGCGGCGTGCCCTTTGTGCAGGTGCCCACCACGTTGTTGGCGCAGGTGGATTCTTCGGTGGGTGGCAAGACCGCCATCAACCATCCGCTGGGAAAGAACATGATAGGTGCGTTCTACCAGCCCGAGCGCGTGGTCTGCGACCTGGACACCTTGAAGACCCTGCCCGCGCGCGAGCTCAGCGCAGGTCTGGGCGAAGTCATCAAATACGGGCCCATCGCCGACATGGCGTTTCTGGACTGGATTGAGTCCAACCTGAGCGAACTGCAGGCACGCGAGCCACAGGCGCTGGCGCATGCGGTCAAGCGCAGTTGCGAAATCAAGGCCTGGGTTGTGGGTCAGGACGAACGCGAAACCGGGCTGCGCGCCATTCTCAATTTTGGCCACACCTTCGGCCACGCGATCGAGGCCGGTCTGGGCTACGGCGCGTGGCTGCACGGCGAGGCCGTGGGCTGCGGCATGGTGATGGCGGTTCATTTATCGCAGCGTCTGGGCGGTGTGGATGGGGCTTTCGTGCAGCGTCTCACCGCGCTCATCGCTGCCGCCGGCCTGCCGGTGCGAGCACCGATGCTCGATGCCACGGACAACGCCGCTCGCTATCTGGAGCTGATGCGCATCGACAAGAAGTCAGAGGGCGGAGAGATCCGCTTCGTGCTGCTCGACGGCCCCGGACGCGCGCTGGTGCGCGCCGCGCCCGATGCACTGGTGCGCGAAGTGATCGACGCGTGTTGCGCCTAAGGCTTGCGCCATGACACTGGCGCGCTACGCTTGCGACCCGGCACTGTCGCGCGGTCGGCGCTTTGCAGAAGTTGCCGCGCCCACGCGCACCGACTACCAGCGCGACCGTGACCGCATCGTGCACTCCAGCGCCTTTCGGCGCCTGGTGTACAAGACCCAGGTGTTCCTGAACCACGAAGGCGATCTGTTTCGCACCCGCTTGACGCACTCGCTGGAGGTGGCGCAACTCGGGCGCTCGGTGGCACGCACGCTGGGATTGAACGAAGATCTGGTGGAGGCGATTGCCCTGGCCCACGATTTGGGGCACACGCCCTTTGGGCACGCCGGGCAGGACGCGCTCAACGACTGCATGGCCGAATATGGCGGTTTCGAGCACAACCTGCAAAGCCTGCGTGTGGTGGACGAACTGGAGGAGCGCTACCCCGATTTCAACGGGTTGAACCTCACGTTCGAGACGCGCGAGGGTATTCTCAAACATTGTTCCGTGGCTAACGCGCTGGTCCTGGAGGCGAACGAGCCCGGCGGCGTGGCGCGGCGTTTTTTGCCTTCGGCGACGCCGGATGCCGTGCGCCTGCAGCCGAGTCTGGAAGCGCAGTTGTGCAACCTGGCCGACGAGATCGCCTACAACGCGCACGACATCGACGACGGCGTGCGATCGGGGCTGATCACGCTGGAGCAGTTGTGCGAGGTGGAGTTGTTTGAAACGTTTCGCCGACAGGCGCTGGCGCAACACTCCAAGCTTGGAGACGCCGCGCAGAGCCGACGCCTGCTTTACGACACCATCCGGCGCATGCTCAGCGCGCAGGTGTACGACGTCATCGCCGCGACCCAGGACGCGTTGGCGCAGGCTGCGCCCAGCAACGCAACGCAAGCACGCCAAGCCGGCCCGCTGCTGTGCTTTGGCGCCGACATGCGGCGTCAGTCCAGCCTACTGAAACGCTTCTTGCACCAGAATCTTTACCGGCATCCGCAGGTGGTGCAGACCACGGGCCAGGCCAAGCAGCGGGTACGCGATCTCTTTGCCTTGTTCCTGCATGATCCGCAGACCCTGCAGGCCGGTTTCGCGGCGCGGGTTCAGGCGCTTCAGGCCACGGATACGATCGGCCGAGCGCGGGTCGTGTCCGATTACATCGCGGGCATGACGGATCGCTATGCCACGCATGAACACGAGCGCCTGATCGGAACATCCACGTCAGTGGCGCAGGTCTAGCGATATGGAACCTTCCCACGACACCGTTTGCGCCGATACCCGGCAATGGCTGGAGCGCGCCGTGATCGGATTGAACCTGTGCCCCTTTGCCAAGTCGGTGCACGTCAAAGCTCAGGTGCACTACGCGGTGAGCGATGCGCGCTACGCCGATGAGTTGCTGACCGACTTGCTCACGGAATTGAAGGCGCTGGCGGCGAGTGATGGGGCGACGCGCGACACCACGTTGCTGATCGCACCCTTTTGCCTGGAAGATTTTTTGGACTTCAACGATTTCCTGGGTCAGGCCGACAAGGCCCTGGCGCGCTTGGGTCTGGACGGCGTGCTGCAGATCGCCAGTCTGCATCCGCGTTACCAGTTTGCCGGAACCGAGGTCGACGACGTCACCAATTTCACGAATCGCTCGCCCTATCCGACGCTGCATCTGCTGCGCGAAGAGAGCATCGACCGTGCCGTGATGGCGTTCCCGAATGCCGAATCGATCTTCGAAGTCAACATGGCGACCATGGAACGGTTGGGTGTAGCCGGCTGGACCGAGCTGAACGTGGGCGCAACTGATGCGACACCGAAACCCGAAGGCAGTTAATGAAGAAGAAATCTCACGCCCAAGTCGCGACCACGGCGAGCGCAATCGCTCCGGAAATCCGACCCGAACAGTCGGTGGAACTGCTCAAGGAACTGCATATCCTGACGCGCGATGGCAAGCTCAATCAGGACTCGCGGCGCAAGCTCAAGCAGGTTTACCACTTATATCAGTTCATCGAAAAGCTGCTGCTTGAAATTCCGGACTCGGAGGCTGGCATCACGCTGGCCGACCACGGTGCGGGCAAGTCCTATCTGGGGTTCATCCTCTACGACCTGTATTTCAAACGCTTAAGCAAGGGTCAAATTTTCGGCGTCGAGACCCGCAGCGAACTGGTGGAAAAGTCGCGTGAACTGGCGGCACGTCTGGGCTTTGCGCGCATGCAGTTCCTGAATCTGAGCGTGGCGCTGTCGGCGCTGTCGGATCAACTGCCGGAAAGAATCGACATCGTCACCGCCTTGCACGCCTGCGATACCGCGACCGACGACGCGATCGCGTTCGGACTGCAAAAACAGGCGCGTTTCATGGTGCTGGTGCCCTGCTGCCAGGCCGAGGTGGCGCGGCATTTAAGCCAGCACAAGGCGCTGCAGCTGACGCGTACGCCGCTGGCCGAACTGTGGCGCCATCCACTGCACACGCGCGAACTGGGCAGCCAGATCACCAATGTGCTGCGCTGCCTTTACCTGGAAGCCTGGGGCTACCAGGTCACGGTGACCGAGCTTGTGGGCTGGGAGCACAGCATGAAAAACGAACTCATCATCGCCCGCCACACCGGTCGACCCAAGGCCAGCGCAGCGCCGCGGTTGCTGGCGGTGCTGCAGCAATTCGGGTTGGAGGACCTGCTACAAACCCGCTTCAAACTACCTGAAGCGGCCTGACCAAAGAGCCACACGGCATTACAGGAATACCTCGTTCCCCGTGATTGCGAGGCCGCAGGCCGTGGCGATCCATCTCGGCGCACCACGAAAATACCTGGATTGCCGCGCTTGGCTCGCAATGACGAATCCGGGGTTCATGCGCCATATGCAGTTTCGGCCACCCGAAACAGGTAGCTCGCAATGACGGCTTCTTGCTGCCTTAACGCAAGCGCGGCTGCTGGATCGATTTCAGCTCGCTGTCCAGCGAACTCACGTAGTCGGCCAGCAAATGCAGCTCTTCGTCGGAGAATTGCTTGGCCATGGCGCCCATGATGGGGTTGGAGCGTCCGATCATCGGCTTGCCCTCGGTCTTGTAGGACATCAGAGCGAAATAGAGGTAGTCGGAATATTGACCTGCAATCTTCGGATAGGTTGGATCAATGGGCTTGGAAAAGTTGCTGCCATGACAGGAGACGCAGCCGGCCTTGGTCAGCAAGGCAGCAACTGCAGCCTTGGGCTCTTTGGTGGGCGTAGCCGGGATGGTGGCGCCGTCAACCACGCCTTGCGCGCTGAAATAAGCTGCCACATCGGCGATGTCTTGATCGCTCAGAGTTTCGGCCACGGCACGCATGGACGGGTTCTTGCGCTCGCCCTTCTTGTAGGCCGTGAGTGCTGACACGATGTACTTGGCACCCTGTCCGGAAATCTTGGGCACCCGATAGACTTCAGGGAATCCGGTGTGAAAACCCAGGATGCCGTGGCAGCCAAGGCACAAGGCGACCTTTTTCTCGCCTGTGATGACGTTGCCTTTGATCTCTTGTGCAGTCGCCAGGGTGGTCACGGAAGCGACAATGATCGCCGCCAGGGTAGTCAGGAAAAGCTTCATTTTGCGCGCACAATCGTCGTTGATTGAAGAAAAAACAAGGGCCGATTATATCGGCGCCATTTGACCGTTGCGGCAACGATTGGAACCTCACGCTCGTAGCGCAAGCCTTTTTTGGAACGGGCATCGCCGCTCGGTTTCACCTTTTAACGATTGTCTGTGTTGCTATGAAATTTCAAGGTACTTCCTCTTACATCGCCACCCAGGACCTGATGCTGGCGGTGAACGCTGCCATCACGCTCAAGCGCCCGTTGCTGGTCAAGGGCGAACCCGGCACCGGCAAGACCATGCTGGCCGAGGAGGTGGCGCAGGCGCTGAACATGCCGCTGCTGCAGTGGCACATCAAGTCGACCACCAAGGCGCAGCAAGGGCTGTACGAATACGACGCGGTGAGCCGGCTGCGCGACTCACAACTGGCCGATGTGGACGGCGGCGAGCGCGTCAAGGACATCCACAACTACATCATGAAGGGCGTGCTGTGGCAGGCCTTCACGGCGGACGAACCGGTGGCGCTGCTGATCGACGAAATCGACAAGGCCGATATCGAGTTTCCCAACGACTTGCTGCGCGAGATCGATCGCATGGAGTTTTACTGCTACGAGACGCGGGAGTGGGTTCGGGCCAAGAACCGCCCCCTGGTGTTCATCACCTCCAACAACGAAAAGGAACTGCCCGACGCCTTTTTGCGGCGCTGCTTTTTCCATTACATCAAGTTCCCCGATGCCACCACCATGCAGCAAATCGTGGACGTGCATTTCCCCGGCCTCAAGCGCGAGTTGCTGGCCGCCGCCATGAAGACCTTCTTCGATGTGCGCGGCCTGCCGGGCCTGAAGAAGAAGCCTTCCACCAGCGAACTGCTGGACTGGCTCAAGCTCCTGCTGGCGGAAGACATTTCCGCGGAGGCGCTGCAAACGAAAGACGACAAGGTCGCCGTGCCGCCGCTGGTGGGAGCACTCTTGAAGAACGAGCAGGATGTGAGTCTGTTTGAAAAGCTCGTGTTCATGCAAAGCCGCAACCGTTAAGCAGGAGCCTCCATGACATCACCCTTGCTGGTAGAAGGATTGTCCGACGCGGTCGGTTTTGTCGGCGGCGCTATGGCCGGTTTTTGGCTTGGGCGCGCATTTGGGCTCGATATCTTTGCCCCAGGTTACGACAACGCCAGCATCTTTGGACTGATCCTGTTGGGCGTGGGCGGCGGCTTGGGCTTGCAGGCAGCGCGGCGCTGGCGTGCGGCGAAAAGCAACCAAAACAAGGGGTGATGATGTTCTTTGTCGAACCCGTCATTCTGGAAGAACGAGGCGTGCGCCTGCTGCCGCTGGCGCTGGAGCACGAACAAGGTTTGCGCGCCGCCGCCGCCGACGGCGAACTCTGGAAGTTGCGCGTCACCTCCGTGCCCGAGCCCGAACAAACCCGCGACTACATTGCGAACGCTCTGGCCCAGCGCGAAGCGGGTCAGCGCTTTGCCTTTGCCGTGACCGATGCAGCCACTAGCACGGTGTTGGGCAGCACCAGTTACCACGACATCCTGCCGGCGGTGAAGCGGGTCGAAATCGGCTGGACCTGGTACGCAAAGCGCTGCCAGCGCACCCACGTCAACACCGTGTCCAAGCTACTGATGCTGAGCCACGCGTTCGACATTCTGGGCTGCCAGGTGGTGGGCTGGCGCACCGACAATTTCAACTTCGCTTCGCAGCAGGCGATCGAGCGGCTCGGTGCCAAGAAGGATGGCGTGATCCGTGGCCATGCGCTGCGCCGCGACGGCACGATTCGTGACACCGTGATGTACAGCATGCGCGCCGGCGAATGGCCAGAGGCGCGGGCGCAATTGCTTTACCTGCTGGACAAGCATCGATAGTTTCGCCCTGAATATGACGACAGCCAAGGTTTGCCACATCGTCCTGACTCCCGCCAGGTTGCAGGATCTGGAGGCACTCGTGGCGCTGCGCATCGCAGCGATGCGCGCCAGCCTGGAGCGCATCGGCCGCTTCGATCCCGTGCGTTCACGCGAGCGCTTCGTAGCTGGCTTCACGCCGGAAGAAACCCGTCATATCGAGTTCGGGGGCGAACGTGTCGGCTTCGTTGTGGTCAAGGTTTGTAACGAAGGATTGCTGCTCGATCACCTCTACATCCATCCGGATTTTCAAGGTCGTGGTTTTGGTGCGGCCGTGCTGCAGCAGGTCTTCGCCCGGGCAGATGATGCCGCCTTGCCTGTACGCGTGGGCGCCCTGCGCGGCAGCGACTCCAACCGTTTCTACCAGCGCCACGGCTTTGTGCTGGTGGACGAATCGGAATGGGATATTTATTACATGCGAGATGCCGGACCATGCTGATCCCTTTCTTCTACACGCTTCGCTCCGCCAAGCTGCCGGTCTCGGTGAAGGAATACCTGACCCTGCTCGAAGCCTTGAAGGCGGGCGTGGTCGGACCCGCCGACGACGACAGCGCCGCCTACAGCCTGGACGATTTCTACTACCTCAGCCGCACCACGCTGGTGAAGGACGAGAAGCACTTTGACAAGTTTGACCGCGCCTTTGCCGCCTATTTCAAGGGCGTGGACATGGTGGCTGACTTCACCAAGGAAATCCCGCTTGATTGGCTGCGCCAGATGCTGGAGCGCGAGCTCACATCCGAGCAGAAGGCAGCGATCGAAAAGATGGGCTGGGACGAGCTCATGGAGACCTTGAAGAAGCGCCTGGAGGAGCAGAAGGAACGGCACGAAGGCGGCTCCAAATGGATAGGCACGGGTGGCACCTCGCCCTTTGGACACGGCGGCTACAACCCGCAGGGCGTGCGCATTGGCGGGCCGGGCAAAAACAAGAGCGCGGTCAAGGTCTGGGAGCAGCGCGGCTACAAGGACTATGACGACTCGCAGGAGTTGGGCACGCGCAACATCAAGGTGGCGCTGCGGCGCTTGCGCAAGTTTGCGCGCGAAGGCCACGAACTCGAACTGGACCTGGACGACACCATCCGCAGCACGGCGGCGAATGCGGGTTATCTGGACATCAAGATGATTCCCGAGCGCCACAACAACGTCAAGGTGCTGCTGCTGATGGATGTGGGCGGCACCATGGACGAGCACATCGCACGCGTGGAAGAGCTGTTCTCGGCCACCAAGACCGAGTTCAAGCACCTGGAGTTCTACTACTTCCACAACTGCGTGTACGACTTCATGTGGAAGAACAACCGGCGTCGCTTTGCCGAGAAGTTCGACACCTGGGACATCATCCGCAAGTACAACAAGGACTACAAACTTATCTTCGTCGGCGACGCCACCATGAGCCCCTACGAAATCCTGCAGCCCGGCGGCAGCGTCGAATACAACAACGAGGAGGCAGGCGCCGAATGGCTGCAGCGCCTCACGCACGCCTTCCCCAAGTTCGCCTGGATCAACCCCGAGCCGCAAGGTGTGTGGCAGTACCGCCAAAGCATTGCAGTGATCCAGCAACTCGTGAGCCAGCGTATGTATCCGCTCACGCTCAAGGGTCTGGAAGACGCCATGCGCATGCTGACCAAGTAGGCGTCCCGCTAAACTGGCTTGATGGAAATCTATATGGTCGGTGGCGCGGTGCGGGACCGCTTGCTGGGGTTACCCGTGAAAGACCGCGACTGGGTGGTGGTGGGCGCCAGCCCCGAGCAGATGGTGGAGCAGGGCTTTATTCCCGTCGGCCGAGACTTTCCGGTGTTCCTGCATCCGCAAACCAAGGAGGAATACGCGCTGGCTCGCACCGAGCGCAAGACCGCGCGCGGCTACCGCGGTTTTGACGTGCATGCAGCGCCCAGTGTGACACTGGAGCAGGACCTGGCGCGACGCGATCTCACCATCAACGCCATCGCCATCAGCGCGCATCGGGTTGAGCACGACGGTGTGTTCGAACTCGCCTTGGACGACCTCGTGGACCCCTATCAGGGCCAGCGCGATCTGACGCACCGGGTTTTGCGTCATGTCACCGATGCCTTTCGCGAAGACCCGGTGCGCATCCTGCGCGTGGCCCGGTTCAGCGCGCGCTTCACCGATTTTCAGGTGGCACCTGAGACCCTGCAGCTGATGCGCGACATGGTGCAGCACGGCGAGGTGGACCATCTGGTGGCTGAGCGTGTCTGGCAGGAACTGGCGCGCGGCCTGATGGAACAAAGGCCTTCGCGCATGTTCGCAGTACTGGGCGAGTGCGGTGCGCTTGCGCGCCTGCTGCCCGAGGTGGACCGGCTCTGGGGTGTGCCTCAGCGCGCCGACTTCCACCCGGAAATTGACACCGGCCTACACCTGATGATGGTGCTGGACGTCGCGGCCGCAATGCGGGCTCCGCTCGCGGTGCGCCTGGCCTGCCTGACGCATGATCTGGGTAAGGGATCGACGCCTGCCGAGATGCTACCCAGACACATCGGGCACGAGCAACGCAGCGCGCAACTGCTCAAAGCCTTGTGCGAACGCCTGCGCGTGCCCACGGATTGCCGCGAGTTGGCGGAGGTGGTGGCGCGCGAACACAGCAACATCCATCGCAGCACCGATCTCAATGCCGCGGCGGTGCTGCGCCTGCTGGAGCGTTGCGACGCTGTGCGCCAACCCCAACGCTTTGCGCTGGTGCTGCTGGCCTGTGAGTGCGATGCGCGCGGACGACGGGGAAAGGAGCAGGAACCTTACCCGCCACGCGCCCGGCTCCAGGCCTGTCTTGACGCCGCGTTGTCGGTTGTGACGGAACAAATTGCCCGGGACGCCCAGTCGCGCGGTGTGGTCGGGCCGGAGATCGGCGCCCTGATCCACGCGGCAAGGGTCAGCGCGCTACAGAAGATAGGGGCATGACGCCCGCGCCCGCTGGCCACGAAGGCCTGGGCTGAGGGCTCAAACCAGTTTCGACTGCACCCAGCGCACGATGTCGGCTGCGCCCATGGCGCCGGCTTGGCGCGCGACTTCACGACCGCCCTGGAACAAAGCCAGCGTGGGAATGCTGCGGATGTTGAAGCGTGCACCCAGGTTTTGCTCCTGCTCGGTGTCAACCTTGACCAGGCGCACTCGGGGTTCGAGCTGGGCTGCGGCCTGCTCGTAGGCCGGCGCCATCTGTCGACAGGGACCACACCAGGGCGCCCAGAAGTCCACCAGCACCGGGATCTGGTTGCGGGCCACATGCTTGTCGAACGCGGCCTCATCCAGCGCCACCGAATGTGCATGGAAGAGCGCTTGATGGCACTGGCCGCAGTCGGGTTGGTGCGCCAGGTCGGCGCTCTGCACCCGATTGGTGGTGTGGCAATGAGGGCAAACGATGTGCAGCTGGGGGTTTGTGTCCATGAAAAATCCTCCGGCGCAACGCGCCCATGAAGCCTCAAGATGGGGGATAAATGCACGGCCTTCAAGCCCGGCAGCAGGGCGCCGCGGCGCCAACTCACAGCGTGTGCGTGCGGTCTCCCTGCGCAAAACCCAGCGCATCCCAGGGCGCGCCCACGTACACCCCCAGCACTTTGAACAGCTCGCCCATCTCGTGCTCGGCCACCAGCTTCAGGCCCATGGCGCGCTCGGGCAGGCTGGCGCATGCCAGGGCCGTGAGCAGGCCGCAATTCATCAAAAAGCGCGCCTGCGTGCAGTAGCCCAGGGTGCCCACCGACTTGGCGTTGGGGGCGGTGGCGGTCGCCAGAAAATCGTCCCCCGCCTGTTGCGCCGTCATTGCCATGGCGGTGAAGTTCACATGCGCGGTGATGTCCTTGAGTCCAACCTCGGCCAGCGGATCGTCATCGGATTGGTGTGCGCGGTGGCACATCACCGTGCCCATGTGGCGCTGCGGGTGGTAGTACTCGGCCTGAGGGAAACCATAGTCGATAAAGAACGCTGCGCCGCCCTTGTCGCTGGCCATGAGACGATCCACCAGGGTGCGCATGAAGGCTTCGGCCTGGGGATGGATTTCGGTGAGGTAGTCGTTCGTTCCGCCAATGTCGTCGGGGGGGCGAAGCTCGGTGAGTCGATCCTGCCAGACGAAGCCGCCGTCGGCGCCGCTGACGACGCCGCGCTCGTGCCAGCGGCCCTGCGCGCGCGCGAGCAGCTTCACCGGCATGGCGTCCAGCAGCTCGTTGCCCAGCACCACGCCCTGCATGGTGTCGGGCAGGGCATTGACCCAGCGCACTTTGTGCGCCCAGGGCAGCAGGCGCTGTTGCTGGCGTGCGCGCAGTGTGGCCGAGAGTTCGACGATGGTGTAGCGCTGCACCGAGTCGCCAAGTGCGTCAAGCAGCTGCTGCGCCAGCGCGCCCGAGCCCGCGCCGAACTCCCACACCTCGTCCGTCTGGGTCACCTGCAGGGCCTGCGCCAGCTGCACCGCCACGGCGCGTCCGAACAGCGGGGTCATCTCGGGCGCGGTCACGAAGTCGCTGCCGCTGGAGGGCATGTGGCCGAATTTGCGTGAATCATTGGCGTAATAGCCCAGGCCCGGCGTGTACAGCGCCAGTTCCATGAAGCGGTCAAAGGCGATCCAGCCGCCCTCCGCTGCGATGAGCTGGTGGATGTGCGTCGCCATGGGCGTGGAGGGTGTCGTTAAACTGTGGCTTGTTGTATTCACCCGCCGATTGTCCCCGAATGTCCAAATCTGTGAGAACCCGAACCGTGCTTGTCACCGGCGGCGCCAAACGTCTCGGACGGGCGTTTTGCCTGGCGTTCGCTCAGGCCGGATGGAACGTGATTTGTCACTATCAGTCTTCGGCACAGGAGGCCGATCAAATCTGCGGTGAAATTCACCAGCAAGGAGGCCATGCCGTCTCCCTGGGTGCCGATCTGAGCGTCGCGACTGAGCGGGAATCCCTGCTTCAATCTGCCATCCAGGCCGCTGACCAGGGCCTGGATGCCGTCGTCAACAACGCCTCCGTGTTCGAGCCTGACAGCGGCATCGCTTTTTCCTCCGAGTTGTTGCAGCTGCAACTTCAGGTCAACCTGGTGGCGCCGCTGCATCTGGGAAGCCTGCTGGCGCAGTATGCCAAGAGTCGGAGTGGCGAGCCGGCGCCGGCGCTGATTCACGTCCTGGATCAGAAGGTTTACAACCTCAACCCCGATTATTTTTCCTACACCGTGTCCAAGCTCGCGCTGGAGCGCTCGGTCGCCTTGCAGGCGCAGGCCTTGGCGCCGCATGTACGCGTGACAGCGATTGCACCCGGCCTGGTCTTTGTGAGCGGGCCCCAGAGCGTCGACAATTTCGAGCGGGCCCAATCCCTGAACCTCATGCGCAGCCCGATCGACGTCGGCGACGTGGCGCGCAGCGCCGTCTTTCTGGCGGAGAACGCCTCCATCACGGGCACGACGCTGTGTGTTGACAAGGGTCAGCACCTGGTGCCGCTGGAGCGCGACGTGATGTTCGTGGTCGAGCAACTGACAAGGTCACAGATATGACAATCCCAACGCCCCTGGTCGACTGCAGGCGGATCTTCCTTCGCAGTCTGACGCGCAAGGTCAGCATCGGAATCCACGATTTCGAACGGGCTGCGCCCCAGACCATCATTTTTGACATCGACCTGTACGTGCCACTGGCAGCCACGTCACCGCGCCGCGACCAGCTTGAGGAGGTGGTGGATTACGACTTCGTGCGTAGCGAGGTGTCGCAACTGGTGGCACGGGGGCACATCGCCTTGCAGGAGACACTGTGCGACGAGTTGCTGGACGCGCTGCTGAGTCATCCCCAGGTCGTCGCGGCACGCGTATCGACACGCAAGCCCGACGTGTATGAGGACTGTGAGGCTGTGGGCGTGGAGGTTTTTCGATACAAGGCGCCATCAATATCGCCAGGGAGCGCCGCATGAACTCTCTCGCATCAGGTCAGCAAATCCTCACGCTCACGGGCCTGCGTTTCAACGCGAGCCTGGGCATCCTGGAGCAGGAGCGCAATGCGCCGCAGCCGATTCAGGTTGACGCCGAACTGAACCTGGGCACGCAGGCGCTGCTGCCGCGCGACGACGAGATCCACCACGTGCTCGACTACCGCAAGGTGCGCCAGATCATCATCACCGAATGCACGTCCGAGCACATGAACCTGCTGGAGAGTCTGATCGGCAAGCTCAGCGCGCGCCTGATGCAGTTGCCGGGCGTGCTCGGCGTGCGGGTGAAGATCGTCAAGTTGGAAATATTTGATGATTGCGAGGTCGCGATTCGGGTCGAAACGGGCCACTGGTGAGCCCTCTACAATCTGCCCTTTTCCACAGCCTCTGGACAAACACCATGAACCGCTGCCATCACTCTCCCAATTCCCGCTCCACTGCGATGCGGCGCCTCTTTCTTGCGGCCGGCCTTGCCGCCATTTGCGTGGCCGGGATGGCGCAAACTTCGGTGCGCCAGTTCCCCAAGAACGCACTGCGCGGCATCCTGGTCGTCGTTGGCGCGCCGAGCATCACTCTGGATGGCAAACCGGATCGGCTCTCTCCTGGCGCGCGTATCCGCGACATGAAAAACATGCTGGTCATGAACGGCACCCTGATCGGGAAGACGCTGGTGGTGAACTACACCCGCGAGGCCGCGGGCATGGTGCACGAGGTCTGGATCCTGACACCGGCCGAAGCCGCCCTGCCGCGCAAGAGCGCTGGCCAATAGCGCAATTACCTGGCCTGCAGGGCCAAATTTCAAGCCGGCCGTGCACGGCGTGCCAACCGTTTTCCAAATGACTCCCATGAGCAAAAAAGTATTCATCAAGACCTTCGGCTGCCAGATGAACGAGTACGACTCGGACAAGATGAGCGATGTGCTGCACGCCGCGCAGGGCTACGAATTGACGCTGGACGTGGAGCAGGCGGACCTGATCCTGTTCAACACCTGTTCCGTGCGCGAGAAGGCGCAGGAGAAAGTGTTCTCGGATCTGGGCCGCATCAAGCATCTCAAGGCGCGCGGCGTGAAGATCGGCGTGGGCGGCTGCGTCGCGAGCCAGGAGGGCGCTGCCATCATCGCGCGCGCACCCTACGTGGACGTGGTGTTCGGCCCGCAAACCCTGCACCGTTTGCCCGAGCTGTTGGCTCAGCGCGAGTTGCAGGGCCGACCCCAGGTCGACATCAGCTTTCCGGAAATCGAAAAGTTCGATCACCTGCCTCCCGCCCGGGTGCAGGGCGCTTCGGCTTTCGTGAGCATCATGGAAGGTTGTTCAAAATACTGCAGCTACTGCGTCGTTCCCTATACCCGCGGCGAGGAAGTGTCACGACCGTTTGAGGACGTGCTGATGGAAGTCGCGTCGTTGGCCGATCAGGGCGTCAAGGAAGTCACGCTGCTGGGGCAAAACGTCAACGCCTATCGCGGCAGAATGGGTGAAACCAGCGATATCGCCGATCTGGCCACGCTGATCGAATACGTGGCGGAAATCCCCGGCATTGAGCGCATCCGCTACACCACCAGCCACCCCGACGAATTCACGCCCGCGCTGATCGAGGTCTATGCAACGGTACCCAAGCTGGTGAGCCACCTGCACCTGCCGGTGCAGCACGGCAGCGACCGCATCCTGTCCGCCATGAAGCGCGGCTACACCAGCCTGGAATACAAGAGCACGGTGCGCAAGCTGCGCGCGGTGCGCCCCGACCTGGCGCTGAGCAGCGACTTCATCGTCGGCTTCCCGGGAGAGACGCAGGCCGACTTCGACAAGCTGATGCAGCTGGTGCACGACGTGGGCTACGACAGCTCCTTCAGCTTCATCTTCAGCCCACGCCCGGGCACGCCGGCGGCCGCGCTGCATGACGAGACGCCGCATGAGGTCAAGCTCGCACGACTGCAGCTGCTGCAGTCCACGCTGGATGACAGCGTCACCCGCATCAGCGCCAGCCGCTTGCACACGGTGCAGCGCGTGCTGGTGGAAGGCCCGGCGCGCAAGACCCCCAACGCACTGTTCGGTCGCACCGACTGCAACCGCGCCGTGGTATTTTCAGGCCCCGAGCGACTGGTAGGGACGATGGTGGACGTGCGCATCACCGATGCACCGCAGCGGTCGTTGCGGGGTGAGGTGGTGACGAAGGACGGCTTGGCCGCGTGAGGAGGATTCGTGCGCCCCGCGCACAGGCGTGTTCAGCAGCGATCAAGCGCGGGGCCACTGGGGTCGCCAGGGCGATGACTTGGCTGGAGGTCATGGCCGATTCAAGCAAAATAGGCCGGTGCTGCAAATTATTCTCATCACTTTTCCTTTCTTTGCCCTGGTACTGGCGGGTTATGTGGCGGCGCGTCGCGCCATGCTGCCACTGGAGGCCGTGACCGGCCTGAACAGCTATGTGCTTTTCTTTGCGCTGCCCTGCATGCTGTACCGCTTTGGAGCGACCACTCCCCTGGCCCAGTTGTTCAACCCCGCGGTGTTCGTCACCTACCTGGTGTGCTCACTGCTGGTGGTGGCGTTGACCGTGAGCCTCAGCCGAAATGCCCGTATCGGCTGGAACGATGCCGCCTTTGGCGCGCTGGTGGCCGCGTTCCCGAACACCGGGTTCATGGGCGTGCCGTTGCTGGTGGTGCTGCTGGGCGCGCGCGCGGCCGGCCCCACCATCTTCACGATCGGCATGGACATGGTCATCACCTCGTCGTTGTGCATTGCCTTGTCGCGCCTGCATGACGCGGGTGCGGCGTCCGACAACGCCCGGTCGGTTCGGCTCGCGCTCAGGAACGCCATCAAGGCCGTGCTGAAGAATCCCTTGCCCTGGGCCATCCTGCTGGGCGCGACGGTGTCCGCCATGGCTCTGGAATTGCCAGCGCCGTTGATCAAAACCCTGGACCTGTTGGCGGACTCGGCTTCGCCCGTGGCGCTGTTCACCATTGGCGCCGTGCTGGCGCGCTCGCAGTTGATGGCCGCGCGCGGCCATCAGGCACCGATACGCATGCGCGACTATGTGCCGATCGCTTGCATCAAGCTACTGGCGCATCCGCTCTTGATGCTGCTCGTGGGCGAAACGGCGATCCGCCTGGGCCTGCCGCTGGAGCGCTTTGCACTCAAGGTGCTGGTGCTCGTGGCCGCGCTTCCCAGCGCCAGCAATGTGTCGATGCTGGCCGAACGCTTTGGCGCCGACACCGGGCGCATTGCCCGCATCATCCTGGTGTCGACGGCGGCCGCTTTCTTGACTTTCTCTCTCGCCGTGACGCTGCTGAAGTGACTTGGCGGGCTTCTTGCATCTCAGGGTCTGCAGGGATAAGGCAGCGATCCCGTTGCAACCATAATCGACCTGGACCCATCACGGGCCAGCGCCGCCCCGACTCTTCACAAAGGAAAGAACTATGCGTATTCAACACCTCAATACAGCCCTCCTGATCGCTCTGGGCGCGTCCGCCGCCATGGCGCAGACGCCCATGACGCTGGACAAGGTCAAAGCCAGCGGAGCCATCACACTCGCCTACCGCGAGGCGTCGATCCCCTTCTCCTACCTGGACGACAAGGCGCAGCCGGTCGGTTTTGCCTGGGAGATTTGCGGCAGGATCGTCGATGCGGTGAAGAAGGCCACGGGCCGCGGCGACCTGAAAATCCAGACCCAGGCCGTGACTTCGGCGAATCGCATTCCGCTGCTGATGAACGGCACCATCGACATCGAATGCGGCTCCACCACCAATAATTCCGAACGTGCCAAACAGGTGACATTCGCCACCAACTACTTCTACACCGGAACGCGCTTCCTGGTGAAGGCCAGTTCGGGCGTGAAGTCGATTGATGACCTGAAAGGCAAGACGGTCGTCTCCACCACTGGCACCACCAACTACAAGATCATCCGCAACCTGAACGAGGAAAAGAAGCTGGGCATCGACCTCATCGGTGCCAAGGACCATACCGACTCGGCGCTGCTGGTGCAGACTGGTCGCGCCCTGGCTTTCGGCATGGACGACATCCTGCTCTACGGCCTGAAGGCCAGCTCCGCCAACCCGGCTGATTTTGCGGTGGTGGGGGAGGCGATCCAGGTCGAACCCTACGCCATCATGTTGCGCCGCGACGACCCCGCTTTCAAGAAGCTGGTAGACGACACGCTCGCTTCCCTCATGAAAAGCGGCGACTTTGAAAAGCTCTACAAGAAGTGGTTCCAGTCGCCGATTCCACCCAAGGGCATCAACCTGAATGCGCCCATGAGCAAGGAACTGCTGGACAACATGAAGGCGCTGTCGGACAAGCCGGCGACGTAACGCGGGTCTGAGCATGCATTGGGAATGGCAGGTTTTCCTGCAGGAGACGGGAGGCGGCCAGACCTATCTGCGCTGGCTCATATCAGCCTGGGGCTGGACGCTGTCGGTGGCAGCGTGCTCCTGGGTTGTGGCCCTGCTCGTGGGAACCCTCATGGGCATTGCGCGGACCCTGCCGAGCAGGCTGTTGGTGTTTCTTGGCACTGCCTGGACCGAGCTGTTTCGCAATATTCCGCTCTTGGTCCAGGTGTTCCTCTGGTACCACGTCATTCCCTCGATGTGCACCAGCCTGCGCGCGCTGCCCAGCTTTGTGCTGGTGGTGTTCGCGCTGGGGTTCTTTACGTCGTCGCGCATTTCAGAACAGGTCAAGGCTGGCATCCAGGCACTACCCAAAGCCCAGCGCCACGCGGGCCTGGCGCTGGGCTTGACGTTGCCGCAGACCTATCGCTACGTACTGCTGCCGATGGCGTTTCGCATCGTCATCCCGCCGCTCACGAGTGAGGCCATGAACATCATCAAGAACTCGTCTGTGGCGTTTGCGGTGAGCATCGCCGAACTCACGATGTTTGCGATGCAGGCGCAGGAAGAGACGGCACGCGGCATCGAGATCTATCTGGCGGTGACGGGCCTTTATTTCATCTCGGCTTTTGCCGTGAACCGTGCGGCGCTGATGCTTGAGAGCCGGGTGCAGGTGCCGGGCCTGCTGCTGGGCGGCAAATGATGGAACTTGATTTTTCCTTCTTCACCTGGAGCGTCATCACCAATCTGGTGCTCAAGGGCATGGCGTTTTCGGTGCAACTCACACTGATCGCGATGAGCGGCGGTATTGCGCTGGGCACCGTGCTGGCGCTGATGCGATTGTCGGGAAAGAAGTGGCTGGGGCGCCTGTCCACGGTCTACGTGAATACCTTGCGCTCGATTCCGCTGGTGATGGTGATCCTGTGGTTCTTTTTGTTGATACCGCTCATGACGGGCCGGCCCATGGGCGCAGAAGTTTCAGCCATCATCACCTTCACCGTATTCGAGGCCGCCTACTACGCCGAGATCATGCGCGCCGGCATCCAGTCCGTGCCCAAGGGGCAGGTGAACGCGGGCTACGCCATGGGCATGACCTATGGCCAGGTGATGCAACTGGTGGTGCTGCCCCAGGCCTTTCGCAACATGCTGCCGGTGCTGCTGACGCAGACGGTGGTGCTGTTCCAGGACACGTCTCTGGTCTACGCCATCGGCGCTTACGACCTGCTCAAGGGCTTTGAGGTGGCGGGCAAGAACTTCAACCGCCCGGTCGAAACTTATCTGGTGGCAGCCGTGGTTTATTTCGCGATCTGCTTTAGCCTGTCGATGCTGGTGCGTCAGTTGCAAAAGAGGATCGCCATCATTCGCTGACCTCAAACTCAGTCTCACTGGGTTGGGCTTGAGGCCACGGGTGGCGTGGGGTCGGACTGCTCGATCTTGTCCACCAGCAGGTCCACCCAGGCTTCGTCGCTGAGCGTCACCTTGATGCGCACCGGCAGGTATTGCAAAGCGGGCGCAAACCACATTTCTGCGGTGATCGGGCCGCGCGGATTGGCCAGCGGCCGGGGTTTGAGGTGGAAGGTTTGCAACGCACCGAGGCGGGGTGTCTCCAAAGTTTCCGTCTCCACCACGTCGTAGGTCCAAAGGTCGGCGCCGCCTGGGCGCGCCAACCAGAACTGCACGCTTTGTCCCACCGCAAGCGGGGAGGGCGCAGTGGCGAAGCGGTGCGACAGATCGACGAATTGGCTGGCCGAGTCCTGCACCCCTTGGGGTCGGGGCAAGCGACTGCCATTCATCAGCACCGCTTCCTCAGGCGTGAAGCGCAGGTGGCGTCGCGCCGTGGTGGTTTCTTCTTCAAACACTTCGGGCAACAGCAGCGTGGGCGTGATCTGGCCCTGGCTTGTCATATACAGGTGCGCGAGCCAGCCAAAACTGATTTTCAATTGCACCTGGTAGCGCTCGCCTTCGCGCTGCCACAGCACCTGGGCGTCGCCCCAAAGCCGACCGCGGTAAAAGCCGCTGGCGCTGTAGGAGAGTCGGGTGTTGGCAGGCCAGTTGTCAGCCGAAGCAGTGGCTGGCGTTTGGGCTTGGGCTGGCATTGGCGTGTCCGCTTGCGGCACGGCCTGCGGCAGGGGCTCCAGCGTTGGTGCGGGTTCGACATCCGGCGTCACTTGCGCCGCCGCAACCATCTGGGGCGCTGGCTCTTGCTCAGGCACCTGGGCAGTGGCGTCGGCAACGGGCGCAACACCACGCCGTGCTCTGGGAGCAGTGCCCAGCGGCGGTTTCGAACGGGGCGCGGTAGATGGCGTCAAGCTGCGCGTGAACAGCGGCGTTGCCAGTGGACGCAGCACCGAGAGCTCGACCCATTGGCTGGAAAGCCAGGCCAGCACCAGCCCGTGCAAAACCAGGACCACCAGCGCGAGCGCGGCGATCAGCGATCCGTAAGATCTTGGGCGTCCAGCCATGAGCCCAGCGCACGCGCATCTTCCACGGTCAGACGCCAGGCCGTTGCGCTGGCACGCTGTGGCAGCGTCAAGTTCAAGCGCAGCAGGCGCTGATCGCGCGCCACCAGCGCGCACACCTGGCGGGCTTGCCCGGCATACAGCGCCACATCGTCCAGCTTGTGCAAACGCCAGGCCAGCGGCGCCGGTTTGCGGGGGCCATGCGCGACGGGATCCGTCGGCGCCGCCGCCAGTTCCAGGCCCAGCCATTCATCGCCGCAACAGAATCCCGCCTGCTCCGCCAATCCATGGCGCAACACGTTCTTGATCTGGATGCCTTGGGTCTCGCTCACGCGCAGGCCCAGTTGCTGCGCCAGCGGCGCTGCGTCTTCATGCACGCGCACGCCAAAGCGCTCCAGCAGATCCTGCAGCGGGAGTTCGCCCTTGCTGTGAATCCAGGCGTCGATCTCGGGCTGAAAAGACCGGCCACCGAGCTCGCAAAGTACCTGGGCGAAGTCATCCTGCGTCATGGGTCCGCCATGGCAGCGCTGCCACAGGGCTCGCATCACCGCATCCAGGTTGCTGCGGCCCTCGGCGCGCAGCGTCAGGTCTAGACACAGGGCCACCAGCGCGCCCTTGGTGTAGTAGCTCACGGTTGCGTTGGGCGTGTTCTCGTCTTGGCGGTAGTACTTGACCCAGGCATCCATGCTGGACTGGGCCACACTTTGAATTTTTCGCCCAGGCGTCTGCAACACCTGGTTGATGGTCCTGCCCAGCAGCTTCAGATAGCCGACGTCGTCCAGCAGTTTGGCGCGGCGCAGCAGCAGGTCGTCGTAATAGCTGGTGAAGCCTTCGAAGAACCACAGCAGTTGCGTGTACTGCTCGCTGTCATAGCGGTAGCGGGAGAAATCCGCGGGGCGCAATCGTTTCACGTTCCAGGTGTGGAAATACTCGTGGCTGATCAGTCCCAGCAGCGTGCCGTAGCCCTCGCTTGGCGCAGAACTCCCCAGGCGCGGCAGGTCGCGGCGCTGGCAAATCAGCGCCGTCGAATTGCGGTGCTCCAGCCCACCATAGCCGTCGTCCACGGCATTCAGCATGAACAGGAAATCGCGCTGTGGCGCCCGGGCGCCCGCGCCGCGACCGGCCCCATGCCAGAAGCGAATCTCGGTCTCGCAAATCTTCTTCACATCGGCCAACAAACGCGTGCCGTCAAAGGCGGCGCTGGCGCCAGCCACAACGAAGCGGTGCGCAATGCCGCAGGCGCTGAAAGAGCCACTCCAAAACGCGCCCATCTCCACCGGGCAGTCCACCAGCTCGTCGTAGTCCGCGGCCAGGTAGCGGCCCCAGCCGTCTTTGCCGCAGGACTGGGCTGTCAGCCCGGTGGCGATGGACCAATGTTTGGATGCAGCCGTTGCCACCAGTTCCAGTTCGTGCGCCTGTTGTTCCTGGCCATGGACGCGCAGGCACAGGCTGGTTCCATTGAAGAAACCCCGGTCGGCGTCGAGCCAGGCAGTGCGCACCGAGCTGTCCAGCGCATAGACCTCGTAGCTCAGCTCCAGTGCTTTTGCGGGGTTGCTGAGAACCCGCCAGGTGTTTTTGTCGACTTGCTGCAGTGGCAGGCTATTGCGGCCTTGGCGCGCCGTGAGCTGTTGCAGGTTCTTGGAGAATTCGCGTACCAGGTAGCTGCCCGGAATCCACACCGGCAAGGACACGGTTTGCTCAGGCGCGGGCCGAGCGATGCGCAGTGTGACCCGGAACAGATGCGCGTTCAGGTCCGCCGGCTCAACGCGGTAGTGAATAGGCTGCGAACTCAATTCTTGGCTTCCGCCAGATGTTGTTCGACTTGTTGGCTATCGATGGCGCCCGGAACCCGTTCGCTGTTGGCGAAGATCAGCGTCGGCGTGCCGGTGATCTTGTACTTGTGTCCGAATTCCACATTGCGCTCAAGCGCGGCCGTGTCGCAGCTGGCGGCGCCGATGGGAACGTCGCGCACCATCCAGTCCTGCCAGGATTTCCCCTTGTCCTTGGCGCACCAGATGCCCTTGGACTTGTCGGTCGAATCCGAGCTCAGGATCGGATACAGGAACATGTGGATGGTGATGTTGTCCACCTTTTGCAGGTCGCGCTCGAAGCGCTTGCAATAGCCGCAGTTGGGGTCTTCAAACACCGCCAAATGTCGCTTGCCATTGCCGCGCACGATCGTGAAAGAGTCTTTCAGCGGCAGGGCATCGAAGGCAATGGCGGTGAGCTTGTCCACGCGCTCGTCGGTCAGATTGCGGCGCAGCTTGGTGTCGATCAGGCTGCCCTGAATCAGGTAGTTGCCCTCGGCGTCGGTGTACAGGATGTCGGCGCCGTTGGTGCGGATCTCCCACAGGCCAGGCATGGCCGACTTGGTCACCTCGTCAATGTTTTGCAACTGCGGAATGCGCTCGGCCAGGTTCTTGCGAATCACGGCTTCCTGCGAGCAGGCCATGCAGGCCACGCTCATCACGGCCAAGGTAAAAAGTGTTTTCATCGGTTTCATGGTCGTCCCTGGTTAGATCCCATCGCCCGCTGCGCGACCCAGCGCTTGAGCGGACCACTGTTGTCAAAGCCCTTCATACCCCAATCGCGCAAGGATTGCAGCGGTGCCTCCTGCCGTGTCAGCAACTGCTGCAGGCCATCCATCGCGCCACCCATGGTCGCCAGCGCCGCTTTGCGCGAACGCTCGTAGCGCCTGAGTAATTTCTGATCTCCCACGCTGCGCCAGTATTCACGCTCATGCAAGACCTTGGCGAGTTCGGCCACGTCGGCCAAGCCCAGGTTCAGCCCCTGACCGGCCAGTGGGTGCACCGCGTGCGCTGCATCTCCGGCCAAGGCCCAGGCTTGCTTGCCCGCGCTGGTCATCTGTCCGACCCACTGCTGCGTCAGCGCCGAAATCAAGGGCCAGGCGACGCACTCGCTGCTCAGCGCCAACTGGCCTAAGGCATTCTGGCTGAAGGATTGAAGCGCCTGCCCAAATGCCGCTGGCTCCAGTGTGAGCAATTCCGAAGCCCGCGCTGTAGCGACAGACCACACCACGGCCACAGAGTTCCCCTGTGCGCCGTCCAAAGGCAAAAAAGCTAAAATTTCTCCCTGGGAGAACCATTGGTAAGCGACCTGATCATGTGGCTTTTCACATTGCAGGCGCGTCGCTATTGCCGTTTGACCGTAGGGCGTGCACAAAAACTGAACGCCGAATTCTTCGCGCGATCGACTCGACTTGCCTTCGCATACCACCGTGAGCGCTGCCTCTTGCGCCGACTCGACCGACTCGATCAGCGACTGAAAGCCCACCGCCTGCGCCAGGCGTGATTCCAGCGCGGGAACATCGACGATCCACGCCAGCGCCGGCACGGCAAACTCTTCGGCACTGAACTGCAACTGAGCACCGCTGTCGCTGCTGATGCGCATCTGGCGCACCGGTGTCGCGTGCTGCGCGTCCGGCCAGCCGCGCACCGAGCCGATCAGGTCCTTGGAGGCGGCATTGAGCGCATAGGCCCGCACGTCCGCAACGGCTGCTCCTGGTGCCACCGGCGCGCGCACCAAACCCACTCGCAGGCGCTCACGCGCAAGCAGCAGCGCCAGCGTCTGACCCACCAGGCCAGCGCCGCGAACACAAATATCCAGAGATCGCGTCATGGGTCAATTGTAGGAGGCGTGGCGCCAAGCCGCATTGGCGACCGACCGGTGTCCCGATGCCTTGCCTCGGATACCATCGGCGCCATGCACGAAACCATGAGCACCACCGAGATATTCCTGATTGCGATGGCGCTGATCTTCACGCTGCCCTATCTGATCTGGAGAGTCGGCCGGACCGAGTACTACGCGCCGCTGGTGGTGGTGCAGATCATCTCCGGCATCTTGCTCGGGCCCGGCGTCTTGGGCATGGCTTTTCCCGATTACTACAACTTTGTCTTCAATCCCCAGGTGATCCAGTTGTTGAACGGCATCGCTTGGTGGGCCGTGATGATCTTTGTCTGGATCGCCGGCATTGAGCTCGACCTGAGCCAAACCTGGGAACACCGCCGAGAGAGTGGCATCACGGCCGGGCTGGCGCTAGGAACGCCGCTGGCATTGGGGTGCGTGGCGGCCGCGGGCCTGTTGCTCTACCCCGGCTGGATCGGGTCCAAGGCCATGACCTGGCAATTCGTCATGGGTGTGGGCATGGCGTGCGCTGTGACCGCGCTGCCGATCCTGATACTGCTCATGGAAAAACTGGACATCCTGCGCCAGCCGATTGGCCAGCGCATCCTGCGCTACGCCAGCCTAGACGACATCGCGATCTGGGGCGTGTTGGCGGTGATCTTGATGGACTGGGATCGCATGGGAAGGCAACTGGGGTTTCTCCTGGCCTTTTCCGTCATGGGCTATTTCCTGCGCAAACTCATGTTGTGGCTGCCGGAAAAAGACCGCTGGTACGTGGGGCTGATCTGGCTTGCTGTTTGTGGTTTTGGCGCCGACTGGTCGGGGCTGCACTTCATGGTGGGAGCGTTCCTGGCGGGGGCGGTGATGGACAGCCACTGGTTCGACCAAAAGCAGATGGACAGCCTGCGGCACCATGTGTTGCTGATCGTGATGCCGGTGTTCTTTCTGAGTACCGGGCTGCGCACCAACTGGAACGTCGGTGGCGCCAGCGTCTTTATCGCCGCCGGCGTACTGCTGGTGGCCTCGGTCGGCGGAAAATTGTTGGGCATGCACGCGGCGGGCAAGATCCTGCGCTGGGAAACCGGTGAGGCCGCGCTCATCGGCTGGCTGCTGCAGACCAAGGCGCTGATCATGATCATCTTCGTCAACGTGCTGCTCGACAAGGGCCTCATCACCAGCGCCACGTTCACTGCCTTGCTGCTCATGGCCGTGGCCAGCACCATGCTGACCGTGCCGGTTGTCGCGCCCAAACTGCAGCGCATGAAAGAGATCGTTTTCAGAGCGAGATGACCGGGGTGTCATCAGATCCACTCATGCGTGCGTTAGACTGGAACGATCGCTCCAACTGCCGAACCCCTCTACATGAACCCCACCTATGACTCGCGCACCGTATTCCTTCATTGGCTCAGCGCGGCGCTGGTGGTGGGCCTTTGGATCGTGGGCCAATGCATCGATTTCTTCCCCAAAGGAACGCCACGGGTGACGGTGCGCAGCCTGCACATCGCTGTGGGGGTGCTGCTGGCGGCGACCTTGACGCTGCGCCTCGTCTGGCGTCGCACGGCTGGCGTCAAGTTGCCACCGGCAGATTCCGGTGCGGCGGGCAAACTCGCAATCGGCGTGCACCATCTGTTGTACGCGCTGATGATTGCGCTGGTGCTGCTGGGTCTGGCCAGCGTATGGTTTCGCGGCGACAGCATCTTTAACCTGTTCACTGTCCCCGCCTTCGATCCGGGAAACAAGGTGCTGGCCCACAACACCGTCGAACTGCACGGCTTGCTCGCCAACATCCTGCTGGCTGTCGCAGGGCTGCATGCCGCTGCGGCGGTCTGGCACCACTGGGGTTTGCGAGACGGCATTCTGGCGCGCATGTGGCCGGGCCTTGCCCTGCGCTCTGACCCGCCCCGCAACTGACAGTTACCGGGCTGTTTGCCCACCGGCGGGTCGCGCCGGTCCCGATGACATGGACTGAGCCGCCAGACTGGCTTCAAACTTTGGATCGGGCGAATGTTGGCACGGCAGTTGCAGTATCGAATGCAACTATCGATCCACCGCATGCGTTCTCTTCACATTCCACACCATTTCTGGGCGAGAACACAGTTCTTGCTTGCAGGACAGGCGCGCTGTCCTGTGCAACTGGTGCGCAAGCTGGAGTTTTTGGTGCACCAGTTGGCAACGCTGATGTCCTGAGTTGCGAGGGATTCAGCAATAAGTTTCCCGCATGCCGTGATGTTCGCCCAGGCGACGGTGTCACATGTCCAGGGATCTGAGCAGTTCATCGTGGTCGTTGACCGCGGGTGCAGCAGGGGCTGGTACATGCGCCTCGTGGGCCTGTGCCATCAAGGCGTCGGTATCGGTCACTTCCTTGGACTCGAACTCAAACAGTTGAATGAACTCGGTGCGGTCGATCGCGAGTTCAAGGTAGAAAATATGGTTGCGTTCAGTGTAGAACGTGACGCGACGGCATTCGGGGTTGTCCAGATTCGCGTCCACGCTCAGGGCCACCTGCTTGTTCAGGACCAGCATCTTGGGTTGGTTCTGCGTGATTTGCGTTTGCAACTCGCGCCTGACTTTGCTGGTGAAGTCGCCCATGACCTGGTTCATCAGTTCGCCCATCACGTTCGCTACTTCATCCGATGTGTAGGCACTGGCCAAGTCTGACTTGGACATGCCCATGTTCAGCATATAAGTTTCGTACAACTCCATCGCGGCCTGGCCGGAGAAGTTGACCACCATCAGCCCGGAAAAGCCGCCGTCGAACAGCACGAAGCATCCGATGTCGGGCTTGAGGCAGGTCTTGGTGATGCGCTGAACCATGCCGGAATAGTGGATATGGCTCTGGGTTGCCAGGTTGAGCACCTTGGTTACCGAGTTGCACAGGCTCATCAAAAGGTCTTCAGTGCCAAATGCGACGGAGTTTTTTTGTCGGTTCATGTAATGTGATGATTTTGAGGTTGGACGGACCGATGGGCGAACCTTCATGTTTCGGCGGCGAACCGCACCGTGCCATGAAAGTTCACTTCTTCACGTTGGCTGTAAACCTGTGGAATGTACAAGCACCCGCCAAAATTCGCCAGGAGCCGAGAGTCAACTGACCACACTGGCCCCTGCAGCCCGTGGCAGGATTATGTCTGCGCGGGACCCGTCCCAGCCCCCACACGTCAGGAAACGATCCAACATCCGCGCACGCCGACTGCCCTGCCGAGTTCGTCGGCAACGTTGCGCAGAGTGCTTGGGAAGTCAGCCCTTGTTTCGTCTCGCTGCAATTCGTGTCGGGTGGTGGCGGCTCCAATGACAACCCGCCACCAGCGAAACTCAGTAATAGACGCTGGAAAACGCCTCAGAAATTGCAATGGCCGCGAACGTGGCCACAACGATGATAGCGAACGAGAGAAATGTCAACGCGGTAATGAGCGATAACTTCTTCATGATGTACTCCTAGGGCAGACCGGCAAAAAAAGGCGACTGGGCTGCTTTCCGTTCGATTATTTTGAAGCAGGAGGACACTGTAACTGGCTGTGTCGCGTTTGGCAATTTGAAGGCTCCTTCATGGGTCCATCGCCGACCGGGATGAGGCAAGGGTTATCCCGGGGGTTGGACATTCTTATCGGTAGTGAGCTGCGTTATCTATGAACCAATTGTGAAGCGATTCAGCGTTCCATTTCATGGGCCAGCTGGCGGATTGGCCCCGTAATGTTGTCGACTACCCGCAGCGCGACCCGCCAATTGTGGTTATGGGCGCCAATGGGTTGAGATATGGCGTTCGCGATGATTCGCAGGTCATTTTGTTCCGTGGTCGCGCGCTGACTCAGAACCTGATCGTGCGGCCCATGGGTTGGTCCAAACCATTCCCGAAGCGCGTCCTGAACAACGATACGTGCCGTTTCTGACTCGTTGTCCTGAAACGCTTGCAGCACGGCGAAGAGCCGTATCTGATAAGACAGTATGAACGGCACATTGATGCGATCGGTTCCCGCTACCAATTGGACCGACAAGACTGGGCTAACGCCTGCAAATGGCTTGGGTCATTCGCAATGGACTATCTCATGACAACCAGGTTCAATTTGGCCTCAAGCGTAACGCCAAGCCTGCAACGCACAATCGGCGTGCGCTGAGCACCATTCCAGCTGGCGTGAGCACCACAGCGAGCAGGCGCTTTTGCCTGCGCGCCACGCCAACGCAAGCAAACGGTCGAGTCGGTGCTTGGAATCATCAAGTCCGTGCGGGGGCCAGCGTTAATTCTCGATGCGTGGCCTGAGCAAAGGCACCGGCGGATGGGACTTGGTTCGCCTTGTTTGGAATGTGCAACGCAGGGCCGTACTGCGTCCAAAGTTTCATGAGGCGGGGGAATACCTTTGGAAACCTCAAAATTCGTCCATCCGCACCTGCAAGTGCCTATTTTTTGCAACCCGAAACTTGGGCGGCCAAATCGCCACTCAAGTCCGACAGGTGGTCGCAATTTTTATTGTGGTAACATTTTTTTCGGTGATGCGGCACCACCCTCATTTTACCGTGATGGAGACAAGGTCTAAAAATGAAAAATCTAATGCTAGTTGCCACTCTACTCGCGGTATCAGGGTGCGCATCGGTATCGGGCGAAAAAATGCAACCAATAACAGTCCAAACGATTCAAGATTCCAAAGAAGTGGCCGGTGTTGGATGCACGCTGCAGAATGATACTGGAAAATGGTTTGTGACAAGCCCCGGTACAGTCACGGTTCACAAAAGTACCGGCGATCTTGCCATCGATTGTCTTATGGACGGCAAGGTTTCCGGCCACGAAACCCTGGTTTCAAAGAGCAATGGCGCCGTTTGGGGAAATATTCTGATTGGTGGCGGGATTGGCTATATTGTGGACAGAAACACCGGGGCTGGATTTGACTATCCAAGTTCAGTGGCTGTGGTACTTAACAAGATTGCAACTGCTATCGGTTTACCAACACCGACCCCGCCTGCGACTCAAGGTGTTCCGGCGAAGCAATAATCAGCGAATTATTTTTTTTGGAATGGGGAAGCTATGTTTAATAGATTGTTACTTATCGCCTTTGTCGCATTTCTGACAGGTTGTGCGACGCCTGCGACGCAGCAATCAATGTCGATTTCCTTGCAAGATATTCCAGCAAAATTGAATACCAATCTCAAAAGACAGATGATTGTTAACAATGTTGCCGGCGGCAAGGACACCAACCCGCTGTGGACTTCGCAAGTAGATACACAGGGGTTCAAAGGCGCTCTGGACAAGTCAATTTCGATGGCAGGTTATAAAGCGAATGATCCGGGTGCGGCAAAGTACACCATAGACGCCAGCCTGACTGAACTGAAGCAGCCGCTATTTGGGTTGACCTTTGATGTGGTGTCCAGTGTTTTGTACACGGTAACTGCAGACGGTAAGAAAAATCAAATTCCGATTACCGCCACTGGTTCGGCTTCGCCATCTGATGCGTTTGTTGGGATGGAAAGACTTCGGATTGCGAACGAAAGATCGATTAAGGAAAATATTAGACTATTTTTGCAAAAACTGGGTGAACAAACCAGTTTTTAGCGGACTGGACGCGGTGCCAAGTGCTGATAAATACGCGCCTATGCACCGCGCCGACCATCTGGCTATCATCACAGCCGAGACGCCCTCAGCGAGGTCAATCTGCTGTCGCCGTCAGTTCCTTGCACTCGCACACCGAAGCCACCCAAGACACTGTCACGCAGGATGCGCACATCAGAAGCTGACACCTTTTGCAACATGACTTTGCTGATTAGTACAATCAAAGGCTTACTCCCAGGACAAAACGAGGACAAAAAGCTGCGAAGCCAAAGCACTTTCGGCTGAAGGGCCGTCCGCTCGCGACGCCATTCCCACATGCGGATAGGGCACCTCCACGATGCCCACGTTGGGTTCGGTCGTTCCTCTGGGACATTGATTCATAAGGACATTTTTCATGAGTTTGAAGTGCGGCATCGTGGGCTTGCCCAACGTCGGTAAATCCACCCTGTTCAATGCGCTGACCAAGGCGGGCATTGCGGCGGAGAACTATCCCTTTTGCACGATCGAGCCCAACGTGGGCATCGTGGAGGTGCCCGACAAGCGCCTGGACCAGCTTGCGGCCATCGTCAAACCGGAGAAGATTCAGACCGCGATTGTCGAGTTTGTCGACATTGCAGGGCTCGTGGCGGGCGCCAGCACAGGCGAGGG
>CAIVXG010000081.1 GCA_903909815.1 uncultured beta proteobacterium | reverse complement strand
TCGCTCTAACGCCTTGATTTCATTGATGTATCTACACAGCCGTCGACATGACTTCTGACCAATGCAGCCCGCCGAGAGCACGACATCCGCCAAGTAACACATTTACCATAACAAAAGTCACACATTTACTTTCGCGGACAAAGGCAAACCCGTCTTGCCGCAACTCCTGCTCAGCGTGGTCAAGTTCATCGGCCTTCTTTGTCGCAACTACGGTGGTTCGGCGAACTCGTATCACCAATCTTTCATAGGCATGAGCCTGGACGGTGTACGAAAGCAATTTGTGGTCGAGAAGTACGAGGAGATTGCGAATTTTCCCAAGGTGGGCGTTGCGGTTGCGATGAACTTCTTCAAGGACTCCCAGGTTCCGGCCTTCAGAGGGCAGCCGCTGGACCATCTGTATTCCCCACAGATTGGCTGGTACGTAAAGCCAGATAAGCACATCCTTCGCTTGATGCTGTTTGCGACGGGTAGGCTGCAAGCGGCTCGAATCGACGAGCGTCTCCTTTTCAACCTTCCCGACGACGTTGCTTTCAAACTGTACGCGAACACAGAAGGGACATTCAGACCTGGTAGTTTGTACGAATTGCATCAAGGTCGACCATCGAGGGAGAGGGGCCAGTGGAACTGCATAGAAGATGTGCATCAACTCGCCACGCAGGACAGCGTGCCGCCGCTTGGCTTTGACAGACTGCTTTACCTGATTGGCAGCGGGAGGTATCGGCACCCGAATGCCCGGCTTGCAACTCCGCAGTGTGAGCGCTACCAACGGTTGATCCACGCGGTTCGTGGCTGCCCGGAGCACCCGCCGGAGGAGGATCTTGATGGCATCTTGCACCCTGCCCGAGATCCGCGACCTCCGCGCGGCGCTCGCCGACCGGTAGGCAACAACGTGGTCGTAGATGGCGATGAGCCCAATCGACCGGCCCGTGACTTATTCTTTGAAGGTATCAACGGGGTGCCCACCGCAGAGAATCTCATTTCTCGGCTCGCGGCTGCGTGTGAGGAATTGAATGTCGAGGTTCACCACACCCACACGAGGAAGGGTGACCTGCGCGTGCGGGCTGACAGACCGGGGCCACACCCGCGTCGGCAGAACATCGTCACGATGGCCTGGGTTCCTATGAAGGGCTATTTCTCGTGCGGCGTGCGCCTGTCGCCGGACGATTGCATTGGACAAGGTCTGTCACCGGAGTGCGTCAGGATGAGCGGCGACGCGCTTTCATCGCTACTCGAAGTCCACCCTGGCATCGACGACGAGGCGTTTCTGTCGATTGTCTGTCGGTCGATCCAGCACTTTCGCGGGTAAATAGACACCGGCAAACGGCAAACGGCAAACGGTAAGCGGGATTGTTCACCGGCGGGTACCGTCAGGTGCTTTCGTGGCAGTTCGATCCTCGAAGCCTCGCGCGCGAATGAAGTTCCTCCACACCGCTGGTTGGCACCTCCGTCGCTATCTCCACGGCACCTTGCTGCTGCGAGACAAAGCCCACGTCCTATGACGTGGCATTCCTGCGGGAGGACTACAAAAATTGCATCGGGTACTACAAATTTGCGACAGGTGATGGCCTTTGGATACTTCCTCGTTTGGCATGGTGGCGTCAAGTTTTGACGCATCGACCGCGTAGTCTGAGGGATCCTTCACTACCTCACAGGGCGCCGCATGAACAACAATTCTGGATTTGTCACGTTCCTTGCGGAAACCAGCCAGGTACACCTTCCAGCCCTGCGATTCGCGCTGCGTTCGGTGGTCGCAACAGACTCCTTTAGTGAGCACATCAACAGCGACGCAGATAACCTTCTGCGGCTCGTCGCACCTGCGCTCATCTGGCAGGTGCCGACCCGGTCTGCACTTTCCGCCAGGTACGCCAAAATTGTCAGCCATCACCCGGTTGATTCAAACGATGCCCTTTCGCTGTGCAAGCTCTTCGCGTCGAACGAAAGCGTACTCTGGCCCGCCTTTGAGAATGAGGTTCTCAGCACATGGCAGCGTGAGCCCGAAGTGGTCAAACAGGCGTTCACCGATACTCTGGCCGCTTTGGACGCGGATGAAGTGCATGAGAAAGGGCAGCATGAAAATCTTGGCCACGTCGCTTCCCTGTATGGCCTCAACCCGGTAGAGACCCAAATTCTTCAATACGCGGTCGCTGCCAAGCAATGGCCACGCTTTCGCGACTTCTTGAAGCACATGCCATTTCCATCCATGCAGGCTGCATGGAGCACCCTTCCTGCGATGATCGGTTGCACGATGGCAGAGCTTGGGAAAGCGATGGAGCCCGATCAAGCCTTGCGGTCCTGCAGCCTCGTCAAGCTTGACCGGGCCCCGGATCACATGGGCGAGTTCGTCAACGTGGGACCTGTCGCATTTCGTCTCTTCCTGATGCACGCGGATTCGCGTGACAGCTTGCAGGCAAAGTTCCTTACTGCGGTCGCGCCACCGCTGCTCACCATTGCGGACTTCCCTCACTTTTCGGAAGAGTTCGGCTGGATGGTGAATTGTCTGAAGGCCGCAGCGAAGTCTGGGGAGAAGGGCGTCAACATCCTGCTTCAAGGGCCGGCAGGGTCGGGTAAGACCGAATTCGCCAGGTTGATGGTGCAGGCCGCAGAACTGTCCGGGTTCGATGTCAAGGCCGAAGTCGACTGCACCAGTCCCATGACCGACACTGCGGATCGTCTGGACCGCTTCGAATGGTCGCAGCACATCCTTCGTACGCATGGCGGTGCCGTGCTTGTATTTGATGGCGTGGGCGACGCTGCACAAAACTGCGCGATGCAACTCAAGGAACTGCTCGACAACGGATCAGTACCTACGGTATGGATCGGGGACGACTCGGATCAGATGAGCGATTCCATCCTGCGGCGGTTTGCCTTTCATCTCAAGTTGCGCCAACCTCCGAGCAGCGCACGTCGCCATCTGGTTTCGAAAGTCGTGGCCGAATTCGACATCGATGCGGGAATGATTGACGCCATTGCCGCAGAGCCCAATCTGTCGCCAGCGCAACTGGTGATGGCCGCGCGCTTTGCTCGCCTTGGCGCCAAGGACAAGTCCGCATCACAAACCAAGGCGCTGCTCTGTGCTCTCGATGCCAGCCAGCGCGTCGCGGGCCGGGTTCCAACGGGACTGCTGCAGGCGACATGCGGCTCTACCTGGGATCTGGATTCCCTGAACCTGGAAACGAGCGCACCGCTCACACGTATTCTGGACGGATTGCGCCGGACGGGCTGTGCGAGCCTGGCTTTTCATGGCATCCCCGGGACTGGCAAGAGCTCACTCGCTGCCTATATCGCGAATGTTCTCGACCGGCCACTGCTGACAAAACGCGTGTCCGATCTTTCAAGCAAATGGATTGGCGATACCGAAAAATCAATCGCCAGCATGTTTCACCAAGCCGCTGCTGACAACGCGGTGCTTCTGCTGGACGAGGCCGACAGCTTTTTGCGCGACCGCAGCCGTGCTCGGAGTACGTGGGAAATCACGCAGGTCAATGAACTGCTGCAACAGATTGAAAGCTTCAAGGGAGTGTTCATCTGCGCCACCAACCTGGTCAAAGATCTTGACGCGGCGGCACTGAGGCGCTTTACCTTCAAGATCAAGTTTCTGCCGCTGGACGACTTGCATCGGCGTCGGATGCTGGCCCTGTTTGCCTTGTCCAGCGCCGACGCAACTTTGCCGCCGGCGATCAACGATCGGCTCGCCGACCTGTCCCAACTCGCACCGGGCGACTTTGCAACAGTGCGGCGCCAGGAGTTGCTGGTTGACGAGCGCTTCAGCCTCGAATCCTGGATCACAGAGCTTGAACGCGAGCATGCCATTCGAATGCCGGCGACAAAGGCACGCGCGGCATTCGTCTGAGGGCGTCATGTTTTGTCGCATGCCAGCGGAATAATGATCGCTACGGCTGCAAATCGCTCTGCTCGCTGTCTATTTGTCAACCCACAAACTTGGAGACTGGTGAAATGGCAAACCCAAAGAACTACTACGTGGAGCTGCGCAACAGCTCTGGCACGACCATCGGTGTGCATGTCTATGCGCGCAGCGAATACGATGCAATTCAGCAAGCCATCGCCAGAAGCCCTGGCTACAGGGCCCTGTTTGCGCGGCTGACCTGACGGTATCTGGCGTAGCCGTAATGGGAAAAATGGTGATAACAACCTGGGAGGCGGCATGAGAGTCTAATTTTTGCGAAAGGGACTACCCATGCGCCATGACATGCTCCACGTGATTGTCGAGGGCCCCTGTGTTGCCGCCGACTGCTGCTGGTTGAGCCATCGCATCCTGCAAAACCGCCTCAGGAACAACTACCGCGCCGCCAAGCACTTCAAACTGGACGAGGAGAACGAGGTTTGCGACGAGTATTGCCGTACCAATCTTCCCATGAAGCATCGCCGGGTGGGATACAACTGCAAAATGTTTGCGCCGAATTTTTCCCCGCTTATCCGGTACCTCGAAGCGCAGGTCGGCCGTCGCTGGAACGATGTCTATTCAGAGATCTCTGCAGGCCTGAGGTCTTCCACCACCGTCACGCCGTGGGTCAGCGACTGTGCTTCCTGGCACGTCCACATCAACACCTACCGCGACACAGACAATCGCGTCCGGGATGCAGAACGCCGCAGCAAATGCGACTTCGCTGGGGACCTCTACGTCGAACCCGAGACCGGCATCTTGCGCGCAGGTACCCAGCCCAAGAAGCAAAACGATCGGTAATGGCCAGACGGACATCGACAACCTATAGGGACCCACGCCATGAGTGCAAGCATTGCCAGACCCGGACTTGCCCCATCCGCACTTGCGGTGTTTGCCGAAGGGCAGGAGATCCTGCTCAATCCCTCGGAAGCGGATATCGGGAAGGCGTTGACCAAGGTGCAACGCCGGTGTCGCAAGAACCTTCTGCAGTTCGAAGTCGCGCTGGGTGCGTACCACCAGGTAACGGTTGTTGGGGACGATCTGGCGCACGCTGGCGTGCAGGACTGTCCCAAAGGCTTTGATTTCCCGATCACGTCCACGGTGATTCAGGTGGCGCGCCTGACCGGCGACCTTGTCGCGTGTGCCATCGGTCGCAAACAGGTCTACCCGGGCGAGAAGGGCTTGGCTCCGGTCTGGACGGATCCTCACGAAGAGCCCAGGAAGTGGATGAACCAGGTCATCACCACGTTCTGGACCCATCTGACCGACCAGCAGATCGCGGCCATTCAGGAACGCGCCGTCACGATGGCCATGACGCTTGCTGCGCAAAGGGAGTTGCAGACCGAACATGAATACGGCTCTGGCCGGATGGGGTTCAAGCGAAGCTTGCAACTCAAGGCGCTTTTCAAGAGCGTCAAGCCAGTGTACGTTTCCGAGTTGGAGCATGCTTTGAAGCAGATCTCGACCGCGCTTCGGGCACAAGGTCAAAAGCTGGTTGAGTGGCGAACCTTCCAGCAGAAGTGGCCATCCATTGCAACGCGGTACAAGCGGGACCTGCTCGGAATCTTCAAGAAGAAATCGGCAGCTGCGCACGAACTTGAAGCGTTCCGACTCGGATCGAAGAAATACAGCATCAGCTTTACAACCTGGACCGGCATTCAGACGGTTTTCTCAGCGACACAAATCGTCTTCCAAATCAATAGTCCAAGTCTTTCCACCGCAACCGGCGTAGGTCACCCGTCGACGTTTCTTCTGCGCAGGGCACTGAAGCAGTTGGCTGAAGGCAGCGTCCATCCGGTGACGCCTGAAACGGTGGGGTGGCTTCGCGTGCATGTGGACGATCTCAACCGAATCTGCTTTGTCGACGAGGTGCAGTCCGACGTGGTGGAGCATCTGTTGTCATTGTCTGCCAAGGACGGCCACGCCGCAGCCATGGCCAAGGATTTCGCCGATTGGCAGGTGCATGGATTTGGGACGGTTCAGCATTGGGCGCATTGCATCGGATATCGGATTGCCATTCACAGTCAGCTTTCCGCCTCGCACATTGAGGACAAGACTGCGAGCGAGCGAAAGTGGAACGTGTACTACGGGGCGCTCATCAAACGATTCGGACTGGTCCGTGCAGGCTTGCCCGGCTACCCTGCGGAAATATTTATTGAACCTTGATAACCCTGCACGGCCGATCCGTGTGACAGGCGCACTGGACGCTGACACCGGGCAAGCCGGTTCCCCTTCCTTGTCAACGCGTCAGGTCAGGTGGGACCCATCATGTGCGACACGTTTTGACGCACGCACAGGAAAAATGGGACATCTTCGCAAGAACACAACCGAGACAAGATGGAACCCATTCAAAGCCAACTGCACTCCCAGGTCACTCAACGCAACAACCGGTTGGCTGAAGTCGCTGCCGAACTCAAGACCGAGCTCTTTGGCATCGATGATGTGATCGACCGGGTCATCGAGTCGATGCGGGCCTGGTACGTCCTGCCAAAACTCATCAACCGCCCTGTCATCATCTGCTTGTGGGGCCTGACCGGAACCGGCAAGACACAGCTGACGCGCTCGATTGCCAAGAAGCTCGCCTTCTATGATCGTTTTGTCGAAGTCCAGATGGATGGCTTCAGCAACGGTTCCGGGTACAGGGCCAGCAGCATTTCAGGCATGTTGTCCAACTCCGGGATCGAAGAGGGCGAGCCCGGGATCCTGGTGCTCGATGAATTCCAGCGCTTTCGCACCGTTTCCGCCAAGGGCGAAGACATCAAGGTCGAGCGCTACCAGGATGTCTGGACCCTGTTATCAGACGGACGGTTGGCCCCGGCCCTGTCGTTCATGAGCACACTTGAATATTCCCTTGCAGATTCCGAGTACGACCACGAACGCGAAACCCGAAGTGAAAAGGAAAATGGCGAGGCACCCTACCGGTTTCGACTGAAACCCTACGAAGCACGAGCGCTAAAAGAATGCATGAAGCTCAAGGAGTCGCTCACGGACATCATGAGTTGGACACCAGATGAGATTCAAAGCCGCCTGCACGCGTTCCTCCAACAAGCCGGCGCATGGGAGACGGACTACAGCAAGCTGTTGATATTTGTTTCAGGCAATCTTGACGAAATGTACGAACACACCGCCAAGCGGGTACAGGACTGTGACACCGACGCAGACATCTTCCATGAATTGACGAAGAAGCTTTCCATCATCGACGTCAAGAATGCGCTTGGACAACGGTTCAAGCCGGAGCAGATCGCCCGACTTGGCAACGATCATGTGATCTATCCGAGCTTCAGCCGGGCAACCTACGAAAAGCTGATCGAGGTCACGTGCGGGCGCTACCTTGACGATCTGGAGCGTTCGTCCACGCTGCGGTTTGAAATCGGCCCGGATGTGCGGTCGGAAATCTACGCCAACGCCGTATTTCCAGCGCAGGGCACCCGGCCCCTGTTTTCGTCGATCCACACGATCTTGAGCGCACCGCTGGTGAGCGCCGCGTTGTGGGCCATCGAAAATGGCGCCACGGCATTGGATCCAATCGGCGTTCGACTGGACGCCGACAAGAAGCACCTTGTGGTTCATTTTCGCGAATGGGTGTCTATCTACCCCGTCACGTTTGAACTCAACCATCTGAAGCAGCGGGCGAATCGCGACTTTCGCGCGCTACTGGCGGTGCACGAGTCAGGTCACGGGATGCTCTACGGGCTGTTGTTTCGGAACGCTCCGCAGGAACTGAAAATCAACGCAGCTTCCTTCGATGGCGGCTACACCAGCTACGCCGAACTGCGCGCCGAAACCCGGCAAAACTGCCTGGATCGAATTTGCATCGGTCTTGGGGGTAGGGCCGCCGAAGCGATGGTGTTTGGCGCCGACGCGTGTACCACTGGTGCCGAGAAGGATTTCAAGCAGGCGACGGCGCGAGCAGCCAGGTTTGTGCGTCACTTCGGCTTTGGACAGCGATTCAGCCGGACCGATGTCGCCCGCGACAGTGATGAGAACATCAGCACGGCGTTGGACCCGACAAACACAGAGATAGAAACGCTGATGTCCGAGCAGTACGCGCGCGCAGCGCAATTGCTGCAGGAGAATCGGTCGGTTTTCATGAGCGTGGCCCGAGGCCTGCTGGACCATGGTGAGGTGTCCAGGCAGCAATTTGCCGAGTGGCTAGGTCTGCCGATTTCACCCACTGACTCAGGCGTGATGGAGCCCTACGCGAATCGCTTGACCGCCTTTGAGTCGCAACTGAAAGTCATCGACAGACTCGTTGAACCAACGCTTACGGAAGGCGTCGAACTTGTGGGAGCCGACAGCAGCGCCAACCTCCTGACCAGGTGGGGATGATCTGGTGGCCTTCATCATGGCCACGACCGCCTCAGTAATTCAATTCACGAAAATCGCCCGACAATTTTTCTGCCACCAGTTCATCCCGTGGAAGGGTTGCCAAGGTTTCGGCATCTACGTTTTCCATTTCCGGACCCGAGCCGCCAGTGTCGTGCATGCAGTTATGACGATCACAGGAACCGCGCACCTGCAAGTAAAAGAGCGAGCGAAATTCCTCGTTGCTTGGCCCAACGTGAAGCCGGAAAAGAAACGAGGACTCGCACCCAAAACGCAAGTCCGCAAGGGAATAGTGGATGCGTATAGCACTTGGGTCATGACGCGGCGGGAGCGGATCGATGGACAATACCTCTCGCGACGGCCGGACGGTTAACGAAATGGACTCCCAGCACATCGCGTTGAACAGGGCGAACTCCTGGTCAAACCCTTTGCAAAGATCCTTGACGCCGTAGCCGCTGTATTGCTGTCCGCCACCCGACCGCGCCATGCGATCCATCAGTTCGTGGCTGCCACCACTGCTTACGATCACGGTCGAAGTACTGATTCCCTTTGTCAGCCATTCGGCACAGAGATTTTCAATCCCGGCACTGGTGTCTTTGTCGGCGGTGTACCCATCCGAAAATACGACAATCCTTGAAATAGTTCCGCTCTCGCCTTGTGCAAGTTGCCTGACTCCTTCCAACCAGCCGTCAAACAGAGGAGAGACGGCTTCCTGCTCAACGTCTGCGACAGCTTCGACGATCTTCTCGTATCCGGTCTTAGCCATCTGCAATGGGACTGGCACTTCGACCTCGCCGCGACAGAGCACCAGTGCGACCTGGTCAGACGGCTCCATGCCGGCAACAATATGGTGAATGCATTGAAGTGCCTCCTCGAATGGCTTTCCCGTCATGCCGGCCGAGCAGTCCAAAACGAGCCCCAGTCTGAGAGGAGAACGATTCAGGACATGGGATTCAACAAGGTAGTCAGGTCGGGGTGGCGCCACCAACTGCACCAGGACGTGTACGACGCCACCGTCGCGCGGCGCGGCAGGGAGAAGCGTCCGGACAAGTATTTCAGGTTCAGCATCAGATTCGTCGTCCATGGATCGTTCCCTTTGTGGCATTAAGCTGTCTTCGGTAGCCCCGCATCAATTTTTCGGGAACTTTATGCAGTGTCCGGCTTTGGGTTCCGGTGGTGGCGAAAAAATGTGTTACTGCCACTGAAAGCGTCTTCGCGTGCGGCCAGCAACACGGCAAGCGTTAACTTCGCGCAGTCCAGTGAAGTCTCCATGAAGTTGGAAATGCCAAGGTGATCCGCTAACACCGTGCAACTGTGCCTCGGCAACTTAGGCCAAGTCAATTCTGCTAGCTGCAGGGTATCGTGCAACGGGTTGTGGAATTCCTGCTGGATCGCTTGCGCGGCCTTCTTCAGGAAGGGCTCTTCAAACGCCGCATGATGCATGAAGACGGGTCGATCGCCAATGAAATCGACGAAGGCCTTCATCACGTCAGCAAACGGTTGTCCATCACGCTCTATATCGGCTCGGCTGATTTCCATTGCCGTCAGAAGCCAAAGAGAAACAGGTCCCGTCACACGCACCATCCGTGAAAACTCGGCAGTGATCTCGCCGTCGGGATTGACCAGCAAGGCAGAAAACTCCAGGATCTCACCGACCTGTGCAGAAACATCGGTCACCTCCAGATCGGCGACAACAAACGGCGTGCGAGTTGCCTCCCACTCGGTTTCGAAGAGATCGTCAAGGCCAAACTCGAACCCATCAGCATCGTCCAGTTCTGTCGCTGCATCGACAGAAACTGGAGCCCCGGAAATGGCGTCAACCCATTTTTCAGGGTCTTCTTTATTGGGTGACACTATGAAAATCCGATAGGTTTGTTCGATGGGCTTGCGTTGCGATGACCTCATTCAGCTTCTGGCGCTTGGCCGACTTTTGATGTCCTGGACGGCTGCCTTTGCCAACGACTGCAGTCCCGCCCCCCGTCGCGCACCGATTCTCGCTGCCGGCCGCGTCAAGAGTTGACGTCAAGAAGATGTGCCATCAGTTTTTCCTCTCGACCGCGGCCAGGGGACACTACCCACCTGCGGCCTCCAGTGAGTCGATCGAAACCCATCGCTTCGTCTTGACATGCTCCACCGCCCAGAAGTCCAGACCGCTTGTTCTGGCGGCCTGAGCGAATGTCCCGATCGAATTGTTCGCGGCAATCGCCGCAGACCGCGGACTGTTGTAGGTGCGACCATTGAACTCAATACCGTCCGTCACGACGGCTGCGTCAAACGTGTAACCTGCATACCTGGCTCGAAGTTTGGTGCCAACCAGCAGCCTTTTGCCTCCAGGGATCCGCCACCATTGAGGCTCGTGGTCTGCTAGAGCCATCTCGCCAGTTGCAGGGCAGGGTGGCCAGGTCTCCCAGTGCTTGACCAGACGTTCGATCACGCTGCTTGCATCATCAATCAGTGGTTCGGCGAGGGCTTGTAGGCGCTCGAAGACCTCCCGCTTCACAGAAATCTGCACTTTGTCCATGAATGTCCCTATGACTTGACGCGGGGCAATGCATCCTTGAATCCGGAGCGTCACTACTGCCGTCACGGCCCGGACGGTTGACGGGATCGCCACATGACTGCCGGAGCCTTGCTGCGACTATGCAGAACTGTGGCGACAAATCATGTCGCAATAGACAGTGGCAGTTTGCCGCTGTCGTTGTTCGGGGGGCTGAAAACTGGACGAGAGAGGTCAAGGTTGAGAGTGGCACCGCGACAAGCTTTGTCGCAGAACTCAGAGATACTGCAGACCCGAAGACATTCTGAGAGCGCCGGTTTCTGACTCATCAACGATTTAGCCGCCACTGATTACGCATGCTTCACCAAAAATCCGCCCTGTTTCTGGCGCTGTGCAAATGGCCTTTGGCCTTGGCATGCGCCGCCTTTTTACCGGCGACCGCACTGAGTCTTTTCATTCAGCTGAAGACGTTCAGCACGGGTGTCGCTCACCTGTGGCCGATTGTGGTTGGTGTTGCCGCCTATATGGCCCTCTGGTACGTCCTCATTCGCCGCACTGACGTCGATTTCCTCAGCACCCTTGAGCATGAAATCACTCACTGCATCTTTGCTTGGTTGACGTTCAACCGCGTGGTTGCGCTCAGGGCGACGCTCAAGAGTGGTGGCCACATGCGCTATCTCGGAACGCCCAACTGGCTGATTCAGACCGCCCCCTATTTCTTTCCGACGGTCACGGTGGCCATGATGATCGCAATGTCGCTGATGAACCGACATTGGGGACCATTGATGTATGGTTTTCTGGGCGCCTCCATTTCATACCATGTGACTTCGACCTGGGCTGAAACCCACCACATGCAGACTGATCTGCAAGAAGCAGGCGTGTTTTTTTCGGTGCTGTTTCTGCCCACCGCCAATTTGCTGGGCTATGCCCTGATCTTCGCCTATTTGCGGTTGGGACTGTCCGGCACGACGCAAGTGTTCAAGGGCCTGTTGCATTCTCCGGTTAACCCGATGCGCTTTCTGAATTGATCAGAAAATTGTGAAATTGACGGACCCCATTGGAAGAGTCTTTTGACTGCTTTCTCTTGAGGTAAGGGGTCACGTTGAAACAGAGCTGCACCGGGCTCGCCTGGTGAGCCATTGCAGGCGTAAGCTGTCCAGGCTTCGCACGTATTTTTGGTGCGAAATAGCGGAGCGCAGCGTTTTGTCGGCGTTCTGGTCGAAGCACAATCACCCAACCCAAGGAGTCATGAATGGGAACATCGCAAATGCAGGTCGGCCCGGAACTCATCGAGGAACTTGAAGAGCTCGAAGCGGCAGCCATCGAACTGGCGGGTGAGCACAGACTTCAGGAGGCGAACGAATTGTGGAAGCGTCATCTGGATCTGGCACGCGTCATCTACGGGGACGCCCACGAAAAGACATTTGCGGCGATGAATGCCCTCGGCGAATCACACTTCACAGTAGGCGATTTGCCGTCTGCTGTCGCCACATTCAGGCTGGCGGTAGAACTGAGCGAGCGGAATATGGGGCCTGACAGCATCACTACCGCAACCATGAACCAGGGCTTGGGAAATATGCTGAGTTGCACGGGTGCCTACGCCGAGACCGAAACGTTCATGCGGCGGGCGCTGGACATCATGACACGCGAGCGTGGCATCTCACACAACGATACAGCGGGGATCATTCATGATCTTGGCTTGCTTCTCATGCGCAACGACGACTACTCAGGCGCCGAGCCCTTGTTGCGGCAGGCTCTTGAGATTTTTGAGGAGTCCCATGAGCCGACGGCGACTGGGATTGCGACGGCGACACATACACTGGGCAATTTACTGCTCCTAAAGGGTGACTTTGAAGGGGCGCAAGTTCTGATGCAGGAGGCGCTTCAGGCCAGAGAGGAGATTCTCGGCTCAGACCACACGGATACAGCGCTGTCGGTGCGAATGTTGGGGGACATTCTCTGTGCAAGAGGCGATCTGATTGCCGCCGAGCCGCTGTACCTGCGTGCTCTCGCAATACAGGAACGTGCGTTGGGCCCTTGTCACCCGCAACTGGCTCATATGCTATTCGACTATGCGCTCGTGTTCGAGCGCAGGGATACAAAGGCCGATGACCTCGCAGCAGTTGAACTGTTCAGACGCTTGTTGGACATCTACAAGACCACCCACTGCACTGGATTCAGACTGTCCTATGTGCACTCCCATCTGGGGCGACTTCTGGGCAATCAGGGATTTTTCGACGAAGCCGAGCAACTCCTGCTGCGTGCGTTGGAAATCTTGCTGCCATTGACGGACCCAGACGACGAAGACCTTGTCTGGGTTCAAGAGCAGCTCGCGATCGTTCGAAACAATCGAGTCGCCATCAAAGAATGGACGGAGAGCCAAAGTGCTTCATCAACGTCGTCGCAAATGTGTATTTCTGTACCTTCTGGAGGCGCTTGAATCATGGAAGTATTCGCGGTAACCCGGAACGGGAAGATCTGTCTTGCACTCGTCAGCGCAAAGGTTGATCTCGATTCACAGGATTGCTCTGAAGCACTTCATGCAGTTCGCACCAACTGTCCCGAAGAAATCTGTATTCATCAGGATCTGAGAAGGCCACCGGTGGCGGCGAAATTGGTCAGCGACGTTGCGGGCGGGAACTATGAGCCGCAGTACGTCCTGTATTTTGGGAGTTTCGCGCTCATCTGTTGGGATGCCAG
>CAIVXG010000080.1 GCA_903909815.1 uncultured beta proteobacterium | reverse complement strand
TTTAGTGCGCTGGCGCGCGCAGGCGGTTCGGCGCCAGCGCGCCGGCGGAGTCCAGGATCGGATAGGCGATGGAGCAGATGTGTGAGTTGATGCGCTTGAGTTCGCTGATGAGATCGATGTGCAGCGAACTGGTCTCGATGCTTTGCACCGTGTTGTCCGACAGTCGCTGCAGGTGCGCCGTGGCGTAAGCGCGCTCCAGGTCGCGAAAGCGCGCTTTTTCCTCCAGCAGCTTTTGCGCGTCGCGCACATTGCCGTTGAGAAAAACGCTCATCGACAGCCGCAAGTTGTCCAGCAACCTGGCGTGCAGTTCGCAGATTTCGGCCATGCCTGCCTCGGAAAAACTGCGGCCCGGCTTGATTTTCTTGTCCTCGATGTCGATCAGCACGCGCTCAATGATGTCGCCGATATGCTCCATGTTGATGGTGAAGCTGATGATGTCGGTCCAGCGCCGGCTCTCATCCTCGCCCAATGCTTCGCGCGAGATCTTGGTCAGGTAGTACTTGATGGCCGAGTAGATGCCGTCGACCTGGTCGTCAAGCGCGCGCAGTTCCTGCGACAGTTCCATGTTGCCGTCGCGGATGACGGTGAGCGCGCCGCGCAGCATGGTCTCGACCACGTCGGCCTGGTGCAGGGCTTCGCGCGCCGCGCAGGAGATTGCCAGCGAAGGCGTCGTCAGCGCCGAAGGGTCCAGGTGGTTGGGTCGCCCGCCGTGGGCAGCGCCGCCCTTTTCATCCGGGGCTGGCAGCAGCGTCCTGGACCAACCGGCAACGCGTGCGGTCAGGCCGATGAAAAGGCAGCCTGCGACCAGGTTGAAGCACAGGTGGTACAGCACCACGACCGAGGCCGGGTCGCCCAGGTAGGGGCGCACGTAGCGCAGCCACAGGCCCAGGAAGGGCGCGGCCAGCAGCACGCCCAGGGCCTTGAAGATGAAGTTGCCAAGGGGCACATGGCGCACCGCCACTTCGGAGCGTGCCGTAGTGAACATCGACAGCAGTCCGCTGCCCAGGTTCGCGCCCAGCGTCAACCCCAGTGCCGCATCCAATGGGATCACGCCCGATGCCGCCAGCGTCGCGGTAAGCAGCACGATCGCCAGGCTGGAATAAGACACCACCACCAGCACGGCGCCCATGGTCAGTTCCAGCAGCAGGTCACTGTTGAGCGAGGCCAGCATGGCCTTGACCGCCGCCGACTGGGTGAGCACGCCTGTCGACACCGTGACCAGTTGCAGCGCCAGCAGCATCAGACCCAGGCCGATCAGCACCCGCCCCACGCGCCCGACGTTGGTGGACTGTCGCGCCACGAACAGCACCACGCCGACGAAGATGAACAGCGGCGACAGCCAGGATAGGTCAAAGGAGAACACCACCGCCATCAGGCTGGTGCCGATGTCCGCGCCCAGCATCACGGCCAGTGCCGCCGGCAGCGCCACCACCCCCTGGCCGACGAAGGCCGCAACGATGAGCGCGGTGGCGGTGCTGGACTGCACCACCGCCGTCACGCCCAGGCCTGCCAAAGCTGCCGTGAACCGGTTGTTCAGGCTCGTGGCCAGCACCTGGCGCAGGCTCGCGCCAAACACGCGCAGGATCCCGGTGCGCACCAGCTGCGTGCCCCACACCAACAGCGCGATCGCCGCCAGCAGGTTCAGCAGATGCTTCATCGTGTGCGGCGCACGCGCAGCAGTTCGTCCAGGATCAGGCAGGCGGCGCCGACGCTGATGGCGCTGTCGGCCAGATTGAAGGCCGGGAAATGCAGATCAGCGTAGTGAAAGTCAAGAAAGTCCACGACGTAGCCCAGCCGCAGGCGGTCGATGACGTTGCCCACGGCGCCACCAAGGATGCAGGCCAGCGCAAATGAGAACAACTTTTGCCCCGCATGGGCGATCAGCATCCACACGATGGCGCCGGCCGCCACCACGCCAATGCCGGTGAAGAGCCAGCGCTGCCAGCCCGAAGCATCACGCAGAAATGAGAACGCGGCACCGGTGTTGTGAGCGCGCACCAGATTGAAGAACGACGTCACCGGCTGCGAATCGCCGAGTTGGTAGTTGCCCATGATCAGGATCTTGATGAACTGGTCTGCCAGTATCAGCACCATGGCGAAGCCCAGCCAGGGGATGAGGCTTTTTGTTTGTTTTGACATGAATCGGTAGGGCCAGAACTGGGGTTAAATCGGTTGTGCCGGGTAAATAGTGAAGGGGAATCAAACAGGAGCCGATGCGCCGGCGTGTTACCGCGCAAGGATCACATCATATTTGAAGCGAGGGCGCCCAGCACCACTTCCGGTTTCACAATGGACTGCCGACAACATGCCTTGAGCAGGGTGCCTCCGGGCGGGCATTCGACGCAGTCTGCGACAGGCTGCGCTGCAACAGCTTCAAAGCGCTCGGTTGGACCTGGCAGTTCGCACGCAAACGGCTCGCAATGGGACGGGTGACTTGACTGGGTAATGCCTGGTCAAAAAAATCGGATGCGCCGCTGCTGAACTCCGGTGGAGCATCCAGTGCTGCCGCGCTCAGGCGCTGGCGTTAAAGACCCGATACAGATTTCGCCCGGCATCCTTGGCTTGATACATCGCTGCATCGGCGCGCTTGAAGATCTCATCCTGACTGAGATCGGCGCCGACGAACAAGGCGACACCAATGCTGGCCGAACAGCGATGACTGACGCAGATCGGGGCCTCCCCGTCACGGCTGACGCGTAGCAGGTAGGGTGTGGCCAGACTGCTGCGGATCTTCTCCGCAACGTGACTGCACTGTGCCATCGATGCCGCCTGATCCAAATCCAGATCGCTCAACAGCACGACAAACTCATCGCCACCGAAGCGGGACACGGTATCCACCTCGCGCACACAGTCGCTCAGGCGGGCGGCCGCTTCGACCAATAGCAAATCACCCACGACATGCCCGTGGGTGTCATTCAGCGGTTTGAAATTGTCCAGATCGATGAACATCAAGGCACCATAGCGGCCGCTGCGCTTGCTCGCGGTGATGCAGTGTGTCAATCGCTCATCGAGCAGGCGCCGATTGGGTAGCTGGGTCAACGGGTCATAGAACGCCAACTGGTGCACCTGATCTTCAAGCTGCTTGCGCTCGGTGATTTCCCTCGTGATGCCATGATGTCCCGTGATCAAGCCCTGGTCGTCGCGTTCCGGCTTGGAGAGCACTTCGCCCCAGATCAGACGTCCGTCCTTGGAGCGGTGCTGCACCGAAAAGCTGAAAAATCCGGCTTGCGCGCCGGGTTGTTCGGCTTTGCGACTTTGAGCCACGATGTTCTGTACCTCTGTTGCCGATTCCTCGGCGAACATTTCGAACAGGTGGCGCCCGATCATCTCGTCGGCTCTAAAGCCGCGCAGGCGCTCGTCCGCCGGACTAACATAGGTCAAATGCAGGTCGCAGTCGGTCTTCCAGATGACATCCAGTGCATCCTCTGTCAGCAGCCGATAGAGGGCTTCACTTTCTCTCAACTGGTGGGTGAGTTCGCCCAGCGCTTCTTCCTTCTTCTTGCGTTCGCTGGTGTCGGCAATGAAGGCGTTGAATTCATAGTTGCCCGCGGTCTTGATCGACGAAATCGACATATCAATCGGAAACTCTTCGCCGTTGCGGCGCAGCGCCGTCATCGTCAGGCGTCGATTCATGATGCGCGTTTCCCCGCTCGCAAGGAAGCGGGTCAGCCCGCGCTGGTGCGCCGTCCGATGTCGCGGCGGAACGATGGTGTCCTGCAGCGAACGGCCCACGGCCTGCACCGCAGTCCAACCAAACATGGTTTGGGCGCGATTGTTCCAGCCCGTGATTTTGCCGAGGGCGTCCATCGTGACCACGGCGTCCAGGGTGGCATCCAGGACGTTGCGCATGCGGGACTCGCTTTCGCGCAATGCCAGAGTGCGCTGCTGCACCAGGGTTTCGAGCGCGTCGTTGCGGTGCTGTAAGCCCTTGAGCGGGTAGATCTCACCTTCCTGAATCAGTGGATAGGGAATGGAATTGCCGCTGTGCACGATCTTCCAATCCTTGCCTTCGAGCCGAAATATCAGGACCAGCCGCGCCGTCTCGCGCGCCCTCATGGCATCGGGAATCGGCAGGTGAATCTGAAAGAAGGCGGTTGCGACCACCACGTCGTGGCTCACGTCCTGCAGCGACAGGTCGAGCACGTCGATGCGGATGGGACTTGGCACCTGCGCAAAATCCTGCAGCGTGATCTCAACCCATTCCCGCCTGTCCTTGACCAGGAACTGTCCGCCGCCGGTGTAGCCGCTGAAGCTTTCGCCGAAATGCTGCGTCAGGCGCTCATCGCGCGAGGCGTACATCTCGATGTATTCGTCAAACAGCGAACAAATCTTGCGCAGACGCTCCGGGTGTACTGGCGTGGCCATGAGGGCGAATGTTTCGAGTCGGTTTTGAAAATAGAAAGTTCACCAAAATGCTCCCTCGCAGGAGCTTTTCATCTCATTTACAGAACTGACTGTACACCAGCCGAATAATTCTCCTAGGCAAAGGTTCTGACTTCGCCCTCGCCGTTCAGGTTGCTCACGCAGCGGCCGCAAATCGTCGGATGCGCGGGGTCCACACCGACGTCGTCGCTGTAGTGCCAGCAGCGCTCGCATTTCACGGCGGTCGATGGCTGCACGCTGATCTGGATCGCCTCTCCCTCGAGCAGATCCAGCGCCGAAGTGATGAACACGAACTTCAGGTCGAAGCCCAGGCTGGCCAGGAGTTCGTGGTCGTCGGCCGGCACGGTGAGCGTCACCACCGCCTGCAGAGATGAGCCGACTTTTCCGTCTGCGCGCAGGGTCTCGATTTCCTTGTTCACAAGTTCGCGCAGGGCGCGGATGCGGCTCCATTTGGCCGGAAGGCTGATCTCCCCGCCGGGAACGGCCCGGAACGACCAGTAGGTTTCCATGAAGATGGATTCGCTCGCGCCCAATACCTTCCACACCTCCTCGGCCGTGAAGCTGAGGAAAGGCGCCATCAAGCGCACAAAGGAATGCGTGATGTGCCAAAGCGCAGTCTGCGCGCTGCGCCGCGCCAGGGACTTGGGCGCGGTGGTGTAGAGCCTGTCCTTGAGCACGTCCAGATAGAACGCGCCCAGGTCTTCGCTGCAATACACCTGCAGCTTGGCCACGACCGGGTGGAATTCGTATACCTCGTAATGCGCCAGCACCTCGGCCTGCAACTGCTCGGCCCGAGCCAGCGCGTAGCGGTCGATCTCCAGCATGTGGTCCATCGGCACGGCGTCGGTGGCAGCGTCGAAGTCGCTGATGTTGGCGAGCAGGAATTTCAGCGTGTTGCGCACGCGGCGATACGTGTCAACCACGCGCGCCAGGATCTTGTCGTCGATGCCCAGATCGCCCGAGTAGTCGGTGGCGGCGCACCAAAGGCGGATGATCTCGGCCCCCATCTTGTCGCTCACCTGCTGCGGCGCCACCACGTTGCCCTCGCTCTTGCTCATCTTGCGGCCTTTTCCGTCCACCACGAAGCCGTGCGTGAGCAGGCCGCGATAGGGCGCGCGGTCGTACATGGCGCAGGCGGTAAGCAGAGAGGAGTGGAACCAGCCGCGGTGCTGGTCATGGCCTTCGAGGTACAGATCCGCTTCGGGCCCGGGCACGCCCGTGCTCGGGTCGATTTCCTCATGGGCACTGCCCGGGTGCGAACCCTTGAGTACCGTCGTGTGCGTGGTGCCGGAGTCGAACCACACCTCCAGGATGTCGGTGCTCTTGGTGTAGGCCTGAGCGTCGTCGGCGCCGATGATACTTTGGGCGCTGGCCTTGCTCCAGGCCTCGATCCCGCCATGCTGCACCATGTCGGCGGCGATGTCCATGATCTCCAGTGTGCGCGGGTGCAACTCGCCTGAATCCTTGTGCAGGAAAAAGGGCACGGGTACGCCCCAGCTGCGCTGGCGGCTGATACACCAGTCGGGCCGGTTCGCGATCATGTCGCGCAAACGTGCGCGTCCGTTCTCGGGGAAGAAATCGGTGCGCTCGATGGCGTCCAGTGCCAGTTGACGCAGCGTCTTGCTCGCCTTGTCCTGGGTGAATACGCCCGTACCTTCGTCCATGCGCACGAACCACTGCGCCGCTGCACGGTAGATCACCGGCGTCTTGTGGCGCCAGCAGTGCGGGTAGCTGTGGCTGATGGTGCTGGTGGCAAACAAGCGGTCGGCAGCGCCCAGCGCTTCGATGATGATGGGGCAGGCTTTCCAGATATTCAGGCCGCCAAACAGCGGCAGTTCGGGCGCGTAGCGGCCGTCGCCCTGGACCGGATTCAGGATGTCGTCGTACTTCATGCCGTGTGCGACGCAGGAGTTGAAATCCTCCACGCCGTAGGCGGGCGCGGAGTGCACGATGCCGGTGCCGTCTTCGGCCGTGGCGTAATCCGCCAGGTAGACCGGGCTGAGCCGGTCAAAGCCTGCGTCTGCGTGGGCCAACGGGTGCCTGAACTGGAGTCCGCCCAGGCGCTCGCCCAGGGTGGTGGCGAGCACAGTCCCGCTCAAGCCAAAGCGCTCCAGGCACTTGTCCACCAGCACCGAGGCCAGCAGCAGCAGGCCACGTTCGGTCTGCACCAGCGCGTAATCGAGGGCCGGATTCAGGTTCAGCGCCTGGTTTGCAGGGATGGTCCAGGCGGTGGTGGTCCAGATCACGGCGTATGCCGGTTGGATCAAGGACGCCAGACCGAAGGCGGCTGCGAGCTTCTCGGGCTCGGCGCACAGGAAAGCGACGTCCAGCGTCTGCGACTTCTTGTCGGCGTATTCGATTTCGAACTCGGCCAGCGAGGAACCACAGTCAAAGCACCAGTACACAGGTTTGAGGCCGCGGTACACGAAGCCGCGCTCCACCACGCGCTTGAAGGCGCGGATCTCGTTGGCCTCGTTGCTGAAATCCATGGTGCGGTAAGGCTTGTCCCAAAGGCCCAGGACGCCCAGGCGCTTGAAGTCGATGCGCTGTTGCTCGATCTGCTCGGTGGCGAAGGCGCGGCTCTTGGCTTGCATCTCATCGCGCTGCAGATTGCGGCCGTAGAGCTTTTCGATGGCGTTCTCGATCGGCAGTCCGTGGCAGTCCCAACCCGGGATGTAAGCGGCGTCCATGCCTTTGAGTTGGCGCGCCTTGACGATCATGTCTTTCAGGATCTTGTTGGCCGCGTGTCCGATGTGGATCTTGCCATTGGCGTAGGGCGGGCCATCGTGCAGGATGAACTTGGGCGCACCGGCGCGGGCAGCGCGCAGTTTTTGATAGATGCCTTGTTCGTCCCATTCCTTGACCCAGCCCGGTTCGCGCTTGGGCAGGTCGCCGCGCATGGGAAAGGGCGTGTCGGGCAGATTCAGGGTGCTGCGGTAATCGGCTTTGGGTTCAGGCATGTCGAAACTTCTTGAAGGCGGGGACCAAGCTCAGCCCGAGCGAGGGCTGCTGAAGTGGAGGAAAACCCGAACGCCCAGAGCTTGATCAGGGGGCGGCGAACAGGCCGGACGGATCGTCTAAATTCGGTCCCGGGTGGTCTGGCGCTGGGTCTGCGTGTGCAGCGAATTGAAGTACGAACGCGCGTCCTCGCAGTCGCGCGCGATACCCGCCTTGAGCGCGTCCAGGCCGTCGTACTTCAATTCTTCATGTAGTTTGTGCAGCAGTTCCACGCGAATGATTTTACCGTAGCCCCCCTCGAGCCCGAGGGCGACGGGCCAGTCCAGGCAGTGCGTCTCCAGCAGCACGCGCCCGCCATTCACGTCGCTGGCGTCCAGAGACGGGCGTATGCCCAGATTGGCCACTCCGTTGGCCGCCTGGGCGGCCAGGCCGTGCACCCGTACCGCAAAGATCCCGCTGGCTGCGGGCTTCCAGTGCGAAAAGCGCAGATTGAGCGTGCGGCAACCCAGTTCGCGCCCGAGATGGCGCCCATGCACCACATGACCGCTGATGCTGTAGGGTCGCCCCAGCAAACGCGCTGCGTCGTCCATGCGGCCCTGATTGAGCGCGTCGCGCACCGCCGAACTCGAGACGCGCAAGCCGTGCACCTCGTAGCTGTTCATGCGCGCCACGTCAAAGCCCAGCGCCTGACCGGCCGTGTCCAGCGTCGTGTAGTCGCCCGCGCGCCTGGCGCCAAAACGAAAGTCGTCGCCCACCAGCACGTAGCGCGCCCCCAGGCCGCGCATCAGCACTTGGTCGACAAATGCCTGCGGTAGCAGCGATGACAGGCGCGCGTCAAACGGCAGCACCACGCACTGGTCGGCGCCGCAGCGCTCCAGTTCGGTGAGCTTGTCGCGCAGGGTGGCGATGCGCGCCGGCGCCAACTCCGGCTTGCGCTGGGTGGCTGCGAAATAGTCGCGCGGATGCGGCTCGAACGTCATGACGCAGCTGGGCACCCCGCGGTGCCGCGCCTCGCTGTTGAGCAGCGCGAGCATGGCCTGGTGGCCCCGATGCACGCCGTCAAAGTTGCCGATGGTCAATGCGCAGGCGGGTGCGATGTCGGGATGGTGAAAGCCGCGAAAAATGCGCATGGAGGAGGTATCTCTTTTTTTATAGCAAAGCGTTGGCCAAACAGGGGGCATGGCAACGAAACAGTCACACAAAGCGGGTATATTGTGCCTTGCGACCAGCCTTTGGCATGGGCTGGCCCCGAGCAAGTGACGTTTGTTGTTTATCGGAGGTTGCATTGAAGGTCTTGAAGCTGTCGGCCCAAGGTTTGCCCCAGTCCTGGATATCGCTGGAGCAGGCGGTGATCCACTACGCGGCGCAGGAAGTGCGCTGGGAGATGGGCGCCGAGGTGGCGGTGTTTCGAGGCGGGCACAACGCCTTGAGCGGCGAGCAGTCCATCATCGCTGTGAACAGCATCATCGGCACACGCGGCGTGCCCAACATCAACCCCTTTCACCTCAAGCCCAGCCTGACCAATGCCAAGCTGTTTGCGCGCGACCGCAAGCTTTGCGCTTACTGTGGCGATCTGTTTGACGAAGAGGATCTCACACGCGAGCACATCATCCCGTTTGCCCAGAACGGCGTCGACTGCTGGATGAACGTGGTCACGGCGTGTCGCACCTGCAACCACCGCAAGAGCCATCGAACGCCGGAGCAGGCGCATATGCCGCTGCTGTACGCGCCATATGTGCCCAGCCTGTGGGAGGATTTCATCTTGCGCAATCGCCGCATCATGGCGGATCAGATGGAGTTCCTGCTGGCCCATGTGCCGCGGACTTCGCGTTTGGTAGCCTGAACTTGCAACGCCGCTTGGTGCGGTAGCGAACACGACGCCAGCGCACCCTGGGGCTAAGATGCAAGCGCAGCGGTGCAACACTCTGCGACCCCATGTTCACCCCCAACCCCTTACACCCTGGCCTGAGCGCTTCTGACGCGGCCGCGCGCCTGCTGCAGTTTGGCGCGAACCGCCTGCATCCGGCCTACGCGCGTCCGATCTGGCTGCAGTTCCTGGTGCGCTTTCGCAGTCCGCTGGTGCTGGTCTTGATGGTGGCTGCCGCCGTCTCGGCGCTGACCGGCGACCTGAGCAGCTCGCTCATCATAGGCGTGATCGTGCTCATCAGCGTGACTCTGGATTTCGTGCAGGAATACCGGGCCGAGCAGACCGCTGCGGCGCTCGCCGCCCAGGTGGCGGTGCTGGCCACGGTGCTGCGCGACGGTGCACCGGTCGAGCTGCCGGTGTCGCAATTGGTGCCGGGCGACGTGCTGCTGCTTTGCGCCGGCAGTCTGATCCCGGCCGACGCGAAGCTGATCGAAGCCCATGACTTCTTTGTGAACCAGGCTCAGCTCACGGGCGAACCCTACCCGGTGGAAAAGCGCGCTGGCACTGCCACTGCAGCCCATGCCTGGGAGCTTGACGCCGACGACACCGTGTTCATGGGCAGTTCGGTGGTGAGCGGCAGTGCGCGCGCGCAGATCGGCCGCACCGGCAGTACCACCGCGCTGGGTCAAATCGCCGACAGCCTGGCGCTGCAGGCGCCGCCCACCGCGTTCGAGATCGGCACGCGCCGCTTTGGCATGCTGATCATGCGGCTGACCCTGCTGCTGGTGCTGTTCACGCTGCTCGTGAACCTGGCCTTTCATCGGGCGCTGATCGAGTCCTTCCTGTTCGCCGTGGCCCTGGCCGTAGGACTCACGCCGGAGTTGCTGCCGATGGTGGTGTCCGTGACACTGGCGCGCGGTGCCATGCGCATGGCCGCCCTGAAGGTCATTGTCAAGCGACCCTCGGCGATCCAGGATATGGGTGCGATGGACGTGCTGTGCACCGACAAGACCGGGACCCTGACCGAGGCGCGCATCCGCCTGGAGCGCCACGTCAATGCCGCTGGGGTGGAAAGCGCCGGGGTGCTGGAGCTGGCCTACCTCAACAGCAGCTTCGAGACCGGGCTGAAGAGCCCACTGGACGACGCGATTCTGGCGCACAAGGAGATTGACGTGAGCGCCTGGCGCAAGATCGACGAGGTGCCCTTTGATTTCGAGCGCCGCCGCGTTTCGGTGTTGCTGGAACGCCAGCTCGCAGGCGTGGTGACGCGCACGCTGGTGGTCAAGGGCGCGCCCGAGGACGTGCTGCAAATCTGCACCCACTACGAGGACCCCTCGGGTGCGCCGCTCATCATGGACGAGGCCGCGCGTGCGGGCATCAACACCTTGTTCGATTCCCTGGGACAGGAAGGTTTTCGGGTGCTGGGCATCGCCCGACGCGGGGTGGCAGCCGACTATCCGCACGCCGTGCTGTCGGACGAGAGCGCGCTGGTGTTCGCCGGTTTTGCCGGATTTCTTGATCCGCCCAAGGCCAGTGCAGCGCAGGCTTTAACGGCATTGGCCGCGAGCGGAATCACGGTGAAGATCGTTACCGGCGACAACGAGCAAGTGACGCGCCATGTCTGCGAGCAACTGGGCCGCACCGTCACCGGCGTCCTCTTGGGGCGCGACATTGATGCGCTGAACGACGACGCCCTGCGCGTGCAGGTGGCGAACGCGAACCTATTTTGCCGCGTGAATCCGGCGCAGAAAAACCGCGTCATCCTGGCGCTCAAGGCACGCGGGCATGTGGTCGGTTATCTGGGCGACGGCATCAACGACGCGCCTTCGCTGCACACGGCCGACATCGGAATTTCGGTGGCGGGCGCGGTCGATGTGGCAAAGCAGGCCGCCGCGATGATCTTGCTGGAGAGCGATCTGATGGTGCTGCACGCCGGCATTGTCGAAGGGCGGCGCACCTTTGGCAACGTCATGAAGTACATCATGATGGCTACCAGCTCCAACTTTGGCAACATGTTCAGCATGGCTGCGGCCACGCTTTTTCTTCCTTTTCTGCCGATGTTGCCAATGCAGATCCTGCTCAACAACTTGCTCTACGACGTGTCTGAGATTTCGCTGCCCCTGGACCACGTCGATGATGAAGACCTGGCGCGTCCTGCGCGCTGGGACATGGCCTTCATCCGCAACTTCATGCTCACCATCGGGCCCATCAGCTCGCTCTTTGACTTTCTCACGTTCTACCTGCTGATCACCCTGTTTCGCGCGCACGAGGGACTGTTTCGCACGGGCTGGTTCGTCGAGTCCTTGGCAACCCAGGTGCTGGTCATCTTTGTCATCCGGACGCGCCGCCTTCCCTGGCGCAGCCGGCCGCACATCTGGCTCGTCGCCACCTCCTTGAGCGCGGTGGCCGTGGCCATGATCCTGCCCTTTACGCCGCTGGCACCCTATCTGGGATTTACGGCTCTGCCAGCGGCGTTCTTCGGCCTTCTGATGCTGTTGTTGGTGGTTTATCTGGCGATGGTGCAAGGGGCAAAACAATGGTTTTACAAGCATCAGGCCCGGTCTTGAATGCGCAGGGGGGATTGACCTCGGCGCAGGCTGAGCAGCGGCTGCGCGAGGACGGCCAAAACCTGCTTCCGGGGGGGCAGCAGCGCACGCTGGGGCAAATCGTGTGGGAGACGGCTCAGGACCCGATGTTTCTGCTGCTGCTGGCGGCTGCCTGCCTTTACGTGGCCCTGGGTGACCTGCAGGAGGGCCTCGCGCTGCTGGTGTTTGTGCTGGTGGTGTTGAGCTTGACGCTGTACCAGGAAGGTCGGACCGAGCGCGCCATTGCCGCGCTGCGCGATTTGAGCAGTCCGCGGGCCATGGTGCTGCGCGACGGGAAATGGACGCGTATTGCCGGCAGTGAGGTGGTGGTGGGCGACCTGATGCAACTGTCGGAGGGCGACCGCATCGCCGCCGACGCCTTGCTGTTGTCGGCCAGCAATCTGCGGGTCGACGAGTCGCTCCTGACCGGCGAAGCCGTGCCCGTGCGCAAGGCGGTGGGAGCGCTCGCCGGGGCGAGCGCTCGCCCCGGTGGCGACGATTCTGCGCTCGTGTATTCGGCCACGTTGGTGAATCAGGGGCAAGGAATGGCGCGGGTTCGCGCCACTGGCGCCAGCAGCGAAATCGGCCGCATTGGCAGCGCCTTGGAGGCGCTGCAGCTCGAGAAGTCGCCGCTGAAGGAGCTCACTTCACAGTTGGTGCTGCGACTGGCCTGGGTGGCCTTGTGCATGAGCCTGGCTCTGGTGCTGATCCAGGGTTGGCTGCGCGGCGACTGGACCCAGGCCTGGCTGGCGGGAATCGCGCTGGCCATGTCCATGCTGCCGCAGGAGTTCACCGTGGTGCTGACGGTGCTGCCGGCGCTGGGCGCGCTGCGCCTGGCGCGCGAGCACGTCCTGACCCGGCGCATCGCGGCTATTGAAACCTTGGGTGCGACCTCCGTGCTGTGCGTGGACAAGACCGGCACGCTGACGCTGAATCGCATGAGCGTGGCCCAGCTCTACGCCGAAGGTCAGCTGTGGAAGGTGGACTACGCCGTGCCCGATGCCTTGCCCGAAGACTTTCACGCACTGGTGGAGTTCTCGATCCTGGCCAGCGTGCCCGATCCTTTTGACGCGATGGAGCAAGCCTTTCACCGCTTGGGGCTGCATTTTCTGGCCGATACCGAGCACTTGCATCGCGACTGGAAGCTGGTGCACGAATACGCGCTCACCACGCAACTGCGCGCCATGTCGCACGTCTGGCGCGCAGTGGACGGGGCCGAACACATGGTTGCGGCCAAGGGCGCGCCCGAAGCCATCATGGACCTGTGTCATCTGGATGAGGCGGCGCAGCATCGCATCCAGGGCGCCGTGGACGCCATGGCGGACCAGGGCCTGCGCGTGCTGGGTGTGGCCAGGGCGCGCTTTGCCGGCCAGGACTGGCCTGCGATCGAGCATGACTTCGATTTCGAATTTGTCGGGCTGATTGGGCTGGCGGATCCGTTGCGCCCCGAAATCGCACAGGCTGTGCGCGAGTGCCAGCAGGCAGGAATCCGCGTGGTGATGATCACCGGCGACTACCCCGCGACCGCGCGGGCGATTGCGCGCCAGGCGCAATTGGATGCCAGCGAGGTGCTGAGCGGGGACACACTCGATGCATTGAGCGACGATGTGCTGCGCCAGCGCCTGCAAACCGTGAGTGTCTGTGCCCGCATTGCGCCGCAGCAAAAGCTGCGCATCGTGCAGGCGCTCAAGCGCGGCGGCGCCATCGTTGCCATGACCGGAGACGGTGTGAACGACGCGCCCGCGCTCAAGGCCGCGCACGTGGGCGTGGCCATGGGCGGTCGCGGCACAGACGTGGCGCGCGAGGCGTCGTCGCTGGTGCTGCTGGACGACAACTTCGCGTCCATCGTGCGTGCCGTGCGCCTGGGGCGACGCATCTATGACAACCTGCGCAAGTCCATGGCCTACATCCTGGCGGTGCACGTGCCGATCGCGGGCGCGGCGCTGGTGCCGGTGCTGCTGGGCTGGCCGGTGCTGCTGTACCCGATCCACATCGCCTTTCTGGAACTCATCATCGACCCGGCCTGCTCCATGGTGTTCGAGGGCGAACCGTCCGAAGGCGATGTGATGCGGCGGCCTGCGCGCGACCCCAGGGCGCCGTTGTTTGCCGGTCGCAACCTGTGGTTGGCTTTGCTGCAGGGCCTGTGGGTGTTGCTGGTACTGATGCTGGCCACGGCTTGGGCCCGCACGCGCTTGGATGAGCCACAATTGCGCGCCTTTGCCTTCACGCTGCTGGTGCTGGGCAACCTGGGCCTGATGTTTGGCAACCGCACGCAGCGGGTGGCGATTTGGGGTTCACTGCAATCGCGCAATCGGGCGCTTTGGGGGGTGTGCGGGCTGGCTCTGACATTCTTGGCGCTGGCCTTGTATCAGCCCTGGCTGGCGCAACTGTTTCGCTTTGCCGCATTGGCGCCGGCGGATCTGGCGCTGGCGCTGGCGCTGGGCTTTGGTGCGGGGCTGGCAGCGCAGGTGCTCAAGGCATGGAACTCAGACGCAGTGCAAAGCCATCCACTTGTTGCCAGTCGGTGAAGTCGATCACCGCTTTCGGATCCGTGGGGCCGTGCGTCACGAGCATGATGAGGCGGATCATGAAGCGGTCAAAAAAGCCGTAGCTGGGGTAGTCGAGCTTGCCGGCAAACACTTCCAGCAGCTTGGGTTTCCAACTGATCTGGCGCAGGAATTTGATGAGGTAGGGGTTGGTTTCAGGGCGGCCTTTTTGCGGCTTGCGCGCCACAATGTTGACCGTGAAGAAGGCATTGGCCTTGCGCTCCAGCAGCGCCTGGTGCCGCTGGATGAACTGCGCCACCTGCGGCTGATGCTTGCCATAGCGGATGCTGGCGCCGATCACGATCATGGTGAATGACTCCAGGTCCAGCGCATCGGCCTGCGTCAGCGGCGCGATGGCGCACAGGTGACCTTGTTGCTGCGTCAGTTGCTGCAGGCGCTGGCAGATTTCCAGTGTGTGGCCATCGGTAGTTGAGTAGGCAATCAGAATGTGGCTCATGCATCGCTCCATCGTGGGCTCAGTGCGATGGATTGCCGCGTTGCTGCGCTCCTCGCAATGACGAGGTGGAGTTCGTCATTGCGAGCGCAACGCTGCAATCCATGTCGCAGCTATGTACCGTGGCACTTCTTGTATTTCTTCCCGCTGCCGCAGGGGCACGGATCGTTTCGTCCTGGTTCCGGCGCCTTGCGGATCTGCTGCACGCGCGCGCCGATGCTGGCCCACACGTCGTGCAGGTCGTACACGGCCCAGATCCCCTTGCCGAAAGCATCGACGCGGGACTTGCTCACGCTCGGCGGCGCGTCCTCGCCCATCATGGAAATCGCGGCCGGGTCGGTGTCGTCTTCGGTCAGGTCCAGCAGCGCCTGCAGTGCCTCGTCGATCAGCGCTGCGGCCTCCTTGTCGCGCGGCAGCGCCCATTCTTCGGGCCAGTTTTCCACCGCGTACATGAAGCCAATGGCCCAGATCTGCGCGAACGAGGGCACAGGGTCGTTGCCCAACGTGGCGCGCTCCTCCTCGGACAACTGTGCGATCAGGCCGCGCAGGTCCATCACCTCGGGGTGGTAACAATGTTCGTCGTTCAGCGACGCGGCGTCAGCCTCCAGTTCGGATACGACTTCGTCCCAGCGCCGCTGCCACAGTTCGGAAAAGCGCTGGGCCGCCGCGGGCGCGGAAAACGGGCTGGTGCCATCGTCCGCACTGTCCAGCAGCACGGCAAAATATTCACTGGGATCAATCGCGCGCCGGCAGCAAATCAGTGCCGCCATGAAGCCCTCGCAGAACTCCCACTGCGGGGTTTCGTCAAAGCGCTCGCGCAGGCCGTCCAGCAGGTCGGCGAGTTCGGAGAATTCATCGGCACCCATGCGTCCATGGGACGGGTCGCTGGTCGGCGCGGCGGTAAGGGCTATCTCGGTCATGGCTTTCTTTCAGTCAACGCGTGCGCCAGAGGCTTTCACGACTTTCTCGTACTTGGTCAATTCGCTTTTCATGAAGGCCCCGAATTGCTCTGGCGTAGTCGGCACCGGTTCAGCCATGAGCGTGGCAAAACGTGAGCGGGTTTCGGGCGCATTCAGCGCCGCCACAAACGCCTGATTCAGCTTTTGCACGATCGCTTTGGGTGTGGCAGCAGGCACGACCAGACCCCACCAGGTATCGACTTCAAATCCCTTGAGCGTTTCCGCCACGGCAGGCACGTCAGGCAGCAGCGTGCTGCGCTGCACGGTGGTCACGGCCAGCGCCTTGAGCCTTCCCGACTTGATGTTGGCGGACGCCGTGGCCAGGTTGTCGAAGTTGAAGTCCACCTGAGCGCTGAGCAGCGCGAGTTGCGCCGGATTGCCTCCGTTGTAGGGGATGTGCACGGCATAGATCCCAGCCCGGGCCTTGAACATTTCACCTGCCAGATGCCCGGCGCTGCCGTTGCCGCCGCTGCCATAGTTGAGCTTGGCCGGGTTGGCGCGTGCGAAGGCGATGAGATCGGCCAGCGTGTTGATGTGGAGGCGGCGCGCCGTGTCAGCGTTCATCACCAGCACGTTGGGCACGCGCAGCATCTGCGTGACCGGCGCAAAGTCGGTGGCGGCATTGAACGGCATCCGGGCATAGAGCCACGGGTTGATGGCGTGCGTGGCCACGGCGGCGATGCCGATGGTGTTGCCATCGGGTGCGGACTTGGCCACCAGGTCCACGCCGATGTTGCCGCCGCCGCCGGGCTTGTTCTCAATGATGACCGCTCCCAACGTGTCCTTCACGCGCTCGGCCAGCATGCGCGCTGTCACATCGATGGGGCCACCGGGCCCGTAAGGGACGATGATGCGAATGGTCTTGCCCGAAGGCACAGGCTGGGCCCCTGCGAGCGTGCAGGTGAGCGCCACGAGGGCGAGCAGGAAATGACTTCGTTTCATGAGTTCGATTGTGCCGGGAATGGGCACAGCAGAGATGCGCACGCCGGCAGCGGCAGGTTTTCGAGAATCAAAAACAAAAAAGCCGCAAGGCTTTGGACCTTAACGGCTCTAAATGTGGTGCCCCAAGCCGGAATCGAACCGGCACGCCTTTCGACAACAGATTTTGAGTCTGCCGCGTCTACCAATTCCGCCATCGGGGCAATGCAAGGGGGGAATTATGGCACAGTAAGGGGATGAACTATCCAACTCTTGAAGACATCGTGGGTGCCACGCCCCTGGTGGCGCTGCAACGCATTGGCGCTGCTGAAAACCGCGGGCGCGGCAACGTGCTTTTGGGCAAGCTAGAAGGCAACAATCCTGCCGGTTCGGTCAAGGACAGGCCGGCACTGTCAATGATCAAACGGGCTGAGGAGCGCGGCGACATTCAGCCCGGTGATACCCTGATCGAAGCCACTTCAGGCAATACCGGCATCGCCTTGGCCATGGCGGCGGCGATCAAAGGCTACCGCATGCTGCTCATTATGCCGGAGGATTTGTCGATCGAGCGCGCGCAAACCATGAAGGCCTTCGGTGCGGAGCTGATTCTCACGCCCAAGAGCGGCGGCATGGAGTATTCCCGCGATTTGGCGCAGCAGATGCAACGGGCGGGCAAGGGCCATGTGCTGGATCAGTTTTCCAATGCGGACAATCCACGCAGCCACTACGAAACCACCGGACCGGAAATTTGGAAGGACACGAAAGGGCGCATCACGCACTTTGTCAGCGCCATGGGAACGACCGGCACGATCACCGGTGTGTCGCGCTTTCTCAAGGAAAAGAATCCCGCGGTGCAGGTGATCGGTGCGCAGCCCGCCGAAGGGTCGCGCATTCCCGGAATCCGCAAATGGCCGCAGGCCTATTTGCCCAAGATCTACGACGCAACGCAGGTCGATGAACTGGCTTACGTCAGCCAGGAGGATGCGGAGGAAATGTGCCGACGACTGGCGCGCGAGGAGGGCATCTTCGCGGGCATATCCGCTGCCGGCGCCTGTTGGGTCGCACTCGAGTTGTCGCGTCGGGTGCAAGACGCCACCATCGTTTTCGTGGTGTGTGATCGCGGGGACCGCTATCTCTCAACGGGAGTCTTTCCCGCGTGATCTCTGGCAGGACAGCGCTTATTGGGTCAAGGTCTCGGCCCAGGCCAGGGCCTGAAGATGGGACCAATTGACCTGCCGGTTGGAGAGCTTGAGCGCGGTGGCCACGTGCGCAAAGACTTCTTCGTTGCCGCTTTCACAGGCCATGGTGAGTTCCAACAGCGGCGCGTAGACACCCTTCTGATGCAACAGCACATCCACCACCGGGTCGGGCAGTGAAATCGCGTGCATCGCATCTTCCATGGAAATCCCCAGCATGGCATCCAAAAGCGAAAACACGCCTACAACAAACGCGCTTTCGCATTCGTCGGCTGACAGGATGCCCGATTCCGCAGCCAGCAGTTCCATGAGGCGACCGCGCACGACAGCGGTCCCACCCACCGCCGCGGGCGCCCCGCCGGGTCGGGTCGCTGTCAGCAGCAGGGCAGCCCAACGAAACAACTTCTGCATCCCCAGCATCATCACAGCGTGGCGAAACGAGGTGATGACGTGGTTCAGGCCAAAGCCCGACGAGTTGATGTATTTGAGCAGCGTGAATGACAAGGTCGGATCCTTCTTGAGGAGTTCCTCGACCTCGCTCACATCGGCATTTGCCCGTACCCGGCCGATCAATTGAATGATGACCGCCTGGGCCGGTCGCACGGTCTGCGACTTGAGCAGCATCGGTTTCGCAAACCAGTGGCCCTGGAACAGCTTGATGCCGTGTCCCGACATACGCTGAAATTGCTCTGCGGTTTCGACCTTGGTTGCGATCAATTGGGCCGAGGTATTTTGACCGGCATAACGCACCAGCGGCGCGATCAATTCGGGCTGGATATGTTCCAAGTCGAGCTTGACGTAAGACACGAAAGGTCGCCACGCGGCGTAGTTGCGCGACAGCACCGTGTGGTCGAAGGCGAAGCGAAAACCGCGTCCGTGCAATTCACCCATGACCAGAGAGCGGGCTTCGATTTCATTGGACTGATGGCCTTCGATGGGCGGTAATTCCAGCACGGCGCGGGCAGGATGGATCAGGTCCAGATGGCGTCCCCGCAGGCTGTCGTGGGTGCAGTTGACGAACAGCGTCTTTTCGCTTCCCACGGTCTGCGCCTCAACCAGGGATAACACGCTGAACAGCAGATTGGCGTCGCTGTGCAGATCGTGTTGCGCGGCTTGAGGCGAGCGGTTGAACAACTCGTAGCCGACGATGACGCGATGCTCATCCAGGATCGCTTGGCGCGCCACGATGGCTGCGTGCTCGCCAGCGTCACCCGCCACCGGGGTGATGATGTCTGCCGGCGGCTCTGAGGTAGGAGATTCTGGTGGCATCAGGGTACAAGCACGAGCTGCGGTTTGGCTGCTGTAATGGCTCAGTCTGTCAGCGTCTCGGCCCAGTTGAGTGCCTGCAGGTGTGCCCAGTTCACTTGCTGGTTGGATAGGTGCAAATCGTTGGCTGCACGCCGGAAGTCTTCTTCGTGCCCACTTTCGCAGGCTTCCGTGAGTGTCAGGAAAGGCGCAAAGATGCCACTGCGGTGCAGCAGTGCGTCCACGATCGACTCGGGGAGCGCGATGGACGCCAGCGCCTCTTTCAAAGGTATTCCGAGCATGGTGTCCAGCAGCGAAAACACGCCCACGACGAAGGCGTTGTCGCATTCCTCAGGCGGCAGCAACTCGGCGCTGAGCAACTCCATCAGTCGGCCCCGCACCACGGCCGTCGTGCCCACGGCCGCCGGCACTTCGCCCGCGCGCGAGGTCGTCATCAGCAGCGCGCCCCAGCGGAAAAGCTTCTTCATGCCCAATATCATCACGGCATGCCGAAAAGACGTGATCTCGCAACTCAGTCCAAAGCCCGAGGAGTTGATGTAGCGCAGCAGCGTGAACGACAGCGTGGGGTCGCGCTTGAGAAGTTCCTCGATTTCGGATACTTCGGCGTGCTTGCGCACCAGGTTGATGAGTTGCAGGATGGTGGCCTGCGAGGGCCGGACCGCGTGCGTTTTGATCAGCACCGGCTTTGCAAACCAGTGCCCCTGGAACCGTTTGACGCCCATCCCCAGCATCCGTTCGAATTGCTCGGCCAACTCCACTTTCTCTGCGATGAGTTGGGCCGTGCTGTGCTGGCGCGCAAAGCGCACCAGAGGTTCCAACAGCTCGGGTCGAATCTGCGCCATATCCAGTTTGATGAAGTTGGCGTAGGGCAGCCAGCTTTCATAAGTTCGAGACAGCACGTTGTGGCCAAATGCCAGCCGAAAACCCTTTTGTCGCAAGCGCGCCAGCACCTGCACCCGTTCCTCAATTTGCCCCTTCAAGGGGTCCGTCAGTGGCGGCACTTCCAGCACCACCCGGTCGGCCTGCACCAGTTCCAGGTGTCCCTCTTCCAGGCTCTCGTGCGTGCAATTCACGAACACGGTCTTCTTGCCCATCAGCGCTTCGGTATCGACCAACGACAGCACATTGAACAGCAGCGCAGCGTCAGTGGCCGCGGTATGGTCGCCGACGGCGTGGGCACGGTCGAACAGTTCGTAACCATAGACGGCGCGGTCTTGATCGACGATCGCCTGACGCGCTATCGCCAGCCCCTGTGCATGGCTGTTGGTGGCATCGGAAGTGGGTTCGGAGTCGGTAATGGACGGCATGGCGTTGGAGTGTAGGGGCTTTTAGAATTCTACGAAGTTTGATCCGCCAGAGGTAGCATGAGGCATGGCTAGCACGTCTTATTCTCGCGACGATGTCACTTCCCTGCTGTGGCCCATTCTCGCCGGCTTTGTATCGGGGTGCGCCGCGCAGCTGCAGCAGGCCGCGCAGTGGCAGGATTCAGTCTACGCCGGGCTGGCGCTGACGGGCGCAGCCTTACTTGTCTATCTTGGCGCTGTGTGTGCGCCCGTGCGTGCGAGCATGGTGACCGCGCTGGGAGTTGCTGTTGCCGCTGTGGCATTGGGATTCGGCGGCGCGGGACTGCGGGCTGCGGTCTTTTTGGCCGATGGTTTGAACCCCCTGCTGGAGGGGCGCGACATCCGGGTCACGGGCGTGGTGTCGGCCATGCCCCAGCGCAACGAGGCCGGACTGCGCTTCACCCTGGTGCCGGAATCAGCACACATTGACGGTAGCGCCGTCGTTCTCCCAGCCAAGCTGATGTTGGCCTGGTACGCCGGACCGGGCGGCGGCTTTGATGCCGGCAATATGCTGGCAGATCTGCAACGCCCGCCCGCCGACGTACGGGCCGGCGAGCGCTGGCAAATGACGGTTCGGCTCAAGGCCCCGCACGGCAACAGCAACCCCCATGGCTTCGATTACGAGCTGTGGTTGTGGGAGCAGGGCGTGCAGGCCACGGGCTATGTGCGCGCCGGCGCCCGAGATGAGGCGGCGCAGCGCCTGGGCACGACCTGGCAACACCCGGTGGAGGTCATGCGCCAGAGCGTGCGCGATGCGATCTTGGAAAGAGTTGCGGATCGGCAGCAGGCGGGCTTGATCGCGGCGCTGGTGGTGGGAGACCAAAACGCCATCGATCGCTCCGATTGGGATATCTTTCGCGCCACGGGTGTGGCCCATCTGATGAGCATCTCCGGTGTGCATATCACCATGTTTGCATGGGCTGCGGTATGGGTGGTGGGCTGGCTCTGGCGTCGTTCAATGCGGCTGTGTCTGGCCGTTCCCGCCCCCAGTGCGGCCCTGCTGGGTGGCATCGTGCTGGCCAGCGCCTATGCGATTTTCAGTGGTTGGGGAGTGCCGTCGCAGCGCACCATTGGCATGTTGTGCACAGTGGGGTGCCTGAGGCTGTCAGGGCGCACCTGGCCCTGGCCGCAGGTGTGGCTGTTGGTCATGGCCGTGATCGTGGCCGTGGATCCCTGGGCCCTGCTGCAGGCGGGTTTCTGGCTCAGCTTTGTCGCCGTAGGCGTGTTGTTCGCCACGGATTCGGGTGACGGCGGCGCCACGGCCAGGGGGCTTGCGGCCCGCGCCCGATCGCTGTTTCGGGAGCAGTGGGTGGTGACGATGGCGCTCACTCCTTTGAGCCTGTTGCTGTTCAACCAGGTGTCGCTGGTGGGTCTGCTTGCGAATGCGCTCGCGATTCCCTGGGTGACGCTGGTGTTGACTCCGCTTTCCATGCTGGGTGTGATCTGGGCGCCGCTTTGGGACGCTGCGGCTTGGGCTGTGGCAGGTATGACCGGGGTGTTGCAGGCATTGGCTGCGCTGCCGTTTGCCACGCTCTGGGTCGCCGCAGCGCCGCTGTGGGCCGCCGTGGCGGGCGTGGCAGGGGGCGCGCTGCTGGTCATGCCCTGGCCCTGGCGGGTGCGGGCGCTGGGCCTGCCGCTGCTGTTGCCGGTGCTACTGTGGCAGAGTCCGCGCCCCGACCCCGGGCAATTTGAATTGCTGGCGGCTGATATCGGGCAGGGAAATGCTGTTTTGGTGCGTACCTCCAGCCATGCGCTGGTTTATGACGCCGGGCCGCGCTTCAGTCGCGAAAGCGATGCCGGACACAGGGTGCTGGTGCCGCTGCTGCGCGCACTGGGCGAGCGCGTCGACACGCTGGTGTTGAGCCACAGGGACACCGACCATACCGGGGGTGCAGCGGCGCTGCTGGCGACGCAGCCCAAGACCCAACTGCTCAGCTCCATCGCCGAGGATCACGCTTTGCAGGCCTTGCGTCCGGCCCGGCGCTGTGAAGCCGGCCAGCGCTGGGTTTGGGATGAGGTGCAGTTCGAAGTCTTGCATCCCCTGGCGTCTGACTACGATGACGCCCGCAAGTCCAATGCCATGAGCTGCGTGCTGCGCATCACGAATGGTGCGCACACTGCCTTGCTGGTGGGCGATGTAGAGCAGGTGCAGGAGGCGCAGTTGCTGAGCCGCACCCAAGCCTTGCGCGCCGATCTGCTGTTGGTGCCGCACCACGGCAGCAAGACCTCCTCCAGCGCCGTGTTTCTGGATGCGGTTGCGCCGCGTTTTGCGCTGGTGCAGGCGGGCTACCGAAATCGTTTTGGCCACCCCGCTGCGGCAGTCATGGATCGCTATCTGGAGCGCAAGATAGCGGTCCAGGATTCGCCGCACTGCGGCGCCATGACCTGGGCGTCGGCGCAGCCCGATCAGCTCCTGTGTCAGCGCGAACTCGCGCTGCGCTACTGGCATCATCGTGTGCCAGCCGCGGCGGGTTGAATGCCGCTTTGGCTTGCGGCTGGGAACTTGCTATCCTTCGGGTCAGGAGAGCGCGCATGCAAAAGTTTGACGAGATGTACACCCAGCTTCCCTACGAGTTTTTCACGGGGGGAAAGCAGATCCGCGACCAGTACAAGATTTATGACGAGTGGTTGTCGCGCCAGCCCGGCGACATGATGGCGCGGCGGCGCGAGGAAGCCGAAGTGATCTTTCGTCGCGTGGGCATCACCTTTGCGGTGTACGGCGAGAAGGACGAGGAGGGCGCGGGCACGGAGCGGCT
>CAIVXG010000079.1 GCA_903909815.1 uncultured beta proteobacterium | reverse complement strand
CTCATCCTGGGGCTGTAGCCGGTCCCAAGGGTATGGCTGTTCGCCATTTAAAGAGGTACGTGAGCTGGGTTTAAAACGTCGTGAGACAGTTTGGTCCCTATCTTCCGTGGGCGCTGCAGATTTGAGGAAGCCTGCTCCTAGTACGAGAGGACCGGAGTGGACGAACCTCTGGTGTACCGGTTGTCACGCCAGTGGCATTGCCGGGTAGCTAAGTTCGGAAGAGATAACCGCTGAAAGCATCTAAGCGGGAAACTCGTTTCAAGATGAGATCTGCCGGGGCCTTGAGCCCCCTAAAGAGTCGTTCAAGACCAGGACGTTGATAGGTCAGGTGTGGAAGCGCAGTAATGCGTTAAGCTAACTGATACTAATTGCTCGTGCGGCTTGACCCTATAACTTTGATGACCCCCAAAAGGGCTTCAAGGTGTTATGCCAAGTGACGCATTCAAAATGTGAATCTGATTAAATCTCTATGAATTCGTTGCATTGACCAAGCCTTGAGTTTGATCAATGGAACAAAAAGTTATGCCTGATGACCATAGCGACGTGGTACCACTCCTTCCCATCCCGAACAGGACAGTGAAACGCGTCAGCGCCGATGATAGTGCGGGTTCCCGTGTGAAAGTAGGACATCGTCAGGCTCTTATAGCCAAAAAAGCCCCGATCGAAAGATTGGGGCTTTTTTTTTGTTTGGTGCGCCCAGCATGGGTGCACTCCCGGAAGTGCAACGTAAGCGTCCAGTGAACCCATCTTGCCCAGGCCCGCGATAACTGAAAGCATCGTGTCCACCACAAAACAGGTGGACACGTGCACACTTCAGAAATTCAAATACCTGCTGGCGGACGCAGGCGCGGTCGATACAGCGACGAATTCAAACGCAAGGTGATTGGCGCTTGCCGCAAGCCCGGAGTCTCGACGGCTGCCGTGGCCTTGGCGAACCGACTCAACGCCAACCTGCTGCGCCGCTGGATGGCTGAGTCCGATGCGTTGGGCAAAGTCGGTGCAAAGAAGTGCAGGGATACGTTTTTCGAGGGCAAGTTCAGAAGAACTGCGTTCTGTGGTCACTGAGCTGCTGCAGACTGTGGCCAAAAGGGATGCCGATTTGGTGCGGCTTGATGCGCAGATTACATTCAAGCACCCACTCATCACCGATGGTCCGGGATACCCATTAGGCTCGTTCTAGGCGCGCCAATAAGTAGTCGACTTCGGCGCGGGCTGTGACTGAAAGGCTGGCTGCGGGCATGCGTTGTGTGTCGCTGCTCAAAATGCCTCTTTGCATCATTACGTATTTGCGCACTGCCAGACCGATGCCTGGTTGCTGCTCGTAGCGCAACAGCGGCAAATGCGCATCGAATAGGTCGTGTGCAGCGTCGCGAAGTCCTTGGGCGCTGAGGCGCACCACTTCCACCAGCATATCGGGGAAGGCGTAGCCGGTCATTGCACCATCGGCGCCTCGCTCGCACTCAAAGTCCAGAAATAGCCCCCCGTTGCCACACAGGATGCTGATGTGGCGCATCTTCCCTTCGCTTTCAAAGCGGCGTAAAGCGGAAATTTTTTCGAGTCCTGGCCAGTCTTCGTGCTTGAGCATTACGCAAGAGGGATGGTCCCGCACGATGCGCTGAATCACCCCCGGCGTCATCTGCACACTGAATGTAAGGGGGTAGTCCTGCAGCACGAACGGTACGTCCTCACCGATGGCGCGTACAGCCTGAGCGTAGTATCCGGTGATCTGCTCGTCGGTACGCAAAGTGTTGGGCGGTGCAATCATCACCCCGGCCGCGCCGGCAGCCATCACCTCAAGCGTCAGCGCGCGCATGGCGGCAAAGCCAGGCGCGGTCACTCCCACTACCACCGGAACAGGCATATGCGCGATAAGCCGCCGTGCGATCGCCAGGCTTTCCGAGGCTTCCAGCTTGGGCGCTTCACCCATCTGCCCCAATACAGTCACCCCGGTCACGCCTGAAGACAGGTAGAAATCGGCCATGCGGTCGAGTGAATCGTGGTCGATGCGCCCATCGGAGTGAAACGGAGTCGGCGCAATTGGAAAAACACCAAAGGACTGTGCGGTTATTGATTGATTCATGATGGACTGAAGGGTGGACTAGCGGGGCCAGAGTAGAACGGCCAGCTTAGCCCCGATTGTCTACCCGACGGCCTGACCCATAACGGATATATCGCTCAAGCGCTAGACCATGCATGGCTGGACAGCAATGGCCGCGTCGCCGCGGATGTACGGAGTGCGCATGAAACGAACGCGGCTCAGCGGCCAATCTTCCCAAATGCCCAAATTGAGCGGTCACAGTCTCGCTTCACCCGCAGCCCAAGGATATAACGGGCTGCCACTAGGGAAGTCGGTACGCCCTATCCCATAATGCCACCACTTTCATGGGGCAATGAGCGGCATGCCGCCCCGACCCTCGGCCGTGAATACAGGCGAAATTCAAGGAACTACACCAGATGTGGCCGCCGGGCCGAATCTGTCGTGATTTAGCCGGAGTGAACGTGCGTATTCTTCGGTCCCCGTCTTCTTCCAAACATCGTCTTTGACGCGTTTTCTTCGGGCTTGTTTTCGTTTTCTTCAGACTTCGCCTGAGGGCGT
>CAIVXG010000078.1 GCA_903909815.1 uncultured beta proteobacterium | reverse complement strand
CAGATCAGTACGTATCAGGCCGCAGTTTACGTTTCACGCCTCCATTCAAGAATGCCTCGGACGATAAGGCTGGGATCTGCGGAGCTCGGCGCCCATGCGGAGATGAGCGAAAGATTTTGGCCGATGAACCTAAACGCACGCGTTTGAACGGTGTTTGCCCAAGCCTCATTCCCACTGATATCTACCTTCACCTTCATCTGATCGCCGTCAATCACGATGGGACCCGAGTAGGCAATCGTCTGCTTGAAGGCTGCAACTCTCTGATCGTCAGTCAATGGCGTTGGGCGTGCTGCGGCAGTAAGTACCGCCATCATGAACGAACTGGGAAGTATCACGAGCCGACCCTTCGGATTGGGTCCCCAAGCTGGTCTTCGTTCGCTGGTCTGCTGAGTCTCAAGGTCGAATGAAATCAGGGCCCATTGACCGAGAAGCGGCGTCAGTGGGGAGGTTTGTGCTTGCGTGCTGTTCATTGCGATGTCTCAGTTGTGGAACCCTGTTCCTATTCATCATCGGACTTGCTTTCAGGCGATGTGGCCGTCGTCCGGGCTTACTGCTCTTCAGTTCAATGGGGTGCTTGTAACAATAATGATATCGAAAAGAACACTTGAATGACGGATGCCCCGGCATAACCTGTCGAGCGAAGACAGGCTCGTGCTTGCACGCCTACGCATCGTCGCTGCAGCCGAGTCACAAAACTCAGGGTCAATGGATGAGCCGGCGGGAAATCGCCTGCCATGGGCGAAGCTGCGTGGCAAGCCGCAACGACGTTTGCTCTTGTCGGCTGGCGAATTCGTCGGTGGTCGCAAACCGGGTCCCGTGTCCCCGCCCGAGATCAACTTGCGACCGAAATGCACTCGCGCGGTCTCGATGTTCGGGCCAGCCGCAAGGTCCGGCGGTGCGGACCGAACAGGCCGTGTTCAACGCCGCGCTGCTGCCCTCTGCGGCAGGGTAAACACCGAGAAAATGAGTGAGAAAGGCGCTTGAAGTAGTTATAGCCTATAACCATAATCAAGCCCACCGAAAGCCTCGAGAAGTCCCCATGAGCAAGAAGAACATTCACTTTGAACGTTGCGGCGAGCAGCAGGAAATTGCCGTGATCCGGCTCACGCGTGCGGCCAAGCGCAACGCGCTGAACGATGGGCTGGTGATGGCGCTGCGCGACCTGTTTCAGACCATGCCAGAGGGCGTGCGCGCCGCCGTGATCGCGGGCGAGGGCGATCACTTCTGCGCCGGGCTGGACCTGAGTGAATTGAAGGAACGCGACGCGGGACAGGGCATGCACCACTCGCGCGCCTGGCACGCCGCGCTGGAGGCACTGCAGTACGGCCCCGTGCCTGTGGTCGCGGCGCTGCACGGCGCGGTGGTGGGCGGCGGGCTGGAGTTGGCCAGCGCCTGCCACATTCGCGTGGCGGACGAAACCACTTTTTACGCGCTCCCCGAAGGCTCGCGCGGCATCTTCGTCGGCGGCGGCGGCTCGGTGCGCATTCCGCGCCTGATCGGCGTGGCGCGCATGGCCGACATGATGCTCACCGGGCGCGTCTACAACGCGCAGGATGGAGAGCGCATCGGCCTGGCCCAATACCTGGTGCCTGCTGGCACGGCGTTCGAGAAGGCGCTGGAACTGGCCGGCCGCATCGCGCAGAATGCGCCGCTGACCAACTATGCCTTGACCCACGTGCTGCCGCGCATCGCCGACCAGCCGGCGGACCAGGGCTTCATGACCGAGGCCATGATCTCGGCCATTGCCCAGAGCGCGCCCGAGGCCAAGCAGCGTGTGCGCGACTTCCTCGAAGGGCGTGCTGCGAAAGTGAAGAAGGCTTAATACAGGCAAGCGCCAAAAACTATAAGAAGCGGCGCTGCAGGAGACACCCATGACGGCCAAAAAATACCGACCCTTGAGCTTCGGCGTAACCCGCGTGCAACTGCGCGACGGTGCGCCCGGCGTGCATTACCTGCAGGCCGAGCAGCCGCTGGCGGACTACCCGCAGCGCATGAGCGACCGTCTGCAGCATTGGGCGCAAACGGCACCCGAGCGCACGTTCATGGCACGGCGCGAAAAGCTGGCCGACGCCAGTCGGGGCGACTGGCAGCACGTGAGCTACAGGCAGGCCTGGGAGGGTGCACGGCGCATCGCGCAGGGGCTCATCGACCGCGGTTTGAGCGCGCAACGCCCGGTGGTGATCCTGTCCGAGAACGACCTTGAGCACGCCCAGTTGGCGCTGGGCTGCATGCTCGCGGGCGTGCCTTTCGTTCCAACTTCGCCGCCGTACTCGCTCGTGAGCCAGGACTTCGAGAAGCTGCGCCATGTGCTCAACACGGTGCTGCCAGGCATGGTGTTTGCAGCCGACGCAGCGCGCTACGGCAAGGCACTCCAGGCCACGGTCGGCGCCGAGGTAGAGGTGGTGCTGGGCTCGGGCGTGCTTGAGGGTCGCGCCACCACCTCGTTTTCGGCGCTGCTGGCCACACCGGCCACGGCCGAGGTCGACTCGGCCATCGCCGCCACCGGGCCCGACACGATCGTGAAGTTTTTGTTCACCAGCGGCTCGACCAAGTTGCCCAAGGCCGTGATCAACACCCAACGCATGTGGTGCGCGAACCAGCAGCAGATGGCCCAGAGCATGCCGGTGCTGACGCAGTCTCCCCTGGTGCTGCTGGACTGGCTGCCCTGGAACCACACCTTTGGCGGGAATCACAATTTCGGTATGGTGCTGTACCACGGCGGCACGCTCTATATCGACGACGGCAAGCCCACGCCTGCGCTCATGGGCGAGACCCTGCGCAACCTGCGCGAGATTGCGCCCACGGTGTACTTCAACGTACCCACGGGCTTTGAGGCCATTGCCATCGCGATGCAGAGTGACGCAGCGCTGCGCCGTAACTTGCTGTCGCGCGTGCAGATGTTTTTCTACGCCGGAGCGGCCCTGGCGCAACCGGTGTGGGACAGTCTGTTTGCCTCGGCCGAGCAGGAAATCGGCGAGCGCATCGTCATGACCACGGGCCTGGGGATGACCGAGTCCGGACCGTTCGCGATCTTTGTCACCAGCCCGGACGTGAAGGCCGGCGACCTGGGTGTGCCCGCACCCGGCATGGAGCTCAAACTGGTGGACATCGAGGGCAAGACCGAGGTGCGTTACCGCGGCCCCAACATCACGCCCGGCTACTGGCGCGCGCCGCAGGAAAGCGCCAAGCACTTCGACGAAGAGGGCTTCTTCTGCTCGGGCGACGCGGTCAAATGGATTGACGAGACTGACGTGAATCAGGGCCTGAAATTCGATGGCCGCATCGCCGAAGACTTCAAGCTCGCCACCGGCACCTTCGTCAGCGTGGGCCCGCTGCGCGCCAGGATCATCGCGGCGGGTACGCCCTATATCCAGGATGTGGTGCTCACCGGCATCAACATGAAGGAGGTCGGCGCCATGGTTTTTCCGACGCAGGCGGTGCGCGCCCTGTCCGGAATGGACGCTGGCGCGCCCCTGGCCGAGGTACTGGCCAGCGCGCGGGTGCTGGAGAAATTCCAGCAGGTTCTCAACGAACTGGCGGCATGCGCCACCGGCAGCGCCAGCCGTGTTGCGCGCCTGTGCCTTCTGGCCGAGGCGCCCACCATCGACCGGGGCGAGATCACCGACAAGGGCTCCATCAACCAGCGTGCTGTGCTCCTGCAACGCGATGCCACGGTGCAGGCGCTGCACGAAGGCACGCTGCAGCCATTTTTGCAACCGCAATCCATCTAAAGGAATCGAATCGTGGCCCCCAAAGGATTTTTCTCTTCTTTCGACGATATCTGGATGCTCGACGGGGTGCGCACGCCCATGGTCGACTACTGTGGCGCGTTGGGCCACATTTCGCCCACGGACCTTGGCATCAAGGCGGCGCGCGCAGCGCTTTCGCGCGCCGGGGTTCCGGGCGAACACGTGGGCTCGGTCATCGCCGGCAACATGGCGCCCGGGGACTTCGAGCAGTTCATGCTGCCGCGCCACATCGGCTTGTACGCGGGGGTGCCGGTGGAGGTGCCGGCGCTGATGGCACAGCGCATCTGCGGCACGGGCTTCGAGCTGTTTCGCCAGGCGGGTGAGCAAATCCAGAGCGGCGCCTGCGAAGCCGCGCTGGTGGTGGGTAGCGAGAGCATGACGCGCAACCCGATCGCCTCGTTCGAGCACCGCAACGGCTTCAAGCTGGGCGCACCCGTGGGCTTCAAGGACTTCATGTGGGAGGCGTTGAAGGACTCCGCCGCCGGCATCAACATGATCCAGACCGCAGAGAACCTGGCCGTCAAGTACGGCGTGAAGCGAGAGCAGGTCGACGAGTTCGCGTCCAACTCATTTGCCAAGGCGCTGGCCGCGCAGCAAAGCGGCTTTCACGCCGGCGAGATCGTGCCTGTGATCAGCGAGAAATTCGAGCTCGAAGGCTATCAGTCGCGGGGCATCAAGCTGCAGGGCAAGCTCGCCGAAGTGGCGCTGGACAGCCATGTGCGCGCCTCGCCGGTGGACGTGTTGGCCAAGCTGCGCCCGGTGTATGAAGGTGGAGTCCAGACCGGCGGCAACAGCGCAGCCCTGGTCGATGCGGCCGCCGCCGCCGTGGTGGCCTCAGGCGGCTACGCCAAGGCCCAGGGCAAGAAGGCGCTGGCGCGCGTCGTCGCCTGCGCTGTGGTGGGCGTGCCGCCCGAGATCATGGGCATCGGACCCGCGCCCGCGATTCGCCTGCTGCTGGCACGCACGGGGCTCACGCTGGACAGAATAGGCCGCTTCGAAATCAACGAAGCCCAGGGCGCGCAGACGCTGGCCGTGGGCTGCGAACTCGGGCTCGATATGAGCCGGCTCAATGTCAACGGTGGCGCCATCGCGATGGGCCATCCTCTGGCCGCCACCGGCGTGCGGCTGACGATCACACTGGCGCGCGAACTGAAACGCTCGGGCCAACGCTATGGCATCGCGTCGGCCTGCATCGGCGGCGGCCAGGGCATCGCGCTGCTGCTGGAGAACACCGATGCATAAAGCTCGTCATTGCGAGGCCCGCAAAAGCAACTGCAAAAGCCAATTCGTCATTGCTAGCGCAGCGCGGCAATCCATGCTGGCAAAGCTGTGGTGCTCGTGGATTGCCGCGCTGGCCGTCACTGCGAGTAAGTGCAGCGACGCGGCAGTCGCAATGACGAATCTTCGGTTCATGGGCTGTGTGCGGAATCGAGCTGGATTGAGGCTCCTCGCAATGACGGGAAAACTTTTTTGAAAGACTGACATGAAAATTCAAGGACAAGCGGCGCTCGTCACTGGCGGCGGTTCGGGGCTGGGAGAGGCTACGGCGCGGGAACTGGCACGCCTGGGTGCCAAGGTGGCGGTGCTCGACATGAATCAGGCGAACGCCGAGAAGGTCGCCTGCGACATCGTTGCCGCCGGCGGCGTCGCGCTCGCCTGCTGCTGCGACATCACGAACAGCGAAAGCCTGCAGACCGCCATCGACCAGGCCGCCGCAGCGCATGGAGCGGCGCGCCTATTGATGAGCATTGCCGGCATCGGAGCGGCCAAGCGCGTCATTGCGCGGGACGGAACACCGGCGCCGCTGGAGGACTTTGTGCGCGTCGTCAACGTGAACTTGATCGGCACCTACAACGCCGCGCGCCTGTTTGCAGCGGCCTGCGCCAAGCTCAGCCCGCAAGAGGACGGCGAGCGCGGCGTCATGGTGTTCACGGCCTCGGTCGCAGCCTTTGACGGCCAGGTGGGGCAGCAGGCCTACAGCGCCTCCAAGAGCGGCGTTGTGGGCATGACCTTGCCCATGGCGCGCGATCTGGCGCAGCACGGCATACGCGTGTGCACCATCGCACCGGGCCTGTTTGCCACGCCGCTGATGCAGACCTTGCCCGAGGCCGTGCAGCAGTCGCTGGCGGCCAGCATCCCGTTCCCGGCGCGCCTGGGAAAGCCAGAAGAATTTGCTCAGTTGGCCTGCCATATCGTCACTAACATGCACCTCAACGGCGAAGTCATTCGCCTGGACGGTGCGCTGCGCATGGCGCCGCGCTGAACCATTGAACCCTCATGACCATAAACCACAAGACCATTGTTTACGAAGTGAACGTCATGTTCGGCGACTGCGACCCCGCAGGCATTGTTTTCTTCCCGAACTTCAGTAAATGGATGGACGCCTCCTCGCTGAATTTCTTCGCGCAATGCGGGGTTCAGCCCTGGCGCGAACTGGTCAAGCGCACCGGCATCATCGGCACGCCGCTGCTGGAGATCCACACCAAGTTCATGCGCCCCGCCACCTATGGCGAGACGCTGCAAATTCACACCTCGGTCGTGGAATGGCGCGACAAGGTGTTCGTACAAAAGCATGTCGTGAAGCGCGGCGAGGACATCCTTTGCGAAGGCAGCGAGACCCGCGCTTTTTGCGTGCGTGTCCCTGGCGATGCGGACCGCATCAAAGCCATCCCCGTTCCCGCCGACATCAAGGCGCTGTGCAGCTAACCCGTTCCCCCCACCACCACTGAAACATCAGGAGACAACACCATGAAGAACTTCAAGACCCTCATCGCCGCCGCCGTCACGGTCGTGGCATCCGGCGCGGCGCTGGCAGACATCACCATTGGTGTCAGTCTGCCGCTCACCGGACCGGCCTCGGGACTGGGTATTCCGATGAAGAACCAGCTCGCGCTTTGGCCCACGTCGATTGGCGGCGAGAAGCTGCGCGTGATCGTGCTGGACGATGCCACCGATCCCACCAACGGTGTGAAGAATGCGCGCCGCTTTGTCTCCGACGACAAGGTCGATTTGATCGTTGGCTCCGCCGCCACGCCGGTGGGCATCGCGATGGCCGACGTTGCCATGGAAAGCCAGACGCCACAGCTGTTGGCCACGCCCGCGGCGTTGCCGCCCGGCAAGGACGCGTGGAGCTTTCGCCTGCCCCAGTCCAACGGCGTGATGTCGCACGCCATGGTCGAGCACATGAAGAAGGGCGGCGTCAAGACAGTGGGCTTTCTGGGCTACACCGACGCCTACGGCGAAGGCTGGCTCAAGGAGTTCACGCCCCTGGCCGAGAAGGCTGGCATCAAGGTCATCGGAGCTGAGCGCTTTGCCCGCACCGACACCGGTGTCACGGCCCAGGCCCTGAAACTGGTCTCCGCCAATCCCGACGCGATGCTGATCGTGGCCTCGGGAAGTGGCGCGGCGATGCCGGAAATGGCCGTGGTGGAGCGCGGCTTCAAGGGCAAGATCTACCAGACCCATGCCGCTGCCACGCGCGACCTGATGCGCGTCGGTGGCAAGAGCGTGGAAGGCACCTTTGTGGTGTCCGGGCCGGTGATCGCGCCCGAGCAATTGCCCGACAGCCATCCCTCGAAAAAGATGGCGTTGGACTTTGTGCAGAAGTACGAGAAGGTCTATGGCGTGGGCAGCCGCAACCAGTTTGCGGGACACGCCTATGACGCCGCCATCGTGATGGAGAAAGCCATTCCGCTGGCGCTGAAAAAGGCCAAGCCCGGCACCAAGGAATTCCGCGCGGCGCTGCGCGACGCCCTGGAGACCATGGGACGCACGCCGCTGGCGCACGGCATCATGAACTGGACCAAGGACGACCACTGGGGTTACACCATGGAAACCGGCGTCATCGTCAAGGTGGTCAACGGCGACTGGAAGATGGAATAAGTTTTTCGTGCGTCATTGCGAGGAGCGCAGCGACGCGGCAATCCATGGTGGCTAATCATGGGGCGTGGATTGCGTCGCTGTGCTCGCAGCGACGAGTCTGACGCGCCTCGCAATGACCCTTTTGCCTTTCTTCCGATTGTTTGTTTATCAGGGCTAGTTCATGGACTTCTCGATCGCCAGCATCCTGTTGCTCGATGGCTTGACCAATGGCGCCATCTACGCGCTGTTGGGCCTGGCCACGGTGCTGGTGTTCACGGTCACGCGCGTGATCTTCATTCCCCAGGGTGAATTCGTCGCCTACGGCGCGCTCACCCTGGCCATGTTCCAGACCGGCAAGCTGCCAGGCACCGTCTGGCTGTTGCTGATCCTGGGCGCTGTTGCCGCACTCATGGATGCCACTCTTGCCTGGCAGCGCCAGCGGGCCGCCCTCCCAGCCCTCAAGGCGTGCCTGCAGACGCTCATGACTCCGGTGGTGGTCGCAGGGCTCACGGCCTGGGCCGCGCCGCAGCAGTTCCCTTTGGCGGTGCAGGCGTGCTTAAGCGTGGCCATCGTCACCGCCTTCGGCCCTCTGGTGTACCGCGTGGCCTATCAGTCGCTGGAGGACGCCACACCGCTGGTGCTGCTGATCGTGTCGGTGGGCGTGCACTTCGCCATGACGGGCCTGGGACTGCTGTTCTTCGGCGCCGAAGGCTTTCGCAACCCGCCGTTCTGGGAACTGCGACTGTCGCTGGGGCCGCTCACGCTCAGCGGGCAAACCATCATCATCTTCCTCACTTCGCTGGCCTTGATCACGCTGCTGTGGTTGTTCTTCGAGCGCTCGCTCTATGGCAAGGCGCTGCGTGCCACGGCCGTGAACCGTCTGGGCGCGCGCCTGATGGGGATTTCCTCGCAGGCCGCGGGGCAACTGAGCTTCGCCATGGCCGCGCTCATCGGCGCGCTGTCGGGCCTGCTGATCGGCCCCAGCACCACCGTCTATTACGACTCGGGTTTCCTGATCGGCCTCAAGGGATTCGTAGCCGCAGTCATCGCCGGCCTGGAGAGTTATCCCGGCGCCCTGCTGGGCGCGCTGTTCGTCGGCGTTGTCGAGTCTTTCGGCTCATTTTGGGCCAGTGCCTTCAAGGAGGTGATCGTGTTCACGCTGATCCTGCCGATCCTGCTGTGGCGCTCGCTGCGCAGCGGCCATTCGGGCGAAGAATAAATATGAACCCCCACGCTCAATCTTTTCGCTGCCGCCCGATGGGGCGCTCATTGCCCTTCGGGCGGACGGGCGGGCAATGACATGACCCACGCAAAGCGTTTTGGCTGGCCGGCGCTGGTGCTGGTGGTGGTGCTGATCGCCGCGTTGCCGCTGCCCGATTTCTGGATCACGCAGCTCAACTACATCGCCCTGTACAGCCTGGTGGGCCTGGGCCTGGTGCTGCTCACGGGTGTGGCGGGGCTGACCTCGTTCGGCCAGGCTGCCTTTGTCGGCATGGGCGCCTACGCCACGGCCTGGCTCACGCTCAACACGGGCTTGTCGCCCTGGCTCACGCTCTTCATCGGCCTGGCCATCACCGGCGTGTCGGCGCTGATCGTGGCCGCCATCACGCTGCGCATGTCGGGCCACTACCTGCCGCTGGCCACCATCGCCTGGGGCCTGTCGCTGTACTACCTGATGGGCAACCTGGATGCGCTGGGCAAGTACGACGGCCTGCTGGGCATTCAGGGTCTGTCCGTCATGGGCTGGGAAGTGGGGCAGGGACGGGGGTTTTTTCTGCTCGCCTGGAGCGTGGTGTTGCTGGCAGCGCTGGCGATATTGCGGCTGCTCGATTCGCGCGCCGGACGCGCCATGCGCTCGCTGCGCACCGGCACGCAAATGGCCGAGGCCATGGGCGTGGACACGCTGCGCTACAAGATCATCATCTTCGTCATCGCCGCCTTGCTGGCGTCGATTTCGGGCTGGCTGTTTGCGCACTTCCAGCGCTCCATCAACCCCTCGCCCTTCGGTTTGAAGATGGGCATCGAGTACCTGTTCATGACCGTGGTGGGTGGCGTGGGCCACGTCTGGGGTGCGGTCACGGGCGCGCTTTTGACCAAGCTGATGGAGGACCAACTGCAGGTGCTGCTGCCGCGTCTCATCGGCACCAGTGGCAGCTTTGAGACCATCGTGTTCGGCATCGTGCTGGTGCTCACGCTCAAGTTTCTGCTCAACGGCCTGTGGTCGCTGGTCGAGCGTCGCTTACCGCGCACACCACGCCGCCTGGATTGGCCCGGGGTGGCGCCATTGAGCGAACGCGCCAAGCCGGCCAAGGGCGAACTGGTGCTGGACGTGCAGGCGATACGCAAGCAGTTCGGTGGCCTGGTCGCCGTGAACGACGTCAGCTTTCAGATCAAGGCCGGGCAGATCGTGGGCCTGATCGGCCCCAACGGTGCGGGCAAGTCCACCACCTTCAACCTCATCACGGGTGTGGCCGCGCTCAGCAGCGGGCGCGTGGTGTTTTGCGGCGCGGCCATCAGCGGCCTCAAGTCGCGCGAGATCGCAGCGCGCGGCATGTCGCGCACTTTCCAGCACGTGAAGATGATCTCCGACATGACGGTGCTGGAAAATGTGGCGCTGGGCGCGCACCTGCGCGGCGCCAAGGGGGTGGCCTCGGCCATGGCAGGACTGAACCGCGAAGAGGAGCGACAGCTGTTTGCCCAAGCGCAGGCGCAGCTCGAACGCATCGGCATGGGTGCCTACCTGCACGAGCAGGCCGGCAATCTGGCCATGGGTCCGCAGCGACTCATGGAAATCGCGCGCGCACTGTGCAGTGATCCGGCGTTGCTGCTGCTGGATGAGCCTGCGGCAGGCCTGCGCCACAAGGAGAAGCAGGCGCTGGCCGACGTGCTGCGACAGCTTCAATCCGAGGGCATGAGCATTCTGCTGGTGGAACACGATATGGACTTGGTGATGGACGTGTGCGACCACCTGGTGGTGATGGAATTTGGCACGCGCCTGACGCAAGGTACGCCCGAAGAAATCCAGCAAAACCCGAAGGTGCGCGCTGCCTACCTCGGCACCGAACATTGATGAGGTCGGAAATGAACGTTCCCTTTTTTCAGGTCGAAGGCCTGCGCGCGGGCTACGGCCGCGCCGAGGTGCTGCACGGCGTGGACCTCCAGGCCGCGCAGGGCAGCGTGATCACCGTGATCGGGCCCAACGGCGCTGGCAAGTCAACGCTGCTCAACACCCTGATGGGCATCCTGAGCGCGCGCGGCAGCATCGTGTTCCAGGGTCAAAGCTTGGCTGCGTTGACGCTGGAGGAGCGCGTGATGCGGGGCATCGCGCTGGTGCCCGAGCGGCGCGAACTGTTCGGCACGATGTCGGTGGAAGACAACCTGGTGCTGGGCGCCTTTCGCCAGGTGCGGCTGAAGAACAAGCAATGGCGCGAGCAGATCGACGTCGTGTTCGAGCTGTTCCCGCGGCTGAAGGAGCGCCGCGCCCAGCAGGCCGGCACGCTGTCAGGTGGCGAGCGCCAGATGCTGGCCGTGGGCCGGGCCCTGATGTCCAGGCCGACCTTGCTGATGCTGGACGAACCCAGCCTGGGTCTGGCGCCGCTGATCGTGCGCGAGATTTTTCGCACCATCGACGGGTTGCGCAAGACCGGCGTCACCACCTTGCTGGTGGAGCAAAACGCGCGCGCCGCGCTGGAGACCGCCGACTACGGCTACGTGTTGGAGATGGGCGAGATCGTGCTGCAAGGCCCGGCCTGCGAGCTTGCCACGGACGCGCGCGTCATCGACACCTATCTGGGCGCAGCGCGCAAGAAGGCAGCCTGATGAAACTGTCCGTGAGCAACCCCGTCAAGCAACGACAAAACCCAGCCGTCATTGCGACAGTCGCGTCGCTGACGCTCCTCTCCATGAACCGCTGTGTTCCGGGACACCAACCCACTCGTCATCGCGAGGCCGCAGGCCGTGGCGATCCAACTCAGCGCGCCACGAAAATGCCTGGATTGCCACGCTTCGCTCGCAATGACGAATTCGGGGTTCATCGCCAGTATGCAGTTTCGGCCATCCGAAACAGGAAACTCGCAATGACAAGTTCAAGACTCTAGACCATGCATTTTCAGCCCCCCCTGGACGACATCCACTTCATCCTGCATGAGGTGCTCAAAGCGCCGACGCAGTTGCAGGACATGAGCTGCTTTGCCGACGCCGACGCCGATCTGATGCGTCAGGTGGTGGATGAGGCGGGCAAGTTCGTCGCTGACGTGGTCGCGCCGCTGCAGTCCGTGGGTGACGCCATCGGTTGTCGGTGGCAAGACGGTGTCGTCACCACGCCACCTGGTTTCAGGCACGCCTACCAGGCCTTCTGGCGCAACGGCTGGTCGGCCCTGGCCTGCGCCACGCAGGACGGCGGCCAGGGCCTGCCCGCGGTGCTTGAAGCCGTGCTGTTCGAAATGCTCAGTGGCGCGAACCACGGCTGGACCATGGCGCCGGGGCTGCTGCACGGCGCCTACGAATGCCTCAAGCACCATGGCAGCGAGGAGCTCAAAGCGCGCTATCTTGGAAAGATCGCCAGTGGTGAATGGCTGGCCACGATGTGTATGACCGAGGCCCACGCCGGCAGCGACCTGGGCCAGGTGCGCACGCGCGCCGCGCTGCAGGCGGACGGCAGCTTTAGCCTCAACGGCAGCAAGATCTTCATCTCTGGCGGTGAGCACGACCTGAGCGACAACATCGTGCACCTGGTGCTGGCGCGGCTTGCCGATGCGCCCGCCGGACCCAAGGGCTTGTCGCTGTTTCTGGTGCCCAAATTGCTGCCTGACGCAGCGCGCAACGCTGTGCTGTGCGATCGCATCGAGGAAAAGATGGGCCTGCATGGCAGCGCCACCTGTGCCATGCGCTTTGAAGAGGCCACCGGTTGGCTCATCGGCGAGCCGAACCGCGGCCTGAACGCGATGTTCGTGATGATGAACGCGGCGCGGCTGCACGTGGCGCTGCAGGGTGTGGGTCTGCTGGAGGCGGCCTGGCAAAAGGCGCACGCCTATGCGCTTGAGCGGCGCCAGATGCGCGCCCCCGGAGCGCGAGACGCGAGCCAGGCCTCAGACTTGATTGCGCAGCACCCGGCGGTGCACCGTTTGCTGGACACGCAGCGCGTGTGGATCGACGGCGCTCGCGTGTTGGCGTATCGCACCGCGCTTGAGCTGGACATGGCCCGCCAGCACCCCGAAGCGGCACGGCGCGAACAGGCGCAACGCTGGTGTGCGCTCACCACGCCGGTGCTCAAGGCGGCGCTGACGCACCAGGCCTTCTACGGCGCGAGCGAATGCCTGCAGGTGTTCGGTGGCCACGGCTATGTGCGCGAATGGGGCATTGAGCAAATCGTGCGCGATGCCCGCGTGACCATGATCTACGAGGGCACGAACGAGATCCAGGCGATCGACCTGCTGGTGCGCAAGGTGCTCGCCGATGGTGGCGCCGCGCTGGCCATGCTGCTGCACGAGTTGGATGAGGAACTCGACCTCAGGCTCGAGGCCGACGGCGCCGCATCGAGCCGCTTTGCCAAAGTGAATCAGCTCACCACTCAGCTGGTCGAGGCCGCCAGGACAGACGCGGTCCTGCCTTACGCGCTGGCCGACGACTACCTGCGGCTGCTGGCGCTGGCACTGCTCGGCTGGGCCTGGACCCGCATCGAAGCGGCAACCGGCGCCGACGTGCCGCGCTGGCGCGCGCCGAGCGTGCTGCACACGCGCGTGCTGCCCGAATTCGATATGTGGCTCCAGACCCTGACGCGGCAATGCGACGCGTCGATGGCAAAGAAGTGATCGCCCAATGAGCAAGACGCCAAGCACCAGTCCGAAGAGTCTGCCGCCCGAGCCGGCGGTGACCCGGGTGAACACGCGCTACCTGGAAACCCTGGTGGGCTACAACGCACGCCGCGCGGCGCTGGTGGTCATTGGCGAGTTTTTGCCACGCATGGCCGCCTATGAGCTGCGCCCGGTGGACTTCTCCGTACTCTCGCTGGTGGTGCACAACCCGGGCATCACTTCGCGCCAGTTGTGCGCCACGCTGGGAATGCAGGCGCCCAATCTGGTTGGCATGCTCAACGCGATGGAAAAGCGGGGCCTCATCAGCCGCCGTCCCCATCCCCACGACGGCCGCGCCATGGGCTTGCATCCCACGCAGAGCGGGCAAGCCATGATGCGCTCCGCGGAGAAGACCGCGGCCGAACTTGAGGTGGGAATGACCGCCGGCCTGAGCGCCGACGAGCGCAAGAGCCTGATCCAGTTGCTGAAGAAGATTTACAAGTAGGTCAGGGCGGCGCCAGCGCAGCCCTGCCACCCAGGGCCTTGGACACGCCCCGAGGGCGTTGCCACGGGTGCTTCACTGGGCATCGGGTTGCGCGCCCGGCGCGGCACGGGCAAAGGCGTCGAGCTCGGCACAGGCCTTGTCGATGGCGACGATCAGGGGGTAGGGTGTGAGATCGACCTTGAAGCGGCGCGCGCTTTCCACCTGAGGCACGAGGTAGGCGTCGGCCAGCGTGGGGCGGTCGCCGAAGCAGAACGGGCCGCGCTCGCTGTCTGCTGCCAGCAGCGCTTCCAGCGCCTCGAACCCGGCAACGATCCAGGTGGCGCACCAGGCCAGTATGTCGATCTCACTGCGCTGCAGCGTGTGGCGCAGATATTCCAGCACGCGCCGGTTGTTCAGGGGGTGGATGTCGCAGCCGACGATGGCCGCGAGCGCGCGCACCCGGGCGCGTTGCTGCGGGTCGGCGGGCAACAGTGCCGGCGTGGGATACCGCTCTTCCAGCCACTCGATGATGGCGGGAGACTGGATCAGGACCAGGTCGCCCTCGACCAGCGCCGGCACCAGCCCTTGCGGATTGAGCGCCTTGAACGCGGCAGCCAGATGCTCTTCGCTGCGCAGGTCCACCGCCACGTAGTCGTAATCCAGCTCTTTCAGGTTGAGCGCGATGCGCAGGCGGTGTGAGGTGCCGCTGCGAAAAAAATTGTAGATTTTCAGCATGATGCTTTGGATTTGAATGGCGTACCACCGGCCCGACTTCTGCATCACAGCGTTGGGTCTGAAACCACGCGGACCCCGCCAACGACACTTCGTCGTTATCTGAAGAGGCGTTATTTCACCGCGGCGTCGCGGCTTGGAGTGACAGGCTTCTTTTGCGTGAACTTCAGAGCCGCCTGTGCCAACTTGTGCTTGCGCTCCAGGTTGAGCCGTTCGAGCTCCGCCTGGTTGCTCTTCTTCATGTTGGGATCTTTACCGAATACGCCAGCCATTGTGATGATTCCTTTGCTTCAGTCTAACTGAAAACTCCCAGCCCACGCCGCCCCTGCACGAACCTGCAAAGCCGGCTTCGCAGCCAGGCCCGCAGCCCACGGCGCCCTGGTGCTGGCGGTTGGCGTCCATGTGAGGCATCATTTGCGTTTTTCACAGATTTGACCAAAGGAAAATCGATGCCACATTCCGCCGTTTACGCCATCCTGCAACCGGTTGTCGCCCTGCTCATGTGGTCGCTTGTGATGTGGCTGTGGATGCTGCTTACCCGGGTGCCTGCCATGATGGCGATGAAGATCGCGCTCGACCCCGCGCTGCCACCCAGGGACCTGACCCTTTCATTGCCTGCGCGGGTGCGCTGGAAAGCCGACAACTACAACCATTTGATGGAGGCCCCCACGCTGTTTTACGCAGCGGCGCTGGTGATTGCCGTGACCGATCCGGCCAATAGCCTGGCGATCGCGTCGGCCTGGGCCTACGTGGCGCTGCGGGTGGCGCACAGCCTGGTGCAGGCGCTCATCAACCACATTCCTTCCCGCCTCTTCCTGTTTGTGCTCTCAACCATCGCCCTGGCCAGCCTCGTGTGGTGCGGCGCGCACGCGGTTTTTGGCGGATAGGTGAGTCATGTCAGTCGTTGCGTCTGGCAGCGGCAACCGCAGCCGGGCTTCAGGTCTGGACAGGCCAAACACGCGAGCAGATTCTGCGCTGCAAATCGATTTCTCACTCACCCGATGCGGATGCGTCTGATCATCGGCGCTCTATGCCTTGATAGGCATTTTCGACCAGCGGTTTTGCCTCTACCTGCGCCACGTGGCAGGAGTTGCATTGCCACCGGCGCATATTCAATTCCGGCTCGGCGGCGGCGCTGGCTGCTGGCAGGAGATGACTCTGAGCGACCCGAGGCATTTTTTTGCCGCGGTATTCGTCGGTGATGTGGCAGTCCAGGCAATCGTTGTCGGTGGTGGTAATTTCATTGATGCCATCCAGGCTGTGGGGTATGAGCGGCGGCTGCCCCTTGAAGGCGCGCGCGATGAGCTCACCCTGCCCCGGTTTTTTGCCGCCGTAGCTCAGCGCTGCGGGCGCCACATCAGCGGTTGCGGCGTCGCTGCCACGCAGACTGCTGACAGGAAGCGTGGTCACGGCGCAGGCGGCGACGCTAAGCGCCAGCAGGGTGATGAGAGTCAGTTTGAGGGTGGTGTTCATAGGTGTCTCCACGTGGGTAAAAAGTTTGAAAATTGGTGCGCGGTGCCCCACCCATGCCGTGTCAGGCCTTGACCACCTTGCACGCGCACTTCTTGAAGTCAGTCTGCTTCGAGATCGGACAGGTGGCGTCCAGCGTGAGCTTGTTCACCAGGCGGTGCTCGTCGAAGAAGGGCATGAACACCAGGCCCTGCGGTGGCTTGTTGCGGCCACGAGTCTCCACCTTGGTCGCGATCTCTCCGCGCCGCGTGGCGACCTTCACCGTGTCACCGCGCTGCAGGCCGCGCTTGGCCGCGTCCTCCGGGTGCATGTAAAGCCAGGCGTCGGGCATGGCGCGATAGAGTTCGGGCACGCGCCGTGTCATGGTGCCGGTGTGCCAGTGCTCCAGCACGCGACCGGTGGAGAACCATAGATCGAACTCGGCGTCGGGGGCTTCGGCAGCAGGCTGATAGGGCAGGGCGAAGGCCCAGGCCTTGCCGTCGGGCTTGCCGTAAAACTTCACGCCTTCGCCCTTCTTCACGTAGGGGTCAAAGCCTTCGCGGTAACGCCACAGGGTTTCCTTGTTGTCCACCACCGGCCAGCGCAGACCGCGTGCCTGATGGTAGCTGTCAAACGGCGCCAGATCGTGCCCGTGTCCCCGACCGAAGGAGGCGTACTCTTCGAACAGGCCCTTTTGCAGGTAGAAGCCCAGCTCAGTGGACTCGTCGTTGTCAAAGCCATTCTGGAGTTCGCTCAGCGGGAACTTGTTCACCTGGCCGTTGGCGTAGAGAACGTCGAACAGGGTCTTGCCTTTGAATTGCGGCGACTTCTCCAGCAGTTCGGCGGGCCACACCTCTTCCACCTTGAAGCGCTTGGAAAACTCGATGTACTGCCACAGGTCCGACTTGGCCTGGCCCGGTGCCCTGACCTGTTGGCGCCAGAACTGCGTGCGCCGCTCGGCATTGCCGAACGCGCCTTCTTTTTCCACCCACATGGCCGAGGGCAGGATCAGGTCCGCAGCCATGGCCGTGACCGTGGGGTAGGCATCCGACACCACCACGAAATTCGCCGGGTTGCGAAAGCCGGGCCAGGTCTCGCCGTTGATGTTGGGGCCGGCCTGCATGTTGTTGGAGGTGGTGGACCAGTAGAAGTTGAGCTTGCCGTCTTTCAGCGCGCGGCTTTGTGCCACCGCGTGCAGACCGATCCAGTCTGGAACTGTTCCGGGCGGCAGTTTCCACAGTTTCTCCGCGGTTTCGCGGTGCTGCGGGTTGGTGACCTCCATGTCCGCGGGCAGGCGGTGCGCAAAGGTGCCGACTTCGCGCGCCGTGCCACAGGCAGAGGGTTGACCCGTGAGCGAGAACGGCCCGTTGCCGGGTTCGGAGATCTTGCCCACCAGCAGGTGCACGTTGTAGATCATGTTGTTGACCCAGGTGCCGCGCGTGTGCTGGTTGAAGCCCATGGTCCAGTAGGACACGATTTTGATCTTGGGGTCGGCGTAGGTCTTGGCCAGCGCTTCGAGCTTGTCCTTGGCGACGCCCGAAATCTCGTGCGCCTTGTCCAGTGTGTACTCGGAGACAAACTGCTTGAACTCGTCAAAACTCATTGGCGCAGAGGCGCCGGGGTTGCCCTTGGTCTTTCCGTCCGCTCCCTGGTAGCCGTTGTTGTTGGCCACCTGCTCCAGCGGGTGGTTCGGGCGCAGGCCGTAGCCGATGTCGGTGACCCCCTTGCGAAAATTCACGTTGCGCTTGACGAACTCAACATTGACCGCGCCGCTTTGGATGATGTAGTTGCAGATGTAGTTCAGGATCGCCAGATCCGACTGGGGCTTGAAGATCAGTTCGCTGTCGGCGAGCTCGCTGGAGCGGTGCGTGAAGGTGGACAGCACGTTGAGCTTGACGTGCTTGGCGGTGAGGCGCCGATCCGTGATGCGTGCCCAGATGATGGGGTGCATCTCGGCCATGTTGGAGCCCCACAGCACAAAGGCGTCGGCGTGTTCGACGTCGTCATAGCATCCCATGGGCTCGTCGATGCCGAAGGTGCGCATGAAGCCGGCCACGGCCGAGGCCATGCAGTGGCGCGCGTTCGGGTCGATGTTGTTGGAGCGAAATCCTGCCTTGAACAGCTTGGACGCGGCATAGCCTTCCCAGACAGTCCACTGGCCCGAGCCGAACATGCCGATGGCTTTGGGGCCACCGGCCTTGAGTGCGGCCTTGCACTTTTCTTCCATCACGTCGAAGGCATGATTCCACGAAACATGGGCGAATTCGCCGTTCTTGTCGTATTTGCCGTCCTTCATGCGCAGCAGCGGCTCGGTGAGGCGGTCCTTGCCGTACATGATCTTGGACAGGAAGTAACCCTTGATGCAGTTAAGCCCCTTGTTCACCGGTGCATCGGGGTCGCCCTGGGTGGCCACGACGCGGTTGTCCTTGGTGCCGATGAGCACGCCGCAGCCGGTGCCGCAGAAACGGCACACGCCCTTGTCCCAGCGCACGCCGTCGCTGGAGCCGGACTGTGCCAGCGCACTGGCCCCGGGTACGCTGATGCCGATGACGCTGGCGGCTGCGGTGACGGCGTTGGCCTTGATCAATTCTCGACGGGTAACTTGCATGGCTATAGCTCCTGCTCGGGGTGGGATTCGGTTTGCTGAAAAATCATGGCGATGGATAAAACGCCTTCCATGCGTTCGATCGATTCGTAGGTATCGACGGCGCTGCGGTCGTTCGCGGACTCTATGGTGACGACCAGTTTCCCATCCTCGGTGACGGCATGCACCTGCACCCCCTCAACCTCAGACAGTCGCATGCGCAGCGGCAAACTTTGGTCAAGCTGGGCGTAAACGATGGCGCTGGAAATGTTCAATGTAGGGCTTTCGAAAGCAGGGATCAAGACAGCATCAATGGCACTCAATCCACAGGCCAACGGTATCAGTGCCAAGAAGAAAAGTCTTGATGTCGGTCAAGGTTAATGTGGCTTTGGGCGCCGAGCGGCTGCAATCCGGTGGAACTCGTGGAGTCATCCTCTTCAGCTGCCATGACGAAATGGGGAAGCCCTGTGCGTCGCATGCCAGGCGAGGATCGAAGCGAGGGTGGTGGCGGCAAAAAGTGCCAGCGCGACAGCGTTGAGTACAGCCCCGGCGGTGCGAAGCTCGGGCTGATGAATGCCGACGAAAAGGCGCAACACCAACGATGCATGCAGCAGCCCCAGCGGCGCATAGAACCAGGGGCCATAGAGCAGTTTCACGCGCGCCACGGCCGGCAGGATGACCGGAGCATGGCCCATGACCATGCTCATGATGAAACCCAGGCCCAAGGCATGCAAGGCGAGGTCGCGCCCCGGGCACCCCACAGCCATGCCCGTCCAGGCCAGACCGGCCAGCGCCAGCCAGACATAGCCGCCCAACAGGCACAGGGCCATGTACCGACTCAGTCCGGGCGCGCGCACAGTGCGCCGGGCGACGTCAAACACGCTCAGCCATAGCGCCAATGCGCTCATCGCCACCCCAAACAGCACGCCACCGAGCGCCACTGAGTACAGGCAAACGAGGGCGCCGCTCAGCAGCGAAGCCACGATCGCCACGAGCATGGTCATGGCGCTTGGGGCATGAGCCATGAGTCGGGACATTTCGAGGCGCTCGGCGGCAATGGTCAGGACCACGAAGGCGAACCACCAGGGCAGCACGGCGTCCAGGCTGCACTGGGCCACAAGCAGCACGCTGCCAAGCAACCAGGCCAGAGAACTCACCAGCAGCAGCCAGGTGTGTGCCAGCGGCTGGCGCACCACCAGCGTCACATTGACGGCTACAAAGACCAGGGCCGCGCCGACACCCAGCCAGGCGGCGAGGTCGGCGCTTTCGGCCAGCAGCAAGACGCTGGCGCTGGCCGAAAGGAGGGGCGCTGCCAGGGCCCATCTGCGCTGGATGGCGACCGCGCGTTCCAGCGCAATCACCGTTCCCAGAAAGCCAGGCACCATCAGTTGGGCATGCCAGACGGCGGCGCGGCCCACAAATACACTGTGCTGCAGCACCGTCCAGGAAGCATTGGCCCGCAGCAGACCACCGGCAACAGCGCTGATCAGGGTGGTGAGGACCAGTGCCACCAGCCCCGCCTTGAACAAGCGAACCGCAAGCGTTGGCGCTGCCAAGGCGTTGGAGGTTCGACGTGCGGCGCCCATGCTCACCCGCCCATGAAACGCCGGGCGTGCTCGCTCATGCGTTCACGCGTCCAGGCCGGCTCCCAGCACAGTTCGACTTCGATCGCATACGCCGGCGGCAGCACCCGATCCAGCTCGCCTTCAACCTCATCGACGATGCTTGCAGTCACCGGACAGGCGGGCGAAGTCATGGTCATGCGCACCCACACCCGGTCCGCGCTCACCTGCACACCATAGACCAAACCCACATCGACAATCGACAGTGCCAGTTCCGGGTCGACGACACGCTTCAGTGCGGCCGTGATGGTCGCTTGCAGGGCGTCGGGCCCCTGGTAGTCAAAGCGCGGTGGCTCGGCGGGGCTGGAAGTCGTCATAGGTGGCAATTCGCTTTTGAGGCCATGTTTTGTCAGCCCGGTTTTCCATCGACGCGCATTCGGCCAAACCAGTTGCCGTAGCGCAGTGCCCAGCCCACGCACACCGTGCTCCATGCCAGCGCCGCCATCAGGGTGAGCCCAGTGGCATGGGCTGGCCACAATGCCGCCAGCACGCGCAGTAGCACGCCCGCGTGCAGCAACCAATACAGAAACCAGACCGGGTTATCGGCGGCCAGTGGGCGGCCGCTGTGGCCGCTGCTGACGCGTGTGGCCATGGCCAGCAGCGTGCCGCCGAGGTAACCCATTGTGAGCGCATGGGTGGGCGCCAGACCGAGCGAGAGTTCGCCCTGCGACAGCGCCATCAGGACGTGGGAAATCGCGGCCAGACCAAAGGCGATTCCCAGCCAGACAAAGCCCGCGTGCAGCATGGCCAGCAGCCGGATCTTCATGCTCTGGATCAGCCCCCAACGCAGCGCCAAACCCAGCAGCAGGATGGACGCGGGCAATTCGATCGCGGCCTGTGTCCAGCGCACCCAGGCAGGCAGAGGCCAGAGCCACAATTCGGCCAGCGCCAGCGGCGCCTGCAGCCACAGCAGACCCGCAAGCACGCCGACCAGCCAAAACGGTCTCCATGCGTCCAGTAGCGGCAGTGCGCTGGCGCTGAAAAACGGCAACATGCGGTGCGAGACCACGGCAAACGTCGTGGCCACAAAGCACCACAGCGCCACCTGGACGACGCTCTTGAGCCAAAGCTCTTCGCCCAGCGCCAGGCCCGGTACCGCGCACCACAGCGCCAATGCGCCAACACTGCAAGCCACAGCCACGAGCGTTGCGTGCACACGGTCAGGCGCTTGGCTGCGCACCACCATGAAGTCAAAGCGCAGACACAGCGCGCTCCACCCCAGTGCTACCAAAGACAGGCCGGCAGCGCTCAGCAGCGCATGGGTGTGAAATCCTGCCACAGTGACCAGCCATCCCAACAGCATCGCTGCCACAGGCAGAACCAGCACGCGCGCCGCAACGTCCGGCAGACCCAGCCACTTGGGGCCGGCAGTGAAGAGGAAGCCGACAAAGAACAGCGGCATGAATCCCAGCGTCATGAGCAGGGAATGTGCGCTCGGCGGGGAAAGGCTCCAGCCCGGCGTCCAGCCCAAGGCTCGGCCCCACAGCAGGCCGCTCCACCACAGCGCGCTGAAGGCGAACATCAGTGCCGCAGAAAAAAATCCAAGCCGGTGCGGCGCTGCAAGCAACCACGTGAAGCGCCAGGGGGAAGTGTGATCGCGGGCGGGGCGGCCGTTCAGGACGCTGGTGGCACTGGCAACGGGAATGGAGAAAGACGGGCGTTGGGGGCTGGGCATGGGAGCGGTGACGGTTCAGTGCGGGGGATGCTGCATGGTGCGCGAATTTGATTGTCGCGTCCTTATGCCAGATTAAGGACGCCGATGTCCGGCCTGCCGAGAATTCGCCTGCTCGCGCTGAACTGTTGCAAACGTCGGCGAGCGCGCCTGGTGTTCAAACCAGAAACCTAATGGATTGCAAAGTAATACGGAGTGAAAATTATGAAGACTCTACGATTGGCCGGTGTCGCAGCCCTGCTGCTGACGACGCTGACTCTGGGTGCCCAGGCGCAGGAAAAACCCCTGGCGCCCACCGAAAAGGCATATCAAGTGGGCGATTCTTCGCCCGCTGGCAAAGAGCCCATGGTGCACAGCCTGAATCCCAAGGCGCCACCGATGACAGTGGCCGAGTTCGCCGCCGGACAAAAGATCTACTTTGAACGCTGCGCCGGCTGCCACGGCGTGCTGCGCAAGGGCGCAACGGGTAAACCGCTGACCACGGACAAAACCATTCCCAACGGCACGGACTACCTCAAGGTCTTCATCAAGTACGGCTCGCCGGGTGGCATGCCCAACTGGGGCACCTCGGGCGAACTGAGCGACGAGCAGGTGGACCTGATGGCGCGCTATGTGCAGCACGAGCCGCCGACACCGCCCGAATGGGGTATGAAGGAAATGATGGCCTCGCTCAAGGTCACCGTGGAGCCCAACAAGCGCCCCACCAAGAAGATGAATGATCTGGACCTGGGCAACCTGTTCTCGGTCACGCTGCGCGACGCGGGCGAGATTGCGCTGATCGACGGCAAGACCAAGAAGATCGTCAAGATCATCAAGACCGGTTATGCCGTGCATATTTCGCGCATGTCGTCGTCGGGTCGCTACCTGTACGTCATCGGACGCGACGCCCGCATCAACCTGATTGACCTGTGGATGGCAGATCCGATCAGCGTCTCCGAGATCAAGGTCGGGCTGGAAGCGCGCTCGGTGGAAACCTCCAAGTTCAAAGGCTTCGAAGACAAGCTGGCGATTGCCGGAACCTACTGGCCTCCCCAGTTCGTGATCATGCAGGGTGACACCCTCAAGCCGATCCGGGTTGAATCGACCCGAGGCGTGACCGTGGGCACCCAGGAATACCATCCTGAGCCGCGCGTCGCCGCCATCGTGGCTTCGCACTACAACCCGGAGTTCATTGTCAACGCCAAGGAAACGGGCAAGATCCTGATCGTCAGCTACAAGGATCTGAAGAACCTCAAGGTCACGACCATTGACGCGGCCCAGTTTCTGCACGACGGCGGCATGGATTCGACCGGACGCTACTTCATGACGGCGGCCAACGCATCGAACAAGATCGCCGTGGTCGACACCAAGGAAGACAAGCTCACCGCGCTGATCGACGTGGGCAAGGTTCCGCACCCCGGGCGTGGCGCCAATTTCGTGCATCCCAAGTTTGGTCCGGTCTGGGCTACCAGCGACCTGGGCGACGAGGGCATTTCTCTGATCGGAACCGACCCGATCAAGCATAAGGACCAGGCCTGGAAAGTGGTGGAAACGCTCAAGGGTCAAGGCGGCGGTTCGCTCTTCATCAAGACGCATCCGAAGTCGACGAACCTGTGGGTCGACACACCGCTGAATCCGGATTCCAAGGTATCGCAGTCGATCGCCGTGTTTGACATCAAACACCTGGAAAATGGCTTCACGGTGTTGCCCATCGGTGACTGGTCGGGCATCAAGGATGACGGTGCGCGGCGCATCGTTCAGCCCGAATACAACATGGCTGGCGACGAGGTCTGGTTCTCGGTGTGGAGCGCCAAGGACAAGGCTTCAGCGCTGGTGATCGTCGACGACAAGACGCGCAAGCTCAAGGCCGTGATCACGGACCCACGCCTGATCACACCGACAGGCAAGTTCAATGTGAACAACACGCAACACGACATTTATTGAGAGTTTGCGGGACAGACCAGGGTTACGCCAAGCAAACCTGCTCTGTCCCCAACTGATTAAGACTTAACCCAAGGAAACCATCACATGAAGACGTTGAACATTCTGCTGGTCGCAAGCGCTGCCTTGCTGTCGGCTGGCGCACAAGCTGCCACCGGCGAAGAAATCATGACCAAGTCCGGCTGCATGGCCTGCCACAAAGTGGACGCCAAGCTGGTCGGTCCGGCACTCAAGGATGTCGGCAAGAAATACAAAGGCCAGGACGTCTTGGCCAAGCTCATGGCCAAGGTGCGAACAGGCGGCTCCGGCGTCTACGGTCCGATTCCGATGGCTCCAAATCCAGCCGATAAAATCAGTGACGCCGATCTGAAGACAGCGGTCCAATGGGTGCTGTCGCTGTAAACGCGCGCTGGCGCTCACTGAATCAAGGCCTGCGTTTTTGCGCGGGCTTTTTTCTTTCGTTCTTGCTATGCGCTGGCGCCGCCACCGCCGAAGTAGACCCCTCGGCGCCCGCGCTGTTCGCGCAGCACTGCGCCTCCTGCCATGGCGTGCAGCGTCTGGGTGGCATGGGGCCTGCGCTGCTGCCGCAAAGTCTGGAGCGCTTGCGCAAACCCGAGGCGACGGCGGTCATCAGTAACGGCCGTCCGGCGACACAGATGGCGGGTTTTGGCAAGCTGCTGAAGGCGGACGAAATCGCGCAACTGGTGCAGTGGATCTACAGCCCGGTGAGCCCCGCGCCAAACTGGACCGAGGCCGACATCCGCGCGTCCCGAATCGAAACGCCCGGCGCTTCCTCATTGCCCGCAAAGCCGTTGTGGAGCGCGGACCCGATGAACCTGTTTGTCGTGGTCGAGGGTGGCGACCATCACGTGTCGCTGGTCGACGGCGACCGCTTCGAAGTCATGCATCGCTTCCCTTCGCGGTTTGCGCTGCACGGCGGCCCCAAGTTCACGCTCGACGGGCGTTACGTCTATTTCGGATCGCGCGATGGCTGGATCACCAAATACGATCTATGGAACCTGACCGTGGTGGCCGAAGTGCGCGCCGGCATCAACATGCGCAATGTGGCCGTGTCGGATGACGGCCGCTGGGTCATGGCGGCCAACTATCTGCCCAACACCGTGGCGCTGTTCGATGGCGATCTGAAGCTGCTGCGCATCTACCCCGCGACCACGCTCGATGGCAAGGTGGCGTCGCGCGTGTCGGCGGTGTACGACGCCTCGCCGCGCAACAGTTTCGTGGTGGCGCTCAAGGATGTCGCCGAGCTTTGGGAGATCTCCTACGACCCCGGGGCCGCGCCGATCTATGACGGTCTGGTGCATGACTACAAAATGGGCGAAGCAATTGCGACACCGGGTTTTCTGGGTGTGCGGCGCACACCGCTGGACGAACCACTGGACGATTTCTTTTTCGACCAGAGCTATCGCCACGCCATCGGTACGACGCGACCCAAGGAAGACGGCAGCACTCAGGCGCAAGTGGTGAACCTGGACGTGCGCCGTCGCGTTGCCAGCTTTCCGCTGTTGGGTATGCCGCATCTGGGGTCGGGCATCACCTTCGCCTGGAACGGACGCTCCGTACTGGCGACCCCGAACTTGAAGGATGGTGCAATTACGGTTGTGGACATGAAGACCTGGAATGTGGTCAAGACCATTGCCACGCCCGGGCCGGGATTCTTCATGCGCAGCCATGAGAACTCCCGCTATGCCTGGATCGACTCGATGATGAGTCCGACCGCAAAGGACACACTGACCGTGGTCGACAAGTCCACGCTGGAGGCGGTGGCGCAGGTGCGCGAACCGGGTCGCACGCTGTCGCACATCGAGTTCACCAAGGATGGCCGCTACGCGCTGGCGAGTCTGATGGAAATGAACGGCGCCGTCATCGTGTACGACGCTCAGACCTTCAAGGAAATCACACGCCTGCCGATGAGCAAACCGATCGGCAAGTACAACGTCTGGAACAAGATATCGCGCTCGGAAGGGACGTCGCACTGACGGAGCCGGTTCAAGCTGACCGGATGCAAAACTCAGTGCATGCCGTAGGTGGCCAGCCGCTGCACGTCGCTGATGCGGATGTCACGCTTGTCGATCTCGATCAGCTTCTCTTGCTCAAGTTCATGCAGGACCTTGGAGAAATACTCGGGCGTGAGCGACAGGCGTGACGCGATCGTGGCCTTGCTCACCGGCAGCGACACCGTGAACGCATGGTCGGACGCTCTGTCGTCGGCCTGATGTTCACGCAACAGATAGCCGATCACGCGCTGCATGCCGCTGTGCAGTGCGCCGGATTCGATGTCGTGCACCAGGCCATGCAGCCGGCGTGAAATGCCGGCCAACAGGCGCAGGGAAAATCTCGGATCGCTCTCGATTTCGGTCAGCATGGAATGCTTGCTCACGGTGAGCAGCAGGGTGTTGGCCAGCGCCTGCGCGTTCAAGATATAGGGCTTGGAGGTGAACATCAGCGCTTCGGCAAAGCTCTGTCCTGGACCCACCAGTTCGATCACCTTTTCCTGCCCAGCGGGCGACAGGGCAAAGAGTTTGACCTGCCCCATCACCACCACGTGAAATTCCTCGCAGGGTTCGCCAAAGCGGAATATGGTGTCGCCGCGTGCGAGGCGCCGCACCTGGCATCCAAGCGCCACGCGGCTCAGTTCTGCAGGCGACAGGTCACTGAAAAGCGGCAGCACCGCCAAAAATCGCGGGATGTTGAATTCTCCGGGTTCCATAGAATCGATGCCGCCTCCATGCAGACTGGGTGCGCGATTGTAAAGTAAGGAAAACGGCCGTCGGTAGGACCGCGTAAATTCACTTTTGGTGGCGCTGAATGAGCGACACCAAAGCCATGGCGAGCAGCGGCGAAAGCATGGCGTGCATGAAGCTCAACCACAGTGGTCGATGGTCCAGCCAGATCAACACTGCGCCAAGCAGCAACTGCGTGAACATCAGGTATTCGAGCGCTTTGCCGCTGCGAGGCGGTGCGCTGGAGCGGCGCTTCTCGATCAGCAGTGTGGTCATCAGCGCCACGCATACGACCGCTGAACCCAGGTGCACCCAGGCGGGCCAGCGCAGACCCAGCATCTGGTAGGCACTGGCGCCAGCACCGGTGGCGATGTGCGCGATGAAGGCCACCAGGGCCCAGCGTGCAAGCCCATCCACAGGCGCGCGCTGACGGTCGCCACCGGCAGCGTTTTCGCGCAGCCACCAGAACGCCATCAACAGCAACTGGCCCACGCTCACGTTCAGCACCGTGATCGCGGCCACGCGGTAGCCGGGTGTGAGTGGCCCGATGACGGCCAGCACCACCGTGGCGGTCACGATCCATGCTGTGGGTGCTGCCACGCCCGCAGCTGACTTGCGCTGCGCCCAGTACAACAGCACTGCCCCCAGCGCCAGCAAGGCCACACCGGATGCCGACAGTCGGTGCAGCAGTCGTGTGGCATGTTCCACGGCCGGCGGCAGCAAAGACTGAGTGTGACCATCGAGCGTGAACTCGGTGGCGAGGCGCAACAGCATGCTGGCGCCCAGAATCGCCAGCGCCAGTGCGGCGCCGATGGCGCCAATGCGCTGCAACCACACCGTTGAGGAATTGCCTGATAGCGGCGCCATGCCCTACTCCACTTCCCGAACACGCATGGCGCGCAGCACGATCACCAAAAACATCATGCCACCCAAGATCGCGATCAACCCGCCCAGACCCATCAGGCCCATGCCCCAGACTTGCTGGGACGAATTCAGCACCTGGTCTGCTCCCGCGACCTTGCGTTGCACGCCGTAACCGCCCGACCAGACCAGACCGACGATGTGCAGCAATTGGCCGCCGCCGTAGATGGCGGGCTGCCAGGCGGCAGCGCGCGATTGGGGCGCGGTGTATCCGAATTGCGGCAGCAGTCGATAGACCACGCCCATCATGGCCAGCGTCACGCCCACGATGCAACCATGGTAGTGCGCCGGAATGCGCACATCGCTGCCGCTGATCATGAAGCCGATCAGACCTCCCGCACAGAACAGCACGAGCGATGCCACAAGGCTGGAACGCAGGGGGCGCAACTGTGCCGACATGGGCGGCATCGGCCACAGGGACCACAGCACGGCCAGCGCGATCGGCCCGATCACCAGCCCGCCGCCGTAGCGCATGAGCAATGTCTGCAGCCGGTGGTGTTCGATCGAAGTCACGTCGTAGGCAAGGTAGGTGATGGGCGTGAGGAACACCGCCAGCAAGGCCACGCCGAACAGCAGCGTCACCACCCTTGGAGACAGCCGCAGCCCCCGGCCCAGCGACGACGCCAACCAGACCCAACCCATCAGCATCAGCAAGGTGTAGGCGAACTGCAGCACGTGGCCGCCGCCCCAGAACAGCAGCTCGTAATAGGCCCGTGCATCCAGACTGCGCGGCAGCTTGGCCCAGGACCAGACGAAGGCGAAAGCGGCAACCGCGGTGGCCACCATCGCGGCGTTCAGACCGAAACGCAAGGCCCCTTCGCCGCTGATGTGCGCGCCCACCGGCGACGCCGCCAGCATCGAGCGCAGGCACAGCAAACCGATGCCTGCGCCGAACAGCGTCAGACCCGTGAGGAACACCGAGCCGTCGAGCACCGGCACATAGTTCGACATCACAGGTGTGGCAATCTGCACGAAGGGTGCCACGCACAGGATGATCGTGCCCATAGCCGAGAGCGCGAAGGCGCACCAGGCTAGCGGCTGCCAGCGCGTGGTTCCGCTCAGCGTCCATAGCGCTCCACCAACGGCGAGAAACCACACCAGCACCGAGAGGTCGACGTGCACCACCAGCGCCACGCGAAAGAAATCCGCCACCGGAAACAGGGTCTGGAGTTGCGGTGTGCGCGACAGCACCAGCAGCACAGAAAAAAGGCCTGAGGCCAACAGCGCCGCCAAGCCCAGGGCTAGCCAAGCCAGGGCCAGCGACCTGCGCGCGTCCTGCGGCACAGAGAGTGAAAAGCGAAAACTCGCGGCACCAGACCCGACATTTTCGCCGTCGTCCATTGGCGCAACTGGTTCTGAACTCAGCTCAGTCATGTTCCGATTCTTTCAAAGGGGCAAGCGTACTCAAACTGGCCGTGCTTAACATCCGCACACGCAGACGCGTCAGCGCTGCCTGGACGTCGAGCATATCGCGTCCGCACCACTGCACTTCGATCTGCGCCCGCGCTACCGAGGTGCGCAAGCGCGGTTCGCGCATGCCCAGCAGGCGCTGCTGCAACCAGCGGTCACCCAGGCGGAACTCGCAGTCGCCTTCGCGGCAACCGGCGACGACAACCCCCCCGGCTCCCAGTCGAAGCGCGTATTCGATGAATGACGGCGGCAGCATGGCAGCGCATTCCAGCTTCATCACTGCCGTCGTTGCGCTCGCCAGCGCCGTGAAATCCGCTGCCTGGCGGCAAGCGAACAGCACGAGTTTTTCCGGTCCTTCGAGCGCGGCGACTTTTCGTTGCAGTTCGCGCCGCAGCATGGCCATCGGCGCATCCGGCATCTCGATGCCAGACACCATCTCTTCGATCCGTCGAAACGGTGTGGATGATGGGCAGGAACCCACGCAGATGCCGCAGGCGGCGCACAGGTCGGCATTGACCGAAGCCTGCGTTGGATGTCGACTTTGATCGGTGCGTGGGATCATCACGACCGCACCAAAGGGACAATCGGCGACGCAGCGGGCGCAGCCGTTGCAGTGGGACAGATCGACACGCGCCGCATGGCGTTTCTGTACTGCAGCCACAGGCCATAGCGGCATGAGCGCCAGCGCCGCTGTCAGCGCGCCAGCGAGCCACCAAACGGCTTGCGCCGAGAGCGCCTCCGCCAGCGGATGCACGGCCAGATAAAACCAGTCCAGGGAAAGTCGCGCCGCTACATGGCCGGTGTCCGCCGGGCCCAGGCTGGTCGCTGGCCAGGTCAGCGACAGCAAGGCCAGCATCGCCAGAGTTCCCAGGGTGAGCGAACGAGGCGGCCACATGCGCGGCAGCGAAACGCGCTGCACATGCACCCAGGTGGCTGCCAGCAGCAACAGCGGCAAACCGATGTGGACGAATATGATGAGCGAGAAAAAGCGGTCGCTCAGTGCTCCGGGCGTGAGGAAATTGCGCGCCAGCAACTCCGCGCCCAGAGGCAGCACCTGCAGCCACTCGGCCATGGCGGTGACGCTGAAAAGTGCGCGTTCGTCCCACAGCAGCCACAGGCCCGTGATGCCTGCCAGCCACAACAACCACAACAGCGCAATCCCGGTGAGCCAGGAATACCAGCGCGCACCACGAAAATGTCCTCGCACCGCTTCTCGCAGCAGGTGCAGAAGCGTGAGCAGCATGAACGCGTCGGCGCCGTAGCGATGCACGCCGCGCAGCAATCGGCCCAGCAACAGCGCATCGTTTTGCAGGCGCAGACCGGAGGCGTAGGCGCCGGCGACGCTGGTGTCGTACCAGGCATAGGCGACGATGCCACTGGCAACGCAAATCAGCAGGCATAGGAATGCCAGCGCGCCAAGATGCCGCCAGGGGTTGTGCGCGGGTGCGAACGCGCGGTCGAAGCTGCCGCTGAGCACTTCATCGGCGGCGCGCAGCGAGCTCAACACCGTGGCCATGGCGCAAGCTCAACCACGCGTGAAAACAAAGCCGCCGCTGCCTGTGAGGAAGTCGACGATGATGACCTGGCCCGGTTTGAGATCGACCTGAATCTCCTTGGCGTAGTTGATCGCGCTGTCGGGCCCGTCCGCCAGGCGCGCGCTGAAATGATGGGCGCCGGCGGGGATGGACAGGCGCCTATAGACTGTGGCGGCGCCGTCCTTCTGCAATCCCAGGGGCGGTGTGCTGACACGGTAAAGCGGCTGGCCGTCCATGTCGAGCTCGACCCTCACCAGGGCGCGTTCACGCGGACAGTCCATTTTGCTGCGCATGTTCGGCTGCAGCTTGGCGAGCTCGGCGGCGGCGCGTTCGTGGCAGGCGAATTTGAGCTGCCCTGAATGGCTGAAGGAAAGCTTGAGCACGGCCTCGTTGTCGCCTAGCTGGCGGTACACCGGCAAAGTGGAAAAATAGCCGATGGTGGCGGCGAACATGGCGTAAGCAGCGACCTGCAGCGCATAGCGCAGGGGTGTGGGAAGGGGCTTAACCATGGGTTCCTCCGAGTTGCACCAGCTCGGTGGTCTGGCCAAGCAGCGGTCGTTGTGGTGCCAGATGAAAGGCGTCGGAGAAGCAATCGTCGCTGGTCAGGCCGCGTCGCGCAAAAGCGGGCTGGGCTGCCTGCACCATTTGAACCGAGCCGCAGGCGTAGACCTGGTGCATCGAGAGGTCGGGGAAATCCGAAAGTATGGCTTCGTGCACGAGACCGGTACGACCGCTCCAGCGGTCTTCTGGAAGCGGTGCCGACAGCACGGGCACAAAGGTGAAATTGGCATGCTCGCGCGCCCACTGCTCGGCCAGTTCGCCCAGGTACAGGTCGCGTCGGCTGCGCACGCCCCAGTACAAGATCATGTGCCGCTTCAGGCCAATGACGAATGCGTGTTCCAGCATGCTCTTGACGGGCGCAAAACCGGTGGAGCCGGCGACGAAGATGATAGGCTTGTCGCTGTCTTCGCGCAGCGTGAAGGCGCCCAAGGGTCCCTCGAAGCACAACGAATCGCCCAACTTGAGGCGGTCGAACACCGCAGTGGTAAAGCGCCCTCCGTCGACCCGGCGCACATGCAACTCGATGTCGCCACCCGCCTCGGGTGCGGTGGCGAAGGAGAAGCTGCGCTTGGCGCCGTCGGCCAGCACGATGTTGATGTACTGCCCCGGGTGATACGCGAGTTTGCCGCCTCCTTCGATTTGCAGCACCAGACACATCACGTCCGTTGCCATCAAGTCGAGCTGCGTGACGCGTGCCACATACTGCTTGACTGGCAGCGTTTTGGCACCGGCCTGTGGTACATAGTCGATCTCGACGTCGCTCAAGGCCTGGGCGCAGCACAGCAGGGTTTTGCCGGCTGCTCGCTCTTGGTCGGTCAGCGCCAGCGCCTGGAAGGGCAACAACGCCACCTTGCCGTGCAGCAAGGTGCATTTGCACACGCCGCAGCCACCATTGCGGCACTCGAACGGCAGCGGCAGGCCTTCGCGCAAACCGGCATCGAGCAGCGTCTCACCGGCGCGCACGGCGACGATGCGCTCGTCCGGATGAGTCGCCATGCTCCAGGATTTGTGTTGGGTGCCCGCACGCTGCGGCAGCCAGGGCAGCGCCAGCAGCAGCGCGGTTGCGCCCAGCACCAGATACCAGGTGTTGGCCGGCCCCCATTGCTGGATCAGCGCATAGGTGGGCAGGTAAAACCAGTCGAAGTCCAGCGTTGCCACCATGGTCGCCATGTCAGCGGGCGCCTGACTGAGTGCGGGCTTGATCAGCGACAGCGCCGTGAGCGTGGCGAGCCAGCCCAGCATGATGGGTCGCGGTGGATTCGTCCTGGCGCTGGGAACGCGCTGGGTGTGGATCCACAGCACTGTCATCACGCCCAAAGGCAGGCCAATATGAATGAACGAGAGCAGCGAAAACAGCCGGTCGCTGACGTTGACGTTGGAGATGAAGTTGCGCGCCATAGAGCCGCCCAGCACCGGCAGCACGTCAAACCATTCGGTCGTGGCCGTCACCACAAACTGGGACAAGCGGTCCCAGGGCAGCATGTAGCCGTTGATGCCGCTGGCATAGGTGAGCCACAGAATGACGACGCCTGAGACCCAGGAAAACCAGCGAAATCCGCGGTGCCGATTGAAGGCAAAGTGGCGCAGCATGTGCAGGACAATCACCAGCACCAGCGCGTCCGAGGCGTAGCGGTGCAGGCTGCGCAAGATGCCACCGACGTAGCGCTGGCCATGCGTGAGCGCATCTACCGAGGCGTAGGCATGGACCACGCTGGTCTCGAAAAAGGCGTACAGGTAAAGACCGCTGAAGATCACGACCCACAACAGGAAATAGGCGATGGCGCCCAGGTAGTAAAAAGGATTGAGTCGTTCGCCAAAGAAGGCGTTGAAAAACTTTTCGAGACCGAGAAAGGCGCGCTGGCCCAGGGAGGAAGCTGTCAAAGTGGTGGAAGTCATGTGTTAAGGGGTGTGGCGGCGGCGTCTGTTCGAGACAGTCGCTGTGCTTGGCTGCGCCGTGCGCGCCGCTGGCTTCGCCATTCAGAAAGGAAGAACCAGGCCATGAACAGCGCAAAAGTGACGCCACCGGCCACCTCGATCAGCAGGCCGTATTGCACCCGGTACTTTCCGGTCTTGGGGTCGTACACCGTGCACAGGATGCGTACGCGATCGATCAGGTCATCCAGGCGCAACTGCTGCGGTACTGGCGCGTTGGCGAGCAACTGCTTGATCGGCTCGCCCAGGGAGTCCGTGTCGAGTTCTTCGCCGTAGATCTGGCGGTAGATGCGGCCCTGCGCGTCCAGCAGGGTGACTTGCAGTACATGATCGATGCCTGCGGCTGTGGGCATGTAGCTGAAGCCGAACTCGCGCGTCAGCGGCTCGACCATCGAAGCGTGGGGGCTGAGGAACTCCCAGTTGGGCTGGTCTATGCGGTGCTGCAGGGCAAAAGCCTTGAGCGACTGCGGTGAATCATCCGGTTGATTGAAACCAATGCTGATCACGTTGAACTGGCGCGTGCCAAACACGCCTCGACCAGATTCCAATGCGGTTTGCAGTGAGCGCGTCGTCAACGGGCAGACCTGAAAGCAACCCGTGTAAATGAAGCTCACGAGCAGCGGCTTGCCCTGGTATTGCGACAGGCGCACCGGCCGGCCTTCGCGATCTAGCAGCGTGAAGTCGCTGATCACGGTTCCGACGGCGGCCTGGCTGATGCGCAGCGCGGCCTTCTGGTCAAGGCCCAGTGACGCGCTCTCGGCGCCCGCGGCGGACAGTGCATAGCCCGACAGCGCCATCACCGTCGCTGCGATCAGCCAGTCGCGCAGTCGCCCCAGCGACGCCCAGTCGTGCCTGGTGCGAGCCGCCCGAAGGCGCGAGGATTTGACCATCACTTTGATCCCTTGCTTAGCGCCACGCAGCATCCAGGCTGGCCGCCAGCAACAGCAAACTCAACTGAATCAGCGAAGCGAAGAAGGAGCGCATCGCTGTTTGGCGCGAAGGTGAGCGCGCCAGCTGCCACGTCCGGAAGCCGAAATAGCCACCCCCGCCGAGGGCGCCGATAAAGTAGATCACGCCAGCGCCAAAGAAGACTGGAAGCAGCGAAGTGATGGCCAGAGCCAGCGTGCTCCACCACACAATGCGAGCCGCGCGGGGCACGCCCACGACCACGGGCAACATCGGCACGCCAGCGGCGGCGTATTCAGCTTCGTTGGCGATGGCAAGACTCCAGAAATGCGGCGGTGTCCACAGGAACAACACGGCAGCGAGCAGCCAGGGTAGTGGGCCCAGTGCGGGGTCCACCGCAGCGGCACCCGCGAGCACGGCGAAGCTCCCGGCCAGGCCGCCGATGACGATGTTCCAGGCGCTGCGGCGCTTGAGCCAGACGGTGTAGACCACGGCGTAGAAGAATGCGCCCAGAAAGACAAAGCCAGCCGCCACGGCATTGAGCCAAGCGGCGGCCACGCCCACAGCGCCTGCCAGCAGCAGCCCAATCAGCACCAGCCACAACCGACTGTGCGGCACGGCGCCGGTGACGAAGGCGCGGCTGCGGGTGCGGGCCATCAAGCGGTCGCTCTCAAATTCGTAGTACTGGTTAAAGGCGCCCGCACTGGCCGAAGAAAAAAACACCGTCAACGCCAGCAGCAACGCTTTCCACAGCCCTGGCGCTCCCGGCGTCACGGACATGCCGACCAGCGCGGTCAGCATGATCATGAAGCCGATGCGCAGCTTGAACAGGCTCAGCACGTCGCGCATCAGACCAATCCGTGACCGGTTCAAGGCGGCAGTGTTGGGATGGTTTTTCACTTGGAGGGAACTCATGGCAGGTAGTCACTAAGACAGAGGGCACCCGAAGGTGCCCTCTGTCTGGGGATTAGCTCAAACCCCAGACCTGTGACAGGTATTTCCAGTTGATGAAGTAGTACAGGACGAAGGACACCAGGAACACCATCGCCAGCGTGAAAGTGCCGGGTGCGGCAAATCCGGCGGAACCGTAGGTCTGCGCCGCGGCGCTGGGCGCCGAGACCGGAATGGGCGTGAAATTGGCGCTGGGTTTGCCGCCTTCAAGCTTCTTGCCCCACAGCAGGGAACCCACCGTGATGTAGATGTACAGGGCGCCGCCCGTCATCGCTGCTACCCCCGCGATGCCCACCAGACCCATCATCAGGTAGGCCGCACCCGGCCACTCATAGGCCATGGCCGCGCCGGCGAAGCTCAGGTCCCAATGCCTGCGTGGTACGCCCAGGGTACCCGCACCCATCATCACCAGGCAGAAGAAGTACATCGACAGACCGAACAGATAGGGCTGCAGCTTGGCCAGACCGGGGTTGATCATTTCACGCTTGAACAGCACCGGAATCAGGAAGTAGGTCAGCGCCATGAAGGTCAGCGTCGTGCCCACAACCACGGTGGCGTGGAAGTGACCCGGCACATAGACCGTGTTGTGGATGATCATGTTGAGCTGCTCGGTGCCCATCATCACGCCCGAAATACCGCCCAGGAAACCGAAGCCGATGAGCGAGATGAACATGCCGGAGAACACCGGATTGCCCCAGGGCGCCTTGCGTAGCCACTCGAACAGGCCGTTGTTATAGCCCTTGGCGCGCTGCGCCACTTCGATCGCACCAGGGATGGTCAGACCGTGGATCATGGACGCGAGCACCGCGAAGTACATGAAGTAGCTCGTGTTGACGACCTTCCATCCCGTGCTCAGGCCCGGATCGGCGAGCAGGTGATGCGCGCTGGCCAGTTGCAGGAACAGGATGTACAGCAGGAAGGCGCCGCGACTCACGCGCTCGGACATGGGTTTGGCACCAAAGGCGATGGCCGCCACCGCGTACCAGATGGAGATGTGCGCGGCGACGTTGATCTGCTGCGAACTGTGGCCGAAGGCCCACCAGATGGTGCGGTAGATCAGCGGGTCCACTTCCTTGATGATGCCCACGGACATCAGGAAGGTGGGGATCAGGATGATGGCACCCGAGGCAATGGTGAAGACCGCAATGATCGCCGCCACAATGGCGCCAAAGGTCACCAGCGGCACCGAGCCCTGGTAGGTCTTGTCGCGCTTGGCCACGACAAGGGTGCCGAAGAAGACAAAGCAGGCCACCAGCGCGCCGACGGCGAACAGGATCAGTCCCACGTAGAAATAGGGCGAGGCCATCATCGGCACATACGACGTCATCATCACGCTGGAGCCACCCTGGAATACCGTGAGGTTGTTCATCACGGCACCGATCAGCATCAGCACAAAAGCCACCCAGGCCACCTTGGGCGTGGCAATTCGACAGCGCAACAGCGTGGAAGAAGCGAAATACAGCACCGCAATTTCAAAGAAGATGACCCAGAAGATCAGCATGTCGATGCCGTGTGCGGTGAGCACCATATAGAAGGTGTCGGCCGCGAGCCAATGCACTGCAGGCCAGCGCGTGAGCACCACGCCGATGGCCAGTATGCCGCCCACAAGCAGCGCCACGACCGCAGTCACGGCGTTGACGACCATCAGTTTTTCGGCGTTGGATTCGAATTGCAGCCCTGAACGGGGGCAGGTCCGGTAAGTTGTTGTTGTCATCTGGTCCACCCTATTTCACGTAAAGGCGACTCACCATGGTGTGGTGGTTGATGCCGCAGTATTCATTGCAAACGATGGAGTAGGTTCCGCTCTTGTTGGGAGTGACCTTCACCACGTGCTCGTAGCCCGGAACGATCTGGATATTGATGTTGGCCGGTTGCAGCGAGAAGCCGTGGTTGTAGTCCATGGACGTGATGTGCAAGCGGTAAGTCTTGTCCTTCTCGAGTTCGATGATGGGCCAGAAACTCCACAACCGAGCTACCAGGTAGACGTCGGTGCCGGGTGGGGGAGCCACCACGGGAATCTTGTCATCCTGACCGAACATGTTTTTGTAGGTCTCGGTGCGCACGGTGTACTTGTCCACAACGGCCTGGGCTTTCATCGTGAACAGCTCGGGCGTGGTCTTGTAGGTTTCAGTGGAGAGGTTTTGCCTTCCCCAGATATGCCAACCAACCATCATGGCAAACATGATCAGACACCAGACCAGCGAAATCACGATCCAGGTTCCTTCGACCCGGTCCAGTGGATGCTTCCACCACAGTCGTTCGGCAGGGGGCAATATGGCGCTCATTGTTTTTTCTCCTTTTGGGCGTTCTTTGAAATAGCTTGCTCTCGGACCAAGGCCTACTTCGCCAGCGGAACGGTCAGGATGTCGATCACGCCCCACAGCGTGTAGACCACCATCGGGATCATCACGCCAAGGAAGAGGAGGATGAACGGGTTGTCCAGCAACTGCTGCATGAACGGGACCGGTTCGTTGGGATCGTCAGTGGCGGAGGAATGGGGTTGTGACATAGAGGTCTCCTTGGTCTAAAGAGCCGACGAGCGCAAGCGGAACGCGGCATGGTCCGACTTTGTCTGAACGGGCGCAGCAATTCCTTCATGTGGTTTAAGAAAATTGCACATAGACCGATTCGGTCGCATCACAGGAGACCTTGCGGCGACTGGCCGCGCGACGCTGCGCTAGCATCGGGGTGTTGCAAGGCCACCGATTTTTCATGGAATACGCCCACATCCGCCTCATCCATATCACCTGCGCTGTCATCAGCGTGAGCCTGTTCACACTGCGCGGCGTTTGGCAATGGCGCGGTGTCGATTGGCGGCGCTGGCGCTGGCTGCGCGTGGTGCCACACGTGAACGACACCGTGTTGCTCAGTGCTGCCGTGGCGCTCGCGCTCATGAGTCACCAATATCCGGTGGCGCAATCCTGGCTCAGCGCCAAGGTGCTGGCGCTGTTGCTTTACATCGGTCTGGGTGGCGTGGCCTTGAGCCCACGCGCTTCGCGCGTGACGCAGCGGGCGGGCTTTGCGGCCGCACTGATCTGCGTGAGCTACATCCTGTGGGTGGCGCGCACGCGCTCGCCCGTCTTAGGGCTGCTCTGAGATGGCGATCTGCCGATACGGTTTCATGGCTACGCGTTGGGCCACACCCGAGACGCCGATCTCTTCATCCAGCAAATAGCAGGCGGGGTCTTCCTGCCACGGGTCGCCAGTCAACTGCAATGCGCGCACCCGGGTGTTGCCGCCGCAGACGTCGAAGTAGTTGCACGCCCTACAGCGTCCCACGACCGGTCGCGGGCTGGCCTTGAGGCCGGCCATCAAGGGGTCCGAGGTGTCGCTCCAGATCTCGGAGAACTTGCGCTCGCGCACGCTTCCCAGGTTGTGCTGCCACCACATGGTGTCCGGATGCACGCGTCCCAGGTTGTCGATGTTGGCCACATTCACGCCCGATGAGTTGCCGCCCCACTGTGCCAGTTTGGCGCGCAGATGTGCTTCACGCTCGGGCATGCGTGCGCGCACCCAATGCAGCAGGTAGACCGCGTCGGCGTCGTTGTTGCCGGTGACGAATTCCTTTTCCACGCCGCGCTGCAGATCGTTCCAGCAGGTGTCGAACAGCAGGTCCATGGCCTTTCGCGTCGTCTCAAAAAAAGCGTCCTGACCGCGATGCGTGTTGCCGCGGCCGGCGTAATTCAGATGCGACAGATAGAACTTGTGCACTCCCTCGTCCTGCGCCAGCTGCAGCAGCGCAGGCAGATCGTGCGCGTTGTCCTGGGTCAGGGTAAAGCGCAAGCCCACCTTGATGCCGGCGTCGCGGCACAGGCGCACACCGGCGAGCGAAGCCTCAAATGCTCCCTCCTTGCGGCGAAACTTGTCGTGCGTGCCCTGCAGACCGTCCAGACTGACGCCAACGTAATCAAACCCCGTGGCAGCGATACGCTCAATATTGCCCGCGTCAATCAAGGTGCCGTTGGTGGACAAGCCGACGTAAAACCCCATGGACTTGGCGCGCTGCGCGAGTTCGAAAATATCGGGACGCAGCAGGGGTTCGCCGCCCGACAGGATCAGCACCGGCACGCCGTAGGCGCGCAGGTCGTCCATCACGCTGCAGGCCTCGGCCGTGCTCAGTTCACCGGCGAAATCCTTGTCCGAGGAAATCGAGTAGCAGTGCTCGCAGCTCAGGTTGCAGCGCCGTATCAGGTTCCAGATCACCACCGGTCCGCTTGGGTGGCGCTTGGGTCCCAGGGGTGTGGGGTGGGCGATTTCTCGCATGTACTGGCTGATGCGGAACATGGGGTTCTTTCTAAGAAGATGACAGCGACGACGGAGCGGCCAGGCGCAGGCCGGTTTTTTTCAGGATGCGGGTGCTGTAGAGCACCTCGTGCTGGCGCGCGTGTTCGCCCAGGAATTGCGCGATCTGCGCCACCTGGTCCTCGACCTCGGCGCGGGTGTGGCCGTGCACCATGGCAAACAGGTTGTAGCGCCACTGCGGCAGCTGCCTGGGGCGCTGATAGCAGTGGCTGACGAATTCGAATTGACCCACCTGTTCGCCAAGAGAGTCCACGCGCTCGTCGGGCACATCCCACACCGACATGCCGTTGGCGCGGTAGCCGATGCGGTAGTGATTCGGCACCACGCCGATGCGGCGGATCAGGCCGTGGTGCTGCATGGCCTGCATGCGCGCGATGACTTCAGCGGGCTCCAGTTGCAGCTGTTCGGCGATCAGGTGGTAGGGGCGCGGCACCAGCGGCAAACCGGCCTGAGTCGCGACCACGATGGCGCGATCAATCGCGTCGATCTCAAAAGGGGTGATGCTCATGGCGCTCGCACCTGCAGCTTCAATTCCACGAAGTATTCGCGTGACTTGGGGAAATTGAACACCTCACAGCCGCTTTCGCGCGCGATCTGGGCCAACACCTGGTCGATCTGTTGCGGCGTCTCCGTCGCCAGCACGAACCACATGTTGAGCTCGTGTTCGCGCGCATAGTTGTGCGCCACCTGGGGCAGGGAGTTCACCACTTCGGCCACACGCTCGTATTGATCAGGCGCCGCGTGCAGCGCCGCCAGCGTGAAGGCCCCCCCCATCCTTTCGATCTGAAACAACGGGCCGATGCGCGTGAGCACACCATCGGCCAGCAGCCCAGCCAGACGCCGCAGCAGTTCGTCCTCGTTCAGCCCCAGACGCCGCGCGGCTTCCTCATAGGGGCGCTCGCACAGGGTCAACCCGCCTTGCAGCTGGTTGACGATGGCGCAGTCGATCTCATCCACCGGCCGTCTCCAACGTGGGCGCGTAGCGGGCGCCACGCTGCTTGAAGCGGCGCCGACTGAAAAGGATGTCGCTCGGGTAGTCCTGGAGGCGGCAGACATCGGCGAGCGCGGCGATGCGCGCCGACACCTCCCGTGAGTCCTTGCCATGGATCATGCAAAACAGGTTGTAGCGCCAATCCGGCAGTTGCCGGTTGCGGCGATAGCACAGGGTCACGCGTCCGGTTGCCGCCATGCGCCGACCCACCTCGCTCACCTGCTCATCGGGCACATCCCACACCACCATGGCATTGGCGCCATAGCCCAGTTCATGGTGGCGCACGATCACGCCCAGGCGCTTGATTACGCCCAGGTCCAGCCAACCTGCCAGCACCGCCAGCGCCTGTGATTCGGGCAGACCGAGCTGCGCAAAAGGCATGGGCGCCAGCGCCAGGCCGTCCTGCAACCCCGCGATCAGCCCGCGTTCTGCGTCCCCCAGCGTGACTGGCTGCGATGCGTGCTTGGTGCGAGGTGCGGTGCTCGCACACAAACCCAAGCGCTCGTGCGCTGGCGCTGCCAGATCAAAACCCAGATCGATGTGGTAGTCCTCGACCAGCGGCAATACCAGCAACGCGCCGCAGTTGGCAACCTGTTCGATTCGCCGCAGCGCGTCCTGCAGGTGCTGGCGGTTCGCCGCGGTAACGACAAACCAGAGGTTGATGCGGTGCTCGCGCTCATAGTTGTGGTTCACCTCGCCCAGGGCGCTCACGGCGGCGGCTACGCTGTCGATGCGCTCCCCAGGAACCTCCAGCGCGGCCAGCGCACTGGCGCCAATGGCGTTGGGGCGAAACACGGCGCCCACGCGGCTGACCACGCCAGCGTCCTGCAAGCGTCGAAGGTGCTCGATCACGCAGGCCTCGCTGCTCTGAAGCTCTTGCGCCAAGGCCGCGAACGGCCGCGACACCAGCGGGAAATCGCGCTGAAAACGATTCAGCAGCGCGAACTCCAGATCGCTCAAGCTGCTTGGCGAAAACTCTGTCATGTCAGAACCCGATGCGCGCCGCACGGCTCGTGAAGAAGATCCCGCTGGGCGAGCTGGCGGGCAGTTGCGCGCGCGGTTCGAACGTCGCCGTGTCGTAGACCACGATCCGGTTGTCGTCGCGCGCAGAGATCCAGACTGATTCGCCGCGTGGCGAAAACTCCATATGCAAAACGGCCTTGCCCGGCGCCAACTGCTTCACGATCTGGCGCGATTCCACGTCGATCACTTGCACCTGTGCATTGTCCGGAAAGGCGAAGTTCACCCAAACCTGTCGGCCATCGGGCCGCGCGATCACGAACACCGGCTGACCCGCTACCGGGATGCGTCCGGCTTCGCGCCAGGTCTCGGTGTCGATCACCAGCACCTCATGACGACCCACCGCAGGTACGTAGGCAAGGCGGCCGGCCACGGCCCAGCCGCGCAGATGCGGCATCTTGTACACGGGCAACTTCTCTTCACCCTTGCCGTAGCCGTCCAGAATGCGGCGCACGCCTTGCTCAGGGTGCCACAGATCGAGCAGCGCCATACCGTCTTCGCCGAACAAGCCGGCCAGGTAGAAGCGGCCATCGGGCGTCACCAGTGCGTCGTAGGGTTGACGCCCGATGCCTTTGAATTTTTCTATGCGTGGCGCCACCGGATTGCTGAAGTCGCCGACCCATATTTCGTCCGCGTCGAACAGGCTCCAGACAAAGCGTTGACCCGGTGCGTCCGCCAGACCAACGACCTTGGAGCGTTCGCCGTTGGCACCAAAACTGGACGCAAGGTCGGCCAGCAGTTCCAGCGTGTCGGCGCGGAAGACCTTGACACCGCCGGGCGCGTAGTTCTGGGCGGCGATGAGTTTGCCATCCTGCGAGATCGCGCCACCGATGCTGTTGCCAGCCTGCAGCACGCGGCGTTCGATCACGCCTTGCAACAGGTCGATCTTTGACAATCCGCCATCGCGCCCGAACACATAGGCGTAGCGAGCGTCGCGGGAAAAGACGACCGAGGCATGGGACAGATCGCCCAGCCCCGCAACCGAGGCAAGTGCGCTCATGTGGGTGGTGTCGACGATCTGCACGCTGCCGCTGGCACGCTCGATCACCACGCCCAAATCTGCGGTGCCACGCAAGGCGGGTACAGCACAAGCCGTCAACAAGAACAGCATCAACGCGGACAACAGCACTGACAGCGCTTTAGTTTTCACTGGGAAAGCCTTTCTGCAATTGATTCACGATCCAATCGGCCTCGGCCTCGCTCAGGAAGCGAGCCCACGGCGGCATCGGGGTCCCAGGTCGCCCCTGCAAAATCGTCATCTTGAGGCTTTCGGCCGGCTTGTCTTTCAGGCTTTGCACAAGCAAGGCCGGACCCAGTCCCCCGCTCAGCCGCATGCCGTGGCAAGCGCCGCAATCCTGGCGCACCAGTGTGATCAGCTCTGCCCTTCTGGCAGCAGTGGGGGCGGGCGCCACGAGATCAAGCGCCAACGCCGATGAGTTTGCCAAGCACAACGTCGCCAGCAGGCACGCCACAGCGGCTGCGATTCGACTCGTTCCTGGGGCTAGGGTGATCATGTGTTGCGCGCTTCAGATGGAGCCAAGAGTACGCCGCATTGGCGTCGAAGTCCTTGGCCTAGTTCAAGTTTTACGGAACGGCTTTGCGGTAAATTCGTACCCATTGCAACTGCATACTGAAGAACACGATGAGCCAACTCCCCGCCCAGGCGGCAAGCGACGATTCCCTGCCAGCGTGCGGCCATGGCCGGGTCTATTTGGTTGGCGCTGGCCCCGGAGACCCGGAGTTGCTGACCTTGCGCGCCGACCGGTTGTTGCGGCAAGCCGATGTGGTCGTCTATGACCAACTGGTGAGCCCAGCGGTGCTGGAACGGATTGGCGCCAAGCTTGAGCGCATCTATGTGGGCAAGCAGGAAAGCCTGCACAGCTTGCCCCAGCAAGACATCAACAGCCTATTGGTGCGCCTGGCGCAGCAGGGAAAAAATGTGGTGCGGCTCAAGGGTGGCGATCCCTTCATCTTCGGGCGCGGCGGCGAAGAGGCGCAGGATCTGGCGGCTGCGGGCGTGCGTTTCGAGGTTGTTCCCGGTGTCACTGCGGCGTCTGGCGTCAGCGCCTACGCCGGGATTCCGCTGACGCACCGCGATTTCGCGCAATCGTGCAAATTCACCACCGGGCATTTAAAAGACGGCAGCGTGCAACTCGACTGGGCCCATCTGGTGCAACCGAATCAGACCGTGGTGATCTACATGGGTCTGGGCGCCTTGCCGGAGATCAGTCGCCAGTTGGTGGCGCATGGACAGCGGCCCACCATGCCTGTGGCCGTGATCGAGAACGGCACCACGCTGCGCCAGCGCGTGCTGGTCGGCACGCTGAGCGACATCGCCGATCAGGTGCGAGCGCAAAAATACAAGTCGCCCAGTCTGATCATCGTAGGCGAGGTGGTGGCGCTGCGCGAAAAGCTGCAGTGGTTTGAAGCGCCAGGCCGTTGAATCGGCGGGCGCAGTCGTCACCCGCGCCCCACGAACGGCACGTTCATCAGCGGCTCCACGGCGATCTCGCCGTCGCCCGGGGCACGCCGGTCGGGATGGCGCGCCATGGGCAGAACATTGGCTTTTTCATTCCTGCCCGTGGCCAGGTCGAGGCAGAGGGGTAAGCCAATTCTTCCTCGAAATGAAACTTTGAGTAATCTGCCAGCTCCGCGAACACGCGCTCAATCTCATCTGGCTTGCTGCCATCAGGCTGCGTCAACAGTTCGCCAAACCTGTTCATGCTGGAGACCAGCTCGTGGTGTTGCTCGTCCACGCGGTCAAGGCCGGTACGGAAACAGTCATCCCATTCAAACGCGTTCATTGATGTGTCTCAGGCTAGGCTGCGTTCATGGTGAATATCCTGACCGCCCTTTGCAAGGTGTCAGATCTCGCCAGCAATGCTTCGCATGCCAGCATCGACTGCTGCACAAGCGTCGCATTGTTGCGGGTTACCTCGTCCAAAAGCTTCATCGCATCACGGATTTGAGAGACGCTGACATCTTCTTCTTTTGTTGCCAGCGTGATAGCCCCAAGACGTTCTTCGACCAAGTGAACCTGTTCAACGGCGCTGCGAATGGTGGCGGCGGCGGCGTCCACCGTCATGGTTCCGGCCGACACGAGCTGCGTCGATGTCTGGATCAAGCCACGGATCTGGTGGGCAGCTGTACTGCTGCGCTGTGCCAACGCTCTGACCTCGCTGGCGACAACGGCAAACCCGCGCCCTTGGTCTCCTGCATGTGCCGCCTCGACCGCGGCGTTGAGGGCAAGGAGCTCCAGCGACGCGGCAATCCACGAGCACCACCGTTATGCGAGCATGGATTGGCGCGCTGCGCTCGCAATGACAGAATCTTTGCCAGGTCGATGTCTTGTATTCCGGAAAGATCAATAGGACTGGTCGTACCGCAACGTAATGGGAACGACCTACCGTCCTTAGTCAGCCGGTCCCATGCGCTGAATGAGTTCGACCTTGAAGCCATCAGGATCTGTAACGAATGCAATAAGCGAGGTGCCACCTTTCACGGGACCGGCCTCGCGTGTGACATTGCCACCGGCGGCCTTGATAGCGGCACATGCCACGTACACATCGGACACACCAAGCGCGATATGACCGAATGCTGTGCCCATTTCGTAAGTCTCGACACCCCAGTTGTAGGTCAGCTCAATCTCGGCCTGTGCCGGATTGGCTTCAAACCCCAGAAAGGCCAGCGTATATTTGTATTCGGGGTTCTCGGAGGTACGCAGCAGGCGCATTCCCAGAATCTTTGTGTAGAAGTCGATGGAGCGTTGTAGGTTGCCAACGCGCAGCATGGTGTGTAGGAATCGCATGTGCGGGATTGTGGCGTAATTTGATAGATAGCACACGCTGCCGCCCAACATGATGTCGGGCAACGACCACACCATTGAGACGAGCAGGCAATGAGCCCACCAGCATTCCCACCGCGCCCCCATGGCTGGCAAGAACACCTTCCAAGATACGCAGAATTGCCAATGGATTTGAGAGGATAAAACACGGAATCTGGACTTATCAATCAGAATGAATCTGCCCGGATTGCACCTGTCTCAAACTTGGGAGATGTGTGGATAGCGTGTCTACAAACCGGGATCAACGCGCTCATATGGCGGACACCCTGAGCGACTGCCCGGGAGCCCTTGGGACCT
>CAIVXG010000077.1 GCA_903909815.1 uncultured beta proteobacterium | reverse complement strand
CGCATGTTGAAGGTTGGAGTACGTGGTAAGTAACGCCAACTTCGTGCCAATCAAACAGGATATAAAAATCTATATAAATCAACGGTCAACAATCATTTTCAACAAATAGTCGACAACATATTTATATAGACGTAAATATAATTACGCTTCTAGCAGCTGGGCAAGATCCTTTAGGTTGGGTTCAGTTTGCTCCAAAGATCCTGTCGGTAGACACGAGAGTCGGCAAATCGTTGCCCTCCACACCAACCTTGATCTCAGCCAGCCGCTCGCCCAACACCTCAGGCGTCAGATTCATCGCAAAGCTTGCGAGAGGTGTTTGTTTTTGGGAGCGAGTCAACCCCCAGTAAGACAACCCTTGATCTGGCACCACGCAGAGTTGAGTACCGTCGGTAAACGAAACCAGCAAGCGTCGGCCGTGAATCAAGTTGTACTTTGAATGCGATTTGACTTCTGCATCCATTCCACAGTATTCAAGCGCCGAGCGAACCGCAGAATCTCGAAGCGACGTGCTCGGCCAGTCACTGCTCCACTGGTCGTGATGCCTTTTTGGCCTGTCCTCGTCGATAGTCATCGTCGCAACTTCGATGAGTGGATTGACCCAGCCATCGTGCTGTGTGTAGAAGGATTTCAGTGCCGAGATCACTTCGACCAACAGCGCACAAGCAATTGGGGTCGCGAGGTAGCGATCCTCGTAGTTCACCGATGTGATGGACTTTCCACTGGGCAATGCATTGGATATCGCCCCGCTACCGAGCAACGTCCAGAATCGCAATCCAAAACCCGCGCCGGTGCCGTCAAGTTGATGGGTGACTTCAATCGTCCTTCCTCCGACAGCCGCAGGTCTTGTCATCTGGACTGTTTGCGCAGTCAAATGCGGACTTTCGGAGGTGGATACCACGACGGGGCGTGCGCCGGGTTGCCCCCAGCCCTGATCCGGCTGCACCGTGCTCCAGTCCTGCGAGGCCCAACTTTGGCAACTTCCGTCTTCAAGCGTCACAGATGCAATGCAATGTCCAGGTCGCAGAAGCGCCGGGGCTGTGCCCACCTTCAAATCAACATCGCATACCGCACGCAAGCTTTCAAGAATTGCCGCATTTTGAGCAGACAACCCAGTCAGGTCTGCTTGTGTCGTGACAAAGCAAAGATTAACTCCGCTCTTTACCGACAGGCGATGCATCAGGGCCTTTATGGGCGATGCTGGTAGATCCCATTCAGTATGTGCGCCATTCAAATACACATGCAAACGGTTTACGCCGGACCTATTCAACTCGCGGGTGATGGCTTCGTCGACGGGCTGATATTCCGCTTGTGAAGTCGGACCAAACATCAATTCTTGGTCAGGCAGCGCCAGTAAATCTAACCACTCTTGAGTCAGGAAATTAAGAGCGGCTTTGCGGTCAAGACTGTCGACGCGAAAGCGGGTGTCAAAACTCAGGAGACAACTCTGGCAAGCACTGTCACAATCGTGTTCACAAATTAAAGTATTTCGAGCTCTGGCCAATAAACTTGGCAAGTACGGCGCGACCAGGCTGGAATAACCGGCAGACCTCACATCGAAGATTTGGAGCGTGCGCACTCGTTTGCCGTTGATATCCCGGATCTCTTTGCTATCGCAGCCGAGTTCAGTCTCATCAATGCCTAGCCGCTCCGCGATCGCACGCCGCAGTGCGACCGCCAGGGTATACGCGACTGTCGAGCCTAGTAGTGGGCTCCCATCGGTTCCGTACAGGGTCAGTTCGAGCACATCGGTCGAGTATTCACGTCCAAAGCAAACTGGCTTCTTGATCTTGAAGGGGTTATCGCTTCCGCCGCAGTTCCAGTCGTCGCCATCACCTCGGCGTCCCCGCAGGCGCTTGTGGGGCCGCTTGAAGACAGCCGGAACCTCATCTGCGTCTTCCTTGTACCCCATGGGTGCCGCACGACCACACTCCAGGCAAACGGCATATCCTGAACCGCCAAGTCCTGACGAGTAATGAAAAATGGAACCCTCTGTCGAAGCTCTGAAGCGACCTAAGACAGGGTTGGCCATGGGCATCCATTGACCATCACCTGCAATCCACGGCGGCTCCACCGGAATGAACTTCTGCAGCGTAATGTCGTTGTGTGTTGCTTCGTAGAGGTCCACGCTGAACCCGGCTGGCTCCAAATATGGTTTGAAGCTCAGGGTCGACTTGGCAAGCTTGTTGCCGCATTCGAGACAATGTTCCATATGTGCAGCCAGAACGTTTGTGCCACTCGCGCCACAGTGAGCACAACGCCAAGCCTGCCGAATGTTCTGCAGCTCGTTGACCTGATCAAGCGTCGCAGGTGCGTGCCAGTTGAGTGTGATGCCGGCTGACTCGTACACCAAGCCGTCAATGACAACACTCGCACCCGGCGCATATTCACGTAGTGCCGTGACAGTGTCTCGACTTGGCAATTCGCGGCGCTGAAACTTGTTGTCTTCGCGCCCGGTACCCGATTTATCTCTGTTCCTTCCAATCTCTACTGAGTCCTTATTGAGAGTCTCAAAACTCGTGATGTCGGTAGGGAATCCATAACCTGGCAAGAATCCGCTGGTTGCCAGTTCCCGCAGAAGGTACTCGCCGGTCAATCGCTTTCGCTGAATCTGAAGGGCGCGCAAGGGGATCTGATCCGATTCAGACCGCTTGGAAAGCTCCAAAATCTGCTCGTCAATGGCATTGAGTTCTTGAAACCACTTGTGAGCATGCGCGTCGACCAATCTGCCAACCTCTCCAACCAATGCAGTTGATGCCGTCCGCCCTTCGAATACGGTGCGTTTCACCAAAGCGACGAGTCCATTGTGAATGTCGCTTTGCTTGGCAGCATCAAAGCACTGGCACCAGGATACAAAGCGCTGCTGGCGACTTTTCCCGTCTCGAGGCAACATCCACCACTCTAGTGTCAGCTTGTCCAGTTTCCCCTGACGATCCTGCAAGCGAAGGAACTTTGAAAGCAGAAGCGCGTTAATGTGACGTTGAACCAAGACCGGGCTGGAGAGCGAAATTCCAGGGGTGGGCAAGCGGGTTACAAATGGCCACGTCGTGTGTCTGAACACATGCTGATCATGCGGATTGTTCTTGCACACTGTTAACGCGACAGAACGCGTTTCTGATCGCCGACCGGCTCGGCCGGCGCGCTGCAAATAGTTGGCCGGATGAGGCGGCACGTTGTTCATTGCTACCGTGTTGATACCACCAATATCAACGCCCATCTCCATAGTCGTTGAGCAGCTCATCAGATTCACTGTCCCACGCTTGAACTGGGTTTCATATTGCGCCAGCCGGCTGCCAGCCTGTTGCGCTGAATGCTCAACAGCGCGGAAGTAACCAGCACCTTCTATCACCCGATCACTGATGTTGGACCACAGTCCTTCTACGCGAGCTTCGACCAAAACGTTTTGTTGGTCCACCCAGTCACGTGCCGCTGCAACACGTGCAGCTTCATTCGGATAGTCATGGGCGATCACATTGCAAACAGGCATCTCGATCGGGCGACATTGCGCGACACCCTCGTGGATCTGCTGGGCAGGAAGGTAGGGGGTCACCCCGCGAAGAGTCGCGTCCAGGATGCGGCGTGTTACCGGGCAAACCCATGCCTTCGTGATATTCAAAAACGACAAGTCATCGAGATCCAAATACCGACCTTGACCACCTCCGAGTTGCAGCAAGTTCGCGCTGAGCGTCAAGTCCTCCCACGCAGCCAACAACAAGCTATCGATTCGATCCTTTCCAGAGTTGGAATGCGGCTCGACGTTGAGCACGTACGCGAGTAAGCGCACAAGTGCATTCTGCCTTGACCCCGGCAATACCAAGGGCCAACGCGTTAGCCTGGAAGTGGTTCGCTCAACTGACTTGGGCGGAAGTACCTGCTTGGAAAACACCTTGTTGCCACCCCATCGCTCCCAGCTCGATGGCAATTTCAGGCACCAGCGTTGCCGAACAAAAAAGTCCAGGCAAATTTTCAGAAAATCGCGCCACTCGGCAAGTGTGAACCCCGCTTGCTCAACTGCCGCGCGACGGACCGTCACATTTGCCAGCTTTGGATATTGAACGGAGACCAATCCCATTGTTTCCAGGCTGTTTTGGCGCTTGGGTCGGCGAGAAAATTCGCGGCACAGCAATATCTCAGTCAGCAGCTCTTTTCCGCGGGGTCCCCGAAATAGCGAATCAGAGTCGGCGTAGTAATCGTGAACCCACCGGCCAACATCTTGCGCCTGACTTGCCAGCCATTTGACCAGATCTTGGAATTGAACGGCCTTGCCACCGCTGAGTTTCTGAAACGCGGCCTCTTCGTCCCTCAGCATTCCCTCAATCGGAATGGCAGCGGGCGTCCCCTTGACCATGGACAGCACTTGTTTGAAACCAGCGATCTTGTGTTCGATGGCGGCAAGCTCCCCAGATGAACCTGCGGTGCTTGTTACCAGCTTTCGATAAACTCCCGCGCGCACAGCGGTGCGCTCCGCGTCCTGCTGCAATTGCGCCGCGATACGTGCCGTTCCTTGTCGGCTATCGGTGAAGGTAATCATCCGGCGCCCACGCATAGGCGCATCTAATGGATGCTCACCGTCAGGACAAAATTCCAGCAGCGTAGGGATAACGCTGCCGAGCAAAAAAGGTGCTCCTAGCAGTGGTCTACGGAACTGCACCGTTTGTGCCTCTGCGCCTTCACAAAATGGACACTTGAGAACCGGCCGCTTGTCCACAAAGGACACATCCTGTATTCGTAAAACCAAAGCAGTATCAACGGGCTTGCTCAAGACCTCAAGGGTTTCTTGATTCAAGAATATGCCCGCTCCTCGCGTCGCACCGTTAACAACCAGAGCCGGTGATCGGAAGCCGATGGCGACGACCGATACGTCGTCTCCTGGCTCTTCAGACTCGGCGTCGCGCTCTTCGGCATCGCGATCCAGCGTAAACTCATCCACCTCCTGTGGTAACGGTGGCACAAGACTTCGCACGCTACCGGAGCTTGCTATGTCGGCGCTCAAAAAAGTCTCGTTGCAATCGTTGCAAGAGATCAAGGGGTACACAGGCGCACCGCAACCGCAGCGTCGTCGTTCGTCCATGTAGACCATGCCAAAGCGCCAGTCTTCATGCATCAACTGAGTCGAAAGTTTTGCCGAACATGTCGGATTGGCACAGGCCCACAAACCGTTTAGTGTGTTGTGAAACGCATGCACACGCAGTGGAAGGAACGCCTTCGCCGTCCTTCCAGCGCCCGTCTCAGCGCTGGTTAGCAAATCCAACCACGCAAGTGCAGCTTCGTCGTGATGAGGTACTTGAATGGCCTGTAGCGCCTTCTTTATTTCCGATAGTGGCTGATAGCCACGCGTACTGACGGCTGGCACGAACAAATCACGTATTTTCCTCGCGACAGGGTGAACACTCAGCCGTTGATATCGCCCCGCGTTATCGTCCTCTTCGCCAGCGAGCGTCTCAATGGGCAGATGCCCTGTAGCGGGGTCAATTCGCTCCAATACGTCTGGCACATGCCGCTCACCCTCCACAACAACAACACGGTCCGAGTGCACACCCGCTAATTTAGCCAAGAATTCCTGCAATTGCTGCTTGGCGCTGCCATCGGCGGAACCGATCGTGGCAGATGTGGCCACAAACCTCACCCGTTCTGCGCTGGTTCCGAAAGCGTGCAAAACTCGGCGCAGCAACAACGCCAGCTCGGCAGCTTGGGAGCCAATGTAGTTGTGTGCTTCATCCAACACAATCCATTCCAGCTTACCCTGCGATTTTTCCAAAATTGGAGCGTCTTGAGCGCGAACCAGCATGTACTCCAACATGGTCGGATTAGTCACAAGGATCGGAGGAGGTGACTTTCGGAGCGTCGTTCGATCGTGGACTTCGTTGGGTGCCTCGCGATAGCGCTCAGCCTTACTTTCCTCGGGCGTCATGCCGTTGTAAAGGCAAAATCTCACTTCGCCACCAAAAGGACCAGTCCAAGCTCTCAATCGTTCGCGCTGGCTCTGAATCAACGCGTTAAGCGGATACAAAAATAGCGCCCGGACCCCTTCCAGGCTGTGCTCCTTATCGAGAGCAGTCGCAATGCTGCTGAGCACAGGCACCATGAAGCATTCAGTCTTACCCGAACCCGTACCACTGGTGACGACCACCGACTGGAAGCCGGGTGCCAGCAAGGCCTTCCACGAAGCCAGCTGATGGGTATAGGGTTTACCTACGCGAGGAAATTGGTAGTCCTTTCCGGTTTCTCCCCACGGCTTGTCCATGGCGTCGACCAATGCTGGATGGATCAGTTCGTTGGCCAATGCCCCAAAGCTGGTGTCAGCCTGCTTCCATCCAAACGTCGCCTCGAACACAGGATCGCCGAGGAAGCAGCCCGGCTCGCCGTAGCCCCGCCCAAATACTTCGAAGAGATGACGCCTCAGTGGTGGGTTCGAGAAACCGAGCTTGCTAATTGTGGCGCGCGCAGCACGTGTGCTGAGTTCGGGCAAGAGCGCAGAAAAATATTTTGGTTTCATATCGCAGGAAAAAATGGTGAATGAGCGGCGGTGCTGCTCAGTGAGAATCAAGAGGGCGAGGAGCGCGCTGGACTCGAGTTGATTCTGCGGCGTTAGTGGACGCAATTTTCGTCTGACCACCGGGTACGGCAGGCCGAGCTTGCTCCAACATTAACGCAATCAAGATGCCTGTGCGGAACGCGGTTTCAAACCAGCCTGGATCGAAATTTCTGATTTGCCGCAATTGAGCCAAGCGGTTGCCCAACTTCCACCATGCGGTCGAAGAAGTGCATTGACTTAACAGCCCGGCGAGCATAGGCGCATTGGCCACATCAGCCTTCATGTTCTTTGCTGTTGGGCCGGACTGCCCTGCCATCGGCATCCACAACAGGTCTCGACCGAGGGCTTGCAAGTGATGCGATACGCACTCCGAGGCAAACTCCTGAAGCGACTCGACTAACCCTCGCGATAAGTCGAAGTGAGGCCAAATTCTGTCTTCGATATGGGTTCTAAGCAGGAAGCGCTGCAACAAGCTGTTTTCGCCCAGCCAAAGTTGGCTTAACAGCGGTCGTGGTCCAGAACCTAAGGACCCAATCACCCCATTTAGTCGCTCGGTTCGATCAAAGCCCGCTTGGAATAAGACCAGATCGACCATATCGCCAAGCACAGGAGCGGCTTGACCGACGATCCTAAACATTGGCTCGCAAACGGTGCGGACCAACGGATCAGTCGACACGGTTTTTAACTGGCACGCCCAATTTTGCAAATACTGTTGCAGCCCCGCTTCCAACAGGGCCCGCGGCATCAACTCCCAGACGACGCCAAGCTCATCCCGCATGCGTTTCATCAATGCTGGAACATCACTCGACACCTTCAATACAACGGACAAGCTGGCCGCCATGTTCTTTGAAATTACCCGCCAATAGTCAAAAGTACTTAGCGGAAGATGCGAAAGTAGCTGATGGTGCTGGGTGATCAAGATCCAAGATGGATGTTCCAGATCGGTCGCCATCTCAGCAACTACATCTTGTATCGCGCTCAGGCGGCGACCTTGGTCCGCTAGGCTCATTGAGCGACCCAATGCGCAGAGTTGGTCAGTTCGACTGGGAAATGGTCCTGCCGAAAATCCCGAGTACAGCGTAGGACGCAACTGCAGCGTCGAGTTGGCAGTAGGATATATCAGCCACGGACCTCGATCTGCCGACAATATTGCGACATCCCATCGTCCCACTGGTACTTCACAGGAAACCCCCTGTTCCAACGCCACTTCCTGGGCGTTCGCCTTCAGCAGCGGCAAGGCACGCAGGTAAACGCTGGCCAACTCCTCGCTTTGAAGACCAGCGAGGCAAGTGTCGGAGATCGCCATCTCGAACGTCCGTCGCTCCAGATCCGCGTCATAGCGATTCAGAAACAGCTGCGCAATCATTGACTGGCCGATGTTGAGCCGCAGTTCCAGTCGGGCATCCAGCTCATCGTTCTGGCACATGAGACCGAGCAGATTCGACTCCAGCTCCAGCAAACGGAGCTCCCCCACGCCTTGCCTGTCGATGGCGATACTTTGCTCATAGCGCGGACGTCCTGTGCTACTGCTTGTCGACTTCAATTCGACACTGAGCGTGTACTTCCGCGGCGCATCTGGGTTGCGGTCAAACACCTGAACGCGTATGCCATGTAACTGCCGCAACGACACGGAGGAGCCCGAGACCATTTCGCCACCGTCTTGGCCTGAGAAACGGCCGCCGGTAGAGGGGAACGGAAGCTCTATTCTCTGTGTCAAGGCGCTGTGCGGCCACGCCATTGACACCAACACGTTCGCCGGTGGCCGGTCGGCAGCACTTACCTCCAAGCTGGCTAGGGCGCTATCGACTTCGATGCCTTTGGTCAGAGCCTGAGGCCCCGCCAGCGATCCCAGCCCCCAGCCATGAAACTCAATCACACCCTGCTTGGGAGAGTCGCCCGACTGAAAGCGGATGCGCGCATCCTGGGAAACAATCACCATTCGGAACCGTCGCTGGCGCACACCGTTCTTCAGCAGCCATGCATCGACGGGTCCCCGGTGTGCCTTCACTTGTTCAACCCGACCTCCATTCTTAACCGGCTCGACCCAAAGAATGTCTTGTGTCGCTACGGGTAGCAGCGCGCCATCAAGTGACAGCTTGCACAGCTGGGGTACTCCCAGGTACACCGGCAAAGGTCGCGCCCCATAAGGCGCCCGGCGGCCTCGCCAAACCAGTTGCTCGCTCAGATCTGCAATCTGCCCCGTCTGAATAAGGAAGTCACCGTCTTCACCCTGAACCTTGCCGACGCCGCTCAACTCATAAACCCAGCGCTCCTCTTCAAGACCGACCAGAACACCCTTGAGCACCACGTTGCTGCACCCATCCACTGGCAACACTTCCTTACCTTCTTTCACGGACACAAGGCATCGGTCTTCATGCAAACGGGTCGATCCAACGCCTGCCAGCATCACGCCGGTATCCTTGGTTGCAAAAATCCATGGCTGCTCTGTGTCCAACTCTTCGGCGCCAGGAATACTCACAGGCTCGTGCAAGTCAACGCCCATACTTCGCAGCACAAGCAACTGCTCCCGCAACGCCGCACATCCAAGCACACGTTTGCTGCGTCCGGACAGCATCACCGTGGGCTCGCTGCCGCCCAACAACTGTCGACCTTCACCCAGACTTACTCGCTCAGCACCATGTAGTTCCAAATTAAAAGCCTGCGGCACTGCGTCTATCACCAGGCCAAAAGCTGCTGCCAGCGCAGCGAGCGTCAGGCTGGAGGGCATCTCAATACCCATGACGAGCTCGTATGTCGCCCCATCGTCGCAAAGACGCAGTGATCGCGTAACCACCACCGGATAGGTGGTTACGGGCTTCACCTCGCGCGCGGCCTCACTCACAAGCCCTATCAGCAACGGTTCTGCCGAGTTATCGTCAACGGCGATTGGAAAGCGCTCACGCCAATTCGGTTGCTGCTTATCCAGCACCTCCACCGGATTGCTCACTCCTGCCAATTGGCACTCCTGTCGCAGGGTCAGGACCGTTTGCACGACAGACGCCAGCAGGCGATAGATGTCACGATCCCGAAGGTGCTGCACGAGCTCAAATTCATGAGCCTCAAAAAAGGCCTCCAAACGATTCGAGTCCCAGGCATAGAGTTGCGCCTGACGCAATCCACGCGTCAAAAGTCGCGTAATTGAGCCATCGCCCTGAGCCACCATTTGAAGCGGCAGCCCCCCCTGAGCCACGATCGCACCGAGATATTTTTTCCCAGAATCGCCAGCACGTTGACCCCAAGCCCTTAGGCCACGCTCAACGCCGTGTGTTCTTACAAAAGGATCAAGACTGAAGACGGGCCAAATTGACTTCAAAATATGGGTCCAGCGCCATGGTCCACCAGCATATTCGCGCCGCCACCACTCTGCGGCATAAAGTACGAAACAGGCACTCTCAGCCGCCGAGTCAAAAGTCCAGGGCTGCCCATTCAGACGCTCAAACTTGCATGCCAGTACGCCACGCAAGCTCTGATACTCAGACTTCTTGACGCGATAGCTGAACAGCATGTCACCATTCGGACGCGTCAGTCCACGCTCGGACCAGAAGGCTCTTAACCAATCAACATATTCGCGCACTTTCTAATTCCTCCAACAGCATAATGAATCTTCAACTGAAAATCGCACTGTTTTCGCAAGGTCGATCACGAAAATAAGAACATTGGCACTTCCCCGATAAGAAGTGTGTTGATCAAGTGGCGCAATGTGCCCTAACCCAATCGATCACGGGGCTACGTGTGCCAACTATTTGCCGGACTGATGGCAGTCCCTTTGTATCCGAATGTCTTTGAGTGATCTCGGCTAAGTCAACGCTCGACACTCAGTTGCCATTCAATCTGGCGTCGGGCCGTGGCAATGACGTCGTGATAATTCATAACATCAACATCCGGCTCCCGGTTATCAGTCGGGAAGTCGGCGTCACGAACGCCTCCTATGACCAGCACCCGTATTGATTTGTTGACTGTCTTTCTGAGCTCATGCCGGTAGTCGATGGCCTGCGTGTAGTCCTCACGTTTGAGTCGATGCTTCGGTCGTTTGAACTCAATCAGCAGGCACGCGCCACAAACATCTTCATTGAGCAAGAGGTCGGGGCGCAAGTTTCCCTTGTCACCTTCATACCGCCTACCAAGCGCATCCGCCTGCTTCCGCAGAGTTGTGTTGGAGGAGAACATGCTGAGTTCTGCGCCTAATAACCAGAGATTCCGCTCTATTGCGGTGTGCATTTGAACCTCAAGAGTGCTGGGCTCTTCGGCCAACGCCTCCAACTGATCCAAAAATACCCTGCGGGCGTTCGCACGCTCGACAAGGTGTGCCATCTCCGCGAGTCCGAAATCATTCAGTGCTTCCGCCACTGAAGCTATATCTTTGCGCGACGCATCGGCCAAGTGCATCAAGACAGTGCCGTAGTCTGAGCGTTCGATGGCCTCCAGCAGCACGAAAATGAAGGGTTCAACTCTTGATGGAGGCTCTCCAAAAAACTTGTCAAGTACCTTCTGGATGGCGCGCTCGGCGTACTCACGGCGAAACTCTGGCAAGGCAGAGAGGCGCTCTTTGACTTCGCGTTGCAGCCTGGCCTGCGCCAGTTGCATGTCTCGCCCGTACCGCTCTTTGAATGCGTCTCGAACGATTGGAAAAACAGCATTCCGAACAGCTGAAAGCAACTCGCTGTTTTCAACCACACTGTCCCAGCCCGCAGTTACGTGGTCTTTTAGACCGCTGGCCTCAATCTCGCCATGAAGCTTGCTCAACAGCTTCTGCGGAAAATCCTCCATCTCATCAAGACCGAAGAACGAAGGCTTACCAACAACCTTGCCATCAACGCGGAGCAGCAGTCCAGGCTGGCGCGACACTGACTTTGTTTCGGCTATCGCAAACTGGAGCTTGACCTCCCCCACGCCTTCGACGCAAAAGGATTCGCTACGGAAGGTCCCGTCAACGTCATCCACGCCAAGCGCCTTGCCATTGACTAGGAGTTCGAAGTCTGTTGCACGGCCATACTCTTGCAGTAGGACCTGGCGAAGCCTCTTCGGGTCCGGGAACGCCATGCTGGCATGCAAATTCGACAGGGTGATCTCTGTACCGTGCTCATCAGGGTTGCATGGTTCACCGAGAATGTTAATGGGCAAGCGCTCAATGTCATCTACTGCTGCGAGCTCATCAAGGCGTACCGTGAAACGGCAGCACGTACCCCTGGTACGGGTTGCCATCGCCATTTCACCGGCGGCCATCAGCCCGGCAAATTTGCCAATGCCCTTGCGGCCCTTGACCAAACGCTGCTTGCCCGCTGTTCGATCACCGCGACCGGCTCGACGGTCCGAAGCAATGAGCAGGTAATGGCGTTCCAGTTCGACCTGCGTCATCCCGGAGCCGTTGTCTCGGATGACGATCGGCGCGTCGGTCATGGGGGAAGGGAGTTCGATCTGCACTTCGCCCGCGTCGGCATCCCATGCGTTGTCGACCAACTCCTTCAACGCGCGCTCAGTTGATGAGTACTCCTGACTTAGCAGCTTTGCTAGCCGAGAGTCCACTTGGAAGCGTGCCGTTTTTTTGACCATGCCGAGTGACCCTATTTTTTTTACTAAACGGGAATCGCTAGGTTTGGCATTTGTCATTTTGCGAATCCATCTATAACTTGTTTTGAAACGGTGTCGAGCGAAGTCCGCCTGCTATTCTTCTGAGATCAGAAACCGCCGCACCACGCATAGCGTGCTGGCCGTTTAGACCTTGGAAATTGCTTGTGATTGCGGAGGGGAAGTACCGCCTCACCCACTCGGAAGCCGCATCGACAGAGTCTGCCTCGGAGCCGTCCTCAAATAAAACGGAGTCTGGGTTCGCAGGGTCGTAGTACATGTGTGATTCTCCCGGTTTCTGAACCATGAGAACTACAGGTGAGTCCACCCAGCGCAAGCGCGCATGAAGCTGAACTTGGCCCTTGAAGCCACGCGGGGTCTTGAACACCCAGATAAAGTCAGGCGATCCGCTCTGAAATTCTTTCAGGCGATCTAGGTTCGAACGGAAGTAGCCGATGCGCTTGGCCTTCAGGTCGATACTGATGTCTTTCCAGTAATAGAAGACGTCCATATTTATATATTTTCCTTAAGGAGTTTTGACTGCTGCTGACCGGATAATTTCTCCCGCACGCACGATGGCAATGCCTTGACGCAAGGCATACTGACGCCAGCGAGACAGGTAAATGCCTTTCTGCATAGGCTGCAGGTCGTCCATTGCTTCTGCACCGCGTGCATCAGTGCCATAGGGCATCACGGCACCGCCAATGTCGGTCATCACAAAACGGTTGTGCAGCGGGTCGCCCCCTTGAGGATGCGCCAGGCAAACCAATTCGATTTCAAGACCTTGGGGGAGAATTCCCGGAAGGTGCTCCCTTGCTTTGACCACCAGATTATCTGCAACGCGTCGTTTCTGCTCTTCTGTGAACACACCGTCGCGAGTGGAATGTGCCTGCTCTACACCTGTCATTAGCACAACCTTCGGTGGCTCCAGCGCCACCTCTCGATGGTTAACGGCCGCTTTCAATAACGCTCCCAATGCATCGGTAAACCTGTCCGCTGCCGCATCAAAGTAGGGGTCAACAATCACGATTTCACGAGCCCTTGCGACCAATGGGGTAAGCGCAGCAGCGATTTCCGCAGCGGTCTTTTTGGATGGTTCCACCGTCGGCAAGTACCAACGTGGGTCGTGAATGTTGTCGATCACCGCCGGTGTGATGACGGCTGCTTGGTCCGGCACCGCTTCAGCTGCGAGGATGGCGTAAAACGGTCGCTGAGCATGTTCAACCAGCGCGGCTGCCACCCAGCCTCCGCCGCGACCGCCAGTCGCAGTTCGGCACACGCGATGCTCACCAAGCCATTGAAGATAGCCGTCGAGTATTGGCCTTGCATTCTGAAACTCGATAGACGTGTCGTCATCGTTGAAAAGCTCATACAACGCGCCGTAGACCTCACCATTCCAGTTCTTTGGGAAGTCAGCCACCAATCGCCGCTGATCCATACCAAACTGACCCACTATGCGACCGAAGCCTTCAACTGCCCACTTGGCAACCAGTTGGGGAGACAGGGCATATTCATAGATCATGCAGGCCTTCCCGCTGATGCAGCCAGGCGGTCACGCACTTCTTTGGGCAGCGTTTCACGCATGCGTTCTAGGAAGAAGCCGCGCGGCCACCGGTCCTTAAACTTCCCATCAGCATCGAGACCAACCGAGAATGCGACAACCGTACCGGCGTCATTTTTATCAAGGCAGAGTATGTTGACGTCGCCCGCGCTCAATGCTACTTGTCCGTTTGCTAGCTCACCGGCGGACGTTTCTCGAATTCTCCTTTGTAAACGCATTACAAGGTGCTCGCTGTGCGTCTCAATCAAAAACGACAGATCATGGTTGAGTGCCCCGTCAATGAACAGGTCCCCCAAACCAACCTGCACCGCCGGGTGAATATGGAGTTCTGGCTGTTCGATGCAGACCACGCTGGCGCTTCCGTCCTGAGCTGCGACGACGACGGGCAGCACCTGTGATATGCCTACACCCACGTCCTGCGGCTGAAGAGACAGCCCATAAGAATCGACCAATGCGACCCGCGCGTGTGCCCTCCCGAAGGCCTGCGGAATTGGCTCACTGAGATCGAACTCCTGCACTTGCTTGCGGGCAATTGAATAACCCGTGCCGAGCTTGTCTGGGCTGGACATCCATTCGCTGCAGCTATCCACCAGGCTTTGCGGACCGCTGAGCAGCGCTTCCCAGCCAGCCATCCCATCAGACCAGGCTGCTTCATTCTTGGTCAGTGAAGCATCAAATCCCCGTGGAGGAATGCGACGTAGTGGGCCAATGTAGCGGAGCTTACGAAGTTGCTCGCGCAGCAGCATCGCTGGACCGATGGTGAGCCAGGAGAGAAAAGCCGTGAACTCGCGCGCGATGTAGGCGTTTGTAGCGCCCTTTGCGCCCGGTGCCGGGATGAACAGCATCTGGTCGAGGCGGGGTAAAGCGCCATTGAATCCGTTCAACCATGAGCGCAGCCCGTCCCCAGGGCGCTCCAAGCCTGCTTCCTGGACAGAATAGAACACTTCATCCAAGACTGAAACCATTTGTGATGGCAAAGCGAGGTTCTGGATTGAGTCGAGATCCTCAATCAAAGACTCTCCGCCGTCGTGAGGGTCATCACCCAGATCATCTGGATTTACCCAGTCATCCAGATCTGCCAGAAGGCTGTCGCCCTCACCCGCCTCAACCATGAAAATTGGGTTCTCGCGGTTGATACGCATGCGCGTGTCGCGTCCGTCGCCCGAGGCTTCAAACTTAACGCACCAGGCGCCGTTCGCCCCGATTTCGTATCCCACTACAACGGGCTCTTCGCGGTAGCTGTTCCAGCCGACGATTAGTCGAACGCTGACCACGCTTACTTTGCGGCGAATGGTCTGCAGCGTTTCGTAGAAAGACCAGACCTCGCTGTCCTGAGTCTGCCAGTCCTCAAAAGCGTCCGGGACAATCTCTGGAATTGACGTGTCGCCGAGCGCCATCTCTATTTCAATTTCAATGCGACGTTCCTTGTCTCGGCCATGTACCAAGTTCAGAAAACCACCCAGATCTACCGCATCGCCGCCCTGCAGCGTGCGATCGGCATTCGCGTTGTTGCGTTCCAGGATTTCTCGGACGTACTGGAGGCCGTGCAGAACACTGCTCTTACCGGCGCTGTTGGCGCCAAAGAGCAGTGTGATCGGGCGTAGCTGGATGTGGACTTCGTCGGAGAAACCCTTAAAATTTTTCAGCGACAGGGATTTGATCAGAGAAGTCATTCGCTTTGATGTCCGTTCACAGAGGTTGCCGCGGAACTACCAAGGTACTTGGATTCGATGCATGAAATCAGAGCATCTGTGTCGTCAGCGGCCTTACGTGCGTTACAAACGATCTGATTCGTCCGATTGAGTAGAGATACGTATCTTTGCTGAACTTCTATTGGGGGCTTGCTGACCATCAGACTTTTCACAATACCCATGTTCCATCCTTCCATGATGGCACCCTTGGACTCACGCTGGGATTGCATACGCACCTCCGGGTCCCATCGCAAACAGGCCCACAGGTAGTCAGAGCACATCTGCTGGCGATTCAGCGACATCGTACAAAGATGCTTGGTGCTGATGCACAACGGTATGTCATCTGGGGCCACAGCAACTCGACCCGTCGTGCCCATGATCGTGATCATGACGTCACCGGGTCGTACCGAATATCGCTCAAGTTGTTCGTACTTTTCCTGAGAGATGAAGCGCCGAAATCCCCAGGTGAATGTGTTGCCGACGACATTATCGATTCCGAGAACAGGAATCCCAGAGTCGGTAAACTCGGAAACCAAAAGTTGACTGCCAAATGGCCCTGTCCTGGCGGCGTTCGGAACATCCGCAAGAACGCTTTCAACGGTTACACGTTCTGTGTGCCTTGCAGAAATCTCAAGATAAGCAGCGCAGAGGAAGTCGTCGGCGAGGCGTATGGCTTCCCTGCGCTTGCGGCGTAGCATGAGTGCTTTATCGAGGAGGGTGGCGATGCGAATTTGATCATGTAGAGGAGGTAAAGAAATTTCCAGTGATCTCACATACCCAGCCGAAAGATTCTTTTGAGTAATTCCGTTGGCGTCACGATCAAATTCAATTTGCTTTGAAGCCATCCAGTGGCGCAGGTATCTCCGATCCAGGAGCGATTCGTCGAGCACATTTATGCCGAGAATGGCTTGATTCGTTGCCAGATCAGTTCCAGCCCATGCCATTTTTCCGACTGAACCGTACATGGCGAACAAAAGCGTACCTTCCGGAAACGGTCTGCCTCGAATCGCCGAAAGTCCTTTTGGCGTGAGCGACTCTTTGGTAGAGACAACAATTCCATCCGCGACATTGAGGTCATCAATTTTTGCCCAGGGAATACCCTCACCATAAAATTCGGAACGATCTCTTGAGGGCGTGCCTCCACTTCGGATCTCGCAGAGTTGATCAAGTCGGACCTTTTCGCCTTTCATGTCAGTAGCACCTCCAAGTCGCTAAGCTCCTTTTGAATCTCTGATTCAAGCTCCTGAAGCTTTCTGAGGATTGTTCGGGGATCAATTTTTATCTGTTCCACGTGCACCTGCTGCTTGTAACGGTTGATTGACAAGTCGTAGTTCTGCGCCCTGATGTCGTCCACCGGTACTGCAAACGCTTTCGCAGTTCTGTCATTGAAGTCACCTTCGCCGGCACACCAACGCAGGTACTGTGCTTGCACATCCGGCAAGTCGCCCTTGCCATCACCAATCTTGATGCGCTTGTCGTCAAGTGAAAGACCGTCGGACTGAACGTCGTAGAAAAACACGTTCTCCGTCCGGCCGCCTTTTGCGAAGATGATGATGGCGGTGGATACGCCAGCGTATGGCCGGAATACGCCCGACGGTAGCGAGATCACAGCCTCCAGTTGGTTGTTGTCGATCAGGTGCTGGCGCAGTTGCACGTGGGCCTTACTGGAGCCGAACAAAACCCCGTCGGGCACGATCGTTGCGCTACGACCGCCAACCTTGAGCATGCGCAGGATCAAACCGATGAAAAGCAGTTCAGTCTTCTTCGTCTTGACGGTGCGCAAGATGTCCGGCGCCACGTCTTGTTCGTCCAAGCTGCCCTTGAACGGCGGGTTCGCGAGAATCAGATCGAAAGCGTTTTTAGAGCCCTTGGGGTGGCGTTCCTCAAAGCTCTGACTTAGCGTGTCTTGGTAGTGGACGTCGGGTTCAGCAACGCCGTGCATCACCAGGTTCATGGTAGCGATGCGGAGCATCGTGGCGTCGAAATCGTAGGCGTGGAACATATCGGTGTCCACGTGACGGCGATGCCCTTCCTGCACGATCAGATCGCCGCTATAGGTGACCTGTTCCTCGCCATCGATCACTTCCACATGCCTTCCGGCTTGGCTGGTGTGTTGGCGTAGCAGATACTCATAAGTCTCGATCAGGAAGCCAGCAGTTCCGCACGATGGATCGCAGATGCGATCGGTGGGCTTGGGCTGCATCAGTTCGACCATCATGCGAATGATGTGACGTGGCGTGCGGAACTGGCCATTGATACCGGCAGTGGTGAGTTTGCTGAGGAGGTACTCGTACAGGTCACCCTGAGTTTCGCCACGCTCCAGAGGCAGATCCTGCACTGCATTGACGGCCTTCACCAAAAGTGAGGGCTTTTGGATCATCAGTTGTGCGTCTTTCATGAACGCGGCGAACTGGCTGCCTGCGCCGGTGCTGCGATCAGCCAGACGACGGAAGTGCGTGAACACACGGTCTCGCACGTGGGGGAGCATTTCCTCCGCACCGAAGTGACGCCAGGTTTCCCAGCGGCAATCCTGGTCAGCTTCGCCAAAGCGGCTGTGATGCGCTTTGCCAGTGACGGAAGTGCGCTTCTCGTCCTTACGCTCCTGCATGTCGAGCAGGCGGCTGTACATCAAGAACGTGATCTGCTCGATAACCGTGAGCGGGTTGGTGATGCCGCCGGTCCAGAAATCGGTCCACAGGCTGTCAATTCGGTTTTTAAGGTCGCCGGTAATCATTGGTTGGTATCGCTTGTAGTTCTTCTGAAGTCAGGATGCTCGCAGAGGTGGAAATTCGAGATATTCATTGGCGTGGTTTCCGGTATGGTTGGCCATTTCAGGCGCCGTCAATTTGTGCGGGGCTACGGTGCTACGGATGGTCCGCTGCGGCGTTTGCTGCCAACCTATATTGAATGCGCCGCTCGCGAAGAATTGAAGCGTGCTGTACGGCAGGTGATCGTGAATCCACCAAGCCATCTCGGTCCAAGGGTGCCCCTGTTCCATTCGGTCGGCGAACCAAGGCACCACGACGCAGGCCATGGCACCGAGTTCCTGGCGAGCGCTGTCGCGGTAGTCCCAAATGTGAGCGCCATAGTTGGACTCGGTGCTGCCACAGTTCAGCCCATTTTTGTTGCCAAACTCGTTGACGGCTGGCGAGCGATAGGCTGAACGTATCTCGATACGGCCAAAAGTGGCCTGCAAAGGCTCCAGCAATTGCATGCAGAGCATTTGACCAGCTTCGATGGCCACTTCAGGGTGGTCAGGGATGTTGCGCAGCTGGTGCCATGCAGCAATTTCGCTGTAGAGGAAGTCGCGCATGAAAAAGTTCGATGACAGACGAGTTCGGCCAAGTTTGTCGAGCTGCTCGTAAGAACTGATGGTTTTCATGACTAGCCTCTTATTGTGAGCGGTGTACCGAACGCTCGCACCAAACCCACTACTTCGTTGAGTTGGGTTTCATTGGGAAAGACACCACCCAGGCCCTCAGCATGGATCGTAGTGAAGGGGGCTTCGAACAACTGGGTTGTGGCAATTGCACCAAATTGGCGAATGTGCTCTTTCAGCAGCGCAATAAATCGCAGCTGCTGACTGTTGAGCGCGTGGGCCTGCGCGAACGCCGTGAATTTACCCTCAACCGCATCGTGGTCCAGGCCCACGATGCTTCGCAGAATTTGAGTTACCGGCACGGCCGTATCGGGGAAGAATTCGCGCAAGGTGGAGAGGTCCACATCGGGGTTTCGCGTATGCAGCAGGCTGTTGACCTTGTTGAGTTCATCCGAAGTGATTGCCTCACCACGGCGCAGCTTCTGCAGCACGGGGTCGGTTTCAAACAGCGGCTCTAGGGCAGCCTGAACGGCTTTACGGTAAACAATAAAGTTTATGGACTTGATGTGGGTTGGTCGCACTTCAATCCGGTATTCCGCCTCATCCTCCCGAACATCCAGCCGGGTTACGGGCGTGGGTGGTGGGAACACCGGTGCATCTGCCAACTGCATAACATCGCGAAGTGCCACGCGCATTGCGTCGAGATCTGAGAAACTTGGGTTCAGCCAGAAGGCATCGGAACGTAGTTCCTTCAGCTCAGCTGCCTTTCCGCGCACAGGATTCAGGTGCGGGGGTAGGCGGTTTACCCATTCCAGGATGTCTTCGCGGTGCGGGTTGATTGCCGCTGTCGCCACAATGGCAGCAGCCTGCGCTTTGGCCATCAAAAGGTCCCATCGCAGTGCATCGCCCTGGCCCCGCACGTCCAATGCGTTCATCAACGGCGCCACGGTTTCCAACAACGCCTGGCGCGTGACGGGGGCGAACTGATGAATCAGCTTTGCGTCGCGAGCCTGCTGTACAGCTAGCCAGTTCTCGCGCACGGAGATGGCACCATCGGGTAAAGCAAGCGCGTCTTGCTGAATCTGAATGGCCAGTGCATCAAAAGCCGCAATGTCCGATTGAGCCAATGCCATTGCCGCCAATTCGATGCGTGCTTCGTAGCGCCGCTGGGTCAGTGGCTTTGCCACGTTAGGCTCGACCTCGTCGACGTTCAGGTCGTGAAACGCGAAATTGCCCCAGTGGTCGAAGATCAGAAACTCGGACTTGTGGCGCCCAGGGCCGAACAGGTTGAGGCACAGGCGCGTACCGCGACCAATCATTTGCCAAAACTTGACTTTGCTCTTCACGGGCTTGGCGAAGACAAGGTTGACCACTTCGGGCACGTCGATGCCGGTGTCAAGCATGTCGACCGATATGGCGATGCGCAAATCGGTCTTGCCCTTGAACTGGTCAATCAGCTCTTCAGCGCGTGGCTCTTGCGAATGAATCACGCGGCACAGCTTGCCGGCGAACTGCGGATACATCTCATCAAACAGTTCCGAGAGCAACCGTGCGTGATCAATGTTGCGGGCGAAAACAATGCTCTTTCCTGGCAGCTGCCCGTCGGCATCACGGATGCCGTTGTCCATCAAGTTACGCAGGATGACACGGTTGGTATCCATGTTGAACACCGCGTCATCAATCTCCTTGGCGTCAAAATCAAGGGTGTTGGGGTCGATACCCTGATCTTCGAGTTGGGCGATCTGCTCATCGGTCAGATGAGCCGCCTTGATGCCGTCGCGCAGGAACTTAGTGGTGTGCGCCACGACGCGAAACGGCACGAGATTGCGGTCGGCAATTGCCTGCTCGAGCGGGTAGTTGGCCGTAGGCAGCTTGTAATCGCAGCCGAAAAGTTGACATGTACTGCGGCTGACCATTTCCACCGGCGTGGCAGTCAGTCCAACTTGCAGGGCATCGAAATACTTGAAGAGGTCGCCGTACAGGTTGTAGATCGATCGATGTGACTCATCGGCCACGATGAGATCAAAGAACCCGACGTCAAAGGATTCGTAATCATTGATCAGGCCCTGGTAGATTCCGATGTAGATGCGTGCATCAAGCTTTCCAACCTCATTTGGCTGGCCGATGACGTAGATCGGCTCTTTCACGAAGTCGTTAAAAGCGTTCTTGGCCTGCTTGCGCAGCTCTTTACGGTCGCATAGGAAGAGCACACGCTTGACCCAGCGGGCGTCGATCAATAACTTGGCCAGAGAAATCGCAACGCGCGTCTTGCCGGTGCCCGTTGCCTGCACGATGAGTGCTCGACGGTGACGTTGGCTGAAGCGTTCAGCCACGCGGGTAATGGTTTCAATCTGGTACATGCGGCCAGCGATATTGGCGTCTGGGCGGATTTTGAGAAGTTCGAGTTTTTCGCGGCGCTGGAAGCCCACCCGGTATTGCAGGGTGTCCTTGGAATAGAAACCGTAAACCGCACGCGGGGGGTAGCCACCAGCGTCATCCCAGACCCAGATGTCATGGCCATTGGTAAAAAAGATCATGGGACGCTGGCCGTGCATCTTTTCCAGGCCATCGGCATATTGCCCGGCTTGCTCCTGGCCGACACGGGCGTCTACCATGGTCTTTTTGGCTTCGACGACAGCCAGCGGCTTGCCGTTGTCGTCCCAGAGCACATAGTCGCAATACCCGATGGTGCTGGTGGTGGCTTGATGCAGAACCTCGACTTCCTGGCCGACAGATTCATTGCTGCTTGTGCCCGCTGGGACATCCCAACCCGCCATGCGCAAGTCACGATCTATGAGCCACTTGCGCGTGTTGTCTTCGGTGAAGCGAAGCTGGGTAGCAGCGGCGGCGGCAGTTTTGGCAGTTTGGAGAAGCAATTGTTCCGTCGGCGCTGCTTCTGGTTGAACTACGGGCGGCGCTGAGGCCTTGTCGGCCGCGCGCATGTCTGCCAACTCTTGCAGCGCCTGCTTGAGGCGCTCTTCCTTGAGCGCGTTGTCTTCGGCCAAAGCCTTGGCCTTGCGTTTGATTTCCGCTTTGCTGTCGATGCCTTCGGTCGGCGGCTCTCTGAAGTCAGAAAAATCTTTCGGCTGCCCGGCAAGAAAAGTCACATGAAGCCAACGTGCAAGCTGCCAAGCTTCCTGCACGCACCGGAGCGAGTCTGCTGCATGCACGCCTTCCCCATGTGCGGCGCGGTTGCCAAGCTTGCGAAGCAGGTGCAATTTGTCCAGAACGAGATCGGATGCGACCATCCGAAAACTGCTGTTGTTCAGCAGGTCGACAAAGTTGGATTGAGGTGCGCGTGGCAGCTTTAGCTTGGCGTAGACGTGGTCGACTACCCGCTCTGCGAAGTTGCGCAACTTTACCAGTGAGCTCTCCGGGTCCGTGTGTGCATAGTGCTCCGCGTACCCACCCATGTTGGCAAGCTCCGGCCAAATGGCTCGCAATGGCTCGAAGTTCAGCGATCGAATGTCTTGCATCAGTATCGGGACAGCATTCTGGTAGGTCATACCTACTCTATTGCGAAAGCCGTGCCAGCCCTCCTTCGTCAAGAGTTTCATCGCTTTCGATGCCCAAACGCCTCATCCAATTGCTCAATGTCTGATGGTTGGAAAACCCGAGCAATTTCGCCGCGGCGCTCTTCCGGCCACCGGTTTCTATCAGAGCGCGGGCGACATAGTCTCTGGAGACTTCATCCAAAAGGCTTTGCAAATCAAGGCCTTGCGTAATTGGGCGTCCGAGCACGCTATCGCCTTGGCGCTGAATTTGTAGCAAAGCGGCTTTGACGTCCTCAGCCTGGATTTCGGGAGTCAAAGACCAGATGGATGCGCGCAGCAGCGTGTGATAAAGCTCACGGATGTTACCGGGCCAAGCATATGTATTGAGAAGTTTTCTTGCATCTTGGGAAATTTTCTTCTCTTGTGCCTCGGGTTTGCCGCGCGCATCAGCGTTAATTTGTTCCAGAAACGCGTCCAGCAGCAGGTCGACATCACCATCGCGGTCGCGAAGGGGTGGGAGTCGCAGAATCCCAACCGCAAGGCGGTGGAATAAATCCTCCCGGAATCGACCCGTGCTGACATCTGCGGCGAGGTCGCGGTGGGTGGCGGCAATTATTCTGACATCAACTTTAACAGGCTGCGACGAGCCAAGAGGGGTGACCTCCTTGGCTTGCAGCACCCGGAGCAGCCTTACCTGGGTTTCCAAGGGAAGGTCGCCCACCTCATCGAGGAACAGCGTGCCACCGTTCGCTTCCACGAAGTGTCCCTTGCGGTCGGAAACAGCGCCAGTGAAGGAGCCTTTCTTGTGACCGAACAGTTCGGAGCTGGCCAACTCGGACGAAATTGCACCGCAGTTGACCGGGATGAATTGCTTGCCCCCGCGGGAACTGGCCGCGTGAATGGCCTCGGCAAAAAGCTCCTTGCCGGTGCCGGTTTCCCCCAAAATTATCACCGGGACCTCATGCACTGCGATCCGCTGTGCAAGCTCAATCTGTTGGTGCACAGCCGCGCTTCGATGCACGATTTTGTCGAAGTGACGTCCAGGATCCGCTGGCCCTGCAGCCAACCGTTCGATCCGCTCACCACTACGGCGCAGGTACTCGGGAAGAAAATCACTTGCCAGATCAAAGAAAAAATCAACCGGCTCAAGCCCTCGCTCACGAGATGTTTGGATCAGGCGCGCGGGAAATCGGGTCTTCGCCAGAATGATCCAGATTGCCGCCATGGCAGGCGTACCTGGACTAAGGTGAAACGTTAAGTCGATGTCCTCAAGCGGCAGGTGTGCCGCCTTCAGGTTATTGCTAACCGCGGTGTAGATCGCGGCGTAGTCGATTGGGCTGGGTAAATCGACCCCGTAAAGGTCGACGGCGCTTTCAGAGTAACCGCATTTCTGCTCCAGCCAAGAACAAAAAGCGCGGCTCCGCTCGTAGTCGTAGTTGGTAAGCAAATAGACGTGATCGAAGCGCTGCTGACCCAGCAGGGCGGTCGCGACCGGGCCGACATCTTGACCGAGCCGCCCTTCTGATGCGTCATGGTCAGTTTTGCCGATCCAAGAAATGAGCCATGTCTTTTTTGTCACAACTGCATGATAAGGGATTGATCTGTAGGCGTAATTTTTTGCTTCGTCAGTAGAACCTGTGGGTGAGTTCGGGCTCAGGAAGCTTGCCAAGCACGTGATATAGGGCGAGCTCGGTGATTCTGAAGGTCCGAAACCCATAGGACTTTCTCATGGTCACTTTGTCTTTGTTGTTCAGTCCCTCGACGACGCCACTGGAGAACTGCTTTTTTGCGAGGAAGTAGTTGAGGATCAGCTCGCGGTGGCTGCGCAGTGTCTTGGCCACCTT
>CAIVXG010000076.1 GCA_903909815.1 uncultured beta proteobacterium | reverse complement strand
GGCTCATGCCGTACTTGCAAACAAGGAAATCACCGGACTGGCCTTTGTGGACTACGTGCCCAGCGAGTGCAAGCTGTGCGATCTGCGTCGCCAGTGCTTTACCTTCGCTGCCTGCCGTGGGAAAATCGACAACGTTGGTGTCAGTGTGCAGGCCGTTGGTGTTTGAATCGCCAGCGGCCTTTTTCGTGTTGGTGGTGTGGATCATGGCGTGCCGATCAAGCCGAAGCCTGCGCCGTCATCCAGGCACGCACCGCGCCGACGTTCCAGCAGGTCACGCGCTCTGACAATTTGATGGGCTTGGGGAACGTGCCCGCCTTTACCTTGCGCCACAGTGTGGGCGCAGAGAATGGCAGGGGTGCCGGTGTGTCTGGCCTTTTGGGGCTTTGCACCAGTTGCGATTCACGAATGAACGCGCTGTCTGGCAGTGCATCAAACACCGACGGATTGATGGTGGCCTTGGGTGCCGGGTTTGCTGTGGGTTTGTGTGACATATCTAGCCGCCTCCTAAAACGACTTGATATGCAGTGTGTTTTTTCCTCCGCTATCCAGGTGCTCGACCAACTGCGCCTATTCTGATTTCAGCGGCCATTTACCCGCAAGCACCAACGCTTTACGGATATTCGCTCTCGTTGATGCAACCATACCCAGCCTGACAAGGTGGTGCTCTATTGCGCCGATCAGTTCACGGCTAGACGTTTTCGCCACCAGAGAATCGAACACCTCGCAGATTTTCTCAACAGAGACGATGCGCCTTGCATTGGGTGCCGTCACCAACCGTCGATAGAGATTTTTCCGCCGGTCGCAAGCATCATCGTATTGAGTGCGCTTTGACTTGGGGCCAGACTGCCCGGTTTTGACTGGTGTTCCCTTTGCGGTCAACTTGGCTGGCTCAGGTGGCCCGAGATAGACCGGCATCGAGATAAATTCCACCGTTTCGGCTTTGGACAGTCGCGTGCCCCCCAGCGCGTGAATTGCCTTGATGGCGTCAAGCGCAGCGCGGTATCCCTCAGGGTCTGCCCCCGCTGGGTTGTCATCGTTCGGTATCTCTGCGGCCATCGCGCCCCCCGTGTCGCACCTGATAAGGGCCAGCGCCGCCGGGTCAGGGTGTCCCGGTTTTCACCATCGGGGATCAGCCGATAGCTAGGCGTGGCTGAAACTGTTATGCCGCCTTGCTGGGGAACGCCACCACGTTGTCGCCTGATTCCAGCGCCGCCACCAGCGCCCCCCAGTCAGACATGAAACGCCGCCGTTCGTCCAGGTGCTGGCTTCGCGCATACGCGGCCACGGCCTGATTCGCTTCCTTATGGTCTAGCTGCCGCTCCAACGCCTCGGTTGACCATCCGCGCTCACTCAGCAGACTGCGCGCCGACGCCCGCAGGCCGTGGTGACTTTGCTTGTCAATGTAGCCCATGCGCCGGAATAGATTGTTGATCGTGTTCTCGCTGATAACGCCGCCGCTACTGCCACCGCTGGGAAACAGCCGGTCGGTGTGGCCGGACAACTCGCGCAGCTTTGGCAGAATTTCCAGCGCCTGCGCAGACAGTGCCACGGTGTGCGCCTGTAGGTGCTTGCCTGTTTTCATTTGTATCGCCGGGATGCGCCATTCGGCGGCCTCTATATCGAATTGATCCCACTTGGCTTGCCGTAGCTCTTTGGGTCGCGTCCAAGTCAGCAGGCCGAAGCGTGCGCATAGCTTGGTCAATGGGTCTGCCCGCGTGGTGTCCCGCAAGTCGCGTACAAACTCGCCAAACTCGCGCCGGGTTGTCAGTGCAGGCCGGTGGTTGACGGTGTGTTTCTCGATAGCGCCGCGCATCGCCGCCGCCGGGTCATACGTGGCCCGCCCTGTCTGTATGGCGAATCGGAACACTTGGCCGCATATCTCACGCAGCCTGCCCGCCGTGTAGGCCGTGCCGGATGCCGCTACCTTTTGGATCATCGCCAGTACTTCGGGGGGCTTCACGTCCGCAACGGGTCGGCTGCCGATGGCCGGGAAAATATGGTTTTCAAGCTGGGTCAATCTTTTGGCCGAAGTGTTTTCGGCGCAGCCCTTGGATTTCATGGCGTGCCACTCAAGGGCAATGGCCTTGAACGTGTTTTCGTTCAGTGCCGCCTTTTCCGCCGCTGCCTCTTTCTTCGCGGTGCCGGGGTCGATACCGTCTGCCAGCAGTTCCCGCGCGGCGTCACGCCGCTTTCTGGCTTTTTCAAGTGATACCGCCGGATACACACCCAGCGCCAGAGTTTTGCGCTTGCCGTCAAAGCGGTAGTCGAAGCGCCAATACTTGCCGCCCGCGTTCACCAACAAGTACATGCCACCGCCGTCGCTGTACTTGTCGCCAGCAGGTGCCCCCGTGTGCCTCACGTTCTTAACAAAGGTCGCTGTCAGTGCCATGTTGCCCCCTTTTTGACGGTATGTCGATTGACGGTATATGCACATACCGCCAAAAGTACCGTCGTTTTGACGGTATGTCATGTTAGCCCATGATTCCACTTGAGACAACAAAAAACCCGCTGTAGCTATAGCCAGAGCGGGTTTTGAGGGCTTTTGATACTGCCTGAAACAGTGAAATGGTGCCGATTATCGGATTCGAACTGATGACCTACCGCTTACAAGGCGGTTGCTCTACCAACTGAGCTAAATCGGCAACAAGGCGGTGATTCTAACGGATGCTTGGACGTCTTAGGGAAACGCAGATTTATTCGATGATTTTGCCAACCTGCACGGGGGCCCAAACGTTGTAGGTAGGTAGCCACCACAACACCGAACCGACATGAATCCAACGCCGCCGACCCAGGTC
>CAIVXG010000075.1 GCA_903909815.1 uncultured beta proteobacterium | reverse complement strand
CGGGTTGCCCTCGGGCACACGGATATGGCTTGCCGCCGGACTGACGGACATGCGCCGTGGGTTTGATGGCCTGGCAGCCCTTGCGCAAAGCGCTCTGCAGCAAGAACCATTTAGCGGCCACGTCTTTGTGTTTCGGGGAAGGCGCGGCGACATCATCAAGCTGCTGTGGTGGGATGGACAGGGCCTGTGCCTGTTTGCCAAGCGACTGGAAAAAGGCCGATTCATCTGGCCGCAGGCCGAATCCGGTTCGGTCTTGCTGACCCCCGCGCAACTGTCCATGTTGCTCGAAGGAATTGACTGGAGAATGCCAGTTCGTACCTGGCAACCCACGCGTGCAGCGTAGGTCTTTTACGCTGCAGAAATAGGTCGTTCGGTTGACAGTGAAAGTCCTCTGTTCCATTGGTCAATTCACTGGCAAAGTAGCCTCCGATGAGTTCCGAGGCGCTACTAAAAACCGTACAGACGTTGACAGAAGATGTCACGCAGCGCGACGTCACGATCAAGGCGCTGCGCCTGACCATCGAGAAACTCAAGATCGAACTCACGCACTTGAAACGCATGCGCTATGGTCGCTCCAGCGAGAAGATGGAAAGCGCCCAGGTGCAACTCGATCTTTTGAGCGCGGCCCTCGCGCCGCTGATGCCGGTTGGCGCATCTACCGAGGAGACAAAGGGCGATGCGACTGGCAGCAATGTTGCTGACCTTGACGCTGAACGCAAGAAGCGCCGCAAGAAATCCACGAAGCCAGCACAGAGCGGATTGCCTGAACACCTCCCCCGCGAAGATGTGGTGCACAGCGCCTGCGCGCCGGACTGCAAATGCGGCGCGTGCGGCACGGGTCTGCAGCAAATTGGACAGGACGTCTCCGAGGTGCTGGACTACGAGCCGGGCAGCTTCAAGGTCATTCGCCACATCCGCCCCAAGTTTGCCTGCACCCAATGCCACACGGTGACTCAAGCAGCGGCACCGAGCCGTCCGATTGATCGCTGCATGGCCGGCGCCGGTTTGATTGCCCATGTGATGGTGAGCAAATACGCCGACCACTGCCCTCTGTATCGGCAAAGCCAGATCTGCGCACGCGAAGAAGTCATCCTGGCTGCCACCACCATGGGTGGTTGGATGAGCAGCGGCGCAGCGCTGCTGACCCCCTTGGCCCAAGCGGTTGGTCGTTATGTGATGCAGGCGTACAAAGTCCACAGCGATGACACTCCAACGCGTGCGCTGGGCGGCGGCAAAGGCGAGGCCCATCTTGGGCGGATATGGACCTATGTGCGAGACGACCGCGCCTGGGGCGACAGCGCACACCCCGCGGTATGGTTCCAATATTCTGAAGACCGCCGAGGCGAACATCCCCGACAACACTTGGGCAAGTTCAGCGGGGTGCTGCAGGCGGACGCGTTCGCGGGCTACAACTCGCTCTTTACTGACGGCAGCGTCATTGAAGCTGCATGCTGGGCGCACGCCCGACGAAAATACTTCGAAATCCACAAGCAGCAGGACCTTGTGCCTGGAACCTTGGCGCATCAGGCGTTGCAAAGGATTGCCAAGATCTATGCTGTGGAATCTGAGGTCCGAGGGCAAAGCGCAGAGTTGCGACGAAGTCAAAGGCAATTG
>CAIVXG010000074.1 GCA_903909815.1 uncultured beta proteobacterium | reverse complement strand
TATTGGTTGCGCGAGAAGGATTTGAACCTCCGACCTTTGGGTTATGAGCCCAACGAGCTACCAGACTGCTCCATCGCGCGGTAATCTCGAATTATACCTTACTTTGCTTCTTCAACCGTATCAGCAACGACGGCGACGGGGCGATCGACCAACTCCACCAAAGCCATGGGGGCGTTGTCACCAACCCGGTAACCCATTTTCAGGATCCGGGTGTAACCGCCTGGGCGGGCCTTGAAACGAGGGCCGAGGTCATTGAAGAGCTTGACCACGCTGTCGCGGTCGCGCAGACGGTCAAACGCCAGGCGGCGATTGGCCAACGTGGCTTCTTTTGCCAAAGTGATCATGGGCTCAACCACGCGGCGCAGTTCCTTGGCCTTAGGCAATGTGGTTTTGATGACTTCGTGTTCGATCAACGAGTTCATCATGTTGCGCAACATCGCGAGGCGGTGCTCGCTGGTGCGATTGAGTTTACGTAGTCCGTGTCCGTGACGCATGGTGCTTTCCTTTATTTATAAAAAAAGGCAGCCGTATCAGGTACTGCCCTTGCACTGAGCCCGATTTATCGGGGCTCCCATTCTATCAACGCTTGTCCAAGCCGGCTGGTGGCCAGTTTTCGACCTTCAACCCCAAGGTCAGGCCGCGAGAAGCCAAGACTTCCTTGATTTCATTGAGCGACTTACGACCCAGATTTGGAGTCTTGAGCAGTTCATTTTCGGTACGCTGAATCAGGTCGCCGATGTAATAGATGTTTTCCGCTTTAAGGCAGTTAGCAGAACGCACTGTGAGCTCCAGTTCGTCCACAGGGCGCAGCAGCAGCGGATCGAACTGCGTGCTACCACGCGGACTCGGTGCGTCAAATGCCGCCAGTTCGCTACCTTCGAGCTGTGCAAACACAGCCAGCTGTTCCACTAGGATCTTGGCCGAAGAACGCACTGCGTCTTCTGCGCTGATGGCACCGTTGGTCTCGATCTCGATCACCAACTTGTCCAGATCCGTACGCTGTTCGACGCGTGCGCTTTCCACGGTGTAGCTCACGCGCTTGACAGGCGAGAACGACGCATCCAACACGATGCGACCAATGGACTTGCTCGGCTCGTCGCCATAGCGGCGCATCGTGCCGGGCACGTAGCCGCGGCCTTTTTCAATCTTGATGCGCATGTCGAGCTTGCCGCCAGCCGACAAGGTCGCAATCACGTGTCCGGGATTAATGATCTCGACGTCGTGGGGGGTCTGAATATCAGCCGCCGTGACCACGCCTTCACCGTCCTTGCGCAGGCTCAGCGTGACTTCGTCACGGTTGTGCAGCTTGAAAACGACACCCTTTAGGTTCAACAGAATGTTGACCACATCTTCTTGCACGCCGTCGATAGAAGAGTACTCATGGAGTACCCCTGCAATCGTGACTTCGGTCGCAGCATGACCAACCATGGAGGACAGAAGCACGCGACGCAGAGCGTTGCCCAGCGTGTGGCCGTAGCCGCGCTCGAACGGTTCCAGAGTCACTTTCGCCCGGTTAAGACCGAGCTGCTCGACGTTGATGGCTTTGGGTTTCAACAAATTTGTTTGCATGCAGAATTCCTATCAATACCCCCGGCTCGTTACACCAGTAAGGCAAATGAAGTGCCTGATTCGCAGTGCCCCGCGACTCAGGTACGAGTTCAAATGAAACTAATGACTATCAGCGCGAATACAACTCGACGATCAGCGATTCATTGATGTCAGCGGCAAATTCGTCGCGATCAGGCACCTTCTTGAAGATACCTTCGGACTTGGCCAAGTTCACTTCAACCCATGCCGGCAAACCCACCTGAGTCGCCAACTGCAGAGCTTCGGCGATGCGAACCTGTGTCTTGGATTTCTCACGAACCGAAACCACGTCGCCGGCCTTGACCAGGTAGGAAGGAATGTTCACGCTGCCGCCATTGACGGTGATCGCCTTGTGCGACACCAGCTGGCGAGCTTCAGCGCGCGTAGAGCCAAAGCCCATGCGGTACACGACATTGTCCAGGCGGGTTTCGAGCAGGAACAGCAGATTGGCACCGGTATTGCCCTTGCGCTTGTCAGCCTCTTCAAAGTAGCGGCGGAACTGGCGTTCCAGCACACCATACATACGCTTGACCTTTTGTTTCTCACGCAAGTGAATCCCGTAGTCGGACGTGCGCGCGCCAGAGGTGCGGCCGTGCTGACCTGGCTTGGATTCAAATTTGACTTTGTCGCTGATGGAGCGGCGGGCGCTCTTGAGGAAAAGGTCGGTGCCTTCGCGACGGGATAGTTTGGCCTTGGGGCCTAGGTAACGTGCCACTTGAATTTCTCCATGGTTTCATCTGCCGCAGGAAATCCCTGCGGGAGCCAGCAACGCACAGTCACTGGCGGTGGGCTTGGTTTAAAAAATTAGATACGACGACGCTTTTGCGGGCGGCAGCCGTTGTGTGGCACGGGCGTCACATCGGCGATCGACGTGATGCGGATGCCCAAGGCACCCAACGCGCGCACCGAAGAGTCGCGTCCGGGGCCAGGGCCCTTGATCTCGACGTCCAGATTCTTGATGCCTTGTTCCATGGCGGCGCGACCCGCCACCTCGGATGCCACCTGAGCGGCGAAAGGCGTGGACTTGCGTGAGCCCTTGAAGCCCTGACCACCGGACGATGCCCACGACAAGGCATTGCCCTGACGGTCGGTAATCGTGATGATGGTGTTGTTGAAGGACGCGTGCACGTGTGCCACGCCATCAGCAACATTCTTGCGGACTTTTTTGCGGACTCGCTGTGCAGCGTTATTTGCGGGTGCTTTTGCCATGGGGGTCTCTCAATCCGATTTATTTCTTCAACGACTGTGCTGCCTTGCGCGGGCCCTTGCGGGTGCGGGCATTGGTGCGGGTACGCTGGCCACGCATGGGCAGACCACGACGATGACGGAAACCGCGATAGCATCCGATGTCCATCAAACGCTTGATGTTCATGGTGGTTTCACGGCGCAAATCGCCTTCAATCGTGAACTGCGCGATCTGGTCGCGAATCTTTTCCAGATCGCCATCCGTCAGATCTTTGATCTTCTTGGAGTACTCAATACCGCAAGCTTCGCAAATTTTGCGAGCGCGTGTACGTCCAATACCGAAAATGGCGGTCAGGCCGATTTCCGAATGCTTTTGTGGTGGGATATTAATACCAGCGATACGTGCCATGATGGTCCTCTAAAACTCTTGCAATCAGCCTTGGCGCTGTTTGTGACGTGGATCTGTACAGATCACGCGGACAACGCCCTTGCGACGGATGATCTTGCAGTTGCGGCAAATTTTCTTCACCGAAGCCGAAACTTTCATTTCATTCTCCTAAAAACTCTAACTCGATTCCGAACCTACTTGGCCCGGAACACAATACGCGCCCGAGACAGGTCATAAGGCGTCAACTCAACCGTCACTTTGTCACCCGGAAGAATCCGGATGTAATGCATACGCATTTTTCCTGAGATATGCCCAAGAACAACGTGACCATTTTCCAGTTTCACACGAAATGTCGCATTGGGCAGGTTCTCAACCACCTCGCCCTGCATCTGAATGACATCATCTTTGGACATGTCGATCAGTTACCCAGTGAAGTCTTGAAATTCGCCTTTTTCAGCAGAGACTCATACTGCTGTGACATCATGTAGTTTTGCACCTGCGCCATAAAGTCCATCGTGACCACCACGATGATCAGCAGCGATGTACCGCCAAAGTAAAACGGCACGTTGTAGCGCAGCGTCAAGAACTCAGGCACCAGGCACACAAAAGTCACATAGATAGCACCGGCAAGCGTCAAGCGAGTGAGGATCTTGTCAATGTATTTGGCAGTCTGCTCCCCGGGACGAATGCCGGGAACGAAAGCGCCGCTCTTCTTCAAGTTGTCTGCAGTTTCACGACTGTTGAACACCAGTGCCGTATAGAAAAAGCAGAAGAAAATAATTGCACTGGCATACAGCAGGGTATAAACCGGCTGCCCAGGCGCAACCATCGCTGCAGCATCTTTGAGCCCACGGAAAAACCAGTTACTGCTGTCGCCGCTACCGAACCAACCGGCGGCCGTTGCTGGCAGGAGGATGATGGAGGACGCAAAGATCGGCGGAATCACACCTGCCATATTCAACTTCAGCGGCAGGTGCGAAGCCTGACCACCATAAACCTTGTTGCCCACCTGTCGGCGTGCATAGTTCACCAAAATCTTGCGCTGACCGCGCTCCACAAACACCACGAAGTAAGTCACGCCCATCACGATTGCCAACACCAGGATCGCCACCAGGATGCTCATCGCACCGGTGCTCACCAGTTCCAGCAAGCCACCGATGGCATTGGGCAAGCCCGCTGCGATACCGGCGAAAATGATGATCGAAATACCGTTACCCAAACCACGCTCAGTGATCTGTTCACCGAGCCACATCAGGAACATTGTCCCAGCCGTCAAACTGACCATCGCAGTCATGCGAAAGCCAAACCCCGGTGTCATCACCAAGCCTGCCGAACTCTCCAGCGCAAAGGAAATACCGAGTGATTGAAACACTGCCAGACCCAGTGTTCCATAGCGGGTGTACTGTGTGATCTTGCGGCGGCCGGCTTCACCCTCTTTTTTCATCTGCTCCATCGTGGGCACAACGTACGTCAGCAACTGCATCACGATCGAGGCCGAGATGTAGGGCATGATCCCGAGTGCAAACACCGTGAAGCGCGACAGATTCCCGCCTGAAAACATGTTCATCATGCCCAGGAAACCACCCTGCTGCCCATTGATCAGCTGATGCAGCTGATCGGGGTTGATGCCGGGTACGGGGATATGCGATCCAACACGGTACACCACCAAAGCGAGCAACAAGAAAACAAGACGACGACGCAGGTCGCCATACTTGCCAGTTTTTGCGATTTGAGTTGAACCAGTTGCCACGCTTTTTTTCTTTCGACGAATTACGCGACGCTACCGCCAACGGCTTCCAGTGCCGCCTTGGCACCTGCCGTTGCGCCAATACCGTTGAGCTTGACAGCGATCGTGATCTTGCCGGTGTTGATAACCTTCACCACCTTTGCCATCTCCTTGACAAGTCCGGCTGCCTTCAGCGTCAGCATGTCCACTTCGACAGCGCCAAGTTTTTCCAGCGACGTCAGGGTCACCTCGGCGTTGTACTTGAGCGTGGTCGACTTGAAGCCGCGCTTGGGCAAACGGCGTTGCAGCGGCATCTGACCGCCCTCGAAACCCACCTTGTGGTAACCGCCAGCACGTGACTTCTGACCCTTGTGACCGCGACCTGCAGTCTTGCCGATGCCCGAGCCAATACCGCGGCCAACACGACGCTTGTAGTGCTTGGCGCCGTCTGCCGGCTGGATGCTATTGAGTTCCATCATCTTCCTTTTCTGTCGAGAGAAAAACCGTGTTCCGCAATGCGGCGGTTGGCCTCACAATCACTGTTTTTCAGAGCACTTTGACCAGGTAGCTGATCTTGTTGATCATGCCGCGCACGTCAGGCGTATCCACCAATTCCTTGGTGCTGTTGATCTTGCGCAGGCCGAGTCCACGCACGGTGGCACGGTGTGATTCCTTGCAACCGATGGGGCTGCGAACCAGTTGAACTTTTACGGTTTGTTGAGTCGTCATGGTGAAGCTCCCGGTTAAACGAAGAGTTCTTCAACGGTCTTGCCGCGCTTGGCCGCCACATCCGCTGGAGTTGTGGAGTGGGTCAAGGCGTCGAGCGTGGCACGAACCATGTTGTAGGGATTGCTCGAACCATGGCTCTTGGCCACGATGTCGGTGATGCCGATCACTTCGAACACGGCGCGCATAGGGCCGCCAGCGATGATGCCTGTACCCTTGGGGGCTGGTGCCATCATGACGTTGGCTGCACCGTGGTGACCCATCACTTGGTGGTGAATCGACCCATTGCGCAAATTGACCTTGATCAGATTGCGGCGTGCTTCTTCCATGGCCTTCTGCACAGCAGCTGGCACTTCCTTGGATTTGCCCTTGCCCATGCCGACGCGCCCCTCGCCGTCGCCCACCACCGTGAGTGCGGCGAAACCGAGAATACGACCACCCTTGACCACCTTGGTCACGCGGTTGATCGCGATCATCTTTTCGCGCATGCCGTCTTCAGGACCTGCAGCGGCTTTACCCTGCATTTTTGCTTGAACTTTTGCCATTATTTTTCCCGTTGCGCTTAGAACTGCAGGCCGCCAGCACGTGCTGCGTCAGCCAAGGCCTTGACGCGACCGTGGTACGCAAAGCCTGAGCGATCAAATGCCACCTTTTCAACACCAGCAGCCTTCGCCTTTTCAGCGATAAGCGTGCCGATAGCCGTTGCAGCAGCGGTGTTGCCACCCTTGCCGGACCCGCCCAGCGACGCACGAATCGTCGCGTCCGCGGTCGATGCTGCTGCCAGCACCTTGGAGCCGTCGCCGGAGATGACGCTGGCGTATATATGCAAGTTGGTGCGATTCACCGTCAACCGCGCCACACCCTGAATCGCAATGCGAATGCGGGTTTGACGTGAGCGACGCAGACGCTGTTCTTTTTTGGTCAACATGGTGCTGCCCTTTACTTCTTCTTGGTTTCTTTGATCGTGATCTTCTCGTCCGAATAACGGATTCCCTTGCCCTTGTAGGGTTCAGGAGGACGAATAGCACGAATCTCAGCGGCGACCTGCCCCACGCGTTGACGGTCAGCACCCTTGATCACGATTTCCGTAGGGGTCGGTGTTGCCACCGATATCCCTGCAGGCATTTCTTTGTCAACCGGGTGCGAATAGCCCACGGTCAGGTTCAGCTTGGTGCCGGCGGCTTGCGCCTTGTAGCCCACACCGACCAGATTGAGCTTCTTCTCGAAGCCCTTGGTCACGCCCACCACCATGTTGTTCACCAGTTGGCGCATGGTACCGCTCATCGCGTCGGCTTCACGGGAGTCATTGGCCGGAACGAAGCTGAGCTTGCCAGCGTCGCTGGTAATCGTCACCAGCGCATTCAGGTTCAGGAACAAAGCGCCACCCGTACCCTTGACGCTGATCTGATCTTGTTTGATAGCCACATCCACGCCAGCGGGGATGGTGACAGGCATTTTTCCTACTCGGGACATTTCAGTTTCTCCTCAATGTCTCGGCTTACGCCACGTAGCAAAGAACTTCACCACCGATACCGGTAGCGCGCGCTTTGCGATCGGTCATCACACCCTGGGGCGTGGTGACAATGGCGACGCCCAAGCCATTCTTGACTTGTGGAATGGCGTCGCGGCCTTTGTACACACGCAAGCCGGGACGGCTTACGCGCTCGATACGCTCGATCACGGGGCGACCCGCGTAGTACTTCAAGGTAATTTCAAGTTCGGACTTTCCGCCCTCGACTTTGACCTGGAAGCCATCGATATAACCTTCGTCCTTCAGCACCTGCGCAATGGCCGCCTTCACTTTGGAAGAAGGCAACGATACGGTGGTCTTGGCCACCATTTGCGCATTGCGGATTCGCGTCAGCAAGTCGGCAATGGGATCACTCATGCTCATGTTTAATCTCTCCTACCTTGCTTACCAGCTGGCCTTGACCATGCCGGGAATATCCCCAGCAAAAGCCATTTCGCGAATCTTGGCGCGTGCCAATCCGAATTGACGGAATGTGCCACGCGGGCGCCCCGTGATCGCGCAACGGTTGCGTTGACGTGTCGGGTTGGCGTTGCGGGGCAGCTTTTGCAAACCCAGACGGGCTGCAGCACGCTCTTCGTCGCTACGCTTCATATCACTTGCAATGCCTTTGAGTTCCGCGTGTTTCTTCGCGTACTTGGCAACCAATTTATCTCGTTTGAGCTCGCGCTCGATCAAAGCCATCTTAGCCACGCGTCACCTCAGTTCTTGAAAGGGAAACGGAAGCCGGTGAGGAGCGCCTTGCACTCTTCATCGTTCTTGGCCGTTGTGGTGATACTGATATTGAGGCCGCGCAAGGCATCAACCTTGTCGTACTCGATCTCAGGGAAAATAATCTGTTCCTTGACGCCGATGTTGTAGTTTCCACGGCCATCAAATGCGCGACCCGAAATGCCGCGGAAGTCGCGTACACGGGGCAGAGCCACGGTGACGAAACGATCCAGAAATTCGTACATCTTCACGCCACGCAGCGTGACCATGCAGCCAATGGCCTGATTCTCGCGAATCTTGAAGCCTGCAATGGCCTTCTTTGATTTCGTGACGACAGGGCGTTGGCCGGCGATCTTGGTCAGATCGGCAACAGCGTTGTCCATGACCTTCTTGTCGGCGACCGCCTCACTCACACCCATGTTGAGCGTGATCTTGGACAGACGCGGCACTTGCATCGGAGACTTGTAGCCAAACTTGGCCGTCAGTTCCGGCACGAGCTTTTCGCGATAGTGTTGTTGTAGACGTGCCATGCTTATGCCACCTTGATTTCTTCACCGCTGGACTTGAAAACGCGAACGCGTTTGCCATCGGCCGACATCTTGATACCCACGCGGTCCGCCTTGCCCGTGGCGCTATTGAAGATAGCGACGTTGGACTGGTGAATCGGCATGGCTTTTTCGACGATACCGCCAACCGTGCCTTTGAGCGGATTGGGCTTGGTGTGTTTCTTCACCAGGTTGATTCCGTCCAGCAACAGATAGCTGTCATCTTTGCGCAGCGTCACTTTGCCGCGCTTACCCTTGTCGCGCCCTGCGAGCACGATCACTTCATCGCCTTTACGAATCTTGTTCATGGCGCGTCCTTAAAGAACTTCAGGAGCCAAAGACACGATCTTCATGAACTTCTCAGTGCGCAATTCACGCGTCACTGGGCCGAAGATGCGGGTGCCGATAGGCTCCAATTTGGCGTTGAGCAACACAGCTGCATTGCCATCGAATTTGACGAGTGAGCCGTCAGGACGGCGAATGCCCTTGGCAGTACGCACTACGACAGCGCTATAGACCTCGCCTTTTTTGACGCGGCCGCGCGGAGCGCATTCCTTGATGCTCACTTTGATGACGTCGCCAACACTGGCGTAACGACGCTTGGAACCGCCCAGCACCTTGATGCATAGGACGGACTTAGCGCCGGTGTTGTCGGCAACTTCTAACCGTGTTTCAGTCTGGATCATTTCAAATATTCCCAACTTGCACCAGGTGAGCCAAAGGTCCTTGAACCTTCAAAACACCCAATCAGTCTTGGGCCCGTCGTCCACGCCACGAACCATTCATGACGCTTTGCTGGGCAGATACTCCGTGCTTTTCTGCAGCGAAGCCCACGAATATATCAAAGCTCCAATGAGCCGTCAACACTTTTCTGTAAATTTGTGGGAAAGACCGCAGTTACGCGAAGCGAACAAGCTCTGTCCCCAACCGTCTAAACCAGAAAATAGTTTCGTGCAAGGTCTCTGAACTCGTCCAACCGGGGATCGATCCCGGTTTCCTGCTCCAAGATCGCGGCCACCCTGGGGGCGAGTTCAAGCGCAAGGCGGGCGTCCAGAAACAAGATGCGACTGCGCCTGGCCAACACATCCTCCACGGTCCGCGCGTACTCAAAGCGCGCGGCAAAGCGCACCATCGCCTCTGTCAGTCCTGCACCCAGCACAAGCTGCGCGCCGGGTAAGGCTTGAACTGCCGCCTGCTCACTGCCGTAACCATGAAGGCCAGCCGGCGCACTGATGCGGCACTGTACTGCCCCTGCAGAGCCCGCCCCAATTAGCGGCAAGTTGGCTGTCACTCCCGGTCCGCAAGCCGGGATAAGTGAGGCGTAGCTGCATTTTTGCATCACGTCCTCGGCCATCGCGCGGTAGGTCGTCCACTTGCCGCCAGTCACCGTGACCAGGCCACTGCGGCTGATCAGAATAGTGTGTTCGCGGCTGAGTCCTTTGGTATTGTCGCCCTCGTCGTCCTGCGGCTTGACCAGTGGGCGCAGTCCGACCCAGATGCTTTTCACATCGGCCCGGGTCGGCGCCCGCAGCAGGTAGTTGGCCGCCTCGTTCAGAATGAAATCAATTTCTGCCTGGAAGGCCTCGGGTTCACGCGCCAGACCTTGACGCGGGGTGTCGGTCGTGCCCAGGATCACGTAGCCCAGCCAGGGCACGGCGAACAGCACGCGGCCGTCGGCCGTCTTGGGCACCAGCAAAGCATGGTCCCCGGGGAAGAAACTGCGGTCCACCACCAGATGCACACCTTGGCTGGGCGCCACCATCGGCTTGACGTCCCGTCCAATGGCTTGCCCATCCTTTTGCCGAAACTCGTCCACCCAAACGCCCGCAGCATTGATGATGCATTTCGCCCTCAGCGTATAGCTGTTGCCGGTTTCCTGGTCTTTGCAGGTCAGGCCCACGACCTTGCCGGCCTCGTGTATCAAGCCGGTAGCGGCGCAGTAATTGACCAGCAGTGCCCCTTTGAGCGCCGCCGTGCGGGCTAGCGCCAGCGCCAGCCGCGCATCGTCAAACTGACCGTCCCAATACTTGACGCCCCCTTGCAACCCGGCGGGCTTGGCGCCGGGAAGCAACGCCAAGGTCTCAGCGCGGCCGAGAAACTCCGTCGCTCCCAAACCCGCCTTGCCAGCGAGCAGGTCGTAGGCTTTCAGGCCGGCGCCGTAGAACGGCACCTCCCACCAACGGTAGGCGGGCATGACAAAGGGCAGGGGTTGTGCCAGATGCGGCGCATTGCGCAACAAGGTACTGCGTTCGTGCAGTGCTTCGCGCACCAGTGAAATATTCCCCTGCGCCAGGTAGCGCACACCGCCGTGGACCAGTTTGGTAGCGCGCGACGAAGTGCCCTTGGCGAAGTCGTGCGACTCCACCAGCACCACCCTCAGACCGTGCGCCGCAGCGTCCAGCGCCACGCCCAGGCCCGTGGCGCCCCCGCCGATGATGGCCATGTCGTAGACCAGCGGTTGCGCCAGCCGTACCAGCAATTCAGCGCGCAGCGTGCGTAGCGGTTCGGTCGACGCGGTGCTGTCTTTTGGGGGTGAAGAAGTCATGGCTCATTGTCCACCCAAGCGCGAGAGCGCTGCACCGCCTTGCGCCAGCGCTCCAGCATCGTCATGCGGGCGTCTACCGACATCGTCGGAATGAAGCGTGCATCCACCGCCCACTGCTCGGAGATCTCGCTGGCATCGCGCCAGAATCCCGTGGCCAGGCCGGCCAGATAGGCCGCACCCAGGGCCGTGGTTTCAGTGACACGCGGGCGCAGCACCGGCACGCCCAACAGGTCCGCCTGCATCTGCAGCAGCAGGTTGTTGCGGCAGGCGCCACCATCCACGCGCAGTTCCTGCAGCGCAATGCCGGAGTCCGCCGCCATGGCTTCGAATATGTCGGCCACCTGCAATGCGATCGATTTGAGCGCGGCACGGGCGATGTGGGCGCGGGTGGTGCCGCGCGTCATTCCGATCAGCGTGCCGCGCGCGAAACCATCCCAATGCGGCGCGCCCAGGCCGGCAAAGGCGGGCACCAGGTACACGTCGCCGGTGTCAGCCACGCTGGCCGCCAGGACCTCGACTTCGTTGGCGTGAGAGATGATTTGCAAACCATCGCGCAGCCACTGCACCGTGGCTCCGCCCATGAACACCGAGCCCTCGAGCGCGTAGCAGGTGGCGGCCGGGTTGCGGCTTGCCTTCGTTTCTGCGGGAACACCTTCGGGGCCGGCCCACGCCACGGTACTGAGCAACTTGTTGCGGCTCGGCACCGCCACGCAGCCCACGTTCATCAGCATGAAGCACCCCGTGCCGTAGGTGTTCTTCGCCATGCCAGGTTCGAAGCAACCCTGGCCGAAAGTGGCCGCCTGCTGGTCTCCGGCCACGCCCGCGATGGGAATGGCATGGCCCAGCACCGAAGGGTGGCTCTGCCCCAACACGCCGCTGGACGCCACGACCTGTGCCAATACGGCGCGCGGAATATGAAACAGCGCCAGCAGCTCGTCGTCCCACTGCAACGTATGCAGGTTGAACAAAAGCGTACGTGAGGCGTTGCTCGCGTCGGTCAGGTGCAGAGCCTGCGCGCGCGTGCTGGCGTCGGCGCCACCGGTGAGGTTCCAGATCAGCCACGAATCGACCGTGCCAAAAGCCAACTCGCCCGCCTCAGCGCGGGCCCGAACACCAGGCACATGGTCGAGCATCCACCGGAGCTTGGTGGCGGAAAAATAGGCGTCGAGCACCAGACCGGTCTTGGCCTGAATCATGGCGTCCAAACCCTGCGCGCGCAGAGCATCGCATTGCGCGGCGGTGCGCCGGTCCTGCCAGACGATGGCATTTGCCACGGGCTCGCCGGTCTTGCGGTCCCACAGCAGGGTCGTTTCACGCTGGTTCGTGATGCCGATGGCGACGATGGTTCCACCCAACTGCTGTGCCTGACGCAGCGCCTGCAATGCCACGTCCCGTTGCGTGCGCCAGATGGCGCGGGGATCGTGTTCGACCCAGCCTGGTTGCGGAAATATCTGCGCAAATTCCTGTTGCGCCAATGCTGCCACCTGGCCGGCACGGTCAAACAATACGGCGCGTGAGCTGGTCGTGCCCTGGTCGAGTGCAAGGATGTAGTCCATAGGCTCTAGCGTAGCGCATGTCCAGGAGGTCGAACTCAGCCAGAGCGCGAACGCAAGGCACTAAACTCGACCTCCATGACTACACCCACGACGCATCTGGACCCCGAAGGCCACTCCGAACTGCAAGCGCAGAGGCTGGCCTTTATCGGTGGCGGCAACATGGCCAGCGCCATCATCGGCGGCTTGATCAAAACGGGCTTGGCCCCCAGCCACATCGCCGTGGTCGAACCCTTCGCCGAGGCACGCGCCAAGTTGCTAGCGGACTACGGCGTGAAGGCGCAGGAGCACGCTGACGCTTCGCTGCAAGACTCGACGCTGGTGGTATGGGCGGTGAAACCGCAAACCTTCCGCGAAGCCGCAGCCCTCACTGGCGCCTTCACCGCACAGGCCTTGCACCTGAGCGTGGCCGCAGGCATTCGCAGCGACAGCATTGCGCGCTGGCTGGGGACCGAGCGCGTGGTGCGCACCATGCCCAATACGCCCGCGCTGGTGGGCCGAGGCATTTCCGGACTTTTTGCCCGCGCAGCTGTGACGACGGCAGATAAAGCCCTGGTGCAAAGCGTGATCGCCACCACCGGCGAATATCTCTGGGTCGAGACCGAAGCGCAATTGGACGCAGTCACCGCCCTGTCCGGCTCGGGTCCCGCCTATGTCTTCTATTTTCTGGAGGCCATGGTGCAGGCCGGTGCCGCGCTGGGGCTGTCGGTGCAGCAGTCGCGCCAGCTCGCGATCAGCACCTTCTCCGGCTCTGCGGAACTGGCGCGCCAATCGCTGGAGCCACTTGCGTTGCTGCGCGAACGCGTCACCTCCAAAGGCGGCACCACCTACGCTGCACTGAGCGCCATGGAACACAGCGACGTCAAGGCTCAGTTCGTGCAGGCCATGCGGGCTGCGGGAGAGCGTGCGCGCGAGCTCGGAGACGAGTTCGGTGCTGCCTGACTTGGGTGCGACAAAGCGCCCAAGAAATAGCGTAATTTGTCCTGGCGTAGACCCTACAAGCCTAGGGCGACGCCTGCAAACAGCGTGAATCCCAACCAGTGATTCACGCGAAAGGCCTTGAAGCAGGCCTCTCTGGATCGGGTGCGGATCAGCCATCCGTGCCAGGCCACTTGAACCAGGGCCACCGCCATGGCGAGGGCGAACGGGATGGCCGCGACGCGATTGGCGAGTGCCAGCACCCAGATCGACAAGTAGGCCAGGTAGCACAGCAGCACCGCAGCCACGTCCCAACGGCCGAGCGTGATGGCCGATGTTTTCATGCCGATCAGCAGATCGTCATCGCGATCCACCATGGCGTATTCAGTGTCGTAGGCCAGCACCCAGAACAGATTGCCCAGCAACAAAAGCCAGGCTAGCGGCGGCACACTGGCGTGCATCGCGGCAAGACTCCAGGTGTGGCCACCACGCACGGCAGAAAAGGCCATGGGGATGCCAAAGCTGAAGGCCAGGCCCAGCACCGCCTGCGGCATCGCGACAAGTCGCTTGGCGTAGGGGTAGATCAGCGTCACGGCCAAGGCTGCGAAGGACCAGGCCACGGTCGTGGCATTGAGCGTCAGCACCAATGCGAAGGCGAGCAGCGCCAGCGCCGCACCCAGGGCCAGCGCCTCCCTCACCGAGACCGCACCGCGCGTGACCGGGCGTTGCGCCGTGCGCTTGACGTGGGCGTCGAACTTGCGGTCGGCCACGTCATTGATGCAGCAGCCGGCGCTGCGCATCAAAATCGTTCCCAGCGTAAAGACGGCGAGCAGATGCCAACCGGGAAAGCCGCCCGCCGCGATCCACAGTGCGCTCAACGTCGGCCACAGCAGCAGCAGCCAGCCTGCAGGGCGATCCCAGCGAATCAGATCCAGGTAAAGACTCAGGCGTTGCATGGGGCCGCGCTCAGGACAGCCGGTGCACGCCTGGCAGCTCGCAGGCATAAATCGAGTTGCGCAGCGCCGCGATCGCCTCGTAGCGCGTGAAGCTGCGCCGCCAGGCCAGCACCACGCGCCGCGTGGGCGGGTCGCCATCAAACGGCAGGTACTTGACGTGGGCGTCTTCGTGCCGCTTGCGCTTGAGTGTCATGGCTTCCGCCGGCACGCTCAAGCGCGGCACCAGGGTCACGCCCATGCCCGCAGCCACCATGTGCTTGATGGTCTCCAGCGACGATCCTTCAAAGCTCTTGCGTATGCCCTCGGCGTGGCTGGAGAAGCGCGCGAATTCCGGACACACCTCGAGCACGTGGTCACGAAAACAGTGCCCCGTTCCCAGCAGCAGCATGGTCTCGTTCTTGAGTTGTTGCGCTGTGATGACATCGCGCGCTGCCAGCGCATGCGCCACCGGCACTGCAGCCAGAAACGGCTCGTCATAAAGCGGCGCAATCGCCAGTCCGGCGTCGGGGAAAGGCTCCGCCAGTATGGCGCAATCGATCTCCCCGGTGCGCAACATCTCCAGCAGTTTCACCGTGAAGTTCTCCTGCAGCATGAGCGGCATCTGGGGCGTGCGCGCGATGGTCTGTCGCACCAGATCGGGCAGCAGGTACGGGCCGATGGTGTAGATCACACCCAGCTTGAGGGCACCCGCAAGCGGGTCCTTGCCGCGGCGCGCGATTTGCCGGATATGCGCGGCCTGCTCCAGCACGCCTTGCGCCTCGCGCACGATTTCCTCGCCCAGCGCGGTCACCGTCACTTCGTTGGCATTGCGCTCGAACAGCTTGAGCTCAAGCTCTTCCTCCAGTTTCTTCACTGCCACCGACAGAGTGGGCTGCGACACGTGGCAGGCTTCAGCAGCACGGCCGAAGTGCTTCTCGCGCGCGACCGCGACGATGTATTTGAGTTCGGTCAGGGTCATGCGATAAGGTCGTTGTAGGCAGGCGCCCTATTTTAGGTTTGCACCGCACTGGAAGAAGTTGACCGGCAGCCCCGCCACCTCGACGCGCAGGGAGAACACGCAACCCGACTGCGGGTAATTCTCCAGCTCGGATGTGGGGCGTTTGTGCCGGGCCGTGGTGAGGTACAGCGTCTTCAAATCATCGCCGCCAAAGCACACCATGGTCGGGCATTGCGCCGGCGTGGCGATGTCGGTCAGGACTTCGCCGCTGGGCGCGATCTGCAACACCCTGGCGCCTTCGTACATCGCGACCCAGTAGTTGCCCGCACTGTCCACGGCCGCTCCGTCGGGCCGACCAAGGTAGCCGGCCCGCCCGCTGTGCCAGCCCTGTGGCTTTGCCGCGAATTGGGCAAGCAGGCGCTGACAACCCAGGGTGTTGCTGCTCGCGTCCCAGTCCCAGGCATGCACCTGACCGGCACCCGTGTCGGCCCAATACAGCGTCTTGGCGTCGGGCGACCAGGCCAGTCCGTTGGCCACCTGCGACGCATCGGCCATCTGCCTCACCTGTGCCGCGTCAGGTCCGCGGGCGTCGATGCAATAGAGCGCGGCCAGGGGCAAGTCGCGCGGCTCGTAGTAGGTCCCGACCCAGAGTCGGCCCAGCACATCGCACTTGCCGTCGTTGGCACGGGTCGTTGCCGTCGGGTAATCGAGTTGGACCAGCTTTTGCAACGCACTGCCCCAGGCCCGCGCAAGATAGATGCCGTCGCGCAGGGCGACCACGAGTGCGCCGTTCGGAGCCGGTGCGATGCAGCCCGGTTCGGACAACATGGACCAGGCTTCCCTAGCACCCGTGAAAACATTGCAGCGGCAAATCAATCGTCCCGGTATATCGACCCAGTAAAGCTGTTGTTCCAGCGGATGCCAGAACGGCGATTCACCCAGCTGATTGGGTTCGGTGGTGACGGCTTGCCAGGTCATTTGGATGTACGGGTTTAAGAGAAGTTGGGCCAGGCCGCAGCGGGCTATTTGCGGCAGACCTGGATTGTGACGTCCAAAAAAATGGCCCGCCGCGAACTTGCGTTCTGGCAGGCCGAATATCCAAGGAGACTCTCGCGTAAAACAAAGTTCCGGGCTTTTCCCCGGTCCACCCTCCTTTGGCAGGAAGGTGGAAGTCGTGCTTATCGGCCGTAGGCGGTTTCGCCGTGCGACGTGATGTCCAGGCCTTCGCGTTCGCTTTCTTCGCTCACACGCAGACCGATCACCAGATCCACCAGCTTGTAGGCGATGAAGGCCACAACGCCCGACCACACCACGGTGGTGATGACGCCCTGGAGCTGGATCCAGACCTGACCGGTGATGGAGTAGTCCGGGCTCACCTTGTTGGCCACGTAATCATAGATGCCGGTGCCGCCCAGCGACGGGGATGCAAACACACCCGTCAACAGCGAACCCAGGATACCGCCCACGCCATGCACGCCAAAGACGTCCAGAGAGTCGTCCGCACCCAGCATGCGTTTGAGTCCGTTCACGCCCCACAGGCAGACCAGTCCAGCCAGCAGGCCAATCACGATCGCGCCCATCGGACCGACAAAGCCGCAGGCCGGCGTGATCGCCACCAGGCCGGCTACAGCGCCGGATGCGCCGCCCAGCATGGACGCTTTGCCCTTGTGCAGCGCTTCGCCGCCGATCCAGGAGAGCGTTGCCGCAGCCGTTGCCACCAGCGTGTTGACGAAGGCCAGGGCCGCGCCACCGTTGGCTTCCAGGTTGGAGCCCGCATTGAAGCCGAACCAGCCCACCCACAGCAGTGCTGCACCGACCATGGTCAGCGTCAGGCTATGTGGCGCCATGGATTCCTTGCCGTAGCCAACACGCTTGCCGATCACATACGCGCCCACCAGACCCGCCATGGCGGCGTTGATGTGCACCACGGTACCGCCAGCAAAGTCCAGCGCACCCTTGGCCCAGAGCCATCCGCCTGCAGCAGTGACCTTATCCAGAGAGGCCGCGTCCGTGATGCCATCCGGGCCGTCCCAGTACCAAACCATGTGCGCCACCGGCAGATAGCTGAAGGTGAACCACAGTGCGCAGAACAGCAGCACCGCAGAGAACTTGGCGCGCTCGGCAAATGAGCCCACGATCAGACCGCAGGTGATGGCGGCAAAGGTGGCCTGGAAGGCAACATAGATCAGTTCGGGTATGACCACGCCCTTGCTGAAGGTGGCGGCGACCGAGTCCGGCGTCACACCCTTGAGGAACAGCTTGTCAAACGAGCCGATGAACGGACTGGTGATGCCGCTGCCGCCGGTAAATGCCAGCGTGTAGCCGTAGATGACCCACAAGACGTAGATCAGCGACGTCACCACGAACACCTGCATCAGCACCGACAGCATGTTCTTGCTGCGCACCAGGCCGCCGTAGAACAGCGCCAGACCGGGAATGGTCATGAGAATCACGAGCACGGTGGCCACGATCATCCATGCGGTGTCGCCCTTGTTTGGCACGGGCGCCGGTGCCGCCGCAGAAGCAGCGGCGGCGGGGGCAGATACGGCTGCTGCAGGAGGCGCAGCAGCCGGTGCCGAGGCCGCGGGCGCCGTCGCCGATGCTGCCATGCTTGGCATGGCAGCCGAAGCCGCCGGAGCCGGTTGCGCCAGTGCCAAAGCACCGCACAGCGTCAGGCCGAGGCCAAACGCGAGGGAGAGGAGTCGATTTTTCATTGGAGTGTTCGCTTTCTTCAGGGTTGGCGTTACAGGGCTTCCTTGCCGGTTTCACCGGTGCGGATACGAACCACCTGCTCAAGGTTGTAAACAAAGATTTTTCCGTCGCCGATCTTGCCGGTGCGGGCTGCCGCTTCGATGGTCTCGATCACACGGTCCAGCAACTCGTCGGACACGGCCGCTTCAACCTTGACTTTGGGCAGGAAGTCGACCACGTATTCGGCTCCACGATACAGTTCGGTGTGACCCTTCTGGCGTCCAAAGCCCTTGACTTCGGTGACGGTGATGCCTTGGACTCCAATGCCGGACAGGGCTTCACGCACCTCATCGAGCTTGAAGGGTTTGATGATGGCAGTGACAAGTTTCATGTGTACTCCTTAATGAATGGCTCAACGTAGTGAGGACAGAGCTTGCAAGCCTGGCGTCGCAGTGGTCTGTCCCGCAAGATCTCAGAAGCTGTACTTCAGCCCCAACTGCAAGCCGGCCTTGCCCGTGAACTTGCCTGCGGGGGTGATGTACAAACTCTTGTTCGCATCGGTGCCACTGACCGTGGCGCTGAGCGCCAGACCGTTGCCGTAGTCCTTGGTCGCGGCGAAGGAATAGTCCGTGTACGAGTACTTTCCGTTGCCCGAACCACCCACCGTCTGGTGCCCGATGTGGGGCGCCAGCGTCACGCCGTTGCCCACGTCAAAAGCGGCTGCTAGCTCCAAATAGCCGCTGTTCTTGCTGGAGGCGTAGCCAAACAAATTGGACAGGCTGTGGGAGTATTTCGCTGTCACCAGGCCATACGTGAGTGCGCCATAGATTTCGTCGGTGCTGGCGTCAGCCATGCCCGCAATCTTGCCGAGCTTGTTATTTGCATATTCATAGCGAAGGGCACCCACATCAAAGGTCAAATCCTTCGTGATTTCTCCCTTGTAGCCTCCGTAAAGATCCCATTCGACGCTGTCGGCGCCGCCAGCGTCCTTGATCCATTGGATGGTCGAAGCCCAGGTGCCAAGATAAATGCCGTTCTTGGCGACGAAATCGATGCCACCCTGTGCCGCTGGGTCCAGGCGCGACTGCGAGATACCGCGGTAACGATAGTCGCTGACGACGCCCACGTTGTACGACAGCGTGTAGTCGGGTTCGGGCGCAGCGGGTGCGGCAGGCGCAGTCGTTTGGGCCGAGACCAGAGAACTGGCCAGCAGACAGGCAAGATAGAGTGAGGAGCGGACTGGGTGTTTCATAGAGTACTTCCGAGAGGTTAAAGAAATGAATCGCACAGTTTCTTTAAGCACGGACCGTGCCACCACCCTTTTGCCGACCGGGATCGCCAAGACTTCAATCCCTCGCGCGGCTATTGCTGCCTGCGAATTTGCGCTGGATGTTGATATGATTTTGATTCATACTCCATCCAGGCATTGGAACGGTAGCGCACCATTTTGGGGAGAACACTCGATGAGCCTTTCTTTGGTGCAAAGCCGTGCGTTGCTGGGATTGCAGACGAGTGCCGTGACCGTGGAGGTGCATCTTGCCAACGGGCTTCCCAGCTTCACGCTTGTGGGTTTGGCCGACGTCGAAGTCAAGGAAGCGCGAGAGCGCGTGCGCTGCGCTATTCAGAATTCAGGCCTCGAATTTCCAACCAACAAGCGCATCACGGTCAATCTTGCGCCCGCGGACCTGCCCAAGGATTCAGGGCGCTTTGACTTGCCGATTGCCCTGGGCATTCTGGCCGCCAGCGGACAAATTGACGGCGCACGTTTGAGCGGCCATGAGTTTGCCGGAGAGTTGTCGCTCTCAGGTGAACTCCGGCCCGCACGCGGCGCGCTGGCCATGAGTCTGGCACTGCACGCCGATCAAATTCTCACCAAACTGGTGCTTCCACTGGCAAGCGCGCAAGAAGCGGCCCTGGTGCCGGGCGCACAAGTCCATGGTGCGCAGCACCTGCTGGACGTGGTACGGCAGTTTTTGCCCCGACGCGAAGGGCAGGAAAGCGCTGAAGCATGGCCTCAAGCCGCGCCAACGCTTGCGCTTGAAGAGCCGACATATGACGATCTGGCCGATGTCAAAGGCCAGGCCGGACCAAAGCGGGCACTGGAGATTGCCGCCGCCGGCGGACACAGCATCCTGCTCCTGGGCCCACCCGGCTCGGGCAAGTCCATGCTGGCGCAACGTTTTGCCGGTTTGTTGCCGCCGATGAGCGTCCAGGAGGCTTTGGAGAGCGCAGCCCTGGCCAGTCTGGTGGGGCGCTTCTCGCTACAGCGGTGGGCCATGCGCCCAACCGCAACCCCCCACCATTCGGCCAGCGCCGTGGCGCTGGTGGGGGGCGGTTCGCCGCCACGACCGGGTGAAATATCCCTGGCGCACAACGGCGTACTTTTTTTGGATGAGTTGCCCGAATTCCCTCGCGCGGCCCTGGAAGCACTGCGCGAGCCCTTGGAATCGGGGCGCATCAGCATCTCCCGCGCCGCACGCCGCGCCGAATTCCCGGCGCGCTTTCAATTGATTGCCGCCATGAACCCATGCCCCTGCGGCTATCTGGGCTCTTGTCTGAAGGCCTGTCGCTGCAGCCCCGACCAAGTCTCGCGCTACCAGGGCAAGATCAGCGGCCCGCTGGTCGATCGCATCGACCTGCATGTGGAGGTGAGCGCCTTGCCTGCAGCAGAGCTGCTGCAGGCACCACCAGGCGAGGGCACGGCCAGTATCCGCAAGCGCTGCGCCGCTGCCAGGGAGCACGCGCTCTTGCGTCAGGGCAAGCCCAATCAGGCGCTGCAGGGCAAGGCTCTGGATCTACATGCGGCGCTCGATCCCGCCGCAGTCAAGTTCCTCAAGCTCGCAGCCGATCGGCTGGGCTGGTCCGCGCGCGGCATCCATCGCACCATGAAGGTGGCGCGCACCATCGCCGATCTGGCTGGTGCGCCAACAACGCAGGTGACGCACGTGGCCGAGGCCGTGCAGTACCGCCGGGCGCTGCACCCGGCGACGTGAGCTGCTCCCGGGGTCGGGCCGCAGCGCGTCCCCGAGCAGGCGGGTGGCGCTTGCCATAATCCTCCAATGCCCTACTCCTCCGCCCATGCTCGCCACCTTGTTGGTTGGCTGTCGCTGGCACAACTCATCAGCTGGGGCAGCGTCTTCTACGCGTTCGCGGTGCTGATGGAGCCGCTGGAGCTCGAGCTGGGATTCAGCCGAGCGCAATCCTCGCTCGCCTTCAGTCTGGCGCTGCTGGCCGAAGGTCTGCTGGCTTATCCGGTTGCACGCTGGATCGAACGGGGCCACGAACGCGCCGTCATGACGGGCGGCTCGCTCTTGGTCGCTCTTTGTTTGGCGCTGCATAGCCAAGTCCACAGCCTGCTGGCTTTTTACGCGGTGTGGGTGGGCTTGGGTGCGGGGCTCTCGGCGACGCTGTATGCGCCAGCCTTTGCCATCGTGACGCGACGCTTTCCGAACGACTTTCGCCGTGCCATCATCACCCTGACTTTTCTCGGCGGCCTGGCAAGCACGGTGTTCACTCCCCTGACCGCGTGGCTGATCCACCTTTGGGGCTGGCGTAACACGCTGCTTTGCCTGGCATTGTTCCACTTGCTGCTGTGCGCACCGATTCACGCCAGCATGTTGCGCGGGGCGCTACGCAGGCTTGACCTCAGCAGACAGAGTAGCCCCGTCCAACCCCTGGGTCAGTTCCTGCGCAGTCCAAGCTTCATGCTGATCGGGGTGTTCGTGGTGTTGATGATGGGCGTGACAGCGGCCTTGCCGGCACACATGGTGAGTCTGTTGCGCGAAGCCGGCTTGAGCGAGTCCTGGGTCATCGCGATCCCGGCCAGCGTGGGTTTGATCCAGGTGCTGGGGCGCTTGCTGCTCTATTTCTTTGAATACCGCTTTGATGTACATGTGGCGAATCGCATCATCCCGATCCTGATTCCCTTGGGTCTGATGGCGTTGATCCTGGGCCGCGGTCACAGCCAGGCGGCCTTGCTGTTCGTGTTGTTGTACGGCCTTGGCAACGGCATGCTGACGATTGTGAAGGGCACCGCAATGGCGCAATACGTGAGCCGCGAACACATGGCTTCCCTCAACGGCGCCTTGGGCGTCCCGCTGGCCTTGGCGCGCGCGGGCGCACCTTTGCTACTGGGCGTATTGTGGAACGCGCAGAACGGCTACGTCATGGGCCTGTGGTGCCTCTTGATGGCGAGCATTGTGGCCGTCGTGACACTGTGGCTGGCACAACGCCAGGCCTATTGCGCGCAGGATTGACGCAGCGGCGCGACCTTCTGCTCAATCGCGCCAAAGATGCTGGCACCGTCGCGCCCCTTCATTTCCATGCGGAGGCTGTCGCCAAAACGCAGGAACTCGGTGCCGGGTTGGCCATCCTGGAGGGTTTCGACGGCGCGCTTTTCGGCGATACAACCGTAGCCGTGGGTCCGGTCCGCGTTGCTCACCGAGCCAGAGCCTACGATAGAGCCGGCGCGCACGTTGCGGGTTCTACACAGGTGAGCGATGAGTTGTCCAAAGTGAAAGCTCATCTCCGGACCAGTCTCGCACAGGCCGAACTTGCGACCGTTGCAGGTGACTTGCAACGTCAGGTGCACGCGCCCCTGCTGCCAAGCGTCGCCCAGTTCGTCAGGCGTCACCGCCACCGGACTGAAGGCCGTGGCGGGCTTGCTCTGCACCAAGCCCATACCCTTGGCAAGTTCCTGCGCCATCAGATGCCGCAAGCTCACATCGTTGGCCAGCATCAAGAGGCGAATTCCGTCCAGCGCCTGAGCGGGCGTGGTGCCCATGGCGACATCGGCGGTGACGACCGCGATCGCGGCCCCAAAGTCGATATCGTGAGACTCGCTCACGCACACGATGTCGTCGCAAGGTCCCAGGAAGTCATCGCTGCCACCCTGGTACATCAGGGGATCGGCGGGAAGATTCCCGGGCACGGTGGCGGTGCGCGCCAGGTCCCTGGCGTTGTGAAAGGCACCGCCATCGACCCACTGGTAGGCGCGGGGCACTGGCGCCATGCATTGGGCCGGATTGAAGGCAAAGGCGTGGCGCGCCTTACCCTGGTTCAGCGTCTCGTACAAGTCCTGCAATTGCGGTGCAAAAAAGTTCCAATCGTCCAGCACCTGCTGCAGTCGGTGCGCGATGCCGGTCGCATAATGCGCGGAAATGAGATCACGTGACACCACAATCAGCTGGCCGTCGCGGGATCCGTCTTTGTAGGTGGCAAGTTTCATGGGTGGATGTCCTGGCGGACCGAACGGGCCGCTAGAGTTTGTCGAATAATGGGCTGAAGTCCTGAACAGGATGCGATTCTAGTGATCACGATTTTTCAAAGGGCCGGATGGAACCTGCCCGCGCTCGCGCCGCTGACCGCCCTGGTGACACTGATCCACTGGGCCGTGCTGACGGGTTCACCCGGTTTCGTCAGCCCAGAGCAGAAGCCACAGAGGCGTGCGCTGGTGCTGCGCACTGTGGTGTCCAGTGACGTTGCGGGTAGCAACTTTGCGCAAATCCCGCGCGGAATGTCGGTGTCGCAGGCGCCTGCATCGAACTCGGCCAGGCCGGCGGTCCGGCGGGCCGTGGTGCCGCTATCGCCCAGCCCCGATGCCGCTCTCGCGGAAATGACAGAGTCGCCATTGACGCCCGCGCACACGAGCCTTTTGGCACTGGCCGCGACCGAGTCCATTGCGCCCAAGTCGGCGCCGGAGCCGACCACGCACAAGCGTGAGGCGATGCCTGCGGCGGTGCCAGCGTCGGCAAGGCTTGAATACGATGTGGTGGGCGAGGTCAAAGGCTTCCCCTATAGCGCCGACTCCGAGTTGCTTTGGAAGCGCGATGGCGAACAGTACAGTGCAAAGCTTGAAATCAAGGTTTTCTTGTTGGGCTCGCGGTCTCAGGCCAGCACCGGACGCGTGGTCGTCGGCGGTCTGGAGCCAACGCGCTTCCTGGACAAGGCGCGCAGCGAACAGGCGGCCCATTTTGAGCGCGACAAGGGCATCATCGTGTTCAGTGCGAACGCGCCCAGCGCCACCTTGCTGGCGGGGGCGCAGGATCGTTTGAGCGTGGTGTTGCAATTGGGCGCACTGCTCGCCGGCGCGCCTACTCGCTACCCGCCGGGTACAAGCATCGCACTGCAGGTGGTGGGGCCGCGCGACGCGGAGGACTGGCAGTTCACCGTCGGCGCTACCGAAGTGCTTCAACTCCCTGGCGGCAGCGTCACGGGCGTCAAGCTGAGCCGCCATCCACGCAGTGCCTACGACCAAAAACTCGATATCTGGCTCGCGCCGGCCATGGGTTACTTGCCGGTGCGCCTGCGCATGAGTCAGGACAACGGCGACTATGTCGACCAGAAGTGGCGCTCCAGCCTGGCACCTTGACCTGGTTGCGCGTTGGGCAAATGACGGCCCTCGCCCTTGAAACCCAGCCACCGGTGGCCATTTACGATGAGACCCTATGCCGCTGGCACGGGTGACACGTCACCGGGAAATGACAACGATGAAGATGCTTTACGACTCGAAATACTTTGTGGTGGTTCACATGAAGTCCTGCGCCTCGTTGCCGGATGGATTCGTCACAGGCGCATCTGCCGCGGCGGGTGATGGTCCGCAACTGCCCGTGTTGGAGCGCCATGGCTTCGAGATCGTGGACAAGCGCTCCGGCAAAGAGGTGTATCTGGACGGCTCCTGGGCCGAGCTTTTCCAGCGCCACATCCAGGCATGGCAAGAGAACGCCCCGACGCAGCAGGAAGTGGAGGACACTTTGGAACAATATGCCGAGTTGGCGCAGAACCCGGTGGTGATGCACTGAGCAGGCACCATTTTGGCCCGTTTATTGCTTGATAATGGTGCACGACTGCAAAAGGCTGTTGTTGCACCAATTTAATGCAACTCTTCTCGGGATTCATCAATGGAAGCACTAAAACAGGGCTCAGACGCCCTTTTCATCCTGTTGGGCGGCGTCATGGTGCTGGCCATGCACGCAGGTTTCGCCTTTCTGGAACTGGGCACGGTACGCAAGAAGAATCAGGTCAATGCCCTGGTGAAGATATTGGTGGACTTTTCCGTGTCCACCGTGGTGTATTTTATGGTGGGGTACGCCGTCGCCTACGGCACCAACTTTTTCGTTGGTGCGGAGCAACTGGCCGCCAAGAACGGCTACGAACTGGTCAAGTTCTTCTTCCTGCTGACCTTTGCCGCGGCCATACCCGCGATCATTTCTGGCGGCATCGCAGAGCGCGCTCGTTTTTGGCCGCAATTGCTGGCCACGGCCGTGATCGTGGGCCTGATTTATCCCTTGTATGAAGGCGTGGTCTGGAACCAGGCTTTCGGCATCCAGGCCTGGATCAAGAGTCTGACGGGCCAAGAGTTTCATGATTTTGCCGGCTCCGTTGTGGTGCACGCCGTGGGCGGCTGGTTGGCGCTTCCGGCCGTGCTGCTACTGGGGGCGCGCAGCAACCGCTACCGCAAAGACGGGTCCATCTCGGCCCATCCGCCGTCCAGCATCCCGTTCCTGGCCCTGGGCGCCTGGATTTTGACGGTGGGCTGGTTCGGCTTCAACGTCATGAGCGCTCAGACCATCGACAAGATTTCCGGCCTGGTCGCGGTGAACTCGCTCATGGCCATGGTGGGCGGCACGCTGGCGGCGTTGGCTCTGGGCAAGAACGACCCGGGCTTTGTCTACAACGGCCCGCTCGCAGGCTTGGTGGCAGTGTGCGCAGGATCGGACCTGATGCATCCCCTGGGTGCGCTGGTCACAGGCGCGATCGCGGGAGCCATCTTTGTGCGCCTGTTCACGCTCACGCAGAACACCTGGAAGATCGACGACGTGCTGGGTGTGTGGCCACTGCACGGCCTGTGCGGCACCTGGGGCGGCTTGGCCGCTGGGATCTTCGGTGCCAAACTCTTCGGCGGCATGGGTGGAGTGAGTTTCTGGGCCCAGTTTTTGGGCACCGCGCTGGGAGTGGTCTGGGCGCTGGCTGGGGGCTATCTGGTCTACGGTGCGATCAAAGCCACGATCGGCCTGCGCCTGACCCAGGAAGAGGAATTCGAAGGCGCGGACCTGACAATCCACAAGATTGGCGCAACCGCCGAGCGTGAAGCGAACTGGTAAGTCTGTTTGACGAAAGATAGTCCCGGCCCGTAAGTATTTACTTTTGATTCTTCGCGGAACATAATTAAGACTTCCAAACCGACCTGGCTTCTTTTCGACGAGGCTGTGTCTGGTTTTTCGAGGGCAAACTCACTGAAAGGTGGGGACGCAAAGCCTCCGGCCTACAGCGCGAAAGCGTCACGGCAGCGGGGTCGCCAACGCCAACTTTTGCGTTGCCTGCGCCGCGACCCTCTTGTTTGTCGTAACGAGGAGCATCCGGGCCATGAAAACTCTCACTCTCAAAATCCGGTCACCCCGTGACGCAAGCGGCAGGCTCGCCTTGCTTTCGCTGTGTTCTGCCGCCATTTTGCTGAGCGCATGCGGCGGCGGCGCCGGGGTCGACGCAGCCGCCGCTGATCCCACAGTGTCAGCGTCGTTGGCTACCGGGATCACGGAAATTCAACTGGATGCTGTGCTAACGCCGCCAGATATCGTCGCGCCAGCCATGGTTCCCGCGTTCCACGTCGCCCCCGTTGTGCTCGATGCGCCCAGCGACGTCGACGCGTCAGGCACGTCTGCCTCAGCCAAAACCCAGCCCCATACGCAGGCGGTACCCGCCGAATTCAGTGGACTTTCCACGCGCCGACTCGCCGTCCAGGCATTGCGCAGTGGCGCGTTAACTGCGGCAACCACAGACCCATTGACCGCGACACCCATGGCCGCCGGCACCTCCGTTGCCGTGTACTCGCCCGCACAAATCAGAGCCGCCTACGGTCTTCCCGCATTGCCCGCACTGACCGCCGCGCTGACGCCTGCGCAAGCGGCATCGCTTGGGGCAGGGCAGACAATCTACGTCATTGACGCCTACAACGATCCCAATGCCGCAGCAGAATTGGCTGCTTTCAATACCCAGTTCGGATTGCGCCCGTGCACGACAAAAGCCATCTCGGCGACTGCAGCACTGCCTTTGCCGGCAGCCTCGACCAGCGCCTGCGAATTCTCGGTTGTCTATGCCACTGCGGCAGGAGGGATGACATCGGCTGCGCCGGCCTACAACTCCGGCTGGGCATCGGAAATCGCACTCGATGTGCAGTGGGCTCATGCCACGGCCCCGCTGGCCCGGATTGTCTTGATTGAAGCCACCGACGCCTCGAATGGCCTGATCGGGGCCATCAATCTTGCCAACGCCATGGGCCCCGGAATCGTGTCGATGAGCTTTGGCGGCCCGGAAAGCTACGGCTATACCGCTTCCGTGGATGCTTCATTTTCAAAGACCAACATGACGTATCTCGCCGCCACGGGCGACAACGGCGCCGGCGTGTCATGGCCCGCCGTCTCCGCCAACGTGGTGGCGGTAGGCGGCACCACACTCAGCTACTCCGGCACCGGCACCCGCTCGGAAGTCGCCTGGTCTGGCACCGGTGGCGGCATCAGTTTGTACACCCAGACGCCAGCCTACCAAACGAGCGCCGTTCCCGGACTGGGCAGCGTTGCGCATCGAGCGGTGGCCGACGTTGCGTTCAATGCCGATCCGGCCAGCGGGCAATATGTCGCCGTCATGTCTCTCGGAGCCACGGCCGCGTCCTGGTACAGCTTCGGCGGCACCAGCGTGGCTACGCCCCAATGGGCAGGCATCGTGGCGATTGCCAATGCGACGCGACTCTTGAATTCCAAGCCGCTGCTTGGCGCACCCCATTCGATACTCTATGGCCAGATTTCGACCGTTCCAGGCACCTACGCCAGTAGCTTTGCGGATGTTTCCAAGGGCACCGATGGAACTTGCGCCACCTGCAGCGCCAAAGCCGGATACGACACCTTGACCGGACTCGGCACCCCCAACGCCGCCAGCATGCTGGCAACGCTCTCGGGAATCACGGCCTTGCCTGCGGCGCCGGTTGTTACCACCGCAACCATCACCGGAAAAGTCGGGGCCGCACTCACTTTCACCGCGTCCGCTACCGCGCCTGATGCCCTCACCTACACCATGGCCGGAGCTCCTGCTGGCATGACCATCAGTGCGTCGGGGGCCGCTTCATGGGCTACGCCTGTCGCCGGCACATTTGCCGTGACGGTAATCGCCAAAGACAGCGTAACCGGGTTGACGGGGCAAGGCGTCTACACCGTGGTCATTACAGCTGCTTCTGCGCCGGTAGCCCCTGTGGTTTCCAGTGCGACGGTAACCGGAAAACCGGGTGCGGCGCTGTCCTTTGCGGTCGCCGTCACTGCGCCGAATCCGGTCAGCTACACCCTGACGGGTGCGCCCACCGGAATGGCGATTTCAAGCGCTGGCGTTGTGGCCTGGGCCGCTCCCGTTGTCGGCACCTATAGCGTCACCGTGACAGCCAAGGACTCGAAAACGGGCTTGAGTGGATCCGGGGTTTATACCGTCAAGATTGCTACCGTCGTCGCCGGCCCCGTTCTCACAGCTGCGCCCATGACCGGCGTCGCGGGCAAACCGATGACAGGCTCGATCGCGTTTTCTGATGCCAGCCTCACCTCTCCGGGGCAATCGCTGTCGATCTCATTCTCCGGCCTCCCCATGGGGGTCACGCTCGCACTGAGCGGACAGACGGTTGTCGTGACTTGGGCACTCCCCGTTACCGGGACCTACAGCGTGCTCATCAGCGCAGTGGATTCACTGAATCAGAAGACCCAGGTCACGATGGTCATGACCGTGACGGCGAAGTAAGCCGGACGGCCTCCAGCGCGCGGCTTCAGGCTTTCAGAAACTCGGCTTTCCCACCGAGCCAACGATCGATGTGGCGCCGCGCGAGTTCGGGGTACTGATCCAGCATTTTCGGCGCCGACTCCCGGGCCCACTCGAGCAAGGCGGTGTCGGTGCTCAGGTCGGCAAAACGCAGCAGCGCAGCACCCGACTGGCGCGCACCCAAGAATTCCCCCGGACCACGGATCTCCAGGTCGCGCCGGGCTATTTCGAAGCCGTCTGCGGTCTCGGCCATGGCTTTGAGACGCGCGCGCGCCGTTTCCCCCAACCGCGGCGCGTCGCCCGTGGAATACAACAGCACGCAGGCCGAGGCGGCCGCGCCACGCCCGACGCGGCCGCGCAACTGGTGCAACTGGCTCAGACCGAAGCGCTCGGCGTGTTCCACCACCATCAGCGAAGCATTGGGAACGTCGACCCCGACTTCGATCACTGTGGTGCTCACCAGCACCTGCATCTGGCCGGCACTGAACAGCGCCATCACGGCCTTCTTTTCCGCTGGCGGCATGCGCGAATGCAGCAAGCCCACCATCACGGGCACGCTCGGGTGGTGCAGCGCCGCGCTCAAATCGGCATGGGTTTGCGTGGCGTTGGCCAGGTCCAGCGATTCGCTTTCTTCAATCAGTGGACAAACCCAATACACCTGGCGCCCCTGGGCAATCTGAGCGCGAATGCGCTCGATCACCTGATCGCGACGGCCGTCGTGCACCAGCTTGGTAACGATGGGTGTGCGCCCCGGCGGAAGCTCGTCCAAGGTGGAGACTTCCAGATCGGCGTAATAGCTCATGGCCAGCGTGCGCGGAATCGGCGTGGCCGTCATCATCAACAGGTGCGGCTCGCGCGCCAGGCCAGCAGCGGCCAGGGAGGGCTCTACGCTGGGATTCATCTTGTTGCGCAGGGCCAATCGCTGTGCCACGCCGAAACGGTGTTGTTCATCGATGATGGCCAGCGCCAGATTCCTGAATTGCACCTTGTCCTGAATCACCGCGTGTGTGCCCACCACCAACGCGGCCTCGCCGCTGGCGATCAACGTCAGCATCGCGCGACGGTCCTTGGCCTTTTGACTGCCGGTGAGCCAGGCAGTGCGAATCCCCAGCGGCTCCAACCAGGCGACGAGTTTGCTGAAGTGTTGCTGCGCCAAGATTTCGGTGGGAGCCATGAGCGCGCACTGCCAGCCCGCGTCAATGCAAAGCGCCGCAGCGAGTGCTGCGACCACCGTCTTGCCGGACCCCACATCGCCTTGCAGCAGCCGATGCATGGGGACGGGGCGTGCCAACTCGAGCGCTATCTCGGCGCTCACTCGGCGCTGCGCCGCGGTTAGGGCAAAGGGCAAGGCCGTCAGCAATCTCTGCGCCAATCCCTGCTCGACCTCAGCATGAGGCGGGGGCAGCAACGGCGGCGCCTGCAAGGCGGCGCGTCCGCGCTTGGCTTGCAACTGCGAGAGTTGCTGCGCCAGCAATTCTTCGGCCTTGAGGCGCTGCCAGGCGGGGTGACTTCGGTCCTGCAGCGACGCCAGCGACACCTCGGAATCAGGTTGATGCAGGAACGAGAGCGCCTCGCGCAGACCCCATTGCGCCCAGCGCATGCTCCGGATCGAGGCCATTGCCGCAAACGTATCCGACAGATCGGCCCGGGCCAACCCCGAGAGCACGGCCTTGCGCAAATAGGCTTGAGGCAGACCCGCCACGGTCGGATACACCGGCGTCAGTGCCGTCGGCAGTTCGCCACCCGCTGCCTGAAAGCTGGGGTGCATCATGGTCCAGCCCATGTTGCCACCTTTTATTTCACCGCGAATGCGCAAGTGAGCGCCCAGGGCGAGCGCCTTTTGCATCGACGCATAAAAGGTAAAGAAACGCAAAACACAGGAGTCCGATCCATCGTTCACCGTCACCAGCAACTGGCGGCGTGCGCCCAAGCTGATCTGGCTGCGTGTGACCGTGGCTTCTAGCTGCAGCAATTCGCCATCGCGCGCATCCCGCAGTGGCGTGATGTGGGTTTCGTCTTCGTAGCGCAGCGGTATATGCAAAGCCAGATCGATATCACGCACCAAACCCAGCTTGTGTAAAGCCTTTTGGGGATAGCTCAGGGCGATAACCATGGGGGTTCTGGAGGTCAATGAAGGTACACGCGGATTTTGCCTTGCGTTGCGCCATAAGGCGAACGGCAGATTGACATACACTTTGGCGATGCTCAAGCGAATCAGTGTCAACCAACTCACCGTCGGCATGCACCTGAAGGAGTTTTGTGGTTCCTGGATGGAGCATCCTTTCTGGCGCACGGCGTTTGTGCTCAGGGACCCCAAGGACCTCGCCAGCATCCTGTCCAGCAGCATCAAGGAAGTGTGGATCGACAGCGCCAAGGGCTTGGATGTTGCAAGCGGTGTGATCGTACTTTCCGAGACCGACTCGGAACAACAGGTGGAGGCCGAGCTGCAGCGCATGGCCGCCACGGAACGCCAGGTGGCGCCGGTCTCCATGTCGGACGAGCTCGCCCGGGCCACCATGATCTGCGCCCGCTCCAAGCAGGCCGTGGAATCAATGTTCAATGAAGCGCGCATGGGGCAGGCCATCAACACCGCCGGAGCGCAGCGCATGGTGGAGGAGATCTCCGACTCGATCGCGCGCAACCCGGGTGCACTCATCAGCCTGGCACGCATCAAGACTGCCGACGACTACACCTACATGCACTCCGTTGCCGTGTGTGCACTCATGATCTCACTGGGCAAACAGCTCAAAGTGGACCCGAACTTGTCGCGCTCGCTGGGCATGGCGGGCTTGCTGCACGACCTGGGCAAGGCCGCCATGCCGATGGAGGTTTTGAACAAACCCGGCAAACTCACCGACGCGGAATTTGGCATCATCAAAAGCCATCCTCAAAAGGGTTATGAGATGCTGCTGGGGGGAGATAGCGTCGAGGCCCTGACGCTCGACGTATGCCTGCACCACCATGAAAAAATGGACGGCTCAGGCTACCCAAAAAACCTCAAGGCGCAGGAGATCAGTCTCTACGCCAAGATGGGGGCGGTGTGCGACGTCTACGACGCCATCACCTCGAACCGGCCCTACAAGGCGGGGTGGGATCCGGCCGAGTCGCTGAAGAAGATGGCCGAATGGACCCACGGCCACTTCGACCCGACGGTGTTTCAGGCCTTCGTGAAAAGCCTGGGGATTTACCCTACAGGGTCTCTGGTACGCCTGAACTCCGGACGCCTGGGCATCGTGACCGAACAGACTTCGCAGTCACTGCTCGCACCCATGGTCAAAGTGTTCTACTCCACCAAGAGCAGCATGCGCATCCTGCCGGTGATGGTGGACTTGTCGCGACCGGGCTGTACCGAAAAGATCGTGGCCCGGGAGGATCCGCAGAAATGGCATTTCCCCGACCTGAACGAACTTTGGGCGGATATGTCCTGAGACTTTGCGGGACTGACCCAGAGTTAGGCACAGCGAACTTTGCTCCGTCCTCAACTGACTAAGCCTGTGGGACGGGGTTTCAACCCCTACGCTACAGTTCACTGATGCGCCAATACACCCTCAGCGATTTTGATTTCGCCCTTCCGCCCGAACTCATAGCCCAACATCCTGCCGCAGAGCGCAGTTCCTCGCGTCTGCTCGACGGTACCCAGGCGGCGCCGGTGGACCGCATCTTTCGCGAACTGCCCGTGTTGCTGAACCCAGGCGACCTGCTGGTGTTCAACGACACCAAGGTATTGAAGGCGCGCCTGTTTGGCGAAAAGCCCAGCGGCGGCAAAGTGGAGTTGCTGATCGAGCGCGTGCTCGGCGGCAATCAGGTGGCAGCCCACATGCGCGTGAGCAAGAAGCCTGAAGTTGGAACCACGTTGCGCCTGATTGGCGGCGGCAATTTGTCTGCCACTTTGCTGGGTCGATGGCCCGACGCCGACGGCGCGCTGTTTCGCTTTGTGCTGAGCAACGACGCCGGCGACGATCCCTATGCGCTGATGGAGCAGCACGGCCATGTGCCGCTGCCGCCCTATATCACGCACTCCGATTCGGCCGAGGACGCCAACCGCTATCAGACCGTTTTTGCCAAGAACCCGGGCGCCGTGGCTGCGCCCACGGCAGCACTGCATTTTGACGAGGCGCTGCTGGCACAAATCGACGCGCGCGGAGTACAGCGCGCCAGTGTGACCCTGCACGTTGGTGCCGGAACTTTTCAGCCGGTGAAGACCGAGAACCTGTCCGAGCACCAGATGCACAGCGAGTGGTATGAGGTGCCACCGCTCACGCAGCAGGCGATCCAAGAATGCCGAGATCGCGGCGGGCGCGTGGTGGCGGTAGGTACCACCACCGTGCGCACGCTGGAGTCGTGGGCGTTGTCGGGACAGGAACGCGGCGATACCCGTATCTTCATCACGCCGGGCTTTGAGTTTCAGGTAATCGATGCCCTGGTCACCAATTTCCATTTACCCAAGAGCAGCCTGATGATGCTGGTCAGCGCCTTCGCAGGCTATGAGCGGGTGATGGCGCTGTACGCGCACGCCATTGCGCAGGGTTACCGCTTCTTCAGCTACGGGGATGCAATGTGGCTTGCAAGACAGCAGAATCCTGTTCGGTGAAGGCGGCACGGGGTTGCTTGCACTGCATTTGCGCCGGACCGCCATCTAGGCAGCACGCCGCGTTGCGCGCGCAGCCGAGGGTTCGACCATCTTCGAAAACACTTTCCAGAACGCCGCATCCTGCGTTGTCGCGAAGTTGATGCGCATGAGCGTGCTGGGTGCGCGCGCGGCGTGGAACAGCGAGCCTGGCGCCAGCAAGTAGCCGTGGTCGAGCATGCGCTGTGACAAGGCATCGGTGTCCACCCCCGTGTCCACCCAACCGAACAGGCCCGCAGGTTCAGCGGCAAAAGTGCAGCCATGTGCCAATGCCAGCTTCACGCTGCGCGAGCGCGCCAGGTCCAGGCGCTGGCGTATGCGTTCGGCATGGCGGCGCAACTGCCCCTGGTCGATACACCAGGCCAGCGCCTTTTCCAGCAACGCGGGCGTGGTCAGCGTGGTCAGCATCTTGGTGTCGAGCAAGCGCTCCACCAGCGTGCCGGGGGCGGCCACGAAGCCCACACGCCAGTTGGGCGCGAGGATCTTGGCAAAGCCGCTGACGTAGATGCTGCGCTGCAGTCCATCCAGCGCCGACAGACGGGTCTCATGTTCAGAGGCGAGGTGGCTGTAGGTATCGTCTTCAAGCACATAAAAGTTATGCTGATTCGCCAGCTGCAACACCCGGTGCGCGCTGCCGGGCGTGATGCAGTAGCCGGTGGGGTTGTGCAGCACACTCACGCTCACGAACAGCTTGGGCGCCTGCACTGTGCCGGCATGCGCTTCGCAATAGCGCGCCATCACTTCCAGATCGGGACCTTCGGCGCGGCGCGGCACCGGCAGGATGCGCATGCCCAAGGCGTCCAGGCGCGCGAACTCGATGGCCCAGCCGGGCTCCTCCACCATCACGGTGTCGCCTGGGCGCAGCAGCGTGCGGCTCACAATGTCAAGCGCATGCGTGGCGCCAACGGTGGTGATGATCTGCTCGGGCGTGGCCGGCACGTTGATGGTGGCCAGCTTGCGCGACAAGGCCTGGCGCAAGCCCACGTCCCCCGCCGGTTCGCCGTAGCGCAGCGAGAACGACTGCAAGGCCTTGCTGCTGCTGAACTTGCGCACCGCCGTCGGCATGAACGTGCTCTCCATCCAGTCCGGCGGAAACGCGCCCATGCCGGGCTGGGGCTTGTCACTGGGTCGATGGAACATGCTGCGGATCAGGGCGGCGGCATTCACCGGCGCACGCAATGGTGCAGTCTCGCTCTTGCCGGCCAAAGACACGAACGCCGCGCCCACGCTGGCGGTTTCGCGCACATAGAAGCCGCGATTCCTGCGCGACAGCACCAAGCCCTGGGCTAGCAGTCGGTCATAGGCGGCGACCACCGTGGACGGGCTGAGCTCATGCAGCTGCGCGCACTGGCGCACCGAAGGCAGCTTGGCGCCGGGCGCCAACAGACGTGTGCGGATGCGCTGTGCGAACAATTCGGCCAGCTGTTCGGTGAGGGACTGTGCGGCGGCGGGCGTCAACATCGAGAGTCGCTTTCATGGATGCGGTGAGGCTGCAGCTATGTTGGCGCTGGAAACAACACAGTTTGTGTGTTTGTCGGGCAAACTGTACTGCTACTGTGTTGGCGTCAACTATAAAGTCAGGGTCCACACTTTGGCAAGCCCTGCCACTTTCATTTTTCATGACTGCTCCCGAATTCACCGCCCTGCTCCTGCTCTGCACCGCTGCCAGTTTCACGCCCGGCCCCAACACCACCCTGTCTACGGCACTGGCGGCCAACGGCGGCTTGAAGAGCGCAATAGGCTTCGTGTTGGCGGTGCCGGTGGGATGGGCGCTGCTGTTCAGCCTGTGCGCCGGGGGCGTTGGCGCCCTGGTGCTCGCTGCGCCGGCTTTGCGCTTGGCCATCACCTTCTTCGGCGTGGGCTATCTGCTGTGGTTGGCCTACAAACTGCTCGGCGTCAAATCCACTTTCCAGATCGAACGATCGCGACTCGACGTCACGTTCGGGCAGGGCGTGTTGCTGCAGTTCCTGAACATCAAGGCATGGATGTTGGCGCTGACCGTGGTGGCGGGCTGGCTCGCCGGTCGCACCGATCAGTGGCAGCGCTTTGCCGTGGTGCTGCCGGTGCTGCTGTTGTTCGCGCTCGCCAGCAACCTGAGCTACGCGCTCATGGGATCTCTGCTGCGCGAGTGGCTTGCGCAAGGGCAGCGCTTGCCCTGGTTCAACCGCGGCATGGCGGCGGTGCTGGTGCTCACCGCATTGTGGATGGCGACGCTGTGAATGACTTTGAAATCTTGCGAGGCGAGTCGCATTGCGACGAAACCTCTCGCGTCATTGCGAGCGCAGCGCGGCAATCCATGCGGGCATGTCAGTGCTGCTCGTGGATTGCTGCGTCGCTCACGATCCTTTCCATGAACAACTCCATCGTCATCGCGAGGCCGAAGGCCGTGGCGATCCATGGCGAAGCGCTGTGGTGCTCGTGGATTGCCGCGTCGCTGGTGCTCCTCGCAATGACGAATCCTTGGTTCATGGTCCGTGTGCGGTATCCGGCCGGATTCGGGGGCTCGCAATGACGGATCAGACACCATGACGCACGCGAACCACCGCAACAAGGGCCTGTGGTTGGGCGTCCTGGGCGTGGTGATCTTCGCCCTGACACTGCCCTTGACACGCATCGCTGTCGGCACGCCCGAGGCGCCGCAGATGTCCGGCGTGTTTGTGGCGACGGGTCGCGCTGTAGTTGCGGCTGTGCTGTCAGCACTGTTCCTGTTGTTCACGCGCGCACCCCGGCCGCGGCGCGAGGACCTGCTGCCGCTGGCGGTGGTGGCGCTGGGCGTGGTGTTTGGATTTCCGTTGTTCACATCGATCGCCATGCGTCATGTGCAGGCGGTGCACGCCAGCGTGATGCTGGGTGTGTTGCCGCTGGCCACGGCCGTGGTGGGCGCCTACCTGCACCGGCAAAGGCCCTCCAGCGCTTTCTGGTGTTGCGCCTTCTTCGGCACGGCGCTGGTGGTGAGTTTTGCTGTATTGCGCTCGGGCGGGTCGGGCCTCTATCTGCAAGACGCCGATGTGCTGCTGCTGGCGGCCATGGCCTGTGCGGCCGTCGGTTACGCCTGGGGCGCGCGCCTGTCGGGCTCGATGCGGGCCGAGCACGTGATCTCCTGGGCCCTGCTGTTGACGCTGCCCATCAACCTGCCGCTGGCGTATGCGCAGCGGCCCGAGGTGGCAATCCAGCCGGTTGCGTGGTGGGCCTTTGCCTACGTCTCCTTGTTCTCCATGTGGCTGGGCTTCTTTGCCTGGTACCGTGCGCTCTCTTTGGGCGGCACGGTGCGTGTGAGCCAGGTGCAGCTGATTCAACCCTTCCTGTCGATGCTGTTTGCCGTGCCCCTGCTGGGCGAGTCGCTCGACGCTGTCACAGTAGGCTTCGGCCTGGCCGTGATGGTGACCGTGTTTGTGGGTAGGAAAATGCCGATCTCAACCGTTTCTGAAAGCCCATCATGACAACTTCTCAAAACTCTTCCAGTCCATGGGTGCTGGCCGAGCGCGCCGCGCTCATGAACCCGTCGGTGATCCGCGAAATCCTCAAGGTCACCGAGCGTCCCGGCATCATCAGCTTTGCCGGCGGCCTGCCATCGCCCAAGACTTTTCCGGTGGCCGAGTTTGCCGCCGCGTGCGCCAAGGTGTTGCGCGACGACGCGAGCGCCGCGCTGCAATACGCCGCCAGCGAAGGCCTGGGGTCGCTGCGCGAAATGGTGGCGCAGATGCTGCCATGGAACGTGGACCCGGCCCAGGTGTTGATCACGACAGGCTCGCAGCAGGGGCTGGATCTGGTCGGCAAGATTCTGATCGACAAGGACAGCCGCGTGCTGGTGGAAACGCCCACCTACCTGGGCGCACTGCAGGCCTTTGCGCCGATGCAGCCGAAGATTCAAGGTGTGACCTGTGACGACAGCGGCGTCGACGTGGCGGCGCTGCGTGAGACGGTACGCACGGAGTCGGCACGCTTCCTGTACGTGCTGCCCAACTTCCAGAATCCCACGGGCCGCACCATGCCCGAATCCAGTCGCGCGCGCTTAAGCCAGGCCGCGGGCGAGCTGGGCTTGCCCTTGCTGGAAGACAACCCCTACGGTGACCTGTGGTTTGACGCGCCCCCTCCCTTGCCGCTCACCGCGCGCAACCCCGAAGGCTGCATCTACCTGGGGTCTTTCTCCAAGGTGCTGGCCCCCGGCTTGCGTCTGGGCTTTGTGGTCGCGCCGAAGGCGATCTACGCAAAGCTGCTGCAAGCCAAACAGGCTGCAGATTTGCACACACCGGGCTTCAACCAAAGGGTCGTGGTCGAGGTCATGAGGGACGGATTTCTGCAACGCCACGTGCCCACCATCCGTGCGCTGTACAAGAGCCAGCGCGACGCCATGCTCGAGGCGATGAAGCAGCACATGCCTGCCGGCGTCGAATGGAACACGCCCAGCGGCGGCATGTTCCTTTGGGTGCGACTGCCGCAAGGCATGAGCGCGGTGGAGTTGCTGCCCAAGGCAGTGGACAAGGGCGTTGCCTTCGTGCCCGGTGCCGCCTTCTACGCCGACCATGCGGATGCGCGCACGCTGCGCCTGTCCTTCGTCACCGCCAGCGTGGAACAAATCCATGCGGGCATTGAGGCCTTGGCAAAAACGATTTCTGAAAACTTGGAGTTTTTGGGGTCAGCGCCCAAATTCGCCGAGCCTTCGGCTCGCCCGCAAGGTGTGGCGCTTTGCGCCGCAGCGAAATTGGGGTCTGACCCCGATAACTCAGCGAGCGAGCTCGGTCCTCAACTGGATAGCTGAACATGAAGCGCGCCCCTAGACAAGCTCGGGACCGGCTGTTCAAACAGGTCGACGTTTTCACCGCGATCCCCTATCGGGGGAACCCCTTGGCAGTGGTGCTCGATGGCACGGATTTGTCCACTGAGGAAATGCAGCACTTCACGAACTGGACCAATTTATCCGAGGCCACCTTCGTACTGCCGCCGACCGATGCTGCAGCCGACTACCGCGTGCGCATCTTTTGTCCTGGTCGAGAACTGCCGTTCGCCGGCCACCCTACCCTGGGTACCTGCCATGCCTGGCTGCAAGCAGGTGGGCAGCCAAAGAGTGAGTTCGTGGTGCAGGAATGCGGTGTCGGGCTGGTGCAGATTCAGCGCGACGGTGATCGGCTGGCGTTCGCGGCGCCGCCGCTGATCAAGAGCGGCCCGATGACGGAGTCCGATATTGCCTTGATCGCGCGCGGCCTGGGCGTCGAGCGCAGCGACATCGTGCATCACGCCTGGTGCGACAACGGACCGAACTGGCGCGGCGTGATGCTGCGCTCGGCCGAGCAGGTGCTCGCCCTCAGGCCGGACGCGGCCATTCTTGCCGGACTCGATATCGGCGTCGTCGGGCCGCGAGGCAAGGTCGGTGTGGTCGGTGCGCAATCGGTAGATCACGACACCTCGTTTGAGGTGCGGGCTTTCTTTCCGGGAAACAACGGCATGGCGGAAGACCCTGTCACCGGCAGCTTGAATGCAGCGCTGGCCCAATGGCTGATCGGAGCCGGTCTGGCGCCCGAGCGCTATGTTGCAGCCCAGGGAACGGCGCTGCAGCGTGCGGGTCGGGTTTACATCGAGCGTGACGGCGACCGTATCTGGGTCGGCGGCGACGTCGTCACCTGCGTTGATGGATCGGTGCTGTTATGAACCTGCCCCATCTGCAGGAGATCGAAGCCGCGGCGCAACTCATCTACCGTGAATTTCAGGCCACGCCGCAATACCGCTGGGCAGGTCTGAGCGGGCGCCTGGGCGCCCACTGCTGGGTCAAGCATGAGAACCATACGCCCGTAGGTGCCTTCAAGATCCGCGGTGGTCTGACCTATTTCGAAGCGCTGCGCCAACATGGCGCGCTGCCGCTTGAAGTGATCAGCGCCACCCGCGGCAATCATGGACAAAGCATAGGCTGGGCCGCGAGGTCGCACGGCGTGGCCTGCAGCATCGTGGTGCCGCGTGGCAATTCGCTTGAGAAGAACGCCGCCATGCGGGCTTTGGGCGTGACGCTGATCGAACACGGCGAGGACTTCCAGGAAAGCCGCGAACACGCGCTGCAACTCGCCGCAGAGCGTGGTGCGCACATGGTGCCCAGCTTCCACCGCGACCTGCTCAGCGGAGTCAGCACCTATTGGTGGGAATTGTTTCAGGCGGTACCTCGGCTTGATGTGGTGTATGTGCCCATAGGCCAGGGTTCGGGCGCCTGCTCTGCCATCGCCGCCAAGCTCGCACTGGGGCACGGCGTGCGCGTCGTGGGCGTCGTCAGCGCGCACGCCACCACCTATGCGGACTCGGTCGCTGCCGGGCGTGTGGTCGAGGCACCGGTGAGCACGCAACTGGCCGATGGCATGGCCTGCCGCGTGGCGGATGCCTCTGCGTTGGAGATTTTGATACCGCACCTGCACCATATCGTGCAAGTGACGGACGAGGAAGTCGCTCAGGCGATGCGCGACATTTACGCCGACACGCACAACGTGGCCGAGGGCGCCGGGGCGGCCAGCTTTGCGGCGGCGATGCAGGAACGCAATTCAATCCAGGGGCAGGTTGTCGGCACCACGATCTCGGGCGGCAACGTGGATGCGGCGACGCTGGCACGGGTGTTGGCAGGCTAGTCATCGCTGAAGCTGGCGCCATCACTCAGCCGAATCAGATCGTCCTTCGGCCGCACGCGTGCAGGCCATGCCCACGGCAGTCAGGTTGTGGATCGTCGAGTTCGACTCGGTTACTGCCGACGACCGGCTCAAGTGCAGCTTTGACGTCGGTCACCGCGGCGTACAATGAATGTTAACGCATTCATTAAGGAGTCGTCATGAGCCTCAGAGCGAGCGATGTGGTGCCCATCAGCGAGGCCCGTGCACGACTAACCGAGTTGGCCGAGGAAGTTGTCCGTGGCGGGGCTGAAAAAGTGCTCACCAAAAACGGCGTCAGTTACGTCGCAATAGTGGACGCGAAGAAACTTGACTACTACCACGCGCTGGAAGTAGAGCATGCGAGCTTGGTGCTGCTTTCTGAGGCGGAAATCGGGCTTCGGCAAATCCTTGCTGGTCGACGGATATCACCTGCTGAACTGGACCTTATTTTGGCCGACTGATGGTGCTACCTGTCAACGCCAAGGTCGGAGCGGCACCAAATTTCACGTTCAATTTGGAAGAAGCTCGCGCATTCTTTGTCCTGCAAGATGCGGAGTCCGCCGCCTCTCGTTTCGTTAAGCTGAAAAGTGAATTGCGCGAGATGAGGGCAATGTTGAACTGGTCTCCAGCTTGTGGACGTCATGCTCGGTTTTTGAACTCGCATTCCGCCCAAGCTCGACTCAGGGCTGAGTCGATATTGGAACTGGCCAAGCAAGTGGGTCTGCCGTCTTTGCGTGAGTATGTCGTTGCCAATCATGTCGTTCTGTACGCGCATTCAGACTCGGAAGTTATTCTGCTTGCTCTGAAGCACCAGCGGCAGCTCGCTTACAGTGCTGTTCAGTAACGCCTATATAGAACGGGTCAGCCTAGAAACGGCAGTTGGACGTGCCCGAGTGGGCTGCTGGCGGCGTGAACTGTGGATCTGAATTGAGGGCATCGGGAGAATGCATCACCAAACTCGAAGCTGCTAGTCGTAAGGGAGATGGCAACTTACACGTGAAGTCTTGATCACCCGCCTACGGCGACGGGTGAGCCCTGCTACTCCCATAATGAGTGTAAGCAATGGAATCAAACGTAAGGCCGGGTCGCAGCGGGAACTGTCCTTCACCGGAGTTGTCCAGTGCCCTGCAGTGAGCTGATCTCGTGATGCTGCACATGCTCCGAGCGTGGTTGGGCTTCAAGGATCGCTGAGCGAGTCCCGAATGACTGCGAAGATCGCAATGTAGATAGTTCTCCTACCTATGTAGGACAAGAATTGGCCACCAAGACAAATCCAAATTTGAACCTGACTTCGTGGCTTGATCACGCAGACTTTTGCAGCATGCGATAACGGTTGGAACAGCATTCTTTAGGTTGGCCTCAATACGAGCAGGAGCCGGTGACTGTGGCATCGTGCGTCACGACAGGGTCTCTTGCGTCGGCGCCGTCAACGGCAAGCTTGCAGTCGACAAAACTGACGCCGCGCGCGTGTCGAATGAAGAAGGCCCATCCCGGCAAGGTGTAGCTGGTGACTTCTGACTTTGCGGCATGAGTCGCAAACAGGAATTTGGGATCCGGGTAGCCACCTTGATAGTTGGGAAAGCGAATCGCGTCGCGCTCTGTGCTGGCGAAGGCGTAGGGTCCAGTCACTGTCTGTCCGCCCTGGAAGCGCAGGTCCAGTTCCTTGAAAGTGATGTCTGATAGTTCATGCTGGCCCGTGGTGTCGGCCGGCGCACCCATGATGAGCGAACCCCAGGGGTAGCGCATGTCGGTGGCGCGGATCGATTCGAACCTCAGCCCGCTGATTGAACCTGTCTTCGCCCCCCCACGATTTCCCAGCAAAACGAAGAAAGGGGTGCCCACATGGGATATACGGATGCGTCGAAAAACCATATCCGAAATGGCCGAACCATCCACCGATTCCACCGCTATCGCTGCGGCTTGCGCGTTCTCGATGGAAATATCCTCGAACACGATGTGGCGTACCGGCCCAACGCTTGCGGTACCGATCTTGAGACCGTTGGCGACACCCGCGCCCAGGATTCGGTTTTGCCGCACGGTGACATCCTGAAGTCCGTTGGCGCTGCCGCTCTTGAGACAGATCGCGTCGTCGCCGCTGTTGATGGTGTTGTGTTCGATCAGCACGTCGTGCCCATCAACCACGTCGATGCCATCGTGCGTCGGACCCAGGGCTGAATCGACCGTGATGCCGCGGATCACCAGGTGCGCCACCTCGAGATTGACCACAGCCCAGGTTGCGGCATTCCTCACAGTAATACCTTCGATGTAGACATCGCTCGACAGCGCAGTGAAGATGGCCATGGGCCGGGCTCGCTCGGGCAGCGACATGCCGCGCCAGCGTTCGAAGTCGGCATTGCCGTCCACGGTGCCGCCACCTTC
>CAIVXG010000073.1 GCA_903909815.1 uncultured beta proteobacterium | reverse complement strand
TAAGAGTCACCGGCCCCACAGGCGACCAGTTGCGTGTTTGGCGCGACCAGCGAGCCGGATTTAGCTCCCGGGCATGCTGGTACACCGCATGGCGAGCGGCCAAAATGGCGTGATCCTGCCCCGTGTGGCGCTGTTGCGGACTCACGTAGCGGATGCCGCTGTGCCGATGTTCGACGTTGTACCAGTGCACGAAACCGGCAGCCCACTGTCGCGCTGCGTCCAGGTTGGAGAAGCCCTTGGCCGGGAACTCTGGTCGGTACTTTGCGGTGCGAAACAGGGACTCGGCGTAGGCGTTGTCGTCGCTTACGCGGGGGCGCGAATACGAGGGTTTCACGCCGAGCCAGTTGAGCATCGACAGCACGGTCGTGGCCTTGAGCGTTGAGCCGTTGTCGCCATGCAATACCGGTTTGACAGGAAGGGCGGCAATGCCCTCGGCCAACGCCGTTCGCTTCAACAGATGAACGGCATGGTCAGAGTGGTCGCTGTCGTGCACCTCCCAGCCCACGATCTTGCGGCTGTACAGATCCAGAATCAGGTACAGGTGAAACCAGCGGCCCATCACGGTGGCCGGCAGGTACGTCATATCCCAGCACCAGACCTGACGCACGGCCGTGGCGATATGCGTGGTGGGCGGGCGCACAGCGTGCGGTGCTTTGGCGCGTCCCCGGTGTGCCGTTTGCCCGTGTGCACGCAGCACGCGCGTCAAGCTGGACTCACTGCCCAGGTACACGCCTTCGTCGGCCAGCATGGGAACGATGCGCGCTGGCGGCACGGCGGCGAAGCGCGGCTCGTTGGCCACATCCAGCAGTCGCGCGCGTTCTTGCTCGCTCAGTGCGTGACTGGGCGCGGCACGCACCGCCAGCGGCCTGCCATCGCCCTTTGCGAGGCCCGAGTGGGCCTTCCAGCGTTGCAAGGTGCGTAGGTCGATGCCAGCTATTTCGCACGCCAGGCGCAACCGCGCACCAGCGTTGTGGGCGGTCTCAATGCTATCGGCCAGACTACGGCGATCTTCGATGAGGATCATGCGTCCTCGCCTCTGCTGAAGATCGCCGTGACTTTTTTTGACAGAACCAGCAGGGCTGCTGTTTCCGCCAAGGCACGATCTTTGCGCAGCAACTCACGTTCGAGCTCCTTGATGCGCGTGCGGTCTTTGCGGGTGGCCTGTGGACTGGCCCGTGCATCCTGCGGATCGCACAACGCGCCGGCAGCACTTGCACACCACTTCTCGAGTTCGGCGGGGTAAATGCCTTGCTCTCGGCACCAGGCGTTCTTGTCGGCTTCGGCCATTGCCGCCGTGGTGATCACGGCCTGCAACCGCGCCGCCGCAGTCCATGCCCGCCCTCGGGCGGGCATGGACTGAACATCATCGCGCCAGCGCTGTAGTGTTCCTGTTCCCACACCAACCTCACGCGCCACCAACTCCAACGCCGCGCTTTCAGGCGGCAACAACCGAGCAACCGCCCGGTCCTTGAATGTTTGTCCGTATCGTGCCAACTTCTGTCCTTCATCGCCGCCCCCGGGTTCTTGGTTCTATGGAGGCGACAAGTATTGTGACGCGGGGGGAGGGCTTATAGCCCGCATCGAGCTCGGCCTGAGCGATTTTTTCATTTCCTTTGGCCTGCGCCACACAGACGTCTTTCGGATTGCCCGCCAACGAAGCGCAGGCTTCCCGGGCGGCTTTGTATTCTGCCGATATCTTGTCTTTGCTCGCCTGGTATTCGGTCTTGGACATGTTTTGCGCCATGGCGCCTGCGCTGAATGCCAGGCTGACGGCGAGCACGATCACTTTGAAATGGAGTTTCTTCACGATGTTTTCCTTGGGTGATGAGCTTCTGGGTTGACCCTTGTTGAATCAATGCATCGGTGCAGACATTGCACCCTTTTCGGCTCCGAGAACTGCAGCTTAGGGTGGGGCTTCACCAGCGTCTGTTGGCTGACGCACATAGCCGCACACCACTCCTGTTCACCCTGCGCTGGCTTCCCCGCGGGGCCAGAAAAAGCTCAAGGGCGCGGTCAACGCGCGCTCCCGTATGGCCGCGTTGATGCGCGAGCGATCCACACCGCTGACGTTATGCGCGCGCAAGGCCAGCCGGAATGCCAAATGGAAACTCACGCCGACGTTGAGAACACCGGTGAAAATCAGCCCCGCCACGCACCACCAGAAGGCCGGCAGACTGAGCACGCCCAGACCAAGGCTGGCGCCCGCCGCCGCCAACTGACCCATTGACAGCGTGACATGTCTCACTTCCAGGCCCAGACCCACGAACGCGGCAATCGCCGGAATGAGGCCCAGCATCATCCCCAGAGAAATATTCGCCATCAGGCCGGAAATGTTGTCACGCGTGAAGCGCGCCCAACGCGCGGCGCGCACAACCCCCAGCGCGGCTGTGATGCGCGGGTTGTAGCGCACGGCCGAATCCAGGCGGTGCAGCACAAACCAGTTTTCCGCCCAGCCGGCGACGATGCTGGAGGTAAACAGCAACACGCCGGTGAAGGCGGCGAAGAGCACCGTGGGGCCTAGCAAAGTGATGCTGTGCAACACGTGCCCGGCCTGCACTGGATCGATCATGGGCTTGCCGAAGAGCCACCGGAGCGCGCCACTGATCAGCAGTACACACGGCGCGACCAGCGCCAGATTGCCGACCACGGCCGCCACCTGGGAGCGCACCAGATGCGTGACCTCGTCCACGAAGGCGTCCACGGCGCCGCAGGCGCTGAGGTCCTTGAGCTTCACGGCCATGGCCGGCGCCGTCATGGCAGGCTGCTTGGTGGCCACGGTCCAATGCAGCAACTGGATCAGCACAAAGCTCAGGGCGTAGTTCATTCCCGCAAAGAAGCCGCTCCAGAAGGCCGACACCGCCAGCGTTAGCACCACGAACTTCATCCAGGTGGTGAGTGCCATGACGGCGCCACCGCCGGCGGCATGGCGCAGCATTTCGCGGTATTGCGCCACCGTGCGGGTGATGTAGTGCTCGCCCGTCTCGGAACTGCGCTCGACCACTTTGGCGGCCAGCATGGAGGTGTTGGAGGCAATGAGTGCGCGCAGACTGCGCCGCTCCTGGCCCACGCCCACCAGGTGGGCCAGCAGCCGCACGGTGCTGGCCCCAGGAGCGCTGGAGATCAGGCAGTCCAACAGGGCGCGAATGCGCAGCACGCGTTCGCGCAGTTGACGCAACTGGAACACCAGATTCACGGAAATTCCATGGACGTCCAGATGCGTATAGACCGAGGCGGCGGCGCTGCGACAGGCTTCGAGCCGTTCGCGAAATTCCTGCAGCGCGGCCTGCAGCTCGGCGCTGTCGCCTTCGGGGCTGGCCACGAAGGCGCTGCGCACGGCGTCAAAGTCGCGCGCGAGCGCGTGAAACGGACCGGCTTCGCGCGCCGGCGCACTCATGCGCAGCCGCAGTTCGGGCGAAAATCCCGTGGCACGAACCTGGCTCGTGCAAAACGTGATGGCCTCGATCACGGTCGCCTGCCACTGAGTCGGAACCGGCCGAGAAACCCCGAGTTCCGGCTGCGCCGGCGGCAGCAGCAAGGGTTTGATGCGCGCACGCATCCCTTCGTCCAGAGCGGCCAGCCACTGGGCATCGAACGCATGCGACAGCACCTGGGAAAACAGGCACGAAGCGTCCGCCGTCTGCGGCGTTTCTGGCAATAACTTCTTGCGAATGCGTTCCGCAAATTCGTGGCCAAAGGCGCTGCGTGAGGCAAAGCCATAGTCTGCCAGAAGGGTGGTGCCGTCCATCGTATGCACCAGTTTCTGCCACCAAGCCTGCAGGCGCAAGGCGGTAGCCGGACTCGTGCGCATGGCATCCAGAAACTGCTCGATGCGCGCCATCGTTGCCTCAACGGATGTGCAGTCGCCGCGCAGCCACACAAAAAGGGCAATCAGCCACAGGTGGCGCTGCACCAGTTCCGCCTCAGGGTCCAGCGCGTGCAGAAGTTTCGCGAGTTTGTGCATGGGTGGGCAGGGTTGTCGGCAGCAGTCCAGCGTCCGCGCTGAAGCAACTGCCGAAAATATCCACTAGCACAAGCGGCGTCTGTGTGGCAGCGAACCCAGCTGCGATAAGCCTTACAGGCGGGAGTGAATTGCACCTCGGGCGTTGTTCCCTTAGGCACGCGCTGCCCGACGGTGGCGCTTCGACCAGCAGCCAGTGCCGCGATAAACGCCCAGCGCTTGTTCCCGCGGCATCACGGCCACTGCCGCGCCGTCACGGTCTGAGCGCTTGCGGGCGGGCGCGATAAAAGCGCAGGGGTTGGCCCTCGTCGTTGAGGACATCGTCGTTTCCCTTTAACACTGGCGGCTTCATTCTCCCCACGACGTGCATCTCGCACGGCTTGCAGTCAAAGCGCAGCGTGAGTTTTTCTTTACCGTTGATGAGCGTGAGCGGCTCGGCCTTGACCGTGCCTTGCACGCCGGTCACGCCTTTGGCCTGTTTTGGACACAGGCTGAGCGAAAAGCGCACGCAGTGCTTGGTGATCATCAGGCTCACTTCACCGGCTTCCTCGTGACTTTCGTAGGCCGCCGCGATCAGTTTCACGCCGTGCCTGGCGTAGAAGTCGCGTGCCTTGTGGTTGTAGACGTTGGCCAGATAGCTCAGTGTGTCCTCGGGGTAAGCCGCAGGCACAGGCAAGGGTGTGGCGCGGCTCGGGCGCACATAAGCCAGCGCGCGCGCCTGCTGCAGCCGCTGCACGGCGTCGCGGCGCAGCGTATTGAGCGCCGAGGCCGGAACAAACCAGGGTTGCGTCAAGTTCAGGCTGATGTGTCTGTGCGGATCAGGCAGGGCGAACTCGGTGTTGCCGAACCTGGACAACTGGCTGCACAGGTGGGCGCTGGCATGTGCTGCGTCTTTCGCCGGTTCTTTCGGTGTGTGGATTTCCGCAATGGCGCTGCAGCCGTCCTCGTCGGTCAGCGTCAGCGCCAAGCCGCCTGGTGTCTCGCTCAGCTCAGCCCAAAGGTGGATGCGGCGCTCGCTCGAATGCTTCTCCAGCGTTCGCACCCAGTCCATGTCGCGGTTGCGATTGACTTCTGTGCCGGCGCGCAGGTCCTTGAAGCCCGCCATCGGGTCCTTGGGAACGACGCGCCAGACTTTTTCCTTGCGGGTGCGCTCCGCGGTGTTGATGGCCAGACCCACAAGTTCCTTTTGCAGGTCGTAGTAGCACAGGCCGTCGCCGTTGTGCAGTTCGGTCTCAGCCGATGTGGTCTCCAGTTCGACCCAATCCGGCCCCACGCGCGTGACAAAGCCGATGGCCTGGCCCGGATTCTTCGGCGTGTCGAAGGCTCCGATGTCTGCCTGGCGACCCTGTACAAAGTAGTCAGTGAACTCGCGATTGAAGTTCTGGTTCGGGTCGGGCGTGAAGCTGAAACGGGTGTGCCCGCTGGAGGCGCGTGCCAGCTCCGGGCGCTGTTCGAGCAGCGCGTCCAGCAGCGTGCGGTAGTGCGCCGTGATGTTCTTCACGTAGGCCAAGTCCTTGTAGCGGCCTTCGATCTTGAAACTGCGGATGCCGGCATCCACGAGCGCGGCGATGTTGGCGCTTTGGTTGTTGTCCTTCATCGAGAGCACGTGCTTGTCGTGCGCCACAAAACGGCCCTGGCTGTCCGTTACCTGGTACGGCAAGCGGCAGGCCTGCGAGCAGTCGCCGCGGTTCGCGCTGCGCCCGGTGTGGGCGTGGCTGATGTAGCACTGCCCGCTGTAGGCCACGCACAGCGCGCCGTGCACAAAGAATTCCAGCGTGCACTCGGTGTGCTGGCGGATCTCCCGGATCTGCTGCAGCGTGAGCTCCCGCGCCAGCACGATCTGCGACAGGCCCACGTCCTGCAGAAAGCGCGCCTTCTCGGGCGTGCGGATGTCGGTCTGGGTGCTGGCGTGCAACTGGATCGGCGGCAGCTCCAGCTCCAGCAGTCCCATGTCCTGAATGATGAGCGCATCCACACCTGCGTCGTAGAGTTGACCCACGAGCTTGCGCGCCGGCTCCAGCTCATCGTCGCGCAGGATGGTGTTGAGCGTGACGAAGATGCGACTGTGAAAGCGGCGCGCGTGCTGCACCAGGCGCGCGATCTCGGACACGGAGTTGTCGGCGCTGGAGCGCGCGCCAAAGGAGGGCCCGCCGATGTAGACAGCATCCGCGCCGTGGTTCAGCGCCGCGATGCCGATGTCGGCGTCGCGCGCCGGGGCCAGCAACTCAAGCTGATGCGCGAGCATGATCAGGCCGCGCGCCGGGCCGCCCGGAGCCGTTGGACTGCGAAGCGAACCAGGCAATGGGCGGCAATGACGCTGCTTCACTGTACAGCGGCGCGCACTGCGCTGCGCAGCGTCGCCCCAAGGAAGGCCTGCGCCCCCTCGGGGGGCAGCGACGACACATAGTGCGGAGCGTGGGGGTAGCCATTTTTAGCCCTGCGCCACCGGGCGCGTAGAGTCGCTGCACCACTCGCTCCAACTGCCCGCGTACAGTGCGCTAGTGCCCAGCCCCGCGACTTCCATGGCGAGAAGATTGGGTATGGCGCTGACGCCGCTGCCGCAGTGGTGTACCACCGTGGCCGGATCCCGCCCGGCCAGCAGACGCTCGAACTCGGCACGCAATTGTGCTGCGGGCTTGAACTTTCCTTCGGCGCCGATGTTCAGGCCAAAGGGGCGGTTCAGCGCCCCCGGAATGTGGCCGGCGACCGGGTCCAGCGGCTCCACCTCGCCACGAAATCGTGGCTCGCCGCGGGCGTCGATCAGGGTTTGCGTGGGGCGTCCCACGTTCGCCGCAACGCTGCTGGTCGTGGCCAGTGTGCGCAGCTCTGCTCTCAGGGAAAAGTGCGACGGGGCAGTCGGTGCATCGATGCCAGAAGTTACTGCACCACCGGCCCCCAGCCAGGCCTGCAAGCCTCCGTCCAGCACCGCTACGGCATCATGCCCGGCCCACTTGAGCATCCACCACAGGCGACCGCAATAGTTGGCCCCCTGACGATCGTAGACCACGGCCTGCATGTCGTTGGCGAAACCCACGCTGCTGAGCCAGGCAGCAAATCTTTCGCGCGAAGGCAAAGGGTGCCGCCCGCCCGAGGCTGCTGTTACCTCGCCCTTGGCGCTCAGGGCCGTGTCCAGATGGGCGTAGACCGCACCCGGGATGTGGGCGTCCTGGTACTGCAGTTCTCCCGCCGCCGGATTCATCAGTTCGAAGCTGGCGTCGAACACGCGCAGCGGTTGACCCGCGTGCATCATGGATTGCAGTTGATCTGCGGAGATAAGGGTGGTGTAGGTCATATCCAATTAAGTGAATTTAGTGATTTTCGGCGGGAGTATCTGGAAAAATCCGCGTTCGCAAGGCGGTGGCGGCGATGCCGCTGGACACGATCAGAATCATGCCCAACCAGCCCATGAAGGGAATCTGGTCGCCGAATAACAGCACGCTGTACATGGTGGCAAACACGATGCCCGAGTATTGCAAATTGGCTACAACCAGCGTGGCGCCCTGGCTGTAGGCGCGCGTCATGCACCACTGGCCGGCTGAGGCCAGAAGTCCGATCGGAACGATCCAGGCGGCGGCCTGCCAGGTCACCTTATCCCAGGGAGAAAAGCCGGTGAGCATCAGTCCCAGGGCGCCACCGAGGGTGGTGGACACGGCAAAGTAGAACACAGTGCGGTCCTCGGGTTCGCCCACGCGCCCCAGCGCCGTGACCTGCAGGTAGGCCATGGCCGAGGCGATGCCAGACAGCAGTCCGATCAGGCCGGCAAAGAGCTGGTTTTGTTCGATCGTGGGGCGCAGCATCAACACGACTCCGACAAAGCCTGCGAGCACGGTGAGCAGCAACGGCCCTTGGCGCTGCCCGTTCTGTCCGTACAGGATCGCTCCACCGACGATGAAGGCCGCGATCCAGATCCCGCTCATGTAGTTCAGCGTCATGGCGGTGGCCAGTGGCAGGTGGGCGATGGAAAAGAACCAGGCACCCAGAGACAGCACACCTATCACGCTGCGCCAGGCGTGCATCATCGGAACAGGGGTGCGCAGACCGCGCCCACGCGACAGCACCACGATCGCCATGAAAACCACGCTCACCAAGCCACGGTAGAACACCAGTTCGGACGTATTGAAGCTGGCGGATGCGACCTTGATACCGACCCCCATGGTGGCGAAGAAGAACGCGGCCAGGACCATCCACAGAGACTGCATGGCTGCGCTTCAATAAGTGGGAGCGACTTCAGGTGAGGCGGCACGGCGCCGGTCCGGGCCCCGGCTCATGCTGCGGCCATGGCGGCGCGGTACCACTCGTGAAACTGCTGCATGCCGTCTTCCATCGGGCTCTGATAAGGCCCGACTTCGTTGTCGCCGCGCGCCAGCAGCGCGCGGCGACCCGCGTCCATGCGTTCGCCGATCTCGTCGTCCTCGATGCAGGTTTCCATGTAGGCGGCCTGCTGCGCTTCGACGAATTCACGCTCGAACGCAACGATTTCTTCCGGATAGTAGAACTCCACCTGGTTCAGCGTGCGGTCCGGGCCGATGGGGTGCAACGTGGAGACTGTGAGCACGTGCGGGTACCACTCCACCATGATGTGCGGGTAGTAGGTGAGCCAGATCGCGCCGCGCTCGGGCGCCTGTCCGTTGCGGTACTTCAACAGCGCCTCCTGCCAGCGCTGGTACACGGGTGAGCCGGGTCGTGAGAAATCTTTGGACACACCCACGGTTTGCACCGAGTAGTTTTCCTTGAATTCCCAGCGCAGGTCGTCGCAAGTAACGAAGTGTCCCAGTCCCGGATGGAAGGGTCCCACGTGGTAGTCCTCCAGATAGACCTCGATGAAGGTCTTCCAGTTGTAGTTGCACTCGTGCAGTTCCACCCGGTCCAGCGCGAAGCCGGAAAAGTCGAGCTCGGCGCGCGGCCCCATACCGGCCAGATCGGCCGCGATGTCGCGACCGTTGTCTTCAAACAGCAGGCCGTTCCACTCACGCAGCGCGTAGTTGTTCAGGTTCAGGCAGGGGTCGTGGGCAAAGTGCGGCGCACCCAGCAGCTGGCCGTCGGGCTGGTAGGTCCAGCGGTGCAGTGGGCACACGATGTTACCGCCGGCGCTGCCTTTTTGCGTGTCCAGCAAGGAGCCGCGCCCCTTGAGCATGATGGCCTGGCGATGGCGGCACACGTTGGAGACGAGCTCCACTCCCTTGGGCGTGCGCACCAGGGCCCGGCCCTCGCCCTCCTGGGGCAGGGCGTAGTAGTCGCCCAGGTTGGGAACGGCGAGTTGATGCCCGAGATAGCGAGGCCCGCGTGCAAACACGCGCTGCAGCTCGCGCTGGAACAGCGCTTCGTCAAAGTAACTTGAAACTGGTAGTTGGCTCGAGGCCTGCTGCAGTTGAAGACTTAAATCAGACATGAGTGTCTTGACCTAGAGACTCCCCCTATGAAGGGGCAGGTAGGCGCCGTGGCGCGGGAAAGTGAAGCCGGCGCTTGAGCGACGGGCGGTGGATTGTACCCTCTGGAGGAGCTTATTCGGGTCCACGGCGCAGCAAGTAGCGCATGGGTTGCTCACCGTTCACGGACTCGCGCACCGCCACGATGCGCTGCACAAAGCGCGCCGGGGAGTCGATAAATCCGTCCTCAAAGGCAACGACGCGCAGGTCTGCGCACAGTCGCAGCAGCTCGCCTGGGCGCAGCAAAAAATCTGCGCGTGACGGCTTGCCCACGCTGTCGTTGCCTGCGGCAAAAGTCTCATAAATCAGCACGCCGCCTGGGGCCAGGCTTTGCAGCAGCACCGGGAACAGCGCACGCCAAAGGTAGTTCGTCACCACCACAACATCGAACTGCCGAGCCTGTCCGTGCGCCATCAGGGGCCAGGGACCGTGCTCGATGTCGGCCTGGACCGCCTCGCCCCAGGGCGCTGCGGACTCGATCGCATCGGCAGACCGGTCTATGCCCGTGACGGGGTGCTGGCGCTGACTAAACCAGCGCAGGTGCCGACCGTGGCCGCAGGCCACGTCCAGCACCGAGCCGCCCGGTGGGCATAGGTGCGACCAGCGCTGCACCCACTCCGATGGCGGGAGCGCGTCGTGGGGTGCGGGCGCGTGGGTCATGTTCATGCGTGCGGGGCTAAAAGCAGGCCCAGATTTGGTTGGCCAGGGTCAACATGAATTCGGGTCGGGTGTAGGCCACAAACACCGCTGCCAGCAGCAGCAGCGCCACGGTCCATGCTGCCGTTCGCATCAGCCAGCAGGGCGGGCGTTTCATCCCACGGCCTGGGCCGAGGGCCGCACGATGCTGGTTTCGCGCACCGGCAGATTGATCAGGGCGCCAAAGAACCCGAGCGCGATCGCGATATACCAGACGATGTCGTAGCTGCCGCTGCGGTCGTACAAATAGCCGCCCAGCCAGGCACCCAGGAACGAGCCGATCTGATGGCTGAAGAATACAAAGCCGCTGAGCATGGACAGGTGCGCCACGCCAAAGATTTGCGCCACCGCGGCGTTCGTGGGTGGCACCGTGGACAGCCACAGCAGCCCCATGACGCTGGCAAACACGTACACGCTCATGGGACTCAGCGGCGCCAGCAGGAACACGCTGATGACCAATGCGCGCGCCAGATAGATGAAGGCCAGGATGTTCTTTTTGGGCAGGCGTTGGCCCAGCACGCCTGCGGCGTAGGTGCCGAACACGTTGAACAGTCCGATCAGCGCCAATGCGTAGCTTGCGACCTGGGGTGACAGGCCCTTGTCGCGCAGGTAGCTGGGCAAATGAACGCCGATGAACACGACCTGAAAGCCGCAGACGAAGTAGCCCGCCATCAGCAGTTGAAAGCTCGGGTATTTGAAGGCCTCTTTCAGCGCCTGGCCAATCGACTGCTGGCGCTGGGGGGTGGCGCCGCCGCTGAACCCCGGCTCGCGCAAGCCCCAGGCCAGCGGTGCCATCAGCAGCGCGGCCATGGCCAAGCCCATCAGGGCCTGCTGCCAGCCGAATTGCGAAATCAGAAAACCCTCGGTCGGCACCATCAGAAACTGGCCGAAAGAGCCGGCTGCTGCGGCCACGCCCATGGCCCAGGAACGCTTTTCGGCGCTGACATTGCGCCCGATCACGCCGTAAACCACGGCGTAAGTCGTTCCCGCCTGTGCCATGCCGATCAACAGTCCGGTGCAGGCCCAAAACGCCAAGGGCGTGTCGGCGTAGGCCATGCCCAGCAGGCCCAGCGCGTACAGCACCGAGCCGCCCACGATGACGCGCAAGGCGCCCAGCCGGTCGGCCAGCATCCCGGCAAAAATGCCGGTGACGCCCCAGGACAGATTTTGTATGGCCAGGGCAAAGGAAAAAGTTTCGCGCGTCCAGCCACGGGTCTGCGTCAGAGGCCCCAGCCACAGGCCAAAGCCGTGGCGCACGCCCATGGAGAGGGTAACGATGGCGGCGCCGCAGATCAGCACCTGGGTGAGGGAGAGTGGGGAACGACGGGAAGACATCTCCCGACTGTACCCAATCCGGCAAGCGCCTGGTGCCGACCTCGGTATTTGAGATGCTAACTGTTTATATATCCAGTCATTTTGTCAAAGCGCACTACAATCCAGCCCCATGGCGACCAAACCCAATCCAATTTCCCCTCCCGAGTATTCCGAAAGTTCCATCCGCGTGCTCAAGGGGCTGGAGCCGGTGAAGCAGCGCCCGGGCATGTACACCCGCACCGACAACACCTTGCACGTGATTCAGGAGGTGCTGGACAACGCCGCCGACGAAGCCCTGGGCGGCTACGGCAAGAAAATCCGCGTGACACTCCATGCCGACGGCTCGGTCAGCGTCGAGGACGACGGACGCGGCATTCCCTTTGGCCTGCACCCGGAGGAGCACGCGCCGGTGATCGAACTGGTGTTCACGCGGCTGCACGCCGGTGGCAAGTTCGACAAGGGCAAGGGCGGCGCCTACAGCTTCTCCGGCGGCCTGCACGGCGTGGGCGTGAGCGTGACCAACGCGCTGGCCAAACGGCTGGAGGCTACGAGCTACCGTGAAGGCCAGGTGGCGCGCCTGGTGTTCTCGGGCGGCGATGTGATCGAACCTCTGCTGCTGCGCCCCGCTGCCGAGGGAGACAGAAAGTCCGGCACCACGGTGCGCGTCTGGCCCGACCCCAAATACTTCGAGAGCGCCGTGCTGCCGATGACGGAGTTGACGCATCTGCTGCGCAGCAAGGCGGTGCTGATGCCGGGGGTCTCGGTCACATTGACCAACGAGCGGACGCGCGACGTCCAGACCTGGCTGTTCAAGGGCGGTCTGCGCGACTACCTGAGCCAGACGCTCGCGGGTGAGCCCGTTATCCCGCTGTTCGAGGCCGAGGGTTTCGCCGACGCTCAGAGCGACAGCTATGCCGAAGGAGAGGGCGCGCAATGGTGCGTGGCCTTCACCGAAGACGGACAACCGGTGCGCGAGAGCTATGTGAACCTGATTCCCACCAGCGCCGGCGGCACGCACGAAAGCGGCCTGCGCGACGGCCTGTTCACGGCTGTGAAGGGCTTCATCGAGTTGCACAGTCTGTTGCCCAAGGGTGTGAAGCTCATGCCCGAGGACGTGTTCGCGCGCGCCAGCTACGTGCTCTCGGCCAAGGTCCTTGATCCGCAGTTTCAGGGGCAGATCAAGGAGCGCCTGAATTCGCGCGACGCCGTGCGACTGGTGTCCAGCTTTGTGAGGCCCGCGCTCGAGCTGTGGTTGAACCAGCACGTGGAGTACGGCAAGAAGCTGGCGGAGCTTGCCATCAAGGCAGCGCAGACGCGCCAAAAGGCTGGGCAAAAAGTGGAAAAGCGCAAGGGCTCGGGCGTGGCCGTGCTGCCGGGCAAGCTCACCGACTGTGAGAGCCGCGACCTGGCCTACAACGAGGTGTTTCTGGTCGAGGGTGACTCGGCCGGGGGCAGCGCCAAGATGGGGCGCGACAAGGAAAGCCAGGCCATATTGCCGCTGCGGGGCAAGGTGCTCAACACCTGGGAAGTGGAGCGCGACCGGCTCTTCGCCAACAACGAAATTCACGACATCTCCGTCGCCATCGGCGTCGATCCGCACGGGGCCAACGACAGCCCCGACATGAGCGGTCTGCGCTATGGCAAGGTGTGCATCCTGTCGGACGCCGACGTGGACGGCTCGCACATCCAGGTGCTGCTGCTGACGCTGTTCTTTCGCCACTTCCCCAAGCTCATAGAGACCGGCCACGTCTACGTGGCGCGGCCACCGCTGTTTCGCGTGGACGCACCGGCGCGCGGCAAAAAGCCCGCGTCCAAGGCCTATGCGCTGGACGACGGCGAACTGAACGCGATTCTGGACAAGTGCGTGAAGGAGGGCGTTGCACGCGACAAGTGCGTCATCAGCCGCTTCAAGGGCCTGGGCGAGATGAACGCGCTGCAGCTATGGGACACGACGCTGAATCCCGACACGCGCCGCCTGATGCCGGTGCAACTGGGTGACATGGACTTTTTGCAGACCGAATGCCTCATCACCAAGCTCATGGGCAAGGGCGAAGCCGCGGCCCGGCGCGAGCTGATGGAGTTGCACGGCGATGCAGTCGATGTGGATGTGTAAGCCAGGCCGTCATTGCGAGGAGCGAAGCGACGCGGCAATCCACGAATATCGTAGTCCGCCAGCATGGATCGCCGCGCTGCGCTCGCGCTGACGAATATGCGGTGCCAACCTTGATGACCTTCAATGTTTTTTTCGACCTTTATCCATGACTGATCAAGTGACCCTGGAGTTGCTGCCAGCCGACAGCGACGAGACCCCCAGCCTGGCAAGTTACGCCCAGCGCGCCTACCTCGAATACGCGCTGAGCGTGGTCAAGGGCCGCGCCTTGCCCGACGTATGCGACGGCCAGAAGCCGGTGCAGCGGCGCATCCTGTATTCCATGTCGCGCATGGGCCTGGGGTTTGGCGGGGCCAATGGCAACGCCGGCGCCAAACCGGTGAAGTGCGCGCGCGTCGTGGGCGACGTGCTGGGCCGCTTTCACCCGCACGGCGACCAGGCCGCGTATGACGCGCTGGTGCGCATGGCGCAGGACTTTTCGCAGCGCTATCCCCTGATCGACGGCCAGGGCAACTTCGGCAGCCGCGACGGCGACGGCGCCGCCGCCATGCGCTACACCGAGGCGCGCCTGTCGCGCATCACCAGCCTGCTGCTGGACGAGATCGACGAAGGCACGGTGGAGTTCATCCCCAACTACGACGGCAGCACGCAGGAGCCGCGGCAACTCCCGGCGCGCCTGCCCTTCAACCTACTCAACGGCGCCAGCGGCATCGCGGTGGGCCTGGCCACGGAGATACCGCCGCACAACCTGCGCGAAGTGGCCGACGCCTGCGTCGCGCTGATCAAGAATCCGCAGCTCGGTGACGACGAACTGTTCACGCTCATCCCGGGCCCCGACTATCCCGGCGCGGCGCAAATCATCAGCAGCGCCGCCGACATCGCGGATGCCTACCGCACCGGACGGGGTTCGCTCAAGGTGCGCGCGCGCTGGAAGATCGAGGAACTGGCGCGCGGCCAGTGGCAGCTGGTGGTGCAGGAACTGCCCCCCGGCGTGAGCACGCAGCGCGTGCTGGAAGAGATCGAGGAGATCACCAATCCCAAGGTCAAGGCGGGCAAGAAGGCGTTGAGCCAGGAACAGACGCAGCTCAAGGCGAGCCTGCTGGCGGTGCTGGACGTGGTGCGCGACGAGTCCAACAAGGATGCGCCCGTGCGCTTGGTGTTCGAGCCCAAGACCAGCCGCATCGAACAAAGCGAACTCATCAACAGCTTGCTGGCGCATACCAGCCTGGAGAGCTCGTCGCCCGTCAACATGACGGCGATCGGGCTGGATGGGCGCCCGGTGCAGAAGTCGCTGCGCAAGATGTTGCTGGAGTGGATCGAGTTTCGCCAGAACATGGTGCAACGCCGAAGCCAGCACCGCTTGAACAAGGTGCTGGACCGCGTGCACATCCTGGAGGGGCGGCAGATCGTGCTGCTCAATATCGACGAGGTGATCGCCATCATCCGCCGCTCGGACGAGCCCAAGGCGGCGCTGATCGAGCGTTTTAGCCTGAGCGACCGTCAGGCCGAAGACATCCTGGAAATCCGCCTGCGCCAATTGGCAAGGCTGGAGGCCATCAAGATCGAGCAGGAGCTCAAAAACCTGCGCGAGGAGCAGGGCCGACTGGAAGAAATCCTGGGCAGCCCCGCGGCCCTGCGCCGCTTGATGATCAAGGAGATCGAGGCCGACGCCAAGCAGTTCGCCGACCCGCGCCGCACGCTGATCCAGGCCGAGAAAAAGGCCGTGGTCGAAGTCAAGGTGGTAGACGAACCGGTGACCGTGGTGGTGAGCCAGAAGGGCTGGGTGCGCGCGCGCAGCGGTCACGGTCATGAAGCATCGAGCTTTGCCTTCAAGGCCGGAGACGGACTGTATGGAACCTTTGAGTGCCGCACGGTTGACACCTTGCTGGTATTCGGCAACCAGGGCCGGGTCTATTCCGTTGCCGTGTCTCTGCTGCCCGGTGCGCGCGGCGACGGTCAGCCCGTGACCACACTCATCGATCTGGAGCCAGGAACCCAGGTGGCGTACTACTTCGCCGGGCCTGGGAATGCGACGCTGCTGCTGAGCGGCTCGGCCGGTTACGGCTTCCTGGCGAGCGTGGAAGACATGAGCTCGCGCCATAAAGCGGGCAAAGCCTTCGTGACCTGCAACGCCGGTGAAAGCCTGTGCTGCCCCTCGCATGTGAGCGGCAGCACGGCCGCTGCGCCGCTGCCAGTGGCCACGCATGTCGCCTGCGCTTCCACCGGAGGGCGCATCCTGACCTTCGAGATCGCGGAACTCAAGGCCATGAACAAGGGCGGGCGCGGCCTGATGTTGATCGACCTGGAGGAAAAGGACAGCCTGGCGGGCGCGGCGGCCTACACCCGCAGCGTGCGCATCGAAGGTATCGGACGCGGCGCCAAGGAGCGCGATGAAACGCTGGAAATCCGCAGCCTGAACAATGCCAGAGCAGCGCGCGCGCGCAAGGGAAAGGCGGCCGATCTGGGCTTCAAACCGATGCGCATTTCCAGACTGGAGTAGCACCCAAGGTGTCGTCGTTGCGAGCGAAGCGCGGCAATCCAGGGATTGTGTGGCGCGCCGAGATGGATTGCCACGGCCTACGGCCTCGCAATGACGGGAAGGGGTGGACGGGTGTTCATGCAGCAGTCTTAAGCCCATCGGTGAAAATGGCCGGATTTGGATTTCCATTCCCGTGATCGCGATTGACTTTGGCACCTCCAACTCCACCGTCGGCCTGGCGACCCCGCAGGGGCCCAGGCTCATCCCGCTGGAGACGGGAAACCTGACCATTCCCAGCGCCATTTTCTTCAACCTGGAGGACGACAAGGTCCAGTTCGGACGCGAGGCCATTGCCGCGTACACGAACCACTACGACGGCAGACTGCTGCGCTCGCTCAAGAGCGTGCTGGGCAGCAGCCTGATCGAGGAGTCGACCGAAATCGGCCATGAACGCATCAGCCTGAAGGACATCATCGGAAAATTCCTCGCCCACCTGAAGGCGTTGGCGCAACTAGAAGCCGGAGCCGAACTGGATGAAGTGGTGATCGGCCGCCCGGTGTTCTTTGTCGACGATGACGCCCGGCTCGATCGGATGGCGCAGCAGCAGCTTGAATCGATTGCCAAGGCCTGCGGCTTCAAGCAGGTCCATTTTCAATACGAACCGATCGCCGCCGCGCTCGACTATGAATCAAGCGTGAGCCGTGAGGAGATCGCGCTGATCGCCGACATCGGAGGCGGTACCTCGGATTTTTCCGTGGTCCGGGTTTCACCCCGGGCGCAGCGCAAGACCGATCGGCGCAGCGATATCCTGGCCAACAGCGGTGTTCACATCGGCGGCACGGATTTCGACAAATGGCTCAGCCTGGGTCAGGTCATGCCGCACCTGGGCTACAAGACGCATTACCGCAAGCGCGGCGAACTGGAACTGCCATCTTCTCCCTACTTTGACCTGGCCACCTGGCATCGCATCGCCTTGCTGTATGGCCGCAAGACGGCCAGCGAATTGAAGGAAATGCATCTGCTGGCGGGAAAGCCTGATCTGGTCCATCGGCTGCTGCGCGTGGTACGCGAGCGCTCGGGGCACCAGCTTGCCAGCGACGTGGAAGGCGCAAAAATTGCGCTCTCCAGTGCGCACGAGGTGAGCCTGAGTCTGCCCTATGTGGACGAGCATTTGCAGGTGACCGTGAACAGCCTTGATTTTGAACAGGGTGTGGCGGCACTGACCGAGAAGATCGGCCAGTGCATACGCGACTGCGTACGTGCCTCGGGCGTTGGCGCCGAGCAGATCGACACGCTGTTTCTGACCGGCGGCACCTCATCGCTGCCCTTTGTGCGCCAAGCTTGCGCCAGCGCAGTGCCTCATGCCCGGATGGTGGAGGGCGACAAGTTTGGCAGCGTGGGCCTGGGCCTGGCGATCGAGGCGGGGGTGATCAGGGCGCGCTCTTGATGCGCAGCAGCGCCTTTGTCCGGCTCAATCCACTTCGGCGATGAGCTCGATTTCCACGCAAGCGCCCAGCGGAATCTGGGCCACGCCAAAGGCGCTGCGGGCGTGGGCGCCGACAACGGGGCCGAACACCTCGCCCAACAATTCGGAGCAGCCGTTGGTCACCAGATGCTGCTCGGTGAATTCTCCGGTGGAGTTCACCAGCGACATCACTTTGACGATGCGCTTGACGCGGCTCAGATCGCCGACGGCGGCGTGCAGCGTCCCCAGCAGGTCAATCGCCACGGCGCGTGCCGCCGCCTTGCCCTCCTCGGTGCCGATGTTCTTGCCGAATTGACCGGCCCAAACCTTGCCATCCTTCTTCGCGATGTGGCCGCTCAAAAACACCAGCTTCCCGGTCTGCACGAAGGGCACATAGGCCGCGGCGGGTGTGGCCACGGGTGGCAGCGTGATGTTCAGGGATTGGAGTTTGGCGTAGATGCTCATGGTGGATTTCCTAGGGGTTGACTGGCATGGGAAGGGTTTTGAACGGCGGGCTAAGCCGCAGACTTTTCGCTCAGCTCGAATTCGTGCTGGTCCCGTTGCCAACGGGATTCGCGCCAGCAGACGAACGCGACCAGCAGGCTGATCACGGCAATCAGGCCGGCAAGATTCTTGCCGTGAAAAAGGCGGGTGAGCCAGCGATCGAACTTGGCGACATAGACTGCGGCTTTACCTCCCACTTTCTCGATTTCGAATTCCTCGCGCTGGGTCATGGCGCCTGCGCCGACAGCCGATAACCCGCTGGCGGAAACGGCATCGCCGGAAGCGCTTGGGGCAAGAAACCAGATCGAGGTGGCCGCCACCATGCCGATGGCCAGAACGACCAGAGCTGCGCGATGCAGTCTGGCGTGCAGCGTGGTTGAGGGCGGTTTGATTTGGAGCGACATGAATGAAGCGATTGGCTAACGGGGGCTGCTGAAGCCTGCGATTATCGCGATCGACCCGGTATGCGTGCCTCAGTGCGCGAGCGTCAGTTCGATGCGGTGACTGAACTGCACCTGCGCCACGTCGGTGGCGCCTTCCACAGGTGCGGCGCCTTCGGGCTGTAGCGCGCAGGCCAAGGGGATGTGGCCCATGCCGGTGAGCAGGCCCGAGGTCGCATCCAAGCCGATCCAGCCCGCGCCCGGTAAATAGACCTCGCACCAGGCGTGCAACTGCGATGTATCCAGGGGCGGGTGCGCTGCGCTGGCGCTGGGGTCGATGTCGATCAAATAGCCCGAGACAAAGCGCGCCGCCAGACCGCTTAGGCGCAGTAACTGCACCAGGAGCCAGGCCGAGTCGCGACAGGAGCCGCTGGCCATACCCAGCGTCTGCGTGGGCGTCTGCACGCCGGGCTCCAGTCGTACCTGATAGCGAATGTCGCGCTGCACCTGCTGGTTCAGCGCCACCAGAAAATCCAGCGTGGGCTGTGGCTCCGCCCCATTTTTTTTCAGATAAGCGCGCAACACGTCCGCACCAGCGCCGTCGCATGCCAGATAGGGCGCCAGGGCCTGGACATCGCGAGCGCTGTAGGCGAACGGAAACTGTCCCGCCAGTGGGTCCAGAAAGAAGTCGAAGGGGTTGCTGCAAACCAATTCCACGTCCATGTCCACGCTCAAGCGGAACTCGGCCGTGGGCTGGGTGAACACGAGGCGTGCCAGGTGGTTCGCCAACGGGTCCTGCTGCCAGTTGATGAAGTGCCCGGACGGCTGCACGGTGAGCGCGTAGGAGGCGATGCGTGCACGGCAGTGTGGTGTGGGATGCAGGCGCACGATCTGTGGCCCCAGCGTGACCGCGCGGTCGTACTGGTAATGGGTGACATGGTGCAGATGGATGCGCATGGCGCGATACTAGCAAGTTGAGGCTCGATGCGACGCCCGCTGCGCCCTGAGTAAAATGGAACCATCCCGTGGAACACTCAATGAACATCGACAAAGAACTCGACGCCCGCGGCCTGAACTGCCCGCTGCCCATCCTCAAGGCGAAAAAGGCGCTGGCTGAAATTCAGAGCGGCCAGGTGCTCAAGGTGCTGTGCACAGATGCGGGCTCAGTGCGCGACTTCCAGGCTTTTGCGCGCCAGACTGGCAACGAGTTGCTGGAGCAACAGACCCTGGGTGCGGACTTCATCCACGTGCTGCGGCGGCGTTAAACATAGACGGGCAGCGCGGCAATCCACGAGTACCGCAGTCGCAGATCAACCCGCTGCGGGTGCGGTTCAGCCCAGGCGTGCCAGTTGCTCGCGTACTTTGTTCAGCGTCGCAGTGAACTCGTCCATCCGTTTACGCTCTTGCTCCAAAACGGCGGCGGGTGCCTTGGCAACAAAAGCTTCGTTTCCTAGCTTGGTCTCGGCCTTGGAGATCTGGTCTTCCAGGCGTGTCACTTCCTTGCCCAGACGCACTTTTTCCGCAGCCACGTCAATCTCCATGTGCAGGCAGATGCGCGCCTGGCCCACCACGGCCACGGGGGCGGCCTGCGCCGCAGCCGCCCAGGCGGCCTCGTCGCTGAAAAGTTTGACCTCGTTCAGCTTGGCCAGGGCCTGCAGCACCGGCGCCGAACTCTGCATGAACGCCAGTTCTTCGGGCGTGGAGGCCAGCACGAACAGCGGCAGTCGGGTGGCGGGGGAGACGCTCATTTCGCCGCGCAGGTTGCGGCAGGCGTCGACCAGTGCCTTGAGCTTGGCGACGTGGGCTATTGAATCTTCATCGATGCGCTCGGGCTGGCAAATCGGATAAGCGGCGACGGCGATGGATTCGCCTTGACGACCAGCGACGGGCGCGACCTTTTGCCAAAGCTCTTCAGTGATGAAGGGGATGATGGGATGCGCCAGCCGCTGCATGGTTTCCAGCGTGCGGATCAATGTGCGGCGTGTGGCGCGCTGCTGGGCGGCGTTTCCAGTGTTGAGCTGCACCTTGGCGATTTCCAGGTACCAGTCGCAGAACTCGTCCCAGATGAACTGGTAGATCGTGTTCGCCACGTTGTCCATGCGGTAATCGGCAAAACTCTGAGCCACCTGGCTTTCAGTCTTTTGCAGCAGCGAGACGATCCAGCGATCCGGCGCGCTGAACTCGAGATAACCGCCACCGTCACACTGGTCCCCCGTGTGGTCATTCAAACCGCAATCCTGGCCTTCGCAGTTCATCAGCACGAAGCGCGTGGCGTTCCACAGCTTGTTGCAGAAGTTGCGGTAGCCCTCGCAGCGCTTGGCGTCGAAGTTGATGCTGCGTCCCAGCGAGGCCAGGGAGGCAAAGGTGAAGCGCAACGCGTCGGCGCCAAAGGCCGGTATGCCTTCGGGGAATTCCTTTTGCGTGTTCTTGCGCACCGTAGGCGCGGTCTCGGGCTTGCGCAGCCCCTCGCAGCGCTTGTCCAGCAACGGCGCCAAGGCGATGCCGTCGATCAGGTCCACGGGGTCGAGCACATTGCCCTCGCTCTTGCTCATTTTGTGGCCCTGCGCGTCGCGCACCAGGCCGTGGATGTAAACATGCTTGAACGGCACGCGACCGGTGAAGTGCGTGGTCATCATGATCATGCGCGCCACCCAGAAAAAGATGATGTCGTAGCCGGTGACGAGCACGCTGGACGGCAGATACAGGTCGTAGTCCGACAGACCTGGTGTGAGCGCCGACGGGCCGCCCAAGGCCCCCTCGGGGGGCAGCGAGGACCCGCCAGTGCCGAGCGTCGGGGCAACGCCCCGGATCGCAGCGGACTCGGCCTCGCTCATACGCGCTTCGCTTGCGAAATCGCTGCGTCCAAGCCCGCCACGCTCCGGCGCTACGGTGTTGGGCCAGCCCATGGTGGAGAAGGGAACCAGTGCGGATGAGTACCAGGTGTCGAGCACGTCTTCATCGCGCCTCAAGTCGCCGCAGTATCCCGCGGCCGTGGCCTTGGCGCGCGCCTCATCTTCGCTGCGTGCCACGAACAGTTCGCCACTTGTGCCGTACCAGGCCGGGATTTGGTGTCCCCACCACAGTTGGCGGCTGATGCACCAGTCCTGGATGTTGTTCATCCACTGGTTGTAGGTGTTGACCCAGTTTTCAGGCACGAACTTCACCTCGCCTGATTGCACGGCGTCTATCGCTTTTTGTGCGATGCTCTTGCGCGTGGGGTCGGAATCACTCACCTTGCTCATGGCCACGAACCATTGATCGGTGAGCATGGGCTCGATCACCTGACCGGTGCGGGCGCAGCGCGGCACCATCAGCTTGTGCTTCTTCACCTCGACCAGCAGGCCCAAGGCTTCCAGGTCGGCGACGACCTTCTTGCGCGCGACGAAGCGGTCCAGACCGCGGTAGACCTCGGGCGCCAGTTCGTTGATCTTGGCGTCCAGCGTGAGCACACCGATGATCGGCAGTTGATGCCGCTGACCGACGGCGTAGTCGTTCTGGTCATGCGCGGGCGTGACCTTGACCACGCCGGTGCCGAAAGCCTTGTCCACATAGTCGTCGGCGATCACGGGGATGTTTCGATTGCACAGCGGCAGCGTGACCCAATGACCGATCAGATGCGCATAGCGTTCATCTTCCGGGTGCACCATCACCGCCACGTCGCCCAGCATGGTCTCAGGCCGCGTCGTCGCCACCGTCAACGAGCCCGAACCGTCGGCCAGCGGATAGGCGATGTGCCACATGTGGCCGTCTTCCTCGGCGCTCTCCACCTCCAGGTCGCTCACCGCGCTTTGCAGCACCGGGTCCCAGTTCACCAGGCGTTTTCCCCGATAGATCAGGCCCTGCTCGTACAGCTGCACAAAGGTCTCGGTGACCGTCTTGGAGAGCTTGTCGTCCATGGTGAAGTACTCGCGACTCCAGTCCACGGAGTCGCCCATGCGGCGCATCTGCGTGGTGATGGTGTTGCCGCTCTTCTCCTTCCACTCCCACACCTTGGCGACGAAGTTCTTGCGCGCCTCGGCCGGCGTGGGCCCCATGTCGTGGCGGCTGATGCCCTGGGCCTGCAACTGGCGCTCGACCACGATCTGCGTGGCGATGCCGGCGTGATCGGTGCCGGGAATCCAGGCGGTGTTGGCGCCCAGCATGCGGTGGTAGCGCGTAAGGCTGTCCATGATGGTCTGGTTGAATGCGTGCCCCATGTGCAACGTGCCCGTCACATTCGGTGGCGGCAGCTGGATCGAGAACGCCGGTGCTCCCGCCTTGGGCGCCTTGCTGCCGCGAAAACCCGCCTGTCCGTAACCGCGCGCTTCCCACTCTGGGCCCCAATGCGCTTCGAGCGCGGCGGGTTCGAACGATTTGGACAGGGATTGCAGTCCGGGCTGTTGCGGGGTTTCAGTCATTTGGAACCAATGGAAAAGTGGGGAACAACGCTGGCCAAGCGACGCTGTTCGTGGCCAAGTGGAGGGGTGAGACCGATTTTACCGGGCACCCCGGGGGCAACGCAGGGCGATGCCACTCGATGGAAGAAAAAGAATATCGATTTTTCGATGGCGATAGGTTTTGGTAATGACGGGGATTGATCGACCTCATCACCAACGACATCTTCTTGGGGTATCTTCGCACTGTCCTTGGCGGGCAACCGCCATGGCAAACGCGTTCGTTTTTTTATTCACCAGGAGATTTCCATGGCAGCACTCAAAGGCTCCAGGACGGAAGACAACCTCAAGGCCGCCTTCGCAGGCGAGTCCCAGGCCAATCGCCGTTACCTGTATTTCGCAAACAAGGCCGACATCGAAGGCCAAAACGACGTGGCAGCGCTGTTTCGCTCCACCGCTGAAGGTGAGACCGGCCACGCGCACGGGCACCTGGAGTGGCTCGAACAATGCGGTGACCCGGCCACGGGCTTGCCCATCGGCCCGACCCGCGACAACCTGAAGGCCGCAGTGGCTGGCGAAACGCACGAGTACACCGACATGTACCCGGGCATGGCCAAGACCGCTCGCGACGAAGGTCACGACGAGATCGCCGACTGGTTTGAAACCCTGGCCAAGGCCGAGCGTTCGCATGCGAACCGCTATGCCAAGGCTCTAGCCGAATTGGTGGATTAGCGGCTACTGCGCGGCTGTGATCCGTCGTTGCGGGTCCTGAATGGAAATCCTCACGTACGGTTAGTACGCTCCGGTTTCCATGCACCCGCGCCTAGGCTGACAGCCGCTCGCTACGCCGCTTCTGGCGTGGCGATTTACGAAAAGCTTTCAGGATGAGTCTGGAATCTTTTCGTAACTATTCAAAGGAAACATCATGGCCACCGAAGGCAATCTGCAGGCGCCGACCCGGCATCCGCTGGACTGGAAGAACCCCGACTTCTTCAATGAAGACTCGGCGCTGCACGAGATGGAACGAATTTTCGACATCTGCCACGGTTGCCGGCGCTGCGTGAGCCTGTGCGGCTCCTTTCCGACGCTGTTCGACCTGGTGGATGCGAGCAAGACCATGGAGGTCGACGGCGTCGACAAGAAGGACTTCTGGAAGGTCGTGGACCAGTGCTATCTGTGCGACCTGTGCTACATGACCAAGTGTCCCTACACGCCGCCCCATGCCTGGAACCTGGATTTTCCGCACACCATGCTGCGCGCCAAGGCGATCAAGTTCAAGAAGGGTGAAGTCGGCATGGGCGAGAAGTTTCTCGCGTCCACCGACCTGCACGGCCAGTTCGCCGGCATTCCGATCGTGGTGCAGGTGGCCAACGCCGTGAACAAGACGCCAATGGCGCGTGGTTTGATGGAGAAGACCCTGGGCGTGGACAAGGACGCCTGGTTGCCCGAGCTGGCCACGAAAAAGTTCCGCTCAAGCGCGCCCGAGTCGTCGCCTTACCCCGCAAAAGATGGCGACAAGACGCCGGGCAAGGTGGCCATCTTCGCCACCTGCTTCGTCAACTACAACGAGCCCGGCATCGGTCACGATCTGCTGAAGATCCTGGACCACAACGAAGTGCCTTATGTTTTGGTGGAGAAGGAGAAATGCTGCGGCATGCCCAAGCTGGAACTGGGTGACCTGGACGCCGTCAACGCCAGCAAGGAGGCCAACATGCCGGTGCTGGCGCGCTACGCGAAACAGGGCTACGCCATCCTGAGCGCCGTACCCAGCTGCACGCTGATGTTCAAGCAGGAACTGCCGCTGATGTACCCGGATGAGGCCGATGTGCAACTCGTCAAGCAAGCCATGTGGGACCCGTTTGAGTACCTGATGGCGCGCAAGCGCGACGGCCTGCTGAAGGTGGAATTCCCGCACGCGCTGGGCAAGGTAAGCTACCAGATTCCCTGCCACGGGCGGGTCCAGAACATCGGCAAGAAGACCGAGGAGATGTTGAAGATGGTGCCTGGCACCAGTGTGCAGACGCACGAGCGCTGCTCCGGCCACGCCGGCACGTTCGGCGTGAAGAAGGCCACGCACCAGCAGGCGATGAAGATTGGCAAGCCGCTGTTCAAGGCCATGGCCAACCACAAGGACGGTGGCTTGCCCGACGTCATCAGCAGCGACTGCCCGCTCGGTGGCCACCACATCGCCCAGGGCTTCGACGTGAACCAGCTTGGCGCCCCGCCGCAAAAACACCCGCTCACGCTGATCCGTGAAGCGTATGGACTGGCGTGAAGTGTTGCCCTTGTCACTGCGAGGCCGCAGGCGCCATCGTCACTGCGAGGCCGCAGGCACCATCGTCACTGCGAGGCCGCAGGCCGTGGCAGTCCATGGCGGGCCGCAGCGGTGCTCGTGGATTGCCGCGTCGCTTTCGCTCCGCGCAATGACGAATCGGGTGTTCCTGCCCAGCATGCAGTTTCGCCGTCCGAAAAAGGCGGCTCGCAATGACGAATTCACGAGCGTCGCAATGACAATCCTATAGTCAATTTTCAGAGAGAACACCATGCAAATCACCGGCCACATCACGCCTGACAGCCTCATGTCACTCGAGGCCTACAGCAAGTACCGCAAGCTGCACAAGGACGAGGTGCTGGCGCAGCGCCGATTGCGCAGCGTGCACCTGGGCGAGCACATGAGCTTCCAGTTCGAGTCCGAGGCCACGATCCGCTACCAGATCCAGGAGATGCTGCGCATCGAAAAGATTTTCGAGGAGGATGGCATCCAGCAGGAGATCGACGCTTATGTCGCATTGGTGCCAACAGGGCACAACTGGAAGGCCACCGTGCTGCTCGAATATCCCGATGTGAATGAGCGCAAACGCGAACTCGCGCGCCTGATCGGTGTGGAGCACCGCTGGTTCGTGGAAGTCGAAGGCCAGGCCCGCGTCTATGGCATCGCCGACGAAGACCTGGAGCGTTCCAACGACGAGAAGACCTCGGCCGTGCACTTTGTGCGCTTCGAACTCACGCCCGCCATGTGTGCCGCCGTGCGCGCCGGTGCCGGCGTCAAGCTCGGCTGCGACCACAGCGACTACCCGGCGCATGTGAACATCGCCGCTGATACGCTGGCCGCGCTGGCCGGCGATCTGGCCTAGCTACCCATGCTGTTTCTGCTTTCCCCCGCCAAGTCGCTTGACTACGAGTCTGCTATCGCGTGCAAACAGCACAGCCTGCCGAGCTTTGCGGCACAGTCGGCCGAACTCATCGCGCTGTTGCAGACCCTGTCGACACAGCAGGTCGCGGAGCTGATGGATTTGAGCCAGGCCCTGGCCAAGCTCAATGTGCAGCGCTACGCGGACTGGGTTCCCAAGTTCACGGCGAAGAATTCGCGTCAGGCCGTGCTGGCTTTTGACGGCGACGTTTATGGCGGCTTGGATGCGAGGTCGTTGAGCGAAGCGGATCTGCAGTGGGCCCAGCAGCATCTGGCCATCCTGAGCGGCCTTTACGGTGTGCTGCGCCCGCTGGACCGGATGCAAGCCTACCGGCTGGAGATGGGGACAAGCCTGGCCACGCCCCGTGGCAGCAATCTGTACAAGTTCTGGAACACGCAGATCGCGCAGTATTTGAACCAGCGCCTGGGCGCCGACAAGTCGCCGGTGATCGTGAACCTGGCTTCGCAGGAATACTTCAAGGCGGTTGATCGCAAGACGCTCAAGGTTCGCGTGCTGGAATGCGTGTTCGAAGACTGCAAGAATGGCAAGTACAAGGTGATCAGCTTCTTTGCCAAGCGCGCCCGGGGCTTGATGGCGCGCTACGCGGTGACGCAGCGCGTCACCCTGCCGCAGCAGTTGCAAGGCTTTGACAGCGAGGGCTACGCCTTCGCCGCCGCCGCCTCTACCCCGGACCGGTGGGTGTTTCGCCGCCAGGGCGCCTGAGCATGCAAATAGCGGGCAATTCGATCATCCTCGAAGTGGAGGACAGCGGCGCCGGTGAATTCGGAGCGCAGCGTCCAGCCGTGCTGCTCATCATGGGACTGGGAATGCAGTTGATCGCCTGGCCTGGCGCCCTGGTGCAGGGCCTGTTGGACGCGGGCTACCGCGTGCTACGGTTCGACAACCGCGATGCCGGCTTGAGTCAGCATCTGGACCACCTCGGTCAGCCCAACGTACTTTGGGAATCGCTCAAGCACAAACTGGGCTTCAAGCCCCGATCCTCGTATACGCTCGCCGATATGGCGGAGGACGCGCTGGCTGTGCTGGATGCCTTGCATCTGAAGAGCGCCCACGTAGTGGGGGTGAGCATGGGCGGCATGATCGCCCAGCGCGTGGCCCTGGCTGCACCGGATCGGGTCCTGACTTTGACCAGCATCATGAGCAGCAGTGGCGCCGCCGGTCTGCCCCAGGCACAGCCAAAGGTGCTTCGCGCCTTGCTGGGGCGCCCTGGCGGCAAGGGTGAGCGCGCTGTGGTGGAGCATCTGACCAAGCTGTTCAACGCCATTGGCAGCCCGGATTTCCAGACGCCACAAAACGAACTGCGCACGCTCATCACGACCCAGGTGCAGCGCAGCTATTCACCTGCAGGCACGCTGCGCCAGCTCTTGGCGGTGGTGAGCGACACCGGTCGTGCCAATGAACTCGCGGCCATCCGCTGCCCCACGCTGGTGTTGCACGGCAAACACGATCCACTCGTTCCCTATGCCTGCGGCGCCGACACGGCCAGGCGCATTGCGGGGGCCCGCCTGGTCGGGCTCGAAGGCATGGGCCACGATTTGCCCAGCCCCGTGGTGAACTGGTTGCTGGGTGAGCTCATCCCTTTTTTGAAACAGGCCGACAGTGGCCCCATGCCTGCACCATGAACCACACTCCAGAGCATTCCCCCTTGGGCAGGCCGGCGCCCTACGTCGATCAGTACGACGCGAGCCTGCTGTTCCCCATTTCCCGCGCGACCAAGCGGGCCGAGGTCGGCATCAGCGCTGGCTTGCCATTTCTGGGCGCTGACCTGTGGACCGCGTTTGAGCTGAGCTGGTTGAATCCGCGCGGCAAGCCCCAGGTGGCGCTGGCGCACATCACCGTGCCCTGCGAATCGACGCACATCGTCGAGAGCAAGTCGTTCAAGCTCTACCTCAACAGCTTCACCAACAGCCGCTTCACCGACGCGCAGGCCGTTCGCGAGCGCATCCGCACCGACATCAGCGAGGCCGTGTGGCGCGGCGGCGTGCTGCAGTCCAGCGTGGGTGTGAAGTTGCTGCTGCCCGACATGTTCGACCGCGAACCGATACACGAAATCGACGGCCTGAACCTGGACCGTCTGGACATCGATTGCACGCGCTACACCCCGGCGCCGGAACTACTGAAGTCCAACAAGGACGAGGCACCGGTGAGTGAAGTGCTGTGCTCCAACCTGCTCAAGAGCAACTGCCTGGTCACGGGACAGCCCGACTGGGCCAGTGTGCAGATCAGCTACACCGGGCCGCAGATCGAGCAGGAGGGCTTGTTGCAATACCTGGTGAGTTTTCGCAACCACAACGAGTTTCACGAGCAGTGCGTGGAGCGCATCTACATGGACCTGTGGACGCGCTGTCAGCCGCACAAGCTGAGCGTTTATGCCCGCTATACGCGCCGCGGCGGCCTGGATATCAACCCGTTTCGCACCAGCAGCCCGCAGCCGCTGCCGGCCAATATCCGCACAGCGCGGCAATAGGGATTTTCGTCATCGCGAGGCCGTAGGCTGTGGCGATCCATGCCTGAATACCAACAGCCTGGACTGCTTCGTTGCGCTCGCAATGACGAATCAGATGGATTTTCGCGCCAGCGTCAGAGATCCCTGAACGATTGCAGCGGCGCCAGGTCTTCAAACTTTCCGGCGCGTTTTTCCTTCATCGCCGTCACCGCTTCGCGCACGTTGGCGTTGCTCCAGATCGCGCCCTGCAGCCAGCCCATCTGCTTGAGCGCATCGTCCACCGAGTGGTCGCGCGCGTAGTGAATGGCCTGCTTCGTGCCCCAGATCGCCACCGGCGGCTTGGCTGCAATCTCCTGCGCGCACTGCAGCGCCGCGGCCAGCATGGCTTGATGTGAATCGAACACCTCGTTCACCAGACCGTAGCCCAGCGCCTTGGCCGCACCCAGGCGCCGACCCGTATAGGCCAGCTCCTTCACCACCGCCAGGGGAATGAGCTTGGGCAGCCTTTGCAGCGTGCCCACGTCGGCCACCATGCCGATGTTGATTTCCTGGATGCAGAAGAAGGCCTCGGTGGTGGCGTAACGGATGCAGCAGGCGCTCACCATGTCCACCGCGCCGCCGATGCAGCCGCCCTGGATGGCAGCGATCACCGGCATGCGCAGGGTTTCCAGCTTGGTGAAGGTCGCCTGCATGTCGCCCAGCAGGTCGAACACCGCGGCGCGACCCTGCGCGCTTTGATCCTCCAAAGGGGAAGCGCTGAAAGTTTCCAGCGCCATGCCCGCGCTGAAGTGCTTGCCGGTGCTGGAGATCAGCAGCACCCGCGCCTCGCCGCTGGCGTGCAGCTGCGCCAGCACCGCGTCGAGCTCGCGCCAGAAGGTCGGGCCCATGGTGTTGAAGGCGTCCGGGCGGCTCAGTACCAGGTGCGCGACGTGCTGCTCAATCGTCAGGGAAAAGCTCTGCATTGTGTTCATGGTGTGGTGTGTCCTTTCTGTCACTGTAACGCCTGGCGTCGTCTTCCTTGATCAGGGCGCCGACGCGCACGCCCAGCAGGCGCAGGCGCTGCCTGAGCGGCGCGCGCTTGAGCGCCTGGCCGGCGGCGGCCCGGATCGACTTGGCGTCGGCCACGTAATGGTCCAGTGTCTGGTCGCGTGTCACACCCTTGAAATCATCAAAGCGCAGCTTGATGCCTATGGTCCGTCCAAGGTAGCCCTTGCGCTGCAGGTCGCAGGCGACCTGTTCGCACAGCCGGGTGAACACGGCGCCGAGCTCGGCCTTGTCGCGCACCGCGTGCAAATCGCGCTCGAAGGTGGTCTCGCGGCTGATGGACACGGGCTCGCTGTCCAGGCTCAGTTCCCTGTCGTCCCGGCCGTGAGAAGCGTCAAACATCCAGGCGCCGGTGGCTTTGCCGAAGTGCTCGATCAGCCAGGGCAATTCCTTCGCGGCGAGTTCTCCAATGGTCTTGATGCCCAGCGCTTGAAGCCGCTCGTCGGCCTTGGGTCCGATGCCGTTGATCTTGCGGCACGCCAGCGGCCAGATCAAGGTCTCCAGGTGCTGCGCCAGCACGATGGAAATGCCATTGGGCTTGTTGAATTCACTTGCCATCTTGGCCAGCAACTTGTTCGGCGCCACGCCGACCGAGCAGGTCAGTCCCGTGGCGTCGAAGATCGATTTCTGGATCAGGCGCGCCAGCACGCGTCCGCCCTCGCGCTGGCCGCCGGGAACGCTCGTGAAGTCGATATAGACCTCGTCCACGCCACGGTCCTGCATCACCGGGGCGATCTCGGTGATGACCGACTTGAACCAGCGCGAGTAGCGGTGGTATTCGGGAAAATCCACCGGCAGGATGATGGCTTGCGGGCACAGCTTGGCCGCTTTCATCAGCCCCATGGCGGAGCCCACTCCGAACTGGCGCGCGGCGTAGGTGGCCGTCGTGATGACGCCGCGCCCGGTGTAGTCCTTGAGCAGGGGAAACTGCGACACCGGGATTTCGCGCAGCGGCTGTGCCTCCTGAGCGGGTGCAATCGCCACGTCCACGGCGCGTCTGCCCCCGCCGATCACCACCGGCAGGCCCTTGAGCTGCGGATAGCGCAGCAGTTCCACGGACGCGTAAAAGGCGTCCATGTCCAGATGGGCGATGCGACGGATGGGGGGGGCGGGTGAGCTCACATGACTAGCATAGCGGGATCAGGCTGCGGGCGAGCGGACGTGGCTCGCAGCGGCGTCGTTCAGCGCTGCAGCAATTCGGGCAGCGCCCGGTTCAATTCGCCACGCAGCAGGCGACGGATCGCGGCCATCTTTTGTGCCGCGTCCAGCGCGTTCCACGGATCGTCGCCCTCGGGGTTCTTGGCCGCGGAGATGGTGCCGCTGGCCGTCATGACCTGCTCGCGCTCGGTCTCGCCGCTGGCAAGATTGATCAACTGCAGCTTGATGTAGGCATAGGGTGCGAGGAAGCCAACCCCTACCTGGCCGTTGTCGGAGCGCCGCATCTTCAGCTCGCGGTCGATGTAAAAGCCCAGACCTTCCAGGTAGCCGCTGCCCAGGCTGGCGTTGCGTGCCTTGAGCATGGACGGGGAGCGCTGGGCCTGGATCAGCAGCAAATGGGTGGCAGATGTTTGGGCCAGTGCCGCAGCCAGATCGGCGGTCGGCGTGAACTTCTTTCCTTCAAACCAGGCTGCGCTGCCGTGCGCGCCGGGGTAGCTCAGCGCCTGCACCTCGGCGGCGTTGTGCAACCCGGCCCGCTGGATTGCGGCGACGGCTTCATTCAGCACCAGGGTGTCGATCACGCCATCCCCGGTCTTGAGGGCGTCATGCTGGTTCTTGTCGATGCTGCTGCCGATGGCAGGCCGATGCGTGACCACGGTCAGGCTGTCGCCCATGACCGATAGCAGCGCCAGCTTGCGCCCCTCGGCCGCGTGGGTGCCGCATGAGAGCAGCGCTGTCAGGAAAAGCAGGGCCAGCTTGAGCATGGTGGATCCTTGGGATATGTCGGGATGATGTGGGGGGGCCGTACCTTGTTAGCATAGCAAGCTAGGTTTCATGCTTCGCACGCAAAATGCTTCGAGTCATGAAAGTTATTCCTATCACGTAAGCAACAACAAGGAAACCGACATGGGCGCGCAGTGGAAAGCAAAAGGCAAGGATTTGGCGGCAAGTGCCAGGGGGCGGGTTTTTGGCAAATTGTCCAAGGACATCATGGTCGCGGCGCGCAGCGGCGCCGACCCGTCAGGCAACGCACGCCTGCGGCTGCTGGTGGAGCAGGCGCGTAAGGTCTCGATGCCCAAGGACACGCTGGACCGAGCCATCAAGAAGGGCGCGGGACTCACGGGCGAGGTCGTGAATTTCGAGCATGTGATCTACGAGGGCTTCGCGCCGCACCAAGTGGCCGTGATGGTCGAATGCCTGACCGACAATGTGAACCGCACTGCGCCCGAAATGCGCGTGCTGTTTCGCAAGGGGCAACTCGGTACCTCCGGTTCGGTGGCATGGGACTTTGACCACGTGGGCATGGTCGAAGCCGAGCCCGCAGCCGCCGGCGCCGACGCAGAACTGGCCGCGATCGAAGCCGGTGCACAGGACTTTGAGGTCGCTGACGAAGACGGTGTCACGCTGTTCCTGACCGATCCGACGGACCTTGATCTGGTGAGCCGTGCGCTGCCGGCTCATGGTTTTACGGTGCTGTCGGCCAAGCTCGGCTACAAGTCCAAGAACCCGGTCGATCCAGCAAGTCTGAGTCCCGAGCAGCTGGAAGAAGTGGAGGCTTTTCTCGCTGCCATCGACGCGAACGACGATGTGCAGAACGTGTTCGTGGGCCTGGCTGGCTGACTAGGGTTCCTGCGCTCGGTGCAGGCCTTTTTGGATCGCCTTCAGTATCAGGCGCACGCACCAGACGTAGCAGCCGTATTTCAGCAGCTTCCCCGCAAGAATCGCCAAGCCGATGAGCGATGTGGGGGTATGGGCCAGGGCCAGAATAAGCAGCGGCGGCAACTGGGGCAGCGGCAAGGCCGCGATCGCAGCCAGACCCCAGGCGCCGTAGGCGAGCACCCATTTTTCGGCGCGCATCCATTTTTGCGAATGCTCCAGACCGGGGAAAAATTCGGCAATCAGATGAGCGCCCAGGATCTGGACCGTATGCGCCAGCAACATCGATCCCGCGGTTGCGCCAAGGCACGCTGCCAGATAAGTGGAGCGCCAACGCTGCGGTGCAAACACCACGAATGCCGCCAGCACGGGTCCAAAGGGATAGAGCCCGGTTGCGGCCGAGACCAGGGCCAGCAAGGCCACCAGCGCCGGGTACAGAGGCGAGAATCGGAGTCGGTGCAGGACGGCCGTCCACGCCAGGCCAGCGCTTGGGACCGCCTCGGCGTGCTGTTGCTCGCGCGCATGGCGGTAGCGCTCGACCACAGACTGCATGCGGGAACGCTTGAGAAATGCGGCTAACCAGGACACGTTAAAAGTGCTTCCGAATAAGTCTTGTCAATCCTCCTCGCGCCGTGCCTTTAGCAGGGCCGCGCCGGCGGCATGACGCCCCAGTAAATGGTCTGCGGACGCTTGCTGTCCTCGGACTTGGTGACCACCATCGAACCCTGTCTGAGCGCCGTTGGTGGCAGTTCCGCCTGCGCGTAAGCCACGTACAGCCCCCCCTGGCGTTGCAGGTCGGCTTTGTCAATCCATGGACTGGCAATGTAGCTTGCGCCTTCAAGCACCCTGGGGCTTTGGCCCGAAAATACCGAAATGGTTCCCGCTTCGAACGAGGGACCGACGACATATTGCAAGCGGCAACTGCTTGCAAGCTTCCAGTCGGCCAGCGCCTCGTGCGCGAGTTCGCGCGCGGGATAGTTCTTGTCGGCCTGCCCTTGCCAGCCAAACTCTTGCACATACAAACTGTTGCGCACCACTGTGGCTACCAGCAGCAGGTGCAGCACGAGCGCCACCACCAGGAATTGGCGCGGCCGCACGGAACTGCCCCGACCCAGCCAAACGGCAAAGCCCAGGCATGCAAACTGCAGTGTTTGCATGCCCCAGTGGTTCTGCAACCGGGTGCCCGCCAGCCCGATGATGAGCACAGCCGCCAGCGGACCGAGCGCCAGATATCGGATCCAGACCATGTGCGGTCCGTGCCCGCCGTTGCGGGCGCTACTGTTCATTCGGGATGATCTTGCAGACGCTGGAATGAAGGCGATGCACACCAGCACCGCCGCAATGCTGGGCCAGAAAAACCGCATTTGCTGCAAGGCGAAACTGATGGTGGCGACCTGGCCATCCAGCGACCATGTCTTAGGAAGCTGATGGCTGGCGTAGTGCATCGGCAAGAAGTCGTTGGCGACCAGCCAGACGGCATGCGGCGAAAAAATCAGTGCTGCGATCAGTGCGGCGCGCAGCACACCTTGGCGGTGCAGGGGGTGGGCAAGGTAGCGGCCTTGCGCCAGCGCGGCCAGCAGCACCAGGATGAGAATCGCCGCCTGGTATTTGGCCAATAATGCCAGGCCGGCACAAGCGCCTGCCATCATCCAGTGGCGCATGGAATGTTGCTGCGTCGCACTCACCACCGCCCAGGCCAGCGCGGCACACAGCAGCATCAGCACGGTGTTGTGGTTGTACAGGCTCACGCGCCAAGTCAGCGTCAAGTGCAGGCCCCACAGCAGCAGCGCCAATTGCGCATTGCGCCTCGTTGTGAGGCGCAGCGCCAGAGCGTAGGTGGCGAGCGCCGTGCCCAGCAGGCACACGGCAGCCAGCACGTCGGTGAGCCACCAAACGGGACCCAGCACCCGCGTGGCAGCGATCAACAGCCAGGTCGGCAGGGGAGGGTGTTTGTAGTAACCCCACTCAAAACTGTGCGCCCAGTTGCTCTGCTCGACGTTGTCGCCCATGAGCGCGGTTTGGGTCAGAAGCGCCACCAGCAGCCAGACCACGACCACCGCGCCCGCGAAGATCACAGCCCAGTGCTTTGCAGACGCAAGCACGCAGCGGCGCCACAGGCTCGCGCGGCTGCCGGTTGACCGGCCTGATGTCGCAGCCGCACAGAGCGGCGCAGGCGTGGCGCCATCGATGGCGGCGGTAACGATGTCGGTGGGCCGGTGCAGTGGCAGCATGTCGGGCGTCAGTTTCATTTGACGTCTGTATTCGCCCATCAATGAGACAAGCGCATCAAAAAAATGGGGGTGGCGATCTGAGTCGACACTCCACCGGCAAGCGCGAAGACGAAGTTGCTCCAGCAACGCGCCTGGAATTTTAATGTAAATAAATGTAAAAAATAGGTAAAAGCGAGCGCGTATTCAGGGGTAAACCCTAGATTCCGCCGCTTTGCAGCGTGACCACGCCCTTGGGCGTATGCAGCGTCGCGCAAAGATTCGCCCCACCGGTCTCAAGCACAATGCCAGTGAGCCCGATCGCATCATAGGCCGCTTGCAGCTTGGTGGCGGTCGGATGCGTCACGGCGATGCCGTGCAGCGTCACTCCCGATCGGGGCAGGCTGTTTCTGGGGTGCAGACGCATCGGCTCGGCCGCAGTGGGTTTGCCCCATTGAATCAGGCTGGGCATGGCGCCATTGAACAGGCGTTGCCCATCCTCGCGCACCGTGATCTGCCACTGCAACACGCCTTTGCGCGAGTGGCGGCTGGCAGCCATCGCGGCGCCAGGATCGATGCCCTGCGCCTTGAGCGCCAGGCGCGCGGCTTGAATGTCGCCGGTGTTCGCCACGAAGTGCACCAGGCGCGGCTGCATGGCGACTGCGGCCTGCAGCGCCGCATCGTCCATGTCAAACCAGCGCTTATTGGGCGCGTCCGGCGCGCGTTTCGCGCCGGGATGGATGGCGATGATTTCCAGGTAGGCCAACGGGTTCGACGGCGTGGCAATCTTGAGCAAGCGGTTGTGCGTGCCGTATAGCGCGTGCTCGCCGCCAGGCCCCGGCGTAACGCCCAGGATGGCCTCGCACCACTGCACACCTTGCTCCAACGATTTCGCCACGATGACAAGATGATCGATTTGTGTCTTCATGGCGTGACCATACCACCGGGTGGCGAGCCCGTTGGCGCTTGACTGCGGCTTGTTAGCATAGGGGGATCCACACCACAGCCAACTACGAGCCCATGAAATCCGCACTGATACTGAACAGCCACACTCTGAACCAGCAGAGAACGCGCGAGCCCAGGGCCCATGGCGCACAGACATTGGCCGAGCCGCAAGCCAAATGAGCCTGCGCGCCCCCGAACTGCTGGCCCCGGCCGGCTCGCTGGCCATGCTGGAGACGGCGCTGGCCTTTGGCGCCAACGCCATCTATGCCGGTCAGCCGCGCTACTCGCTGCGCGTGCGCAACAACGACTTCGGCGACATCGAGGTGCTGGCGCAGGGCATGAAGCGAACGAAAGAGCAGGGCGCCCGATTCTTTCTGGTGTCCAACATTTTCCCGCACGGCAACAAGATCAAGAACTACATCGCCAACATGGCACCGGTGATCGCGCTCCAACCCGACGCCATGATCATGTCCGACCCGGGCCTGATCATGATGGTACGCGAGACCTGGCCCGAGATGGAGATTCACCTCTCGGTGCAGGCCAACACCGTGAATGCCGCGGCGGTGCGCTTCTGGAAGAGCGTGGGCGTCAAGCGCGTTATCTTGTCGCGCGAGCTGTCGCTGGAGCAGGTGGAGCAGATCCGCCAGGACTGCCCCGACACCGAGCTCGAAGTGTTTGTGCACGGCGCGCTGTGCATCGCCTATTCGGGGCGCTGCCTGCTCTCGGGCTACTTCAACCATCGCGACGCGAACCAGGGCAGTTGCACCAACTCCTGCCGCTGGGATTACAAGACGATGGCCGGCGTGGTCGATGCTTCCGGTGACGTGCTGGCCCCGCCCGAAGCGGCCCAGCGCGTGCATGCGCTGGTGCGTGATCAGGTCTACATGATCGAGGAAAGCCAGCGCCCCGGCAGCTACATGCCGATCGAGGAAGACGAACACGGCACCTACGTCATGAACTCGAAAGACCTGCGCGCGATCGAGCACGTGAAGCGCTTGGTGGAGATCGGCGTCGATTCGCTCAAGATCGAAGGCCGCACCAAGAGCCCGTATTACGTGGCGCGCACGGTGCAAAGCTACCGCCAGGCCATCGACGACGCCGTGGCCGGGCGCGAGCTCGATCCCGCGCTGCTGGGCCAACTCGACGGCCTGGCGAACCGCGGCTACACCTCCGGCTTTTTCCAGCGTCACACACCGCAGGAAACGCAGAACTATCTGCGCGGCTATTCGGAGTCAGGCCGCAGCCTGTACGTGGGCGACGTGGTGGCGTTCGATGAGCTTCGTGGACTCGCGCAAGTGACCGTGAAGAACCGCTTTGCTGTGGGTGACTGGCTGGAGATCATCCAGCCCGGGGCCAATGCCGACGTGCAACTCACGCGCATGGAAAACGCCGAAGGGCAAGCGATTGACGTCGCGCCGGGGAGCGGGCATGTGGTGTGGTTGCCGCTGCCTGCAACGAGCGTGGGGGCGTTTGTGGCAAGGTATGTGAATGGGGCACCGGGGGGCGCTGTTTCGAATGTGCAGCGGGAGACCTTCGAACCGAGCTAGGAATTTCCGTTGCATCCTGTGGCGCATTCAGTGGCGTTGCTGATCGAGTTTTGTCACTTTTCTGGCCCAGGAACCCGGCCCCAGCATCCCGCCCCCGATCCGTCCTCAGGGCGCAGCTACCACGCGATTGCGTCCCGCCGCCTTGGCTCGGTAAAGCCCATCGTCGGCGCGCCGAAACCAAGAAGTGGCGTCTTCGTTATCGCGCAGTTCAGCGACCCCAAAAGATGCGGGAATCCGAATCGTCTGCGTGCCTTCTGCCAGACCGACGGCAGCCAGCGACGCTCGTAACCGTTCGGCCAGGTTGATGGCTGCCTCCAGGTTGGTCATGGGCAATAAAACCAGAAATTCTTCACCGCCCACTCGCCCCAGCATGTCACCATCGCGCAGTTCAGCCTTGGCACGCAATGCAGCCTCGCGCAGTGCGCGGTCGCCCACTCCATGCCCGTAGCTGTCGTTGATCGACTTGAAATGATCCAGATCCATCATGACCAGTGAGACTGGCGCGCCATGACGGGTATGCAATGCCACTTGGCGGTCGAGTTCTTGCATAAAGTAGCGACGACTGTAGGCACCGGTCAATTGATCGAAGGTCACCAGACGATTGAGTTGCTCCATGACCGCATTCAATTCGGCGTTGCGGCTTTCCTTTTCGGAATTGGCCAGCGTCAGCTCGTGGCTGACACGAGTCAAGCGTTCCACCAGCATCAAATTGCGCACCGAACTGTCGATCTGCCGAGTCAACTCGCGGCGAAGATCCAGGGAATACCTCAGCTGCACGGCAATCATGACAACCCAGCCGACGCCAATTTCACGGCCGGCCGGATTGTCGATGAAAAGCAACTGCACCAGGGGCAGAATCAATAGCCCGAACGCAAAGGGAAGCATGGCCCAGCGCAACGGCGCCATCACTACCATGCAGATGAAAGAGACCCCCACCAGAACGCAAAGGGTGATGATGTAAAAAAGAAATTTGTCAGGCGCCCAGACAAACCAGGTAGCGGCGCCCCACATCAAGCCCAGCAACCCGCAGCACACCAATTGGGCGTTCAACCAGCGGTCGATCGGGCGATTACCCAGAGCCGCTTTGCGAAAACCGTGGCCGAAACAAATGATGAGAAGTTCAACGCAAACAATCATCACCCCCCATTCCAGGGCCTGCAGGGCTCCGACCGCGGCCGTTTGTAGCCATGCAACAAAGCCGATTCCCAAAGGCGAAACAATTGCGCTGGCAACCAGGCGCTCGTTAAAAACCTTTTTGCGCGCACGCTGGACCATTTCCGCCACCAACTGCTCATCAACCGTGTGTACCGAGCCTGTCACGCAACGCTCCCCTATGGAATTTGACACGTCTGTAGCGGCAATCGAGTTATCGCCGGCCCCTGGCCAGACTATAGGATATCAGCTTGATAGTGGCACCCGCGCAAGTGCCGGTTTGGGCGTTGATAGTCCGGCGCTGCGGGATCTGTGGGATAACAGGGCGCGGCAGCCGCGATCGCGGGAGGCACAGCGTCTGGATGAACTACAGGGCTCGAGAAATTTTTGGAGCCGGGTCGCAGCAGGGCGGCGACTTCACCGCCGCCCTGCGCCCATTGACCATTCATGGTGGCGCGGGACAGGTTCAGCGCGATCTGCCGTGCAGACGAAGGATGTCGCGCTGCGTAACAGCTTCTTCGCGATGCGTGATTTTTGGGACATTCACACATCGACGTGCGCCACGACAGCACAAATTCCATTGTCTAGGCGCGTCAGGGTAAACACTCGCGATGGGTAACTGCAAGGCGCAATTTTCGTATCAGAATCGAGGCTTCATCCATTCTGCAAATGGGGACGTCGCTGGCATGAATTTATCGGTCTCTGCGTCGAGTAGCGCTCGACCCAATGCAACGCGTCCCCAGCGACTATGCACTGGGTTCAGCGGGGAGCCGGATGCTGATTCTGGTGGATATCGAAACACTCATGACCATTGCAGCCATGGGGCTGGTCGCCGAAGCTTCGCATTGAACCCGTTTGAGTATCCATGGCGCCATTCAATGCCATCTGCATGACGCCAATTTTCACCGTGAGTCTTGCCGTCTTTTTAGGAACCCCAAATGAACCTCAGTGCCCTGAATGTACGCACCCGTTTGATCGCTGGCTTTGGAATCGTCTGTGCTTTGTTGTTGATGGTTGCTGGAGTCGGTCTGATGTCGATGAGCCGACTAAACCAAGGCGTAGCTGACCTTGCCAGCGACAAGGTGCCCAAGCTACAGGCATCCACATCTCTACTTAGTCAGGTGGACGCCATAGCCATCGCCCTTCGCAACATGATGCTGAACGAGGACAAGATTGATCGGCAAAAGCAGATTGAAAACATCAATAAATTTCGAGAAATTTCTAACAAGAGTTTTGATTTCCTAACCAGTAATATCATCAGCCCTCAAGGCAAGATGCTGATGTCCGCAATAGCGGAGCAAAAGTCAAAATACCGTACCGGTCAAGATACCTTACTGGGGCTCATCAATTCTGACAAGATGGCT
>CAIVXG010000072.1 GCA_903909815.1 uncultured beta proteobacterium | reverse complement strand
GTTAGTGACTTTGGGCCAGTTTTTACGGTCCCTTGAATAGCCTGTAAAGGTTGGCACTAGCGCCGTGCTGCGCGACCACCGTCGACAGCGGTGCCCGTGAGTTTTGCCGCAGCTTCCAGAACTAAGTGTTTACCCTTAGTTTGCAGTCCATTCCATTCCTCTTCCGCAGAGACCGAGACCGGGCTCCACGCCTCTGAAAACTTCAAAATTGAATGTTCAGTGGCGCGGAATTGAATGTTCAGTGGCGTTCCGCATCCGCAAAATGAGTGGCGTTCCGCATCAGGCCTCTTGAAACAGCACAAATTGGCCTTATCATTAGCACTCGATGGGATTGAGTGCTAACAAGGTCTTTTGGAGACTGTTCCGACCTTCCCACCTGAGCATGAACATCGGCCTGACGGCCGGATGTTCTTTGATTTATTAACCCATTGTGCAAATTTAGGAGATGCAATGAAACTACGTCCTCTCGCCGATCGCGTGATCGTCAAACGTGTGGAAAACGAAACCAAGACCGCCTCTGGCATTGTCATTCCGGACAGCGCTGCTGAAAAGCCGGATCAAGGCGAAGTGCTCGCCGTCGGTCCAGGCAAGAAGAACGACAAGGGTGAACTCGGTGCCATGTCGGTCAAGGTCGGCGACCGCGTGTTGTTCGGCAAGTACAGCGGTCAGACCGTCAAGGTCGATGGCGACGAACTTCTCGTCATGAAAGAAGACGATTTGTTTGCAGTGGTAGAGAAGTAATTCTCGGCACGGTCAAGTCTAATTTATCAACTGAATTCGGAGAAATATCATGGCAGCAAAAGACGTCATTTTCGGCGGCGAAGCCCGCGCACGCATGGTCGAGGGTGTGAACATCCTGGCCAACGCAGTCAAGGTTACCCTGGGCCCCAAGGGCCGCAATGTGGTGCTGGAGCGCTCGTTCGGCGCCCCCACCGTGACCAAGGACGGTGTGTCCGTGGCCAAGGAAATCGAACTCAAGGACAAGTTGCAGAACATGGGCGCGCAGATGGTCAAGGAAGTCGCTTCCAAGACCTCTGACATCGCTGGCGACGGCACCACCACGGCTACCGTGCTGGCGCAAGCCATCGTGCACGAAGGCATGAAGTACGTGGCCGCCGGCATGAACCCGATGGACCTGAAGCGCGGCATCGACAAGGCCGTCACTGCCCTGGTTGCCGAACTGAAGAAGGCGTCCAAAGCCACCACCACTTCCAAGGAAATCGCCCAGGTCGGCTCGATCTCGGCCAACTCCGACGAAGCCATCGGCAAGATCATCGCTGACGCGATGGACAAAGTCGGCAAGGAAGGCGTCATCACTGTGGAAGACGGCAAGTCTTTGGACAGCGAACTCGACGTGGTCGAAGGCATGCAGTTTGACCGCGGCTATCTGTCGCCCTACTTCATCAACAACCCCGAAAAGCAGGCTGCGCTGCTGGACAACCCGTTCGTGCTGCTGTACGACAAGAAGATCAGCAACATCCGCGACCTGCTCCCCACGCTGGAACAAGTCGCCAAGTCGGGCCGTCCGCTGCTCATCATCTCCGAAGACGTCGAGGGCGAAGCCCTGGCGACCTTGGTGGTGAACACCATCCGCGGCATCCTGAAGGTGGTGGCCGTCAAGGCTCCTGGCTTTGGCGACCGTCGCAAGGCCATGCTGGAAGACATCGCCATCCTGACGGGCGGCAAGGTCATCGCTGAAGAAGTCGGCCTGACGCTGGAAAAGGTCACGCTGGCCGATCTCGGCTCTGCCAAGCGCGTCGAAGTGGGCAAGGAAAACACCATCATCATCGACGGCGCTGGCGCTGCTGCTGACATCGAAGCCCGCGTCAAGCAAGTGCGCGTGCAGATCGAAGAAGCCACCAGCGACTACGACCGCGAAAAACTGCAAGAGCGCGTGGCCAAGCTGGCTGGCGGCGTTGCCGTGATCAAGGTTGGCGCTGCCACCGAAGTCGAAATGAAGGAAAAGAAGGCCCGCGTTGAAGACGCATTGCACGCCACCCGCGCTGCCGTCGAAGAAGGCATCGTGGCCGGTGGCGGCGTGGCCCTGCTGCGCGCCAAGCAAACCGCGGGCGTGATCAAGGGCGACAACGCCGATCAGGAAGCCGGCATCAAGCTGGTGCTCAAAGCCATCGAAGCGCCCCTGCGCGAGATCGTTTACAACGCCGGCGGCGAAGCCTCGGTGGTGGTGAACGCGGTGTTGGCCGGTACCGGAAACTACGGCTTCAACGCCGCCAACGACACCTATGGCGACATGATCGAAATGGGTATCCTGGACCCAACCAAGGTGACGCGCACCGCGCTGCAAAACGCAGCCTCCGTCGCTTCCCTGATGCTGACGACCGAGTGCATGGTGGCTGAAGCTCCCAAGGCCGAAGGTGCTGGCGGCGGCATGGGCGGTGGCGACATGGGTGGAATGGGCGGCATGGGCGGCATGGGCATGTAAGTGCGCCTTGCCTGACGACCTACAGCGTCGTTGTCCGGGCTTGCCGTAGCATTGCTACTGTCTACGCCCAGACGCCTAGCTGTAGGCCGCCATGCGGCGTCGGGTGGCTTGGTAGCACTCGACACAAGAAACCCCCGCAAGGTGCGAG
>CAIVXG010000071.1 GCA_903909815.1 uncultured beta proteobacterium | reverse complement strand
TGTCCAGATCTTCGATGCCAAGTTAACCGACCTTCAGCACCAGATCATCAACCTGCTTGGCGTTGCGTCCAATGCGTTTCGCTCGCCAGCAGTGGGTCAATAATTCGCGCCATATGGCTCGACCAACCTGCGGAATGTAAGGCTGGACGTTGATCGGTACGAATTTTTGGTCTACAGGATGCTGCGCAATGCGCTGGAGTCCGGTGACATGTACGTCAATCACAGCAATGAATTCCGCCAGTTTGAAGACGACCTGATCAGCGATGCCCGTTGGAGCCACAAAGCCGCCGTCCTTGCCGAGATCGGGCAGCCGATTTTGCAGTCACCCATTGCGCAAACGTTGGCAGGGTTGCGCGCGAAGCTCGAAGACCGGCTGGTGGCGGTTAATCAGCGCGTGTCCGACTGCGTCAACGCATATATCAAAGTCGTTGGCCAGGGCGAGAAAAGGCGCTGGTCACTGATCTACCCAACGGCCCCAGAGACCGGCAACGGCCCGTTTTATAGCCAGCTTCCTGGAATTGGCATCGCTGATCTGCTGCGCTTTGTGAATACGCAGACGAATTTCCTGGACGACTTCAAGCATGTGCTCGATCGAGGTGTCAAGCATGAGCCAGACCCGCGCGAAATCCTGGCCTGCGTGGTGGCGTTCGGCACCAACATGGGTTTGGGCAAGATGGCCGAGGTCTCGGGCATGAGCCATGCGGCGCTGATTACCACCGCACGCAGCTACTTGCGGCCAGAAACCGTGCACGCTGCCAATGACGTCATCAGCAATGCCACGGCCGCGCTGTCGGCCTTCAAACTCTTCAATATTCGTGAAGAGTTGCATTCCAGCAGCGATGGGCAGCGGTTTGAAACCCAGATCAACACCTTCAACTCCAGGTATTCGCCCAAGTATTTCGGGTGGGACAAGGGCGTGAGCGCCTGCACCGTGGTTGCCAATCACGTCCCCATCAACGCCAAGATCATCGGCACCCATGAGCACGAAAGCCATTTTGTGTTCGATCTGCTGTACAACAACACGTCGGACATCAAGCCCACGCGCCACTCGACGGATACGCACGGCACAAACCAGGTCAACTTCTGGATCCTGCATGCCTTCGGCTACAGTTTTGCGCCGCGCTACAAGACCTTGCAAAAGAAGACGGCATCGCTGGTCGGCTTCAGCCTGCCAAGCCAGTACCCGGCTGACATGCTGATCAGGCCAGCCAATAGGGTCAACGAGGACCTGATCATCAGTGAGTGGCCCAACATCCAGCGCATCATGGCGTCCCTGGCGCAGAAGGACACGACCCAGACCACGATCGTGCGCAAACTCAGTAGCTATGCCCGGCAAAACAACACCAAAAAGGCGCTCTGGGAGTTGGACAACATCTGCCGCACCATCTACATTCTGGATTTCATTGACGATGTGGAACTGCGCCAGAGTGTGCAAAAGGCGCTCAACCGGGGCGAGGCCTATCACCGGTTTCGCCGGGCCGTAGCCTTCATCAACGGCGGGAAGTTCAAGGTTCAGACGGAAACCGAGCAGCAGGTCTGGAATGATTGTGCACGGCTAATTGCGAACGCGGTCATTTACTACAACACGGCGCTGCTGTCCAAAGTGTACGAACAGAAGGTGGCCGTCGGGGATCTGGACGCCATCGCATTCATCCAGGGGATGTCGCCGGTGGCGTGGCAGCACGTGAACATGTTCGGGTCGTTCGAATTCAGCGACGAAGATCCGGACATTGATCTGGAAGCGCTGGCGGCCAGGTACGCTGACTCGGTTTTCTGGAGCAACGCCACGCAACCGGGACAACTCGATCTTTTTGACTGAAATTCGATCAGCCTTCAGAGGGGAAATCCGCTCGTTTTACCTTTTCGAGGGGATGGGCTCTTTTAGCCTGACAGGGCTGCCAGCGCGATTGGCACCTCAGCCTTTGCCGCGCACAAGCTTTAGAAAAGTTGCGTGAATCCCGAGGGACTTTAATGCGGCGGTTGCTGCCAGGAAACCAGACTGATCGTTATCTCACCATCACGTTGCAGCCCGACTGGAAGGATGCCATGCGTGCTGGTGCAAGCGGCCAAGGTCGACACCTACCAAGGTGAAGTTCTTAACATCGAGAGCCCTGGCCACTTCCTTGGGAAGCCTCAAATCGGTCACATCGTCTTTGCATTCCAGCGCGGACCTCACCTCTTCCCGCCGACCCATCTAAAAGTGGCCTTGACCAGCCACGGCATCAGGCGCAACGGCGCGAAGTACCAATGGATGCCCTCATGAAAGCCCTGCAAAAAGAGTTTCTTCAAACCCTCGGCTGGACCAGAGTATGGCGGATTCAGGCGAGCCCACTCGGTCTGGAAATCATTTTTAAAAGCTATGGTCATTTTTACTTCTCACTTGGACAGGGTTGAGCCAACCTTGTCTCGATTGCGTCGACACTTTTTTGTTTCAGGCGTTCGGTTGGCCGTGACGCGAGAAAAATTCCACCGCCAGCAACGAGAATGCTGACGAAGACCAAACCGAGAATGAATGGGTCGGTCCACAGCAACGTTCCTAATGTGCCATCGATCCTAAATCAGATCTGGTCAGCCGCACCATTGGAATTTTCTTCAGTAAGAAGATCAATGACTTCGGCCAGATTCACGCGCACCTCATCGAGGGTTTCACCCTGGGTGTGCGCACCGGGAATACCCGGCACACTCCCCACCAGCAAGCCAGTTGCTGTCACCGACCGGCATATAGGATCGTTGCAAGATCGCGCTCAATGACAGCGCGCAGTTTCATGTCAATAGGCTCTCTCCAAGTTAAGACAAAACACAAGTCGTGTTGGTCTGGATGTTATTGATTTCCAACCGACACCGCAAATGATCTTGACCAAAAATGGCCAATAAGTGGACATCGCTGTCCAACGCAGATCGAGCAAGTTCCTGAAATTGAGTCAAGACGTCGACCCTGGACAGAAATGTCCAGTAAGTGGACATCGCTGTCCAATCTGTGAGCGTGGCTGAGTTCACAGGGATTTGGGCCATCACTCACCAGACATGACCAACAAACGAGTCGTCGCGCCCATGGCTTGACGTTCATGGCCGAATCAGGAATTCGACTTCTCCACAGCGCGCAAAATGACGTGATTCGCCAACTTATTCCACACTGAGAGAACACGGACGCAAGGGCTGGCGCGGCCCTGCCGGGTGTATTACACCCCTGAGAGATAGACTGAGGGAAAAGTGTACCCTGTGGATAACCACCACAAAGCCACAATTTGGTCACAATCATTTGCAACCCGTTTTTGATTTCGGGTATCAGCCAAGCGGCGTCACGTGGCGCTCCATCAAGCTTTCTGATGTCTGGTGTGGAGGCGGCGGACAACAGCGGGCCTTGATCAGAAAGCTGGTCAACAGTGGGACTAAAATTCCGTGAAACTGTGCCAATCGAGGGCTATCAGTGCGAGAAGTTCTGGCAGCGGGCGATGGCTCAGAACTGCGCGACTACTTGTCAGTGCCGCCGATTTTGATCCAGTGATTCCAGAACATGCGCGCAATGGCAGCGTTGGCGGCTTTACGGTCAAAGCGTTCAGGGTCAAAGTCCATTCCAGCCCAGTCTCTGAAATCAAGAGCGTCTTTTCCATCGGGTTCTTCAGCGTAGTCCTTGAGAAAGTCTTGGTATGTCCAGATGCCACCGCAGTCCTCGGGTGGGCAGGCTTGCTGACCATCTTCAATCCAAGCGTTTCCCACATCGCAGACTGATCTGCTCGACGGCTTGATGGTTTCAAGGGTGATGCGGTGCCGCCAGCCGTCACCAAAGTCATAGATGTAGCTACAGGTCTTGCCTTTCTTGAGCAAGTCCTTGAGCGTGAACTGTGCCTCGTCGAGCGTTTCAGGTCCGTCGCCATATTCGTCGTCTTCTGGCTTGGCGTAGCGCTTACCTGCGATTTCGAATTCGTGCAGGTGCGAGTCGGTCCGGCCCATGGCAGCTTGCAAGACGTGGTGCAGCACTTCCAGCGTGGCACGGCTATCGATCTCGATTTGTCGCCAGATGGGGGGCACCGATTCAGTCAGTTCAACACGCAAGGTGAAAACGCTCGGGGCAGCTTTGGCAGTGGCATTGGGCTTGGCGATCTTGCTGGTGCGAATTGGGCTTACTGAACTTGGAACTACTGAACTTGCCATGGCGGAAACCTCTTTTGTCAGAAGCAGCCATTTTATGAACCCATCACCCAAACCCATGACCCAGTCCATTCGAGAACGAACCCTGCAAACCCTCGTCGAGGTATTCACGCCGGTGGCCACTGAAACCCAGGTCGATGCGCTGCTTTGTGCTGCGCACGCAGCTCATTAACGGGTCTCGGGGCGAAGCCCTGAGTTGACTGCGACGGGTGCGAAGCAACCTAGCGGGCAAGGCTCTGGATTACTTCGTCGTACGTACATCCAGCATCCTGTCCTTTGTCATGTGGCCCTGTTTGTCACATATTTATGATCGACTTACAGCTTTTCCTGCATATCCTGTCTTGTGTACACCGATGCTGTGACAGAGTTATGGGCATGGAGTCCAAACCTGTTGCAGAAAACTCGAATACCAGATATTGAGAAAACCAAGCCAGGTACACCACAAAAGGCTGTTCGAGCCATGGGTGTGGACCGACACTCGCGGCGCTGTTCAAGAGCGCGCAGCCGCCTGGACCAGCGCACACGCTGGCCGTTCATCAAGATGAGTCGGACCCCGAAAGTGATGCCGAGATCTTCATGGGGGATGTCACACCCAATGCGTCCCTGCGCAAGCTGGAGGAAACCTGGTGCGCGCTGTTTGACCGGTTGCAGCGTGAGCCCGCTTTGTGGAATAGCTTCGAGGTGCTGGACGACTTGGTGATGGCCGTGGACGCGCTGGAAGTGACGGCAGCGATCGACAATCTGCTGGTGCCGCTGGCAGAACGCGCGGCTGAGTTGCTGCGTCTGTTGCTGGAAGGCCAGTCTGCAGTGCGCGTAACCTGAGTGATATTCAACAACCGACACGTGCTGCGCCCCATCGCCCATCTGGCCTATGTCTGCAAGGAACCAGGCAAATGGGACCGTTTCATGGCGTTGGCGCGCTGGCTGGTGCATTCGACCGGCTTGCGCAACATGAATGGAGCACCAAAGGTGGGGTATTCATGATGGATATAGACAACACCGCTACGCACCTTTTTTTGTACGGCGAAAAAGCCCGGTCAGCGGATCGGTCCTGGCAACGGGCACCCATATAGTACAAGTCTATACGCTTAAAGCGTATAATTCCAGGCATGCAATATGAGTTCATCGAGTCCAGTCTGTTTGCCAAAATGGTGTACGACTACTTGAGTGAGGACGACTACACCGCCTTTCAGCAATTTTTATTGGAACACCCCGAAGCGGGCGATATCGTCAAGGGCTCGGGCGGCGTGCGTAAGGTGCGCTGGGCTCGGGCTGGCGCTGGCAAGTCTGGCGGGGTTCGGGTGTGCTACTACACGCGCAACGCAGCAGGGCAAATTTTGCTGCTGGTGATTTATGCGAAAAGCGTTCGCGCCAGCATCCCCGGTGCATTGTTGAAGCAATTGAAGGAGGCACTTGACCATGATGACTGAAGAACAACTCAAGGCGCGCGACGCCAAACGCGACATTGGTGCCGAGCTGCTCCAGGCGGTGCAAGAACTAAAGGCTGGCAAGGCGGCGCGGACAACCACCTTTGAGCCTTTGCCCGACGGAAGCGTTCGTCGCACTGTGACCTTGGCTGGCGGCGCGATACACAAGCAAGAGGTGATGGTGGGTCCGCAGTGGCAATTGATGGCCGCTCGCACGCAATCGGGTTTGTCGCAATCGGAGTTTGCCCGGGCCACTGGGGTGTCGGTGCGCACCTTGCAAGAATGGGAGCAGGGACGAAAAGTGCCCAGTGGCGCCGCGCAAAGTTTACTCAAGTTGGTTAGCCGTCACCCCGAATTGCTGGCCGAATTGGCGTAAATATGCCCGCCGCTGTTACGGCAGATCAACGATCTGGCGGGTGTTGTTGTGCCAACTGAGGAGCTATCGACGACCGCTTGGAGCCACTACGACCGTCACTGAGCCAACGTTTAATGAGCGGAAGTCACTGCGGGTGATTTGAACTCGGAGCGCGCGGCAGACGCCCTCCCCCGAGCGGCACATCCCAGAATGTGATCATTCACCAACCCCATCGCCTGCATGAACGCATACATGGTGGTGGGCCCCACGAAACTCCACCCCCGCTTTCGCAGATCCTTCGACATGGAAATCGACTGCGCAGAGGTGGTCATGCCGCTCAAGGTCTGGTGTGTGATCTGACCTGGCCTTGCCTCCAATTGCGGTTCAAACTGCCAGAAATAGGCCGCAAGCGTGCCGAATTCGCGACGCATCTCCTGTGCGCGCTGGGCATTGTTGATTGTCGAAGCAATCTTGCCGCGGTGGCGAACAATGCCAGCGTCCAGCAGAAGGCGCTTGATGTCAGCATCATCAAAGACAGCAACTGCATCCATATCGAAACCGGCGAAGGCCAGCCGGAAGGCTTCGCGTTTTTTCAGGATGGTCAGCCAACTCAAGCCCGCCTGAAACCCTTCCAGACAAATCTTCTCGAACAAGCGCCGGTCGTCACTGACGGGCACACCCCATTCATGGTCGTGATACCTCTGATACTCTGGCGTCGAGCGGCACCAAACGCAGCGCGTGACGAGACTGTCATCGGTAAAGAGGCCGGTTGGGGCGGTGTTGTCGTCGAGCATGATGGATTTTCGGGCCGGTTTGAAGCGGCAGTCCTATCTTCGGCGCCATGGCATCCACATCATGCGGCTACGGACGGACCAAACAAAGGGTTTACCGCCCCCAAATCAAGAGCCGCACTCGCTGCCTTGCACGACGGGGCACAAACGGCCTGCGACTTCCCTATAAATTTGCGCGTTGTCATCGTCGAACGAACCCGGTGGGCCCCGCACAAGAAGCACGACATCGTTGATTTGCTGAAATGCTCGGCCGCCTTGAACGGCGAGCCTTGCACTTTGGACCGGTAGCGCAGTCCATCGTCGAGAATTCTTGTTTTGGCGACAGGTTTTGACATGAAGGAATTGTAGTTTGCTCATTTGTTGAGAACCCATGGCGTCGCTCGAGCAGCACACCATTCACGCAGCGACGCGCCGCTTCATCCCCTGCTTCTTTGGTCACCTGCGCCTGCAGCGAAAATATCCCGCACCAAAACCCTGGAGCATCGTC
>CAIVXG010000070.1 GCA_903909815.1 uncultured beta proteobacterium | reverse complement strand
TGTCCAGATCTTCGATGCCAAGTTAACCGACCTTCAGCACCAGATCATCAACCTGCTTGGCGTTGCGTCCAATGCGTTTCGCTCGCCAGCAGTGGGTCAATAATTCGCGCCATATGGCTCGACCAACCTGCGGAATGTAAGTCTCATTGCACACATGCGCAAAAATACTGTATCCGCGAAATGGCACTTCAAGGTTGGGGTCTGCTCCGGCTTGGAGCAGGCATTCCACTGCTCGGACGGGTGAGCCCGATACAGCGTATCCGAGTGCCGAGGTAGAAGCGTCGGCACCGACGTTAGGGTCAAAGCCAATCATCAAGATGGTCCGCAGGTTGGCAATATTGCCGCCAGCAACACGGCTTCCGTTCGCCGCTTCGACAACAAGCGGTAAGTGCCTGGGGATTTTTTGTTGATAGAGAGCTAGCGATCCGAGGATCACGTTGTTGATTTGATCGTTGGCCATCAAGCGCATGCACGAATCGGGATTCCTGATTGAGTAGCTGTACAAATCCCGATATTGCTTTGTGTACCCGTTGGCCTTGTCTTGTTTGATCGCTTCGGCAATGAGCTCGCGCCACGCTTCCCAGGACTGATATTCCACTTTCCCATCTGCCTCTTCCAGCATTCTCGTGAAGTTGTCTATGTCGTCCTGGGTCATGGCATCCCTTGCGATTGCTGCGAGTTGCCGCAGAAATGCGGGCATTATTGGGGTAATGATAGCAACCGGTATGGGCAGTTGTTGCCTATCCCGAGCTGACCCGAGCCTGCATCGAAGCAATCGTTTTCGTCATCTCTGGCATCGTCAACTCAGTGGAACTCGATGATGATCCAGTCCTCAAACTCTGGATCGTGGCCGATGAGTTTGCACAAATGGGCAAGATCCCCATCCGCCCCACTTCGAAGTCGGCCGCTCCCGTGGAGTACGTTGCGTTTTGGCCTGTCAGGATTTCTCCCAGTTGGAGGAAGTCCAAAGCAAGGAAGGCACCTGGGCGTTGATATCCATATGCGACACACTGATGGTCGGTCGCATCGGCACCGGTGAAACAGCGGAAACCCTGTTCAAGAAATTGGGCACCCGCGAAGTGGAGCCAAGCAATATCTCCAGCAGTTACGGCGGCAATCCATGACGCCAGTGGCACGGGGTCACAGGCCATATCATAAATATGATTTGCAATTCAAATCCGCTGGGGAGGCTGTCTGTGGTTGCCAAAAAGGTTTTTCAAAACCACCCGTGACACTTGTGACAGTCACGTCCTTCGCGATGTGTTCCGGTCGGACGCTCAAATGCTGGTTTTCGACGCAAGGGCTCCTGTCGACCCTGGCCCGCCGGTTACAATGTGTGTCGGCGGGCCTATAGCTCAGTTGGTTAGAGCAGAGGACTCATAAAATTTGTGCACCCAGGTGGGAAACCCCTGGCGTGAATGGCGTCAAATTCGGCGGAATCTACGTGCGGCGACGCATAGGGCTACGCCGAGCCAAGCTTGATGGGTACGAGTGGGTGTTCGGTCCAACGAAGGCGTCTGTAGTAAATGCCGTTTTTCGTTGGGATCAGATTGGCATCGAGTGCACTTGGTACGACTGGGCGAGCGATGCGCCAGGTGCCCTTGTGCGTTTGCGCGCCCGGTAGGTGGTTGTTTCGACCTATTGCAAAACGATGGCAATAGATATATAATGAAATCATTGCAATCAACTGTGTTAAGTTGGAATCAATGTCATCAATCACTGTCCGTAACTTGCCTGAGGAGACGCACCGCGCCTTGCGTGTGCGCGCCGCGCTGGCCGGTCGAAGCACCGAAGCCGAAGTCAGAGCCATTCTTGAGAGCGCCGCACGACCAGAAGGCCGCATCAAGCTCGGTTCACTGTTGGCGGAAATTGGCCAGCAAGTAGGGGGCTTCGATCTTGACTTGGAGCGTGACAGGTTCCCCGCAGAACCCATGAGCTTCGAATGATTCTTCTCGACACCAACGTCGTTTCTGAGCCATTGAAGCTAATCGGTGATGTGGGCGTTTTGAACTGGATAGACGCACAAATTATCGAAACACTTTACCTCTCGACGATCAGCCTGGCTGAATTACGTTTTGGCATTGCGGCGCTGCCGCCTGGCAAACGAAGAGACACGCTGCGCGCCAGTCTTGAGCAACGCATCTTGCCTTTGTTCGTCGGTCGAATCCTGCCGTTTGATTTGGCCGCCTCCGAAGCCTACGCGGTGCTTCGAGCCCGTGCACGGGCGGAAGGGAAGGCTATAGCGCCAGCAGATGGCTACATCGCTGCTACGGCCACGACACACGGTCTGATAGTCGCAACGCGAGACACCGGACCATTTGAAGCCGCTGGTTTGATGGTCATCAACCCGTGGAATACGCAGCACTGACGGGGCGGATAAATTCCGCCGGTTTGGGCTTAGAACCCAGGTGACGGAATTTTCTGAGGCTCCGGTTTACATCCTGGGCGGTTGGCAGAGCTGCTACGCGGGCCGCTGCGCCTCGATCTGCCGGTGTCCGTGGGGTAGGGTGCTGTTTGGTGCGCTTGCGCCTGGTCGGCCTTTTAAGCTGGCGGGACTCAAAAACTAAACCAAGGTGGCCGCTAGGCTTGGGGTCCGGTGGGTGATATGACGCTCAAAAAGGGGTGTCATTGTCCGATGGTGCGCCTGGTGGCCGGTGGCGCGGTCGCCAGCTCGTGGCCGCTGTTCAGCGCTACGCTGTCTGGCGGGCTGCTGCGCTGCGCCTTTCCCATTTTCCGTTTGGCTAAAGCGGTTGGCTGTCCACAACTAACTAACAAACAAACTAACATACTAACGAATAAACTGTTTTTTGTCGTTTGATCAGTGACGCGGTTTTGAGTGCGTTGCGGTCGCCAACTCGTGGCCGTTGGCCTGGCCGTGCTGCCACGCGGGCCGCTGCGCTTCGATCTTCCGGTGTCTGTGGGGTGGGGTGCTGTCCGGGCATTTTCGCGCCTGGCCGGTAGATTCCGGGAGTTGTTCAGCGCTTGGTCGAGGGTATGGGCAAAGCCCATGTAGCGAAGCGTAACGGCTGTTTTAAGGCGTCCAGTTACTATTTCTGCTCTTTGCTTTGGCGCTCACGGGAATTGACCCACCCCTGCTCACCGGAATTGACCCGGCAGTGATTTCGTCGATGGACGTGGACGCGGCGTAGGTAATCGCGCCCGCCATGGACGACTGTCCTGACCACAGGGCGAGCCTGTGGACA
>CAIVXG010000069.1 GCA_903909815.1 uncultured beta proteobacterium | reverse complement strand
CATGGTTTTGGGCGGAAATCCGCGAAAAACCCCAAGTCTGACCTTCGACGTTCAAATCGAGACCAGACTCAAACACCAAATTCAACATGTAAATCATCAACTTACGACGTCCTGATGTGGAAACGTTGGGACACTACTGGGCAAAGATGGCGGCGCACTCCACACCCATCAGGCTGCCGGGGAACAGCGCCATGAATCCGGTGACGGTGGCCGACAGAAAGCCCAGCACGGGAACCGATTGGAGAACGTCCAGCGCGGGAAGGATGAAGGCGCGCGCGGTCTTGCTCTTGGCGGCAAGGTAACCCGTGGCGATCGCAAAGAACAGCGAGAACAGGAAGGCGATCCACATGCGCAGCAGGGTGCGACCGGCATAGTACGGAATCTGGCCCGGCGAGGCGTCAATCTGCAGCACCGTGGAGTCGTCGAAATGCACCAGCATGCCCTTGCCAAAGTGCAGCGCGCTCCACAGCAGACCGAACAGCGCCAGCATCACGGCCGCGTCAATCCAACCGAAAACCCGAGGTTCAGGCTGAATCGAGAGCTGAGGTGAGGTGCTTTTCATGGGCCATCACGCTACCACACCGCGATGACGCCCCCGTGTCAGGAAGCGACTTGCGCGCTCGGGTTGCCGCGCCGCAACCGTTGGTCCAGCCAGGCAATGGCACGAGCCGTGCAGCAGAGTGATCTCGGCACAAGCGATCTACCCTCAGCATGGCGGCAACGGCATGGCTGTACCATGTCAGCGGGTGCCGCTGTTTGGGATGGTCGATATTCGGCCACAGACTTTAGGAAATCCTCTCCAGATGATGCGTCAGCCCACCGATGACGCGCCATCACGCGCGACCTCGTTGAAGACCCCATATTGCAGGGCCAAGCGGCCCTGCCAAAGATAGGCCAGTACGGAAAAATGTATCCATTGATTGCCCGCTTGATTCTGTCTGCGCTTGTGTGTCTGAGCGCTGCGCCTTCAAGTGCACCAGCGCAATCGGCGCCGACTCCTTTGTCCTTTGGCGTGGTTCCCCAACAGTCGGCCACCCGCCTGGCTGAAGAATGGGGCCCGCTGCTGGCCGAAGTCAGCCGGCGCTCCGGGGTCTCCCTCACGTTTCAAACCGCACCCAGTATTCCGGTGTTCGAGGAGCGGCTGGCCAATGGCCTCTACGATCTCGCTTACATGAACCCCTACCATTACGTGGTTTTTCACGCAGCCCCGGGTTACCGCGCGTTTGCCACGGAGCAGGGACGCAAGATCAAAGGCATTCTGGTGGTGCGCGCCAACAGCCCCTACCGCAAACCGTCTGACCTGGCCGGAAAGACGGTGGTGTTCCCGGCACCGGCCGCTTTCGCCGCGAGCATCCTGCCGCAGGCCGAGTTTGCGCGCTTGAAGATTCCGATCCAGGCCAGGTTCGTCGTTTCGCACGATTCGGTCTATCGGGCGGTCGCCTCGGGGTTGCAGGAAGCCGGTGGTGGCATACAGCGCACACTGGAAGCCAGCCCGCCGGAGATCCGCGGCGCATTGCGCGTCCTGTCCGAGACGCCGGCCTATACGCCGCACGCACTGGCTGCGCACCCCCGCGTTCCGGCCGAATCTGTAGCGCGGGTGCTGGCGGCGATGGCTTCGCTGGCGGATGACGAAACCGGGCGGCGGCTGCTGGTGCCGCTGGCGTTCAAGGGCATCGCGCCCGCGCAGGACCCGCAATGGAACGACATTCGGGCGCTGCACATTGAAGCGATCGGTCTCGTGCACAGGCCATGATGCACCCACCACCGGAATTGAAGGACTGATCCATGCGTTTTCGCACCAAGACCATTCTCGGCGTGGCGGTGATCGAGGTCGGCTTGCTGGTGGTGCTGATAGGCAGTGCCTTGGCAACACTGCGTGAATCGCACGAGGCCGAACTCGTGCGCCGTTTGGAACTCGGCTCCAGCCTGTTCGTCGCCGCCGCCAAGGATGCCGTGATTTCGCAGGATCTTGCAACCCTGGACAGCTTGGCCGCAGAGGTCATGTCCACGGGTCAAATCAACTACGTGCGACTCCTGGATGTCCGAGGGGCCGTGCTGGCGCAGCGCGGAGACCCCGCAATGCTGGCGCGTCCGTTCGAGCCTGAAACCCACATCGATCAGGTGGTAGATGGCGTCTTCGATCGCTCCACGCCGGTGCTGGCGGGCGGGATTCGCTACGGCGAAGTGCGCATGGGCGTGTCAGTGGATCCGCTCAGGGTGCTGCTGGCTTCGAGCCGCCGCTGGGCGGCCGGCGTGGCCGCGCTGGGGATCGCCGTGGTGGCCTTGTTCTCATGGCTGCTTGGGAGTTACCTGACACGGCAACTGGTCGCGCTGCGCAGGGCGAGCCAGCGCTATGCTGCGGGTGACTTCGGCTATCGGGTCACCGTGCACGGCAAGGACGAACTGGCGCAGACGGCTCAGGCATTCAACCTCATGGCGCAACAACTCGGCGAAGGCCAAGCGCTGCTGCGCAACGAGAATCTGCTGCGTCAGCAGGCACTCCAGGACGCCGAGAATTCGGGCAATCTGCTGCGCGAGGCCGTGAGTTGCATCACCCATGGCTTTACCCTCTACGACAAGAATGACCGGCTTGTGCTGTGCAACGAGGCCTATCTGCGTTTCTATGAAACCAGCCGCGACCTCATTGTTCCGGGAGCGACTTTCGAAGAGATTGTGCGCATCGGGGCTGAGCGCGGCCAGTACAGCGCGGCAGCTGGCGATGTCGACGCCTGGGTCCGTCACCGCGTGGAGCAGCACCAGCAGGCCAATGGTGAGGTGCTGGAGCAGCGCCTGAACAATGGCCGTTGGCTGTTGATCGTTGAACACCGCACGCCAAGCGGCTATATCGTTGGCAACCGCATCGACGTCACGAGCCTCAAGTTGGCCGAGTCAGTGGCCCGCGAGCATGCGCAGCAAATTCAGATGATATTCACGCTGAGTCCAGACGGATTTGTATCGTTCGACGGCGCGCGCCGCGTCAAGTACGCCAACCCGGCGTTTACCCGCATGACCGGATTGGAGGAGGCGCAGGTGCTGGGACTGGACGAAACCGAGTTTTCACAGTTCCTGGCACGGGTCTGCCTGCCCCATGCAGGGTTCCCCGGCACAGCGGCGCTGAGTGCCGTGCACGCAGCCGGCGATGAACAGCGGCCACGAATCGAGTTAAGCGGTCCAGGAAAGCGCGTGCTCGAAGTCTTTTTGCGTGAATCTGATCTGGAGAGCGTCTCGCAGATTCTTTACCTGCGCGACGTGACGCGTGAAACCGAGGTCGAACAGTTGAAAAGCGAGTTCCTGTCCACGGCCGCGCACGAATTGCGCACTCCGATGGCCAGCATCTACGGTTTTTCCGAGGTGCTCTTGACCCAGAACCTGCCCGAGGCTGACCGCCGGGAGTTCCTGTCCATCATCTTCAAGCAAGCTGAATTGATGGCGTCCATCCTGAACGAACTGCTGGATCTGGCACGGATCGAGTCCCGTCGCGGAAAGGACTTCGTTTTCAAGGCCACTCACGTGCAAGCCCTGGTGGCGGAAGTGATCCGTGAATTCAGCCTGCCCAAAGGTCGAGCGGCGCCGGAGCTGGTCATGCCCGAGCTGCCCCTGTACGTTCGCGCAGACCGCACGAAGCTGCAGCAGGCGATCCTGAATGTACTCTCCAACGCCTACAAGTACTCTCCCGCGGGAAGTTCCGTGCGCGTCAGCATTGAAGACCACCCGGCCGCGGGCGTGGCGGAATCCGACCTGGCGCGCGAAGCGCCGATGGTCTGCGTCAGCGTGGTCGATCAGGGCCTGGGGCTGACGCAGGAACAGTTGGTCCGCGTGGGCGAGCGCTTTTATCGCGCCAACACATCGGGCAAGGTTCCGGGCACCGGCCTGGGGATGAGCCTGGTCAAGGAGATCATCGATTTGCACGGCGGAAAGCTGACGCTTGCCAGCACGTTTGGTGCCGGCACCAGAGTCGGCTTGTGCTTGCCTCGGTGGCTTTCTGAGTAGGCCGCACCCAGCACCAGATCCAACACGAAAGCCGGGCCCGGCCGGGCATGCCGCAATCCTGCGGCGCCACCGCCTGTCGCCCCCCGCCCAGGAACGCACCGCGGGTATCGGTCGCGACGCAGACTGTTTGCCCATCCTGGCACCAGCGCCGCACCTCTGCGGGCCCCGCGCTCAGGCTGCTCTCCCCGGATGGCCTGACAGAGTCGGGTTGGAGCGGGTCGCGAGGCCCCCGGGAAGGGTCGGAGAAACCATCCCGGCTGGCTTGGCGCAATCGGCACGCCGGCAACAAAATCACCGCGCTCGGAAATATTAATGATAATTATTGATAATAATCTACATTAATTGTCGAATATATGTCAATATTCGCCAGCGATGACCGGCAAGCGCGAAACCAGACCCACCACCATGATCCAAAAAAACTTCTGCACCACCCGTGAAGCAGCTGATTTACTGGGAATGTCGGTGAGCACGGTCCAGCTTTGGGTTGAAAGCGGGATCTTGCAGGCATGGAAGACCGCGGGCGGCCATCGTCGGGTATTGCGCGATTCCGTCGATGCGCTGCTGCAAAGGACGCCGCCTGCAGTGCAATCCACGGTCGTGGCGGCCACGCCGCCGCGGCTCAGGGTGCTTGTCGTAGAGGACGATGTCCATCTGCTGCGACTGTACCAAGCCAATCTGGCCGCATGGCCGATGCAGCCTGAAGTCAAGTTGACTGACAACGCCATCTCCGCACTCCTGGAAGTGAGCCGACGGCCCCCGGATTTTCTGATAACCGACCTGCAAATCCCTGGAATGGACGGCTTCAACATGCTGCGGGTACTGTTTCATCAGCCCGAAATGGCACCCTGCGTCAGCATCGTCGCCGTGACCGGACTGGATCCTTCCGAAATCAAACGACGCGGCGGACTCCCCTCGGGCGTCGAGGTTTTTCCCAAACCCATTCCATTTGACCGTTTGCTGGCCAAAGCCATCGCCATCGCTTGCCCGGCACGCGCATCAGAACCATGAATCCGAACATGCGCCTTCAATTCGACAGGCAGATCCTGCAGGAAATGAACGAGGGCGTCATCCTGCTGGACGCTCAGGGCGACGTCCTGGCGCACAACCACGCAGCAGACCTCTGGATGCAAGAAGGCGAGTCGGTAAGAATCGCGCTGAAACGATTGGTAGAGGGAGAAAAAAGGTCGGGCTCGCCATCGCCCAGGCGGTTCGAGCTGTGCATTGGCGCCTTCAATCAGCCAAAGAAATGGGCCAACGCCTGGTTGTGCAAGAACGGGCCCGACGACTTTACCGTCTTCATTGCCTCCCACCCGACGAACACGGCGCCCTCGGCGGCAGCGGTGACCCACACCGATGCGGGCGGCCCGAGCAGCGCCATGCTGCTCGGTCAGGGCTTGCGTGCACAAATGGCCGAATTTCGATCCTTGCTGAGCACGGCGAAGGGTGATCCGGCGCGCGAGCTTGCGACTCTTTCAGCCAAGTGCGAGGACATTGACCAGTTGCTGCAGACGATCTCCGATCTGTCGCTGCTGCAACGCGACAACGTGTTTTGCGACGAACGACTGGACCTGGCAGAGCAACTTCACCACCTCATCCCGAGTCTGGCAGCCCACCCCGGAGTGCACTACTTCTTCAGTCCACAGCCCGGCCCGCAGGGCATGGTCTATGGCAGTGCAGCGTGGTTGAACCAGGCCTTGCGGGTGCTGCTGGAGGGCCTGGGAAGCAGCGCGCCGAGCACAAGCTACATCGACATCCGCTTGCGTCAGTTGGGGGATTTCGTCGTCATCACAGGTCATGTCGTCGCGGGTACAGGCAGCTTCCCCGCTGCCACTGCGGTGGCACACGACGAAGCCCCTGCGAGCAGCAACGCCGCGTCAAATTCACCGCGCTCGCGGTTGGTGAACGAGCTGATTTGTCGGCGCATCATTGAACTGCATACCGGTCAACTCAAGCTGGAGTACATGCCGAATCCCGGCAACAGCGAGGCGCTGGAGCGGCAAGTGGAGTCTTTCACGCTCACGCTGGCGACCGGCTTGCCAGAACACGAACGCAGCCGCGCATCCTGCGCTGAATGCCGCTACACCTTGCAAGCGCAGGCCTACGCCTCTGACATGGCGCTGCTCCTGTCCCCGAAAAATCACACCACCACTGGAGTACATCACCATGATCAAAGTTCTCATCGTTGACGACCACGCGGACATACGCCGCCTGCTGGCAATCACGCTGGCCAAGGAGTTTGAGTTACTGGAAGCGGGAGACGGTGCGAGCGCGCTTGACATCGTGCGACGACACCGTCCCAAGGTGGTGCTGCTCGACGTCATGATGCCCGGAGAATTGGACGGCCTGCAGGTGCTTGAGAAGATCAAGGACGATCCACTCAACCGAGGCGTTGTGGTCGCCATGGTGACCGCGCGCGGGCAAGCCTCCGATGGCGATGAAGCGCGCAAACGTGGGGCCGACGCCTACTTCATCAAACCCTTCAGCCCGATGGAACTCGTGGCGTGGGTGCGGGAGAAGGGGAAGTGAGCCAGCCTTCGCTGCGCAGCGGCGCCACGGTTGATCCCCCCAGCGGATTGCCCATCAACTTCGATCATTTCGAACGCCTGGACCAGCAACAACAGCTATTCCGCTATGCGCAGGACCTGCAGGAGTTGCAGGCGATGCAACGCAGGCTGCAACAGCGCCACGAAAAGGTGCTGCAATTTTTTGGGCGGGGTGAACAAGACGTTGACGTGCTGTTGAACAGCATTCTCAAGTCGATCAGCATGTACCTGGTGACCGATAAAGAGGGCCTGATCATGCAGGCCAGCCCGGAGGCGGAAAAGGCGTTTTCTCAGCCGGGTCGATCGCTCAATTGGTTGCCGCTGCAGCAGTTGATGCTCTACAAGGAGCGTGATCGCATCAAAGGGATCATTCAAAGCTTCTCCGGCTCCGGCGCCAGCGGTGCCATCCATCAGGATCGATTGTTCCTGTGCGCCGGTGACCCGAAGTTGGGGGGCCAAGGCTATGAGGTCCTGGCACTGATGGCGGGCATGGAAATCTTTTGGCTGCTGGGCCAGCCCGTCGACGCGAGCGCAGACACTCCGAACATTGAACAAGCGTTTCCCCTTTTCGGCGACGCGCACGAAGCGCTGCTGATCACCGATGCGAACGCCAGCATACGAGCCGTCAACCCCGCCTTTACCCGCATCACGGGTTATGGCGCGGCCGAGGTCACGGGGCAGAACCCGCGCATGCGCAGTTCGGGGCTGCAGGATCCCCTGTTCTATCGCAACCTCTGGAACCAGTTGCAGCAAAACGGCAGTTGGACCGGGGAGCTGTTCAACCGACGCAAGGACGGGCAAATCTACTTCGAATGGGTCACGATCAAGGCGGTCAAGAATTCCCTGAGGCAGACGGTCTCCTACATCTCCTCATTTGCCGATTTGCCCCAAGGCGCTGACGAAGACAAGCGCTACAGCCTGGTCGCGCACACCGATCTTCTCACCGGACTGGCTAATCGACGCATGTTCGAGGTGCAATTGACGCGGGCCCTGTCCAATGCGGCCCTTGACAACAGCAGCGGCTCTGTCTTGTGGGTCAGCCTGGAGCGATTCGACGAACTTGCCCGGGAGCTGGGACATGAGGAAGCTGACCAACTGCTGCAGGCAAGCGGCAAGCGGTTGCAGGAACAGATGGCTGCGGGCAGCACCGTCGCGCGCGTGGGTGGTGGGGACTTTCTGGTTCTGCTGCCCAACAACCCCAACGCGAGCGAGACCGAACGCGCCGTCAAGCTGTTGCACGAAGCCTTCACCAAGCCGTTCAGCCTGGCACGGGGCGACATCAGCGTCACAACCGTGAGCGTTGGATCTGCCTGCTACCCCAAGGACGGTACCGATGTCGAGGAACTGCTGCGCATCGCCAATTCCGAGATGCATTACCAATCTCCCATCATGAAATTTGCGATCGCACGTCCTGACGACCGGTTGCCACCCGCCTACCGACTGCATCCTGGCGTCCCATCCGGAAAAAATTCCCACAGTCTTTCGGAAATCGCCATGACCAAGATCCTCATCGTTGACGATCACTGGGACATACGCCGCCTGCTGGCAATGACGCTGGGCAAGGGCTATGAATTGCTGGAAGCGGAAGATGGCGCGACCGCGCTCGACATCGTGCGACGACACGCTCCCAAAGTGGTGTTGCTCGACATCATGATGCCCGGAGCCATGGACGGGCTGCAAGTGCTTGAGAAAATCAAGGGCGATCCCCTCAGCCGTGGTACAGCCGTCGCCATGATCACCGCGCGGGGGCAAGCCGCCGATGGCGATGACGCGCGAAAACGCGGCGCCGACGCCTACTTCATCAAACCCTTCAGTCCCCTCGAAGTGGTGGCCTGGGTGCGGGACCGGCTGACATGAATACCGCAACCCCCATGGCCACTTCGGCTGGCGCGGTCAAGGCCACTTCGCCACGACGCAACCTTGCAACGCTGCAACGCCAGTTGTTCATTTACGCACAAGACCTGCGCGATTTGATGGAACAGCAGGCCCTGCTGCAGCGGCGCTACCAACTGGTTCTCCAGTCACACGGCCGCAGCAACCAGAGCGCGGACGTGCTGCTGGATGCCATCCCGAAATCCATCGACGCGTATCTGGTGACGGACAGTCAGGGGGAAATCGTGCGGGCCAGCCCCGGGGCCCAACGGGCCTTCGCATCCGGTGGACCGGAACTCAAAGGCAAGTTCATCTGGCAGTACATTCATTGGTCCCATCTGGAAATCGTGACCACGCTGCTGGCCAAGTTCGTCGGTGTCGGTGCCACCGGTGCGGTGGAGCAGCGCAAGCTGGTTCTGCTCGACAGCACGATGCAGCGCGACATCATCTATGACGCCCTGGTGATGCCGGTGCGAAAACTGGATCGACTGGAGATGTTTTGGCTCCTCAGCGCTGAGGTTCAGAGCGGTTTGAGCGACATCGAGATTCAGAAATTGATGCTGATGTCGAGCGACTGCGCCGAAGGTCTGCTCATCTGTGACGCCAGCGGTTTGGTGCGTTCGGTCAATCCCGCTTTCAGCAGGATCACCGGCTACAGCGCCTCCGATATGGTGGGGGAAAATCCGCGCCTGCTCAGTTCAGGTCGACAGGACGCCGACTTCTACAGGTCATACTGGACCTATCTGACCGACGCCGGAAGCTGGACCGGGGAGTTCTTCAATCGGAAGAAGAACGGGCATATCTACGCCGAGTGGAAGAGCGTTCGTGCCGTCAAGAATGAAAGGGACGAGACGGTGTCCTACATCAGCGCCATAGTCGACATTACCCATCGCGACAGCGAAGCGCAACAGCTCGCCAATCTGGCTTACCACGATTCCCTGACCGGGCTGCCCAACCGCCGCCTCCTGGAAGACCGTCTGACCCAGGCCATGGTCATCGCCAGTCGTGAGGCCAGCAATTTTTGCGTGATGTACATCGATCTGGACAAGTTCAAACCGATCAACGACGAGTTTGGCCACCAGGTGGGGGATCTGGTGTTGCTGGAGGTGAGCGCGCGCCTCCAAGCCACTGTGCGCCACAGCGATATGGTGGCGCGTGTGGGCGGGGACGAGTTCGTCATTCTGCTGCAAAGTCCGGTGAACGACGAAGACGCCTACAGCATTGCCAGCAGTGTGCTCAGTGCATTGAGCGCACCCATCCAGTTGCCCGACGGCAAGGTTCTGAGCATCAGCGTGAGCATGGGTGGTGCCCGCTATCCGATCGATGGCGACGACGTCCCCACGCTGCTGCAGAATGCCGACGCGGCCATGTACGGCGCCAAGCGCTTCGGTCTGGATTTCAGCTTCTTTGAGACCGGCAGCATTGTCCACCCGGCGCCGGATCTGGGTTTTGAAATCTGGAAGGCGCTTGAGCGTCAGGAACTGTACTTGCTGTACCAGCCCCAGGTCACGCCCGACAAGTCCCGCACGGTGCGCGGCTGCGAGGTATTGCTGCGCTGGAAGCACGCGGTGTTTGGCGACTTGTTTCCTCTGACTTTCATTCCGATCGCCGAAAGGAATGGCGCCATCGTCGCCTTGGGCTATTGGGTCCTGGAGACCGCCTGCCAGCAACTGAGCCAATGGCAAGCCGGCGGCTTGCCGGACCTGACGCTGTCGGTCAATATCTCGTCTCGCCAATTGCAGGATCCGCAATTCGCCGAGCGTGTCGGTCAGATCTTGCTCGCGCACGGGATCAAGCCCAGCTCGCTGGAATTGGAGATCTCCGAGGCCGATGCGATGCAATACCTGCAGGACGGTCGTTCGCGCTTGAGTCAGCTGCGCGAGATGGCGGTAAAGATTGCGATTGACGATTTTGGCTCAGGCTACAGCAGCCTCTCCCGCCTGGCCTCGCTGCCGATTCATCGGCTCAAGATCGATCAGAGTTTTGTCCGTGACCTGGCCCAGTCCGGCGAGGCCCGAGCCATCAGCGATTGCTTCATCGGCGTCGCCGCTGCCATGGGCATGCAGGTGACAGCCGGTGGAGTGGAGAGCGAGGCTCAGATGGAGGTGCTGGCATCCCAGGGATGCAACCTGGTGCAGGGCTATCTGACGGGCAAGCCCATGTCAGCCGAGGCCTTTCTTTCATGGGCCCTGCCGAGCGGACAACAACCGCCCGAACGTGTCTAGGCCGCGGTCATGACTTCTCCCCTCCCTACTCAGCGCAACGGCGCCAGGCGCGCGGCACTTGCGCGGGCCATCCAGGCAAGCACAGATCGATGCGCCGAGCAGAAATTGACACGATGAAGGCGCCAAATTCTTCCCTTCCCGGGAACGCATCCTCTGTGCGCACCAAGCTCATGGTCTGGGTGGCCGCAGCGATACTCATCTCACTGACCTGGGGCCATATCTTCCTGTTGGTGGATGAAAGCCGCGCACGGGAAACCCTGGGCGCCGAGAACGACCTGTCCAATCTGACACGAGTCAGTCAGGAGCACGCCATCCGCACGCTGCGCAGCGCCGACCAGGTCATTCGCTTTGTTCAGGCGGGATATCTGGAGAAGGGCAACAGGCTCGATTTGCGCGAGCTGACCGAACAGGGCGTGATCGACGTCGAGATTTTCAATCAGGTCGGCGTCATCAACGAGAAGGGCATCTACGTGTTGTCCAACCTGCCGCTGGTAAGCCAAATTGATCTGTCGGACCGCGAGCACTTCCGCGTGCATGTGCCGGCCGATACCGGGGAGCTCTTTGTCTCCAAGCCGGTCCTGGGCCGCGCCAGCGGCAAATGGTCAGTCCAACTGACCCGGCGCATCACGCGGGCAAACGGTGAATTTGCCGGCGTCGTGGTGGTATCCATTGATCCGGGTTATTTCACGCGCTTCTACAGCGAATTGAACCTGGGCCCCCAGGGCTTGGCCGCGCTGTATGGACTCGATGGTGTGGCGCGTGCGCGCAAACTGGGCTCCAAGGAGGAGTTCGGCACTTCGGCCACAGGAGCCGTGATGTTCGCGCGCATGAAACGCGGCGAGCTGTTCGGTACCTACACCAGCGTGTCGGTGGTGGACGGCGTCAACCGCGTGTATTTCTTTCGAAAGATACCCGGCTACCCGCTGGCGGTATCGGCCGGGCTGTCCATCCAGGACGTGTTCGCCAACCACCGCCAGGGCAGAGATGCACTGATCTTTCAGGCCTCACTGCTCAGCCTGTTGATCCTGCTGCTGGCAGCCGGACTGAACCGCCATCTGCGGCAGATTCGCTTGGCCACCGATGCGCGTCAACTTGCGCAGCAAAGCGCCCTCGAGAAGTCTGAGCAACTCAGCGCCATCTTCTCCCTGAGCCCGGATGGCTTTGTCTCGTTTGATCCGAATCATCGCGTGAGTTATGTGAACCCGGCATTTGCACGGATGACGGACCAGGGGCAGGCCTCCCTGACGGGAATGGAAGAAAGCGAGCTCTCGTCGTGGCTGGTGCAGCGCTGCAAGCCGGGCGCTCGATTCGTCGGAATTGCCACGCTGCGAGACCAGGCAACAAATCAGAAAAATCCGGAGCGCGAATTGATAGAGATGGACCACCCGGGCCGGCAGATACTGGAGGTGATCCTGCTGGCCAGCAGTGCCGGCAGCGTGTCCCAGATACTGTACTTTCGCGACGTGACGCACGAAGTGGAAGTGGATCAAATGAAGAGCGAATTCCTGTCTACGGCGGCACATGAACTGCGCACGCCCATGGCCGGTGTGCTGGGTTTCGCCGAGGTCCTGTTGAATCTGGAGTTGAGCCCGGCAGAGCAGCGGGAATCCCTGACCATCATATTTGAGCAATCCAAATTCATGGCAAATATCCTGAATGAATTGCTCGACCTGGCGCGCATCGAGGAGCGTCGCGGCAAGGATTTCCGATATTCGGGACTCTGCCTGCAGGAACTCATCACGCAACTTGTCAAAGCCTTTGCACTGCCCCCGCAGCGCAGTGCCCCAAGGCTCGTGTTTCCAAGCAGCCCCACGCATGTCATGGCAGACCGTGGCAAGTTGCAGCAGGCCATCCTGAACGTTTTGTCCAATGCCTACAAGTACTCGCCAGGTGGCGGCGAAATTGTTCTGGAGGTCGAACAAAAAGACGAGCCGGGAAGGGAACCGCGAGTGTGTATTCATATCACCGACCATGGGATTGGACTGACACCAGAGCAGCTGCTGCGCGTGGGCGAGCGCTTTTACCGCGCCGACATCTCTGGCAAGCTTCCTGGCACCGGTCTGGGCATGAGCATTGCCAAGGAAATCATGGCATTGCACCAAGGACAAATCAGCTTGAGCAGCACTCTGGGCCAGGGCACGCGTGTGAGCCTGTGCCTGCCACTGCATGCCGCGCCCCAACGCACACCCGTGGCCGACCCGCGCTAAATCCATGTCACACCTCAAGCAAGATGGAGCGCGCCGCACGCTGCCTTACAAATCCCGGTTTCTCCCTTCGTTGAACCATGAACTTCGCACGCCGATGGCTGGTGTTCTGGGAATGTCCGAGCTCCTGCTGGACACGCCGCTGAACCCGGATCAGTTGCTGATCGTCCAAGCGCTGCGCGAGTCGGCGGACGCGCTGATGCGCGTCATCGAAGAAGGGCTGCTTTTTGCCAAGATTGAGGCCGGCGCGCTGATCCGTCACGTGCAGCCCATTGCCCTGGGAAAAATGGTGGACGATTGCATCGCGTCTGTGGCGCCACTGGCGTCCATCAAAGGCTTGAACATCGGCTTCGCCTCGGGGCCCGTGACCAACGAGATTTGGACGGGCGATGAAAAGAAGATTCGCCAGGTGCTTAGCCACCTGCTGAACAACGCCGTGAAATTCACCGCGTCAGGCAGTGTGTCAGTTTCGATGCGAAGGATTCCGCAGGAACACGACGCACCACGCATGCGCTTTGAAATTGCCGACACCGGCATCGGTCTGGACCCAGCCCGTGCGCACCACTTGTTCCAGCCCTTTGTCCAGGGCGACAGTTCCAGCACGCGCACGCATGGCGGTTTGGGGTTGGGCTTGGCCATCTGTCACCACCTTGTGAACTTCATGCAGGGTGACATCGGATATAGCCAGCCCTTGTCGCAAGGCAGCACCTTCTGGTTTGAAATTCCGCTGGCAGCCGATGCGCTGGCGCAGGCATGAAAGCCGTTTTTCGCCTGCTTGAAGGGCTCAAGATCAACACCAAGCTGCTGCTTGGACTGGGCTCGCTGCTTGCGATCCTGACCGCCACGGGGCTGCAATCGATCTATGCCAACCGACTGCACAGCGAGCAGATTCAGCGCATGTACGAAGTCGAGTTGCGGGGCGTTTCGTACGTCAAGACCGCGAACACCCACCTGATGGAGTTGGGTCGGTCACTGCGGCAAATGGTCCTGGCTCCAGATGAAGCCAGTCGGGAGGCAGCGCGCGTGGCGCTGAACCACTCGCGCGACACGCTGCGCCATGCCCTGGACGAGAATGCCAAGACGCTACAAACCCCTGCGACCCAACTGCTGCTGTCTCAACTGGAGAATTTGCTGTCCCAGTACCAGCTCAATGTGGACCATGCCCTGGCCTTGCTGGCCAGTGAAAAGCCTTTCCAGCGGGGCGAGCTGGTGCGTTTCCTGGCCAGTGAAAAGAACGTGCGCGTGTATGAGGCGACCGACCAGGCCATGGCCATTCTTGAGCGGCAAAAGGAAGAGTCTGCGCATCATTTTGCCGTCACTGCGATGGAATCTTCCATTCAGATCGAACGCTGGACCCTGGCCCTGCAAGCCATGGGTTGGCTGGCAGCCTTGGGCCTGGGCGGACTGCTGGGGCTGTCCTTGAGAAGGCCGTCGGAGAGCCTGCGCCACAGCGTCGAGAGGCTCGCAGCAGGCCGCCTTGACACCACCGTCGAGCACACCGACATGGACAACGAAATTGGCGCTATGGCGCGCGCCATCACCGAGTTGCAGAAGGTGGTGCGGGAAGCCGATGCACAGCGCTGGGTCAAGACTTGCTTGAGCGAGCTTTCACCGGCCCTCCAGGCCACCGAGAATATAGAGCAGTTCTCTGCCGCGTTGATGCTGCGCCTTACACCCTTTGTCGGAGCTCAAATTGGACTGTTCTACGTGCACGATCCAAAGAGCGGGAAGTACGTGTACCTGGGTGGCTGGGGGGTGCCTGATCTGAGCAGAATTTTGCGCGATTTCTCTGCAGGCGAGGGCCTCCTGGGGCAATGTGTGCTGGACGGTCAATCTATCCTGATTGACGCCTTGCGAGCCGGTGATCTGCGCATCCAGTCCGCGCTCATCGATGTGGCGCCACGTACGGTTGGCATGTTCCCGGTCGTCAACTCCTCCGGCGAGGTTCTGGCCGTGATCGAACTCGCCAGTCTGAGCCTGATGCAAGAACGGCACCATGCCCTGATGCTGGAGCTGGTGCCGCTGATTGCGCTCAATCTGGAGATATTCGCCCGCAATCAACTGGCGCACGAGTTGTTGATGCAGACCCAGGACCAGGCGCGGGAGTTGGGCCTGCAGCGCGACGAGCTGCAGATCGCCAGGATGCGCGCCGAAGACGCGACCAAGGCCAAGAGCGAATTTCTGGCCAATATGAGTCACGAAATCCGCACGCCCATGAACGCGGTTATCGGTCTTTCGCACCTGGCACTCAAGACCGACATGACCTCGCGGCAACGCGATTACCTGCAAAAAATCCACGCCGAAGGCACGTCCTTGCTGGGTGTCATCAACGACATATTGGACTTCTCGAAAATTGAGGCCGGAAGGATGGAACTGGAACAGCTGCCCTTCTGGCTGGATGAACTGCTGGACGGAATGTCGTCCGTGGTCGCGAAACAGGCGCACGACAAAGGGCTCGAGTTCCTGATTCGCGTCGCTCCGGACGTGCCCACAGGTCTGCTGGGAGACGCCATGCGCTTTCGGCAGGTGTTGATCAATTTGGTGAATAACGCCATCAAGTTCACCGAGAGCGGTCAGGTCAAGCTGGAGCTTGTCGTGTCGCAACACCAGGGCGACAGGATCGAATTGACGATCTCGGTCGAAGACACGGGCGTGGGCATGACGCCCGAACAATGCGGTCAGCTGTTCACTGCGTTTACCCAGGCAGACAGCTCCACCACGCGCCGCTTCGGCGGCACCGGACTGGGCTTGGCGATTTCCAAGCGGTTTGTCGAGATGATGGGCGGCAGCATCTGGGTGAAGTCCAAGGTGGGAAGCGGAAGCACCTTCACGTTCAATGCCTGGCTGGAGCTTTCGGGTCAACAACAACCTTCTGTGGTGCGGCGCTCGAGCGCCGCTGGAGTCCGCGTGTTGGTGGTGGACGACAACGTCGCGGCGCGGCAGATTCTGCTCGAACAGCTTGCCACCCTGGGTATGTCCGGGCTGGGGGTGGCGGACGTACGCGAGGGGATCGCCGCGCTGCAGGCCGCCGACGCGGCTGAACCATTCCAGGTGGTGTTGATGGATTGGCGCATGCCCAATCTCGATGGAGTGGATGGCTCCAATTTGATCACCCATGTCTTGCCACTGGTGCATCGACCCAGTGTGGTGATCGTGACCGCGTATGGGGCCGATGAGGTGCGGGATGCCGGTTTGCGCGCGGGAGCCAGCGCCTTCATTGACAAGCCGGTGAGCCAGTCCAGGCTGTGGGACACACTGGCCGGCATCATCCGTCCGCTGCATGCCGCGCATGATGCGCCGCTGCTTTCGAGCGGCGAAGGCATGGAGCTCAAGGGGGTGAACGTATTGCTGGTGGAAGACAACGAAATCAACCAGCAAATTGCGGTGGAACTGATGCAGTCCCTGGGCGTGCAGGTCACTGTCGCCAACAACGGCCAGGAGGCGCTGGACATGCTGTCCGCAGCGCCTGATCCGTTGCCATGGTCCATGGTGTTTATGGATCTTCAAATGCCGGTGATGGATGGCCACCAGGCGACCCTGGCGCTGCGCCGCAGCGCCCGCTTCTCTGCCTTGCCCATCATTGCCATGACGGCGCACGCCATGGCAGAAGAAGGAGAGAGATGCCTGAGCGAGGGCATGAACGAGCATCTGACAAAGCCCATCGACCCGCAGGCGTTGGCGCGGTGCATTGCGCGCTGGGCGCGAGCAGCCCCGGAGGTGCGGGGCTTGCACATCACCAACATCGACACGGATCGAGGCCTGCGTCAATGCGCCGGCAACCGCGATCTCTATTGCAGTCTGCTGCAGAAATTCCGCGTCCATCTGGAGCGCGATCCGGCCCGCCTGCGCAGCGCCTTGAACAGCGGGAAACTGGCTGTGGCACAGCGTGTGGCGCACACGCTCAAGGGCGTGGCCGCCAATATTGGCGCTCTGACGTGCAGCGAGCTGAGTGCCTCCATTGAGCGGGCCTTGCGCCTGAATGAGCCACTCAACGAGTTGCATGCACTGCTGCGGTCGCTGGAGGAACATGCTGCCCAGCTCGGCAGGGATTTGGCTTTGGCCATGCCTGCGCCTGCGTCAGTTTCCCCTCCGGCGATCAACGCCCCCCAGCTGCTGCATCGGGTGTGCCGCGATCTTGCGGCCTTGATGGGCGCAAACGACGCCCAAGCTGTGCCCCTGCTTCGGGAGCATGCGGGCCTGTTGCACCAAGGCCTGGGAGATGGCTTCGTGCAGCTTCAGCAACAGGTTGAAGACTTTGATTTTGAGTCCGCGTCCATGGCGCTTGGCACACTGGCCAGGTCTGCCGGCCTGGCTTTGACCGCAGAGGCTTTGCATGGATCTGTTTAGAGCCGCCAAACCCACCGTCCTGGTGGTAGACGACACCCCGGCCAACCTGGGGCTGATGGCTGAACTGCTGAAAAGCGCCTATACCGTGAAAGCGGTGAACAATGGCGTCAGGGCACTGGCGCTGGCAGAGCTTGAACCGCCCGACCTCATCCTGCTCGATGTCATGATGCCCGAGATGGATGGCTATGAGGTCTGTCGCCTTCTCAAGGCCAGGCCCAACACGCGGCAAATTCCCGTGATCTTCCTCACCAGCAGGGGCGAGGTGGAGGACGAGCAGCATGGTCTGGCGCTCGGCGCGGTCGACTACATCACGCGCCCCATCAACCCGCCGATCCTGCTGTCGCGAGTGCGGGCGCACGTTGCCGACGCGTCGTCTGCCAAAACGATGCGTGTGAACAATGAGTACCTTGAGTTCGAAGTCGTCAAGCGCACGCGCCAATTGGCGGCGCTTCAGGATGTGACGATTCTGGCGCTTGCATCCCTGGCTGAGAAGCGTGACGCCGACACCGGAAACCATCTCCGCCGCACCCAGCATTACATGCGGGCGCTGAGCAAGCATCTCAAGCCGAACTCGCGCTTCAATGATTTCCTGACCAACGAGATGGTGGAACTCCTTTTCAAGTGTGCGCCCTTGCACGACATCGGCAAGGTGGGCATTCCTGACCGGATCCTGCTCAAACCAGGACGCTACGAACCAGACGAGTTTGAGATCATGAAAACGCATCCCGCTTTGGGGCGAGACGCCCTTCTCCATGCGGGCGCGACCTCCGGAGAAATGTTGGACTTTCTGGAAATCGCCAAGGATATCGTCTACTCACATCACGAAAAATGGGATGGATCTGGCTACCCCTTGGGGTTGATCGGCGACGCCATTCCCATCCCTGCACGCCTGATGGCGCTTGCCGATGTCTACGACGCGCTCATCAGCCCGCGAGTCTACAAGGCGGGGATGTCGCACGCACAGGCTGCCGCCATCATCATGCAGGGAAAAGGCACGCATTTCGATCCCGACATGGTTGATGCCTTTGCTTGCCTGGGCGATGAATTCCAGGTCATCTCGGAGAGATTCAACGATACACAAGCCGAGTTGATTTCCAAAGCAGAGTATCTCGAAAGGGCCTTTTAGCACCTTGAGTGGCAACGTTCGTTTGACGCCGGCAGAGCGCTGCATCCGCCTTGGCAAGGGCATGAACTGGATTGCACAGCCGTGCGGACCCTTCACCCCTGCATTCCTCGTTGCCCATGCGCGGCAGCAGGCCGGT
>CAIVXG010000068.1 GCA_903909815.1 uncultured beta proteobacterium | reverse complement strand
AGTCTTTTCCAATCGAAAGATGAGCCTGAAGGTAGCGAAGGGTAGGCGAAGCGGGTTTTGTCCTTTCGTGTTTTGAAATTGATTCATGCTAGCAGCCGGGGCGGAGGGAATGTGGAAATCGCTGCGCATGCCCTTCATGTTCCGATGCCTTGTTCGAGCGATTTCCAAGGTATGTGGGAAGGGCGGAAAACACGTACTATCGTTTTCCGGGCTTTCCACGTACCGCCATTTCCTCCGCCCTTTGTGTCTCCCTTCAGTCCTACGCGGTCAACCGCCAGCGCTCGAACAGTTTTGCTTTGGCCTGTTGCATCCGCCGCGCCGCATCGGTATCGCTGATGGCCGCGGCGACCCTTTCGAGCGCGTTCATACTCAGTCCCCGGCGCAGGTATTGTCCTGGTTTGTGCAACAGCGACAGGGTCTCCAGCGGGGTCTGATAGCGCTTGTAACTTACACGCTTGCGCCCTTTCTCGTCGATCTTCACGTCCGCCTGAGCGCAAGGACGATGATAGTTCAGATACGGATTCAAGTACTCCTGGTAGAAGTCGTTGATGCGGTCTGCGTGGCTGGCATCGATGTATCCATAGCCGATGTGTTTGCGAATGACCGCGCCGTTCTTGGTCTCCACCAGGCCATTGTCGCCGCTCTGCCGAGGCCGGCTCTTGGTCTGTTCGACGCGCAGTTTTTCCAGCAGTTGGGCGACGGTTTTGTTGATGAACTCGCTGCCGTTGTCGGAGTGGAAGCCGAGGATGCGAAAAGGAAACTGACGCAGCATGTGCTCCAAAACCGGCTCCAGATAGGCCTCCGAGATGCGCGGCGTGGCGCCGGCCACCTGCCATTGCGTGACCTCATCGACGGCGTTGATGTGATAGACGCCCTTCTCCCCACCGTTCGGCTGATCGCCCTGATGCACCGTGTCCAAGCGCAGAAATCCAGGCTGGCCTTGCGGCTGCGGCTTGCGCCGCTCGCCGATCGACACCGCCGTGGGTCGCGTCCTGGTGTAGTTGAGAAGCCGCTCGCGGTAGCGCTGGTGGTGGCGCAGGTTGTACAAGTGAGCGACGGAAATCGTAGCCAGGCGCGCGTACTCCGGCCGCTTGTAGACCTCGAACTCGCGCTCCAGAATGCGCCGTGTGGCCGGGCCGCTCAGCATCTCGTGCGCTTCGTCAACCGCGGCCAGCAACTCGATGTCGGCCCGTGTGTAGAGTTCGGCGAAGCGTCGCCGCCGATAGACCGTCACCTGCACCCGCCCGCTGGCCGCGTAGCGCGCGATCAGCCGCGTTATCTGCGCCCGGCTCAGCCCAGTCATCTTCTCGACGTAACGCCGCAAAAGGCCCCGCGCCGCCTTGCCCTGTTGGGCGTATTGCCGTCCCACCAACACCTTCTCCACCCAGCCATAGAGCTGCTGGCGGTCTTCGGCCTCAAACCGGATGTCCTCGCTGCCCGTGACAAAACGGCCAATCGCCTCCAAACTCAACTCTTCTGCTCGAACCATGCGGATGTTCACTACCCAGCATGACCGACCCTTCAGGCTCATCTTGTATTGGGATCAAAGTCTTCCTTCAGGCTCATCTTGTATTGGAAGAGAGTCGAGTTTGACCAAGCCGGGGACTCCCCTTATGATGGATGAGTTGGCTTTTGCCGTTCGGCGCCCTGCCGTGGCTGAGGCAATATCGGCCGCAAGTGGAGCCGCGATTCTGGCTCTTGTTGCCCCCTCGTTCAATGGTAGGACAGCCGCCTCTGGAGCGGCATATCGGGGTTCGACTCCCTGGGGGGCAGCCAAAATACCGTCCTAAACGGTTT
>CAIVXG010000067.1 GCA_903909815.1 uncultured beta proteobacterium | reverse complement strand
CGTGTTGAGTTCGCCTGACGACAGACCCAGCGTGCCAGCCGCGTCAGCGCCCGTACCCAGGTCGATCAGTTGCGTAGCCGTCTTTTGCACCAGTGTGGCAATAGCCGCACCCGCATTCACCGTGCCGCCTGACAACGCCATTTGGTCAGCCGTCAGCGTCACACCCGCCGTGCCGGTGATTACACCTGTGTTGGTGATCTGGCCGGTCGACACAGTAGTGGCCGTCACCGAAACCCCGGTGTCGCCTTCAATCGCTCCGGCATTGGTGACGCCGGTACCCGTCACGCTGGTGGTCGTGCCACCGGCCGTGCCGATGGCGGTCAGAGCACTCACGGTAACCAACCCACCCGCATTCACCACTACGCTGCTCTTGCTCGATGTGATGCTGCCTGTGTTGGTCGTCAAGGCGCCCGTGTTCTGCAGGTTAACCAGATTGCCCACCGTCGCGCCCGATGCAACAACATTGGCCGCCAGCAGCGTACCCGTGTTCGACACGTAGATGGCGCCTGCGCTTGAAAGCGCATCGAGGTTGCTCGTGGCGGTCTTCACAGAACCGGTACCCGTACCCGTACCAATGGCGGTCGCAGCCGTGACGCCAAGGTTGACGGTGGTAGCAGTGACTGTGCCAGCACCCGTGTCGGTGATGGCCTGGCCGCCGGTGGCGTCCAGGTTAACGGTCGTCGCGGCACTGATGCCTGCGGCGCCGATATTGAGACTGCCACCCGATTTGGAAATCGTGGTGGTAGCGCCAGCGTTGCTTCCGCTGAATGTTGTGCTGGCAACGGACGAATCCGTGATCAGGACATTACCGGAAGTGCTGTTGCTGAAGCTGACAGTTGGCGCGCCAGTGAGCATTGCACCCGCGCTGCCGATACCGGTTGCAGCGTTGAAGGCGAGGCTGCCGGTCGTCGTCAGCGTGCCCGCCGTCTCGACGATGGCGGCACCGGTGGTCAATGTCAGATTTTTTCCAACGATATTGGCATTCCCAACGACGGAAATTCCGCCGGTGTTAGTGCCTGCACCCACGGTGATGGTTCCGGTGCTTGTGATGGTGTTGAGTTCGGAGTCGGTCAGGCCCAAGGTACCCACACCATTAGCAGCAGTGGAGCCCACCTGGATTGCCGTTGTGGTAGTGGTCGGAGCCAGCGTGATGTTGCCGCTGCCCGAAGAAATCGCGCCGCCCAAAGCCATGTTATCGGCGGTGATGGCAATCGCGCTATTGGTGCTTGAAATCGTACCGCCGGCGCTCTGCGTGAACAACGTATTGGCACCCGTCACGCTGGCGGTCACGCCACCCGTGCCGGTCACGTTGAGCAGGGTCATCGCGCCCTTGGAAGTAGCCGATACCGTGCTGCCGGAAATGGTACCAAGGGTCTGGCTCAGCGTTGGGCTGGTCAGGCCATCGTTGGCGGTCAGGCTGACGGCACCGGTGGCGGTGATGTCGGCTCCGACTGCGACATTGCCCGTGGCGTTGACCGTCAAGGAACCAAGATGGGTCGTTCCACCCATGGCGGCGCCGATCGTCACGCCCTGACCAGACGCTGTGGTCCCGAGCGTCACGTTGTCGTTGATGTCAACCGCGCCGTCAATATTTAAGGATCCACCCGTGTCCGTGAGTCGCACCGTCTGTGCAGAACCTGTGTTGGTGGTAATGCCAAGCTTGCTGGCCGTGGTCGTCCCGCCAGCCGACGTCTGCAAATAGATGTTGCCAGTGCCTGCCGAAGTGCTCGCAGAGAAAACACCGGTTCCAACGCCTGCGACGTTGAACAACGCCGGGTTCGCCAGGGTACCAACGCCTGCGCCCGCAGCCAAATTGACGTTGGTGCTTGATGTGCTGATGTCGATGCCGGAACCGCCGGTCTGCGTGATCGTGCCCGCATTACCGGCGTTGATGTTCAGGGTGCCGATATTGGTCAGATTGACCGGAGTCAGTGAACCGATATCGGTATTGTTGGTGGTGGCACCACCAGCGCCGACGTTGACGGTGGTCGCTATCATCTGCTGCAGGTTGCCCCCGGTCACTTGGGTCGCGCCCGTTCCACCTCCAATGCCCACGGTCGAACTCGGAAGGATGTTCACTGTCGTCGCACTGATCGTGCCAGCGGTTGACATAGAACTCATGTTCTCCAGGTTGACGGTATGACCGGTGGCGGCAATAGAACCGGCCACGGAAATAAGTTGCCCGCTAACCGTAACGTCGTTGCCAGCGCTGATGGCGCTATTGGCATTGACGGCACCAGAGCCAGCAGCGGTCAATTGCACCGTACCTGAACCGGTTACGCTGCCTGCGATGGTCAAATTGTTTCCGCCGCCCGAAGCCAAGGCGATGTTGCCACCCACGAGTGAGGCTACGCCGGTAGTGCCGACAACGCCGCCGCCCGTGACCGAAATGGCGCCCGTTCCGACATTGACCGCATTGTTGAGTGTGATCTGCCCCGTGGCGGCCGTAACCGTCAGGCCCCCGCCCGTGACGGGGCCCACGATAACGTTGGCGCCACCAATGGCGGTGACCGTCAATGATCCGCCACCTAGAACAATCGGGGTTGTGCCGACATTGATCGAAGCGGGAGTTCCGCCAGTGACCAGCGTCAGCCCGAGGCTCTGGCCGCCACCAGTGATTCCTGTGGCTGAGGATGAGATACCGTTGGTAGCCTGGAGGTCAAGCCCGGTCAAACCGGTTAGGCCTGTAATGGTGCCCGCGGTTATGACATCGGTGGCCACATTCCCGGGAGTGGGCGTATAGGAACCGGCATCGGCACCATCGGTAATGAGAATATTGGCCGGATCGATGATGAAGTTGCCGGTGTTTCCATGGGGTGCCAACGTATTGACCACACCCGCGTAGCTGAAGTGCTGGCCCGAGAGTTCAACCGTGCCGCCATCGCCACCGGCAGAGCCGCCGCGTGCCAGAATTTGTGAGTCCGCCGTGAGCGTGGCGGTAGCGTCCTTGGCCAGCACCTGCACCGTGCCGCCACTGGCGGTGGCGTCCAAGGCGGACGCGTCAAGCGCGCCGCTGTTGCTGACGCTGCCTGCCTCAGCCACCAGCATGATCTTGCCATCCCGATTGACCAAGCTCTTGGCTTCAATGATGCCGGTGTTGTTGACCACGGTGGCGGCGAGGTCGCCTGCGCCCTTGGCACCCAGGTAGACCAGGCCGCCGTTGGCCTGGATCAGGCCGGCGTTGGCGGCCAGTGCGTTGGCTGCGCCCGAGTTGACGGCGATCTTGATGAGGCCGTCGCCCACCAGGTCCAGCGTGACGGAGTTGCCGCCGGCCAGGGCCACGGTGCCCATGCGCGCGGTGATGACGCCTTCGTTGCGCACTTGCGGTGCCAGCAGGGCGATGTAGCCGCCGGCTGCGGCGTTGATCTGGCCCTGGTTCACGACCGAGCCGGTGCCCGTGCCCGAGAAGGTGTAGCTGCCGCTGGCGCGTCCGGCCAGCAGGTCGGCGTCGGAGATGCTCAGGGTGGTGGCCACCATGCCGCCCACGTCCACCTTGGCGCTGGCGCCAAACAGCACGCCCGACGGATTCGTCAGGAACACCTTGCCGTTGGAGGTGAGGCTACCAAAGATGAGCGAAGGGTCGGTGGTGACGACGCGATTCAGCGCCACCGAGCTGCTGTTGGGCTGGGCGAACTTGACCGCCGCATCGGTGCCGATGTTGAAGGTGTTCCAGTTGACAACCAGGTCTTGTGTGGCCTGGGTGACGAGCATGTTGGAGCCGCTTTGGGTGATGGTGGCAGTGCCCGCACCCACTTTGCCGCCGCCGGGCAGTGCGCTGGCGTCCAGCGCCAGCGCATGGCCAGAGATGGTGGCGATGAACGAACTCAGCAGGGCTTGCAGCAGCGCGCTGATGCGCAGGCGCGGACGCAGGATGTAGGTGAGGGTTTTGCCGCCGGCGACCTTGACCTTGTAATACGTGGCCTTGATTCTTGCGACTGCGTTGGCGCGGGTGCCGGATTTTTTGCTGTTGTTGGTATTGTTCAAGTTCGTGCTCCCGGTGGCTGTGCTGCTGGTACGGTTATTGGATGAGGTATTCATGTCGGTCAGGCCTTAAAACTGTTTGCTGGCTTGGAGCCAGAAGCGCACGTTGCGGCTGGAGCCATCGGAGTCGCGGCCCAGCACGTCGGCGCCGGCGTTGCTGCCGAGCTTGACGGCGACGGCAGAGCGCACCGAGAAGTCGGCATCGCGGTAAAGGTTCAGGCCCAGACCCGCGCCCGAGAGGCTGTAGGTGTTGGGGAAGTTGGGTCGGCCCGAGGGCTGCCAGCCGGTCCAGGTGTTCTGGTGCAGTGTGATGCTGCCGGTATCCAGGAAGGCCACCAGTTGCAGGTTGCCCCAGTCGGTGGTGGGCACGCTGTAGCGCGCTTCCAGGTTGAGCAAGGTGCCGCTGTCGCCTGAGGCTTCGCCCTGGGGATAGGCGCGCACGCCGGTGCCGCCCAGGCTGAACTTCTCGGAGGAGTCGAGGTTCTTGCTGGCGTGCTGGCCGCTCAATGAGGCATACCAGCTCCATGAGTCGTCAATGCGTTGCAGGCGCGAGAAGTTGAAGCCCAGCTTGGCGTAGTGGCCATTGGAATGGGCCGTGATGGCGTCGTTTGCGGCGTAGTTGGCGTTGCCGCCCACGTTGAGCGTGCCGCCGGTGAGGGTCATGCTGCCCGCGTTCAGGCCACCGCCACCGAAGGCGTCGCGCTGGTCGCCCGACAGGCCAAGCGCAAACACGCTGGCGCTCTTGTCGGTGACGTTGATGCCGTTCTGGCTGTCGTTGAGGTTCTTGTTGTCGAAGCTGCCGGTGATGTAGGCATTTTCATTGCGCGAGCGCAGCAGCGGATGCACCGCAAACAGGCTCAGCACGCCCGAGTCGCCCTTGCCGTTGAGCGAGGCAAAGTCGCCGCCAAGCTTGTAGTTCATTTTGGAATACGCCAGGCCCGCCTTGGTGCCCAGGTCGCCCACCGGCAGCGTGTAAGAGGCGCGGGCATAGGTCATGCCGGTGCCGCTGGTCATGGCGCGCAGCGTGGCCTGGTCGCCGTAGCCGGAGAGGTCGCTGGCGTTGAGGGTGGCGCCCACGCGCGCCGCGCCGGTGAACTTGTTGCCGTAGTTGTCGGCGTCAGCACTGCCAGAGGCCACGTCGCCTTCGGTGGTTTCGATCACCAGGTCGGTGGTGCCAGGCGTAGCGCCGGGCACCAGGGTGGATTTGACGTCCACGCCGGGCAGATCGTTCAGCAGCATCAGGCCGCGTTCGATTTTTTGCTCGTTCACGGGTGCCCGCAGCGGCGCCGCGTTGCGCATCATGGCCTCGGCGCGCTCGTCGGACAGGCGCACCACGCCGTTGCGTGTGAACTTGATGCCACCCAGGCGGCCTTCGATGACGGCGATTTCGAGGTTGCCGCTGGCGACTTCCTGCGCGGGCAAATAGGCGCGCGCCACAAAGTAGCCCAGGCTGCGGTAATACTGGCTGATGATGCCTGCGGCTTCATCCAGGCCGGCCAGGTCAAGCTCCTGGCCCACCTTGCCGGCCAGCAACTCTGCCAGCTTGTCGGAGTCGATGACGGTGTTGCCAGAGAACTTGAAGCTCACCACCTTGACCTTGACGCCACCGGGCGTGACCAAGGCCGGGCGCGGCTGCTGCTGCATCTCGATCGAGGGAAATTTGGGCTGCACTGCCGGAGGGGCCAGCGGTGCATTCAATAGGGAGCCGGCGTTGGGCTGGGTCACCTGCGCAAAGACGGTGGAGGCGCCCAGCACAAAAAGCAATCCCAGACTCTGGGACAAACGGCTGAACTTGAAGTTTGGTTCCATGGAACACCTTTTTTCATTAAACATTTGAACTTCTCCCCTCACGGCAATCAAAGAAATGGAAATCCAAGACCTGCGATTTCCACATAAAAACAACAATATGAATTTGACTCAAGTCCGAATCTCCGTACCGAAAACCATGAAAACCGCTGGTTCAGAGGCAAATTTGAGCGGCACGGAGACGCGCCAATCGACATCAGCTGGATGAAACATGGGTTTTTGGACGAATACTTTTCGGCAATTTTTCACGAATTGGCGTTTATAGCACGCGATTGTGAACTCCACTGCCGCAAAAGCTTGGCGGCGCTCTAAGTTGCATTTAGATACATGAAAATTCAGGGTATACCCTAGATTTATGTTGGCAATTCAGAATAGCGTCAGCCTTAGGCGTCGTTAAGAAATAACTTGTTCAATATTTCGTGATCGGCTATCCTCCGATGCATGACGGCTAATTCGCTGATAGGTCAACGGTGGGAAGTGATGCACGCGGCGCTGGATGAGCGCCAGCGGCGGTTGCTGGTTG
>CAIVXG010000066.1 GCA_903909815.1 uncultured beta proteobacterium | reverse complement strand
TTGCAACTTTAGTGCAATCAATGTTGAAGTAATTCCGCAAACGCAACCGGTTGCGGAACAGCCTTTCTCCTCTGGGAAGCCAAACCTACAGGGGTTGCATCTTTACTTCGATTGACACGAAGCCGATATTCATTCCTCCACCCGCCGATTTGAATAGCGAATGACAAACCCGGACCAACACTAGCTTTGCAAGAACTCTGTGCAACATATTTGCTGCAACAACTGCAACATGTGTTGCACCGCATGCGACAAACCAACTGCGAATTCCCGACCCCTCATGAAGGCAATTCATAAAGATATTTGCCTTTGGGCTGCTCTTGCATCTCAGTCAGCGGTCGCTATCACTGGGTCGTGTCCCACAAACAATGGCTTCACCTTGGCACAGAAGATGCAGCCAGCGATCCTGTTCTCGCGGGCCTGATTTGATATTTTGCTCGGCAGGGACAGCGTTGCAATCCGACAATCAACTGGAGAAGAAAGCATGAATGCGAGCGACGAACATAAGCTCTGGATGTACGAGAAGATGATCGAGATCCGGGAGTACGAGGAGACGATGGCTGCGGTTTACCTAGAGGGCAAACTGCCGCCTGCCATTCAACGGGGTCTGGCATTTGACATCGGAAGCGGGCCGGTTCCAGGTGAAATGCACTTGTCAGCCGGCCAGGAGCCGGTGGCAGTAGGGGTTTGCGCCCACCTGCGCCAAGAAGATACGGTGGTCGGAACCCACAGGCCGCACCACTTCGCCATCGCCAAGGGCGTTCCCCTCAAACCCATGACGGCTGAGATGTTTGGCAAGGACACCGGGCTCGGGCGCGGCAAGGGCGGCCACATGCACCTGTTTGATCCAAGCCACAAATTCAGTTGCAGCGGCATCATCGGCGCCAGTCTGCCGCCAGCATGCGGTGCCGCCTTTGCCGCCAAGAAGCACGGCAAAGATTGGGTGGCCGTGGCATTTTTCGGCGATGGTGCGAGCAACCAAGGCTCGTTTCATGAATCACTCAACCTGGCTTCAATCTGGCGCTTGCCCGTCATCTTTGTCTGTGAAGACAACAAATACGCAATCTCGGTTGAGAAGGCGGACTCGACTTCTGTCGCCTGGAATGCTGATCGTGCCTCAGCCTACGGCATGCCTGGGGTCAGGGTGGAGACCAATGATGCCATGGAGGTTTACGAGGCAGCAGGCGCTGCGATCGCACGCGCCCGGCGCGGGGAAGGGCCAACCCTGCTTGAAGTCAGAACCGATCGGTACATGGGTCACTTCCAGGGTGACGGCGAAGCCTATCGTCCGAAGAATGAAGTTGAAGAGTTGCGCAAGCACGATCCCATTCCCTTGCTTGGCGCCCATCTGCGCAAACACGGTCTTCTCGATGATGCCAAAGATGCAGCCCTGCGCTCGCGGGTGAGTGCCCGGATTGCAGAGGCCTATGAATACGGTCGAACCAGTCCCTATCCGAAGCCCGAAGACGCATTGCTGCACGTCTTTAACTGACCCCAGGAGAACAACATGACAACTAATCGCAAGCTCACGATGGCCGCTGCCATCTCGGAGGCCATCAGTCAGGAACTCGACCGCGACCCGGAAGTCTTTGTGCTGGGTGAGGACGTGGGCAAGTACGGTGGCATTTTTGGCGCCACCGGTGGCCTGCTCGCCAAGCACGGGAAAGACCGGATCATCGACACGCCGATTTCAGAGACCGCTTTTATTGGAACCGCGATCGGTGCCGCGGCCGAAGGCATGCGCCCGATCGTGGAGTTGATGTTTGTCGACTTCTTTGGTGTCTGCATGGACATGATCTACAACCACATGGCCAAGAACACCTACATGGCTGGCGGCAACATCCAGTTGCCCGTGGTCCTGATGACGGCCATCGGCGGCGGCTACAACGACGCTGCCCAGCACTCCCAGTGTCTGTATGGAACGTTCGCCCACATGCCGGGCTTGAAGGTGGTCGTACCGTCCAACGCCTATGACGCCAAAGGGCTGATGACGCAAGCCATCCGGGACAACAACCCGGTCATGTTCATGTTCCACAAGGGCATCATGGGCCTGCCATGGATGGCTTACTTTGAAGGTAGCACCAACGAGGTTCCTGAAGAGGCCTACACCATCCCGTTTGGGAAGGCCAACGTGGTTCGCGCAGGGACTGACATCACCATCGTGACGCTGAGCCAGATGGTGCAAAAGGCGGTCATTGCTGCCGATCAACTGGCCGGATTGGGTATCAGCGCAGAAGTCATCGATTTACGCACCGTCGTACCGCTGGACCGGGTTGCCGTGCTTGAGTCGGTCAAGAAGACCGGGCGTTTGCTGGTGGCGGACGAAGACTACTTGAGCTTTGGTCTGTCCGGCGAAATCGCCGCCCTGATTGCGGAAAATCTGGACAGCGTTGCCTTGAAGGCTCCCATCAAACGGCTCGCGGTGCCAGACGTTCCGATTCCTTACAGCCGACCCCTTGAGCAATTTGTCATTCCACAGGTGGACGCGATTGTGAAGGCGGTACAACGCGTCATGCAGGCACGCAAACCGGCAGGAACCAGTGCATGATCGACGTCGCCTTGGTTGATGACGCCTGGAAGGATGTCGATGCCGGTGTCGAGGCTTTGCTTGACGCTTGGCAGGTTCGCGAAGGTGATGCTGTCAGGCAGGGGCAAACGCTTGCGGTGGTGGTATTGGTTAAGACCAGTTTCGATATCGTTGCGCCCGTTGATGGAATTATCGAGCAGATTCTGGTTGCCAAGGAGGACACCTTCAAACGCGGTCAGGCATTGGCCCGACTGAAGGCATCCAACTGAGCATGCGGGGGAGGCCCGCACTTGATCTCGTTCCAGCGGCTTTGGAGCAGCGCTGGAATGACGAGGCCCTCGCCAGGCAAGTGACCCAACCGGCCTGGCGGGTATGGCTTTATCAGCAGCCGGCCATTGTGCTCGGAAGGTCGCAACGGAGTCTGCAGAGCGGGATTGAAGCGCAAGATAGCATGGAGATTTTGTCGCGCGCATCGGGCGGTGGAGCAGTCCTGGTGGGTCCATGGATGCTGGGACTTTCCGTGGCACTTCCAAACGAGCACCCGGTTGCCAGTGGCGGGGCCGTCAACACCTACCGCTGGTTGGGTGAGGGAATCGCCCGTGTATTGAGTCAAATCGGCGTCGATGCCTGGGCGATTTCGCCTGCTGCGCTGCTTGTCCATCGGGCCGAAAGCTCGTCACCCGTGGTGGACTGGGCCTGTTTTGGTAGCCTCTCGCCATGGGAGGTTCTGGTCGGCAAACGAAAGATCGGTGGCTTGGCCCAGGTTCGACGACGTCAGGGTATCTTGTTGGTTGCCGGCATTCTTATTGAGGCACCACCATGGGAACTCTTGGCCGACTGCCTTGGCAAGCCAGCAATGCACGCGTATTGCCTGTCTGAACTCACCACGAATTGCGCAGAGTTTTGTCCAGCCATGAAAGCAGACCAAATCGCGGCTCGATTGACTTCACTATTGAACCTGGAGATTCAAGCCGCCCTGACGGTCAAATCTGCATCGCTCCTGGCGGCATGAAGAGCAAGCCCTTGCGAGCCGCCTCGGCAAGAACCGGACCTACGGCCAGTGTGAGCGGGCCGCCCCAATCGAGTTCGATCTGCAACTGACTATCCTGGTCGACCTCAAACTCACGTTCACCATCAAAGGCAAGCGTCCCCTGTCCTGGCCGCAAAGACACGGGAACCCCAATGGGCAGTTTGCTGACGTTGGCAATGCTGACGCAGGCCATGCTGCCGGGCATCACGATCGCATTGAGCAGACGCCCTTCTCCAAAAGACACATGGCTGCCAAAAGGATCTTCTCGCGAAACCGGGGAACTCAAGGCCGCAATCGATGACAAACCCATGGCAGTGGGCTCAGCAAACGTCACAAACAGTTCAACCAGATCTTCTGCGCGCCAGACCGCCCGCGCGCCGGTACTTAGTTGGCGCGAAAAACAAACATCAACCAAGGCCAGTTCATCAACTCCGGGCCCGATAACGCGCAAACGCTTGTTGCGTCGCAATCCAATCTCTGGCGAAACCTGACCTCGCAGAACCAGCGCCCCAGCAAGGCCGACCAGCGTGGCATCCCATGACTCAGGAAATGCGTTGTTGGTTCCTGTCGACAGCGTGGCGAGGGGCACATCGGCACAAGCGGTCGCGACGGCTCGGTGTGTACCGTCGCCACCCAAAACGGCGATCATCTGTACACCATGTTGACGCATCAAGCCGGCCGCGATGGCACTGTCGGCCTTACCATCTTCAGGCGCCATCTGCAGCAGTCTGACTTGGGGCATAGGGATGCCGCGGCTGGCGCGTGCGATATCGGCGGAATCCCTGACCCGCAGAGCGATGCCTGCAGAGTCTGGAATCATCCAGGCCACCTCAACACCCAGGCTTCCCATGGCAGACAAGAGCCGCAAAACCACGTTCACCTTTTCTGAAGAGGGGAATACAGAAACCCAACCCAGCAGGCGGCGCATGTCGCGACCCGATGCCGGGTTGACGATGACGCCAACTGAGAGAGGGGGTTCTGATGAATCGGTGCTGGCTGCGGCAATGTTCATAAGGTTCTGGAATAGTTGAACGAGTGGCGACAAAGCAAGAAGTACGAAGTTACATCCCTTATTGGCCTTTTGCTTGGCAGCCTTGCCGATAACCGGGACTTGACGCAGAATAGCTGAAACATTAGGCGTTGACAGAAGACGCGAACACAAAGAGACAAAGCATGATCCCCGCTTATAACCGGCAGATGACAACGGCGCAGAATTTTCATCTCAACGCATCGATCGCCAGCGTCGAGGGCATTCTTGCCCGCTCGCGACAGCGTTCACTTGAAATTCACCGACTCGATCCGGAATGCGGTCAGGCGCGTGTGTTGACCGCCGGTGCTGTGCGTGAGCACAGGGACCCGTTGGAGTCCCTGCTGTCAGTGGCCCGCAGCGGCATGCAAGCCCTTTATCAGCAGATTCGAGACGTTGGCTATGTCGTCCTCCTCACCGACGCGCAAGGCGTAGCGGTTGAATTCATCACCAATCCAAGCATTGAACGCGAGGCGCGTCGCGCGGGCCTGACCCAGGGCGGTTGTTGGACAGAAGATCAGGAGGGGACTTGTGCTGTAGGCCTTGCCTTGATCGATCAGCTGCCCATGACGGTTCACCACTTGGAGCACTTTCGCACTACCAATCGCTCCCTGACTTGTAGCGCCAGTCCGATCTTCGCAGGGGACGGCAGCCTGATCGCCGTACTCGATGCTTCGGCACTGGAGTCACCCGATGACCGGCGTAGTCAACACCTGGTACTAAAAATGGTGGATACGACCTCCCGAATGATCGGCGACGCCTACTTTCTGCGGCAGTACCAGAATCAGTTGGTGCTTCGAACCAGCGCACGTCGTGACTTCCTTGAAATTACGACGGACGGTTTACTGGCGTTTGATGCGGGTGGCCATGTCATTGGTGTCAATCAGCAATTTCAGTATGACTACGGGCAGAGCAGGGATTCGCTCCTGGGCATACATGTACAGGAGTTATTTGGCGTCAACTATGAGTCTCTCATCACAACCGTTGACAGGAATGATCCGATCCAACTGCGCTTGATGAAGTCGGGCAGTCAATGCTTTGCGTTGGCACGCGCGCCCAGGCGCCCATCGGTGGCCCATAGTGTCAGGACTAGAGGCGTGGTCCAACGCTCCCCGGAGTCCCGGTTGACGGCGCTGGCAGGCTTTGATGCAAAGATGCATATCAATGTTCAAAAGGCGTTGCGCGTGATGGACAAGGGGGTGACAGTCTTGCTTCAGGGTGAGTCGGGAACCGGCAAGGAAGAGTTCGCCAAAGCCATGCACGAAGCAAGCCAACGTGCTGGCGCACCGTTTGTCGCGCTCAACTGCTCGGCAATTCCTGAGACCTTGATAGAGAGTGAACTGTTTGGCTACAGTGAAGGCGCATTCACCGGCGCCCGCGCCAAGGGGGCCAAGGGCAAGATTGTCCAGGCACATCACGGCACCCTGTTTCTTGATGAAATCGGCGATATGCCATTGGCACTTCAAAGCAGACTGCTTCGTGTATTGGCTGAGCGGGAAGTCGTTCCACTCGGCGCTGAGCGTGCCATAGGAGTTGACTTTCAGCTGATCTGTGCAACCCACCGCGACCTGCTTAAATTGGTGGAGGCGGGCCAGTTTCGCCTTGATCTCTGCTACCGGTTAAACGGCCTGACCTTGACATTGCCTGCGTTGCGCGAGAGAACCGATTTAACGGCATTGATCGACATCATCCTGCCCCAGGAGGCTGCGGCGTCGGCATCTTCTGCAGATTTGTCTGCAGATGCCAGAACCCTGTTACTCGGTTATTCCTGGCCTGGGAACATCAGACAACTCAAGAATGCACTGCGTTCAGCACTGGCTTTATGTGACGACGGTCTAATTGAAGTGGAACACCTTCCAGAAGAAATCAGTGCGTCTGTTGCGCCTGTTTTTCCGCCGCAGAAACTTTTTTCAACCGGCTGGTCGCCGACCCCTTTCCTTGCCAACGAGACGCGACCCGTGGCAGAGGAGGCCGCCCTCTTGCAAGCCCTCAAGGAGCACAACTGGAACATCAGTGATGCCGCACGCAGTCTGAATCTGAATCGCTCAACTGTCTATCGACGGATGGCGACACACAAAATTATTCAGCCAAACAATCGCTAGGTAGGGTAACCGCGTTCGCGCCAGCCGTGTGTCAAGGAAGACGAAGCAGCGGATTGGATGGCCTCTTCAGCTTGTCTGACCACACCGCGAAGGTCCGCTCCACCCAGTAGCCGATGACGGCAATGGGCACAAAGTTCGTGCCCACCAGTGACGGTAGTCCGGCAACCTGATTTTGTGTTGGCTTTGCTACTTGCCCATCAGGGGTGGCAATCTCAGGCCCCGATCATCAAGAGACAGTCAAGACGCAACTCCGAAGAGGTCTCTTGGCGGAAAAATGGCTCAACAAAAGTCATTGCTGGATGAAGACGGATCCACCCTATTCGGACTAACTATCGGGATTCTCAATATTAGAAACTTATGGCAATTCAGTAGTGTCCCAACGTTCTTCAGAGGAGAACGAGCTGATTTGGCTCGAAATCCGGGCCTGAATCCATCGAGGGTGGCGTAAGTAGTTGATTTATTGGGATTGTTTCAAACATGGACAGACTCAGGATTTGTAGAATTT
>CAIVXG010000065.1 GCA_903909815.1 uncultured beta proteobacterium | reverse complement strand
TTTCCGATGTTGACGGGTCCACAAAAATCATCTGGGTGATCCATCATGCGCACCATGGCTTCGACCAAGTCGTCGACGTAGCAAAAGCTGCGGCTCTGCTCACCATCGCCATAGAGCGTAATGTCCTCGCCCCTGAGGGCTTGCATAATAAAGTTGCTCACGACCCTTCCATCATCGGGGTGCATCCGCGGCCCATAAGTATTGAATATCCGCACAACCTTGATTCTCAGTTGATGCTGGCGGTGGTAGTCGAAGAACAGGGTTTCGGCGCACCGTTTTCCCTCGTCATAGCAGCTTCGGATACCGATGGGATTGACGCGACCCCAGTAAGCTTCTGTCTGCGGGTGCACGTCAGGATCACCATAGACTTCGGACGTAGAGGCTTGTAGGATCTTTGCCTTGCACCGCTTTGCCAAACCGAGCATGTTGATGGCGCCATGCACGCTCGTTTTTGTTGTTTGAACCGGATCATGTTGATAGTGCACCGGACTGGCGGGACAGGCCAAGTTATAAATTTCGTCTACTTCTACATACAACGGAAAAGTTACGTCATGGCGTAATAGCTCGAAGTTTTCCCTCCCGAGAAGATGAGCCACGTTTCGCTTGCTACCGGTATAGAAGTTATCGACGCAGAGAACGTCGTCGCCGCGCTCGACCAGTCGATCGCACAAATGGCTGCCAAGAAACCCCGCACCTCCGGTCACCAAGATTCTCTTTTTCCACTTCTCGCGCATATTGACTCTCCAGTAAATTGTCCACTGAGTTATACAACTGTATCGACTCGTCAAGGTGGCTAAGCCAAGTCAAATTCTGCATCCACTATTTGGAATGCCATTTTCTCTTTGTGGCATTCTTGCAAAGTCTACCTTCGTCCCACCGAAAAGTACTCCAGACCGGCGGCACGAATGCGTGCAGCGTCGTACAGATTGCGACCGTCAAAAACAACAGGCTCACGCAGCAGTTGTTTCATAAGGGCAAAATTTGGACTCTTAAATGGCTTCCATTCCGTAACAATCAGAAGTCCGTCCGCGCCCTTCAATGCATCCATCGGGCTGTTGACCATTTGCAGATCGGCGCGATCCCCGTAGATTCGGGCGGCCTCGCCCATCGCTACGGGGTCATAGGCTTGAATGCTCGCACCCATGTCCCACAGCCGCTCCATGACGGCGCGGCTGGGTGCCGCGCGCATATCGTCAGTGTTAGGTTTGAAGGCCAGACCCCAAAGGGCAAACCGCTTTCCACGTAAGTCGTTGCCAAATCGCGACACCAGCTTCTCAATGAGCACCAACTTCTGAGCTTCATTGGCCGCCTCCACCGCCTCAAGTACGCGCAGCGGTACCCCAACCTGTCGCGCAGTACTCTGCAACGCCTGCACATCCTTTGGAAAGCAGCTGCCACCATACCCGGTGCCAGCGTACAAAAAATGGTACCCAATGCGCTGATCGGAACCGATGCCACGTCGCACCTGCTCAATATCGGCTCCCAGTCGCTCCGCCAGATTCGCCAACTCGTTCATAAAACTGATGCGTGTAGCGAGCATCGCGTTGGCGGCATATTTTGTTAACTCTGCGCTCGCAATATCCATCACCATCAGTCGATCATGGTTGCGCTGGAACGGGGCGTAGAGTTCACGCAACTGTTCCGTTGCACGGTCGTGAGCCGTACCGATAACGATCCGGTCCGGTCGCATGAAATCTTCAACGGCAGCGCCCTCCTTCAGAAACTCCGGGTTACTGGCTACATGGAATACCAGTGGCTGCGCTCTGGCCATCAAGCGCTCAGCAATTGCAGATCTCACGCGCTCTGCAGTGCCGACGGGGACCGTGCTCTTGTTGACCACCAATTTTTCCTCGGTCATGTAGAGACCGATATTGTGTGCGGCTGCCAGCACATGTTGCATATCTGCGCTTCCGTCCTCGTCAGGCGGCGTGCCCACCGCGATGAACTGAATCTGGCCAAAGGCTACGGCATCTTGTACGTTGGTTGTAAAGTGCAAGCGTCCCTCGGCGGAATTTTTGCGTACCAGTTCCTGCAATCCAGGTTCGTAGATTGGGATATTTCCAGCCTGGAGTGTCTCGATCTTTTCGGTATTCAAGTCAAGACACAGAACGTCGTTGCCAACTTCTGCAAGACAAGCGCCAGTGACAAGGCCAACGTAGCCAGCACCGATAACAGTAATTTTCATGAAGAAGTGAATCCGTTCATTCAGTGAAGTTTGGAGCTAGGCGATCGAATCTGATGAGCCGATGGCATTGCTTGGGGGTTCGACCCTGGCATCCCTCGGTGCGTCCAGATGATTCCAACGCGCGGCGACTGCACCCCTGCAGTTGAATTCTCTTTGAACCTTGCCAAGGGTCGCATTGTCGTGGAGCACAAAGTCCGCATTGGTCCTGTGCCCCAACCACGCTGCTTCAATCGGCTCGGAAATGTCCGGATGAGAGTGCCACAGCTCTAGGACATGCTTTGAAACACCTATCCTGGAAACTGGCCGCAGGCGCTTTTCAGAGACGCCGCAGCGAATGATGGGAGTGATATGCATGGGGGATGTGACTTCCTTCCGCAGCCATTGTGCCGTCAGGACGCATCCAGGACCGTTCAATATGCGCCATTTTGACCGGCCATATGAGACATTCACCCTCGCCCGGTTGATCGCACAAAGTTCGGCTTCAATGCCTACACCGCTATAGGCGCAGCTAGGAGATCGCTTTTCCCAATTCACGCTGCGTCTGGCACGAAACACAGCGCAACGCCTGCGGCGCGACGCGCAGACGCGCCTGGGCGATGCCCTCGCCGCAGGCTATGCACTCCCCGTAATGTCCCTCTTCGATGCGCCTCAGAGCGGCGTCTATGTCATTGAGTTCGACGGATTCGCGGTCGTCCAGAATCAACTCCAGCTCGCGCTCGCTCAAGGCCTGCGCGTGCGAGTCTTCAGTCTGACCCAGGTGCGTTGTGGCCGCTTCTACCCGGCTGTCACCGCGACGCTGCTCGTCCAGCTGGCCCAGAATAGCCTCGCGCTGCTGCAGCAACACTTGTTTAAAGGAACTGGTTTCTAAGGGCTTCATGCTCACCTCCTGATTCAGGCCCATCATGCACCGCGCAGGGACAAAATCATTGCGCAAGGTCAAGCTGCGCGACGTCATGGACAACTGGCGCGGGCCATGGCCGACACTTACAATTGTCTCGCTTCGCAAGATCGATTCAGTTTCCCAGGAGAGTTCATCGTGAAATTTAAAATTATCAGCCTGTTGTTTGCGCTGCTTGGCTCGGCCGCACACGCGCAAAACGTGCTCGTTCAGGACGCCTGGGTGCGGGCCACAGTCCCTGGCCAAATGGCCACGGGCGTCTTCATGAAGATCACCGCCAAGAACGGTGGCACGCTGGTGGGCGTGGCGTCGTCTGCGGCCGGCGTGGCGCAAGTGCATGAGATGAAGATGGAAGGCGGCGTGATGCAGATGCGCGCCGTCGCCGGTGGGCTGGATCTGCCCGCGGGCAAGACGGTGGAACTCAAGCCGGGGGGGTACCACGTGATGCTGATGGACTTGAAGGCGCCCTTGGAAGTGGGTGCCGCCGTGCCACTGTCCCTGCGGGTGAAGACAGCCAAAGGCGGTGAAACCCGAGTCGAAATGATGGTCAAGGTCGCCAACGCTGCGCCATAGCCCGATGCGACATGGGTCGCTAAAGCGCAGCTGCGTCTTGGGCCAGTCGGGCCGACTTCCTGCGCTTATGACACAGCTTTTGCAGCGAGAAATTTCCGCAGGTTGGAGCTGGCCTGGGCGCGGACCTTGTTTTTCAGCAACGGTGTCCAGCCCAGCAGCACGCCCGGCGCGCCCAGTGCCTGACGCGACCAGTGCCAGAAATCGAAGCGATCACTGTGCTTGTCGATCAGGCCCTGGTCGTCGAAAGTGAATTGCGCGTCGATGATGTTGTGCACCAGGCGCCCCGTACCGCTGAAGCGATAGTGCGCCTCCCAGTGTGCCTGGCCGGTGTGCCCCTCGGCGGCAATACCGCTGAAGTCCAGGCGCCATACGTCTCGTCCCTTGGTCTGGATCGCAGCGCACAGCATGGTCCACATACCCAGGGTCTGGGCTTTGCCCCTGAGCGAAAACACTTCATCGTCAAATTCCACGTTGTCGGCGTAGCACCGCGCCATGCCATCGGCATCAAGCGCAGCAAAGGCTGTGTAAAGACGGGTCAGGGTCTGGGCTTGGGGAGTCATGGTTCGGTCTTCCATCAGATGAGTTCGGCTAAAGCGCGGGCCAGGTAATCGTACACGGCGCGAATGCGCTGGCTGGTGCGGATTTCCCGGTGTACCGCCAGCCACATCGGCAGTGGCGCAATTTTTAGGCCTGGCAGCACACGCAGCAATTCAGGTTCGGACTGAACCTGATAAAGCCCCAGAAAACCCAGACCAAAACCCGAACGCACGGCGTGCCACTGCACCATCAGGTCGTCGCTGCGCAGCGAGAAAGCCTCTTTTCCAAGCTCGTGGCCCAGTGCGCGGGCGGCGCGGGTGATGGTGTCAACGGTGTCGTTGCCGACGAGCTCGTGCGTGAACAAGTCTTCCACGCGCCGGGGTGTACCGCGTTGTGCCAGGTAATTGCGGTGTCCAAAGATACCCATCTGCACCTCGCCTATCTTCTTGGCCACCAGCGTCGCCTGTGTCGGGCGCAACATGCGCACCGCGATGTCGGCTTCGCGCCGCAGCAGATTGCTCACGGCGTTGCTCGCCACGAGCTCAACCTGAATCTGGGGCAGGTCCTGGCGCATTTGCGTCAGGACCTGCGGCAGCAGCAGACAGGCCACGGGCTGGCTCGCAGAGATGCGCACGCTTCCCGAGATGTTCGCTTGAGCGCTCGAGAGTTGGCGCGTGAGCTGCAGCGCATGGGCCTCCATGGCGCGCGCCGAGTCCGCCAGTTGCAAGGCCATGGCAGTGGGTTTGAGCCCGCGACCGGTGCGCTCGAACAGCAGCACGCCGAGCTGCTGTTCGAGTTCGGCCAGATGGCGCCCCATGGTGGGTTGGCTGGACTTCAGTGCCCGCGCCGCACCCAGCAGGCTGCCGTGCTCCAGCGCTGCCAGAAAGCAGCGGATCAGGCGCCAGTCAAAGTTCTGTGGCATGGGAGGTGGTATTCAAAAATGAACAGCAGATATGGACATTTATCCAATTGTGGAGATGTTAAAGGCATTTGACAATCAGCCCATCGCCGGGGATTCGTCATCGCGAGCGCAGCGGCGATACATGGTGGCAACCCGACGGAGAAGTCATGGACTGCCACGGCCTTCGGCCTCGCAGTGACGAGGTTGTAGGGTCTTAACGAAAGCCGGATACGACTACGGTCGAACAATTTTTTGAGGAAACATTTCATGAAACCCACCGTTCTCATTCTCGGCGCCCGCGGGCGTTTTGGCTTGGCCGCCGCGCGCGCCTTTACCGAGGCCGGCTGGAAGGTGCTGGGCCAGATTCGCCCCGGCGCCTCGGCCCATCTTCCCGGCGTGCAATGGCTGCCGCTTGACCCTGCTGACGGCGCTGCGCTGGCGCAGGCAGCGCGCGGCGCCACGGTCGTGGTCCACGCCCTGAATCCGCCCTATCCGCAATGGGCCAAGCAGGTGCCGGTGCTGATGGAAGCTGCCATCGACGTCGCCAAAGCACTGGATGCGACGCTGATGTTCACCGGCAATGTCTATAACTATGGCGCCTCCATGCCGGCACGGTTGGACGAAGACACGCCGCAGCGTCCGAGCACACGCAAAGGCGCTTTGCGCGTCGCCGCCGAGCAGCGCCTCGCCGACAGCGGCGTGCGCAGCGTGGTGATCCGCGCTGGCGACTACTTCGGCTGCGGCAGCGGCAGCTGGTTCGACATCGCCCTGGCCAAGGACATCCAGAAGGGCAAGATGACCTACCCCGGCGCGATGGACATCGCCACGTCCTGGGCTTACCTGCCGGACCTGGCGCGCAGCTTCGTCGCCGTGGCCGACAAGCTGGCCCAGGAGCCTGGCGCACTACCGCGTCACACCAGTTTTTGCTTTGCCGGGCACCAGCTCATGGGCAATGACTGGGCACAACTCATGCAAACCGCGGCGCAGGAAAAAGGCTGGCTCGCAGCCGATCAGGCCTTGAAGGTCGGCGCCATGCCGTGGTGGCTGATTAAAAGCCTGAGTTTCGCGGTACCGATGTTTCGCGAACTGTTGGAGATGCGCTACCTGTGGCACACGCCCTACGCGCTCTCCGGCAAAAAACTTGCCGCCTTCATCGGTGTCCAGCCGGTGACGCCGCTGCCGCAGGCGCTGCGCGCCGCCTTAGCGGATCTGGGAAAGTAATTCGACCAAGCGGCGCAAGCCATGTTGCACGGCAGCGGCGCGAACGGCGGCGCGGTCGCCGTCAAAGCGCTGCATTTGGGTATGCACCTGGCTGTCGACGGACCAACCCAACCATACCGTGCCCACCGGTTTGTCCGGCGTGCCGCCGCCGGGGCCGGCAATGCCGGTCACGGCCAGCGCCACCTGCGCCTGGGAGTGGCGCAGCGCCCCCAGCGCCATGGCGCGCGCCACAGCTTCGCTCACGGCGCCATGCTGCGCTATCAGTTGTGGCGCAACGCCCAGCAACTCGCTCTTGGCCGCATTGGAGTAGGTGACAAAGCCGCGCTCGAACCAGACGCTGGAGCCCGCCAGATCGGTGCAAGCCGCTGCGATCAGTCCGCCGGTGCAACTCTCGGCGCTGGCCATCATCCAGCCGCGTTGTGGCAACAAGCGCGCCAGTGCTGCGCACGAATCCTGAGGTGTCATCAGCAGCAAGGTCCGCTCCACTTGCCGTCATCGCGAGCGAAGCGCGGCGATCCATGTTGGTGAGCCGCAGAAGAAGTCATGGACTGCCGCGGCCTGCGGCCTCGCAGTGACGAGGATATCGAACTGCGCAGTGACGCCATATTCCTCACACCAGTCTCCAGATCGCAATCACCAGCAGCGCGCAAAAGGCCGCCACCAGATCGTCAAACATGATGCCAAAACCACCGCGCGCGCCAAAGCCCTTGAAGCCTTTGTCTGCCCAGGCCACGGGCCCGGGCTTGACGGCGTCGAAAAAACGGAACAGCGCGAAGGCTGCCAACTGGCCCCAGAATCCCGTGGGCATCACCAGCCACAGGATGAGCCAGAACGCCACCACCTCGTCCCAGACCACGGCGCCGGGGTCTTGCACCTGCATGTGGCGGGCCGTCACGGTGCAGGCCCACCAACCCAGCGGCAGCGACACGGCGATCAGACCGGCCCAAAGGGTGTCGTTCATGGCCGGTTGCAGCAGTGCAAAGACCAGCCAGGCCCATAGCGTCCCTGCCGTTCCCGGCGCGACACGGCTCATGCCCGAGCCAAAACCCAAAGCGATCAAGTGCGCGGGATGAGAGAACAGAAACCGGGCGTTCAAAAGGGGTCGGGCTACAAAAGCGGGCAAGGCAATAGAGCCGAAGTTGTTCGATGCATCGGCAGGCGGGCGCGGGAATAGGTCTTGTACTTCGGGAGGACTGGAGGGCATCGCCGGATTATGGCGGAGCCCCAGGGTGGACGTGTGGACCGCCCGTGCGGCGATTAACTCCACCCTTCACCGCAGTTTTAGACGCAAATCGAAATGATCCCGTTCAGTCCTTCGCAAGCTGCTTCAAAGACTGCTGGCGGCACTTGCTTCCAGGGATGCGGACGCCCACCTCTGTCGCGCCAGGCGAAAGACTTCGGTTGATGCGCCAGCACGTAGCAAACCTCGCCTTTGGGCGTCGTGAAGCTGACGGCAAACGGGTTGGTGTCATTGGATTGCGCATGCGTCATCGGCAGGCCAATCACCAAGTTTGTTCGCTCATTAAAAGCTTTCGGAGACAACACCAGCATCGGTTGCTCGTCTTTCATCTCGCTGCCCAACTGCGGGCTGAAATCAATCCAGATCATGTCGCGCCGGTCCGGCACCCACAGCTTGCCTGGTGCTGCCATCAGAATACTTCAGCGCCGACGCGCCCGGTAGCCATCACTTCGCCGCCATGAACCTCCGGATCAAAGACTTTGAGCTTCTGCGCGAGTGTCATTTGAGGCTTACCGACGGCTCGAATGAATACGCCGCCCTCCACAACCTCCACCTTGATGGGGAGCCCACGCGCAAAGCGTGCCGCCTTGGCAATTGGCGCTGTAATCCGCACACCCAGGCCATTACCCCACTCCTGGATGATTTGATCTGCGGACAGGGTTGCGGTCATGAATAACGCCTTGGGTAAAAGTTTATACAAGTGTAAACATCATTCGGCAGCGTGTCATTTCTCTCTCGATACTCCAGCTCTTGCTCGGGCCAATAACGACCATGGCCACAAAAGTGGCCATGGCAATGAAGTCAAGAACCCAGCCAAACGCCGGGTGTCTCAAAGCGCTTATTTCAGCAAGGCGAGCACGCCCTGCGGCAGCGAATTCGCCTGCGCCACCATCGCCGTGCCCGCTTGCTGCAGGATTTGGGCACGCGACAGATTTGAGGTTTCCGAGGCAAAGTCAGCGTCCTGAATCCGACTGCGCGAAGCGGTCAAGTTCTGTGACGTTGTCTGCAGGCTGGACACCACCGAAGTAAAGCGGTTTTGGGCCGCGCCCAACGTGGCGCGCGAGGCATTGATGGTCGAGAGTGCGCCATCGATTGCAGCCAGGGCATTGGTGGCATTGCTCGCGGTCAGCACGTCAATCGAGGAAATGCTGTTGATCGTGAGGGTCGTGGTTGGGGGTGTATGGGTAGCGGCAATCCCAGCGGAGAGCGGCGCATTACCGCTTGCCGTGATGCCGCCAGCAGCGTTGGAATTAAGGACGATCCCGCCAGTTATGGTT
>CAIVXG010000064.1 GCA_903909815.1 uncultured beta proteobacterium | reverse complement strand
TTATATTTCGTGCATAGTGCGGCATGGCATTCCGCTGCTGGTCACAGCGGCACTTGGCGTACGGTGTACTCGCCTCAACAATGTGAAAAATGGGCGTCCTCTCAACCAAGAGGACATCCCATGAAACCACTCGACCCTGCATTCAACGCAGCCATCACTCATATGGCGTCACGCCTTCTTCCAAAAGGATTTAAGGCGTCACCCAAGGCGCCGTCTACCTACGAAGAGATCAAAGCTCTTCTCGATAATGGCAAGCCGCTGATCGTTTATTCCGGCGGCTCGGATCACACTATCTACGCCGACAAGCGCGTCAACTACGCCTTCCGCGCTTGGCACGATTACTGTCATTGGAAAGGCAAAGTCCCGCTGACAATAGCCGGTGAGGTAGAAGCGTTTGAGCTTCAGTGCCGACAGCTCTACGACATGTTCGGTTTCGACGGCCAGACGATCCGTTGGCGTAACATGCTTCACGCGGAGGTTGTCGGACAAGCACAGTACTTCGAACGGTACCGGCGCTTTCCGCGCAACCAAAGGATGTTCGTCGAACACTATCTCGCAAATCCAGAGATAGCTTTCATCAATCCCAACATCTGAGAAGAAGGCCCTTCGGGGGCTCTTTACCGATGATATAATGGTCCCAGAGCTCCTCCCCTGCGTTCGGCGCGCATGTCGTGCGTCGATACATGGGAGGAGCGAATGGACGCCCCAATACTTTCCCGCTCAGGGAAAATCGCGCGGCTCAACGACCATCTTCGCCGGACGTTGTCAGGCGGCACGGTTATGTTGACGGCCGCGGTGAATGGCCTCGATCCAGCCACGAAGGCCGAGGTGCTGTCTGCCGTCAGAGCTTTCGATCAATTCGGTGGCGACAACGACCCGCACCAAGAACACGATATGGCGTTCTTCGAAGTGAAGGGCGAGCGTTATTTTTTTAAGGTGGACTACTACGACAACGGCCTGGAGTTTGGCTCTGAAGATCCGACCGACCCCGCACAGACCACCCGCGTGCTCACCATCGGAGAAGCAAGCGACTACTAGCCCCTTTCCGGGGGCTTTTTCTTTTCGTTGCGGGCAATCGCGCTATTGGCACGCCGGTTCAAGTAGCCAGCGCATAATTGAGTGAGACGACGAAGTGGTAACCTCTTGAGATTGCAAGAGGTTGCTGATGAGCAAGTACCGGCGAATAACGTATGAGGACCGCTGCCAGATTTATGCGCTGAACACACGCGGGGCGAGCCAAGAAAGCATCGCCGAAGTTTTGGGCGTAAGCCAAAGCGCAGTGAGCCGAGAGATATGCCGCAATCGGGGTCAACGTGGCTATCGGTTCAATCAAGCAGAAGCGAAAGCCCAAGCACGACAGGCGATACGGAGTAAGCCCCGCAAGCTGACGGCGCCAGTGCGGCGTAAGATCGAGGCGAAGTTGCGCCAGATGCGCTGGTCGCCGGAACAGGTCAGCGGCTGGTTACGCGACCAGGGCATCAAGCTGAGCCATGAGCGCATCTACCAGATGATCTGGCAGGACAAACGCGACGGTGGCAACTTGTGGCGCAGTCTGAGGCGGCGCGGGAAACGTTATAACAAGCGTACCGGTAAGAACGCCGGACGCGGCCTGATCCCAAATAGAACCGACATTTCCGAGCGTCCAGCCATTGTCGCGCGCAAAGCTCGCCTGGGGGATTGGGAGGGTGACACCGTTGTCAGCGCTGGACACAACGGCGGCTTACTCACGCTGGTCGAGAGGAAGTCTAAACTAACCAAAATAAGCAAGCTGCGGCGTTCGACCGCCCGCGCTACACAAAGGGCAACTGTGCGTCGCCTCAAGCCTATCAAAAAATTCGTGCACACCATCACGTTCGACAACGGGAAGGAATTTGCCGCGCATCAGGATATTGCGCATGCGCTGAAGGCAAGAATCTTCTTCGCAACCCCGTACCATGCATGGGAGCGCGGCTTGAATGAAAATACCAATGGCCTCATCCGCGACTTCTTCCCAAAGGGGACAGACTTCTCTATGATCTCTAATGCCGAGGTTGCCAAGGTCGAACGTTTACTCAATGCGAGACCCCGAAAATCCCTCGGCTTCCGTTCACCGCAAGAGGTTTTTGACTCCCTCGCTTGCTCTTAAGTTGCTATGCACTGGCGAGTTGAATCCGCGTCCTTAAAGAACGGTCTCTCGCTGCCCAAAGAGGGATACGATGAGGACGTATCTTATTTTGAATACCGTTATCGTTGGTCTATTTTTGT
>CAIVXG010000063.1 GCA_903909815.1 uncultured beta proteobacterium | reverse complement strand
GCGCAGCGGCTGCCCACAGGCTTGTCCTGTGCGCAGGTGCCTTGTCCACGGCGGGCGCGATATCTGATCGGCCGAAAAACATGAGCGTTGGATAGAAAACCGCCAAAAACTACCCACAGATTCCCCCAACGAGCCAATTTTTTTTACATCAAACAATTCTTGTTCGTCAGAACCTCGCGACAGTTAAGCGGGCATCTGCCACGTAGCCGATGATCCAGGCCGAGGATTGGAGAGCTGGAAGTTGACCTGCCATTGTTAGGCGCAGGTGCCGTGGCAACCTCCAATGTGCTCGCTCGGGTCGCTTGCAATGGCGACATCGAGCAGCGAACCCGGTGACGTCGTCGCAGACAATGCGTTATGGATCGCGTCCCGGGTAACCGGGAGTCGGTCGAGCTTCGCGAGCTTGGCTTTCAGGTCGGGCAGGCGTTGATAAATTTGCCACAGCTTAATGTGCTTACCGGGCGTGTCGATCGCAAGCTGGAGGCATGTCTCGCGGACTTGCCGCGCAAGCGCCAAATCGCGTGTGTCCCAGTCAACATGCGAGTTGTTGCTTCGAACTTGCTTGTGAAGGGTCGTCAACTGAGAATTCAGCCACTCGCGGTCGTTCCGATATAGCCACGCGAAGGCCGCAGGCTCAAGCAGTCGGACTGCCTTGACCCCAGAAAACGGGTTCGAACCGACGACGCGCAACCATCGCCTGCGCGCAAGCCGCTGGGCATCGCGAAATCTCGCCATCCTCCACTCGTCGCTCAATCCGACCTCGGTTCTAAGCAGCGTTGTGACGCTTTGGACCGAGACCTGACCGATCTGAGCAGCGACACTTTTCTCGGTGCCACGTCGTAGCGCCTTGATCATCTTAGCCCGCACGTCCGGTTTGATTTTGCTGGGACGCTTCTGTATCGGAATTCCGGCTGACGCCGCCCAAACCATTGCGGTTGTAGTGTCGACGCCCACGCTTCGAGCCGCAGCCGTTGGCGTCAAGCCAGACTGCGAAATCAGTGAAATGACCCGGAGTTTCAGGTCGGGATCTTTGCCAGGACGCTCGACGGCACAGGGCCTCGCACCCTGAATTTCGGGCTCCATGGAATTGCTGCGGATCTCCTCGTATCGTTTCAAGAATCCGGGCAGCCCAGAGAACAGCCAGACGATCAAGGCAACGTGCCGAATCGGATGCGTCCCGGAACGCGGTTCGTATGCCAGCCTTGAGACCTCGCGCGCAGCATCGTCGGCGGATGCTGGGAGCGCCGCGAGTTCGGCGACCCCACTGAGCGGGCAGACGAACTCCTGGTACTTTTGCCCAATCTGCTTCAGCGCAAGCCGCCCCGGTCCTTGACCATGCAATAGATCGAGCTCACGTAACGCTGATCGGTAAGTCTTGGTGGTCAGCGCGGGGTCGAGGTGGGTGCCTGGAGCTAGGGACACCAGGCTCACTGCCGTTTGACCGAGAGATAGAAGGGCAGGAAGAGCGTCGTCGTGCACCGCCATTGCACTTAGATGAGGAGAGGAAGGGAGGTGCCATTGAAAGCGCTCTACGCCTGTAGCCTTGAGGGTAGATTGGTGAAGTGGAATGCCATGCAACGGGCAGATCCAGACACCAGGCAACTGGTGTGAGCGGTGCCAGTACGGGGTGAGCCATCGCGCACGATCAGCTTCCATGCATTCGGTGCACGCCTTGAGAGGGTGATTCGCGCGGAAGCGGCTGGTCAGCACGCCCAGGCCAAATTTCAGGCCCCCTATGCCCGGCCCCCGCATTGCGCCGACGGCTTCGGCGCCAAACGAGGGTGAGCGAAAGGCAAGGTAGTAGGGAAGGAGCGTGTGCTCAGCAATGATTTCTTCGGCGGTGCCCAGAGCGCCACCGACCCGGGAGACGAATTCGTCGACTCTGCTTGGCAGATCGTGGGCGGAGCCTTGGGTGCTGTGGCCAAACAGCTGGCGACAGGTGGTCGACGCGCGGTGGTTGGAGGAAAGCCTGTGATGTCGCGCGCACAGGCTGAACAGTGTTTCGTCTGGAAGCCAAGCATGAGGAACTAGGACACCGCCGTAGAGGTCCTCCTTTCCTTGCAACATCGGCTCCTCGCCCCGCCACCGTAGCGCTTGCTTTCGCCTACTTCACGCGACGAAGATTTTTGCGCGGTAGAGTCTGTGTCGACTCGTCGTCCGGCAGTGAACTGTTCTTGTCGTCAGGACCATTGCCTTCTTTGTTGGATTTGTCAATCTGCCACCCACCCAGGAAGAGGAGCGTCAGTGCAAATCCGACCCACATGATGCGATCAATCAGTTCAACCTTTGGCCAGGGGAAGCCAGCGACAACCAAGCAAAAGGGCGCAAGCAGCAGCAATCCGACGCCGAAGCGAAAGCGCCGCTCATTTCGCGCCGGCCGCGGGTTTGGCATCAATAGCTGCAGTAGTTCTTCGGTCTCTTGTTCACCTGGCTTTTTGTCGTCGTTCATTCTGGGTTCTCCGAACTGTGGGTCACGCTGCCATATCCATGGTGTCTTCCAGAAGGCCTGCATCGACAGCGCCCTGCGCGGCAAAGTGTCGGTATAGCACTCGCAACGCGCGGCTCGTCTGTTCAGGTGTCATCTTGATTCGATGACGTGTTGCCCAGCGGACCAGGCCCTTTAGGATTCCCTCAACCAGGTCCCAATTGATCTGCTCTGCAATCGCTATGGCGGCGCGCTCCCCAGTCATCACATAGGTGACGTCCACACCGAGAATCTTCCCAAGAGCCGCGAGGCGCTCGGCGTCAATTCCTGAACGGCCAGTCTCGACCATTCCGAGCGCGCTCCGCCCAATCTCAAGGTGCTGCGCAAACTCCTTCTGGCTCATGCCGAGGCGCTTTCTTTCCTCTGCCAGGCGCATTCCGATGACCATATTTTTCCCAATTTGTCATAAATATTGACAACATGCGCGATTGTATGGCACTATTTACTGAAATGAAACCCCAAACTTTGCAGTCGCCAGCGGATGTGCGTGAGTGGTTGGACCGCCATGGCGTGACCGTCAGCCAGTGGTCGCGTGCGCATGGATTCGATCCCGCAGTCGTGTTCGCGCTCTTGACGGGCCGAACCCGGGGGCGCCGTGGCATGGCCTTCCGAGCGGCCATCGCACTTGGGATGAGGCCGGCTCCCAGTGCAGAGGAACCACATCCATTGGCTGACTACGGCGCCGTAGCAACGCCACAGCCACCGACCGCGGTTTCGCGGTCCAACGCCCACTTCATGGAGGTGTCGCAATGACATAACACTGCAAATGTCGTGGGCAGAAAGCACAACACCCGAGAGACCTTGCAGGGTCTCTCGGGTGTTTCGAGTGTGCGGGCAAACTTCAAACAGGTGCTTGGCTCGTACTCTCCTCCAAAACATTCGACTTGTCAAGATCGAATTCGACCTTGACCGGGATTGGTGTCTCTGCTGCTGTCCATATTCCTTCGCCAACGCAACGGCGGTGTGCCGTTGCCTGGCAGATGAACACAACCAGGAGAGAGCACATGGGAACATCCCACAAAATTTCAGAGGCGCGCCTGCGCACAATTCTTAAGCGGCAACAGCCAGCCGCGTTCGGTGCGGCCTATGTCCCGGCGATTCGCGCTGTCAGGGAGGAAGCTCCTCGAATCAGCAGGTTCCAGGAGGTGTGGTTTCACCTTTATGACCGCTACATCAGCACCTTGTCGGTGCCTGAGCGGATGGTGCTTCACATCATCCTGTACTGCCCTTGGCTCTTCGATCTGCACGAGCAGTGGATGCTGCCATATCTGCCGACGCCGCATCCGCTGAGTGGCCATGTTCTTGCATCAAGTCTTCAACTTCCAGACTTCAGGGGAACACTGACGATCGCCGACGAACTGGGCGTCCTCAAATTTCATCCGACCGTCACCTGTAAGCCTAAGGACGGGGAGGAGTTTGGCGAAGTCGTGCCTTTTCCCTGGATTGGTGATTTTCTGCTATTTCTCAAAGATTCCAAGGGTCCTTACTGCAACAACATAACAGTCAAATCGACGGATGAGGAGTTCGACGTACCCCAGGTCGGCATCAAACCCAGTACTGACATGCTTCGGGCAGCAGCTCGAGAACACGCGCGGCACAAAGTCGAGGAGGTTCTGACAAATGATGTTTCTATTCCGACAATTCGAGTTGCGACCGATAAGGTTAATCGCGTGGTAGTTGCAAATCTAGAGCAAATATATGGTTGGTGCAAAAGGCGGGATCCCTTCACTGTCGAGCAGCGAGAGCAGATTGTGGATGCATTCCGCGACGGCGTGGCCGCGCAGATTCCAGCATTGGAGGTCATCCACCATCTGGCAGTCACACACGGGTATCTTCCAAGAGATCTCAAAACCGTCATGTACCAGGCCATTTGGCGGCGCCAAATTCGCATCGATCTCTATCAAATATTCTTCACCGACCACCCGTTTATCCCAGAACATACGGACGTTCTTGTCGAATTCGCAGACTGGTTCAAGAGGCACTGACCATGGCCGGAATCTCAATGGGAACACAGTTGGAAGCCCCGGAAGGTTTTGGTCCACTAGAAAAGGGAGTGACTTACCACTTCCTTCGAAGTAGCCCGAAAGCTTGCAGGGTACTTCTTATCCATTTCGCAATTCGCCCGGCAAAGGAAGCAATACACAAGTCCGCGCAGCGCCCAAAAAAGATGGTCACGCCAACGCCGCTACCGGTTTTAACGGCGCTGGAAAGGGGTGAATTCGAAACGGCGATTCTTTCCAAACAAATTCGACATTGTGAAGTCCAAAACACTATGCCGCCTTGGTTGCTTGGCCTCGAGGGAAAGAACCTACTGCAACTGGATGGGCTTCGGAGCAAGTATGTAAAGACCCATGCGGATCGCGTTGAAGAGAAAGTGGACTATATCTATCCATTGGTCCGGGAGTTCGACGATATCTTAGAAGCCGCGGACCCAGACTTTGTGCTGAACATGCGTGCACGCTCGTGCGTACCAAAGCAAAATGAAACACGGCTGCGGCTTTGGTTCTACACATACATGTTGTTTGGAATGAACCGGCAGGCGCTCCACTACCCAACGCACCGAATCGGTCGATGGTCGCGTGACACCAACACGCCACAGTGCAAGCAGGGCCGCCCTCACAAGTACCTCGGAAAACAGCACGGTTTCAACACATCGAAGGAAATGAAGGAAAAAATCCATCGTGGATGGCGCCGTGAGACTGGACTCGGTATTCAAATGACAGATATCTATATCAAGGTGATGAAAAAGGATTTCGGATGCAGCACACGGCAAATTACTGAAGGTTCTCAAAAACGCAAGGTATTGTGGCATCCAGATGGCAAGCCATTTCCATCCACGGGTGCATTTGTATATCACGTACTGAAGGAGTTCGGTTCTGACGCGGTGCAGTTGGCCATGTATGGGTACGTGCGTGTCAGATCTAAGTTGCTCCCGTCGATTGGCCCTTTCACCGAGTATGTCTGGCAATTGATGCAAGTCACGGAACGCGATGCCTACTCGGTCGGAGACTTGGCGCGTGGTTTGATTGAGGGAAATCCACTGCCACCTTTGTACGTAGTGCGTCTGCGTGACACAGCGAGCGGCTTGATTACCGGGATTGGTTTCTCCCAGGGAGGGGAGCGTGCCTCTGCATACCGGATGGCGCTGTTTTGTGAGGCCATTCCAAAGTCAAAATTCTGCGAACTCTTCGGTCTCGCGATGGAAGAGTGGCGCTGGCCCAGTCACGGGAATTCGCCGCGAAACATTCAGGACCGCGGAGCGGGATGCACGGAGGACGCCTTCAGTCGAATTGTGTATTACGAGCCAGTTGTCAAAGAGTCTCCACCTTCCCACGCAGGGCAGAGCAAGGCAGTCATCGAATCAACCAATCCAAAGACGAAGACCAATGATGAGGCGCCGGGCTACTTCGCGTCGAGCATGAGAACATTTGAACTTGTACGGAGGGAAATATTTCGTGTTTGGAAGGACAACGATACCTTCCACGTTCGTTCACGTATCCCACCTGATTTGGCAGACAAAGTATCGCGCCCAACGCCTCTGGGCGTCTGGGTTGCATTGGATGAATTGGGCCGAAACGACGCCGTGGAAATGACTTTCGAGGACGCTGTACGAGCTTACCTTTCCAAGGCTAAGGCAACGCTGTCATCTGACGGCGTGGCATTTCACGGCATGCATTACCGGTCCGATGCGCTCGACGCCGTCAATGGTCGAAGAATGGTTTCTGGAAAGCAAACCATAGACGTCGAGGTGTATGTCCTTGATGCTTGTGTTCGGCACATATGGATTGACTTGCATGCGCAACTTATTGAGTTGGATCTGCAGGTTGCCATTCCGGTTGGCAACGAAGTTCTCTACATGTCATTGGAGGAATTGAAACAGTTCGAAGTGTTTGTAGATCGACAAGACAGTTTTCACGATGAACACCGCACCGCTGTGACAATGGAGATATATGAATTGTTCAAACAGGCGACGGGTCTGGATTGGGACGCAGGTGCGCGCAAATCTGGTCAACCCAAGCGAGGTGGCCCCGCGGCGATGCGCGAGGCAGCCGAAGCCAAGCGAGCGATGGGTAACGGAGCGCCCGTATGAGCAAGGCAAATCCGTGGATCGATCGCTACGCAGCGCTTTGCGACCTCGACGAGATCAAACGAAGAACACGTGTGTCCGTTACTCCGCTGAACGGGCTCGGCGACGACGCGATCGAATTGGCCTGTCAGCGCTTGTTGAACGCACTGTCTGAGGTCTTTGTTCCCACTTCCGCCACAGCTATGCTCATTCAAAATGAGATTGGCCGTGCCCATGCCCACGCCACGATTTACTACTCTGATCCAGCCACCATTTTGGCGCGCGCCAATTCAGACTTAATCGATATTGAGCCGTACATGCCCACTTGTTTCACCGGGCCGGCGGGCACAGGAAAAACCAGATGGCGACGGGCCCTTGCACGCGCTCTGGGCGACATTGGAACAGTTCCGCTTGGCCAGGGGCACGGAATGGTGCCACTCGTTCCATTCACCAGTGTGATGGTAGGGACACAGCGCAGCGTGTCTCAGGTCTTGCGACCGCTTGCGCGACCGGAAATCCAAGGCGGCAAGGTTCGCATTTCTGAAGCCGACTTGCCGGGCGAATGCGCATTGTGGCAGGCCATCGTTGGCGGCTGTTTGTTTGGTGTCGACGAATTGCAGTTCCTCACGCAATCGAAGGATGCGTCGACGCTGGTAACGGTTGTTCTTCAGGCGCTGTTTGGCGTGAAAACGCCCTGGTTCTTCATGGCCAACTACAGCCTTTGCTGGAAGCTCATGCAGCGCCCGCCGGAGTCTACTCAGCGATTGTTGGGGCGGCCGGCAGTGCTGTTGCCAGACCCACCAGGATCTGAAGATTGGCGTGAGATTTTGCGGGAATACCAGTATGTTGCACCGGAAGTTTTCGCCTTTGACCTGGTGACTCGGGAAATCGAGCTCTGGAACTACTGTGCCGGTCTGAAGCGCTTGCTGGTGCAACTGATCGAGTTGACGTACAGAGACTGCAGACGCCGCGAGAAGTTCAAGATTGTGTGGCCCGACATTGAGCGTGGATATCTGTCGGGACCGTACAAGCAAAATCGCAGCGATGTTCAAAAAATGATTGCGTACGCGGTTCAAGGTGGTGACTTGAAGCAGGACCTAAAGTGTCCTTTTGAAGACGACGCGTCGACCGAGTCAATAGAAAAGTACAAGGCTCACCTGCGAGACGCGCGCCACAGACAAGTGGTGGCGGCGAGCATCAATGCCTCTCTGAGTGTCGAAGAACGCGATCGCATTGCCGAGATTAAGAAGCGTGCTGCTGGCGAGGTCGACATCACGCCGGCCAAGGTCATCAGGCTACCGCGCGTCACCAATCGATCCGTCGCCGGACTTCTGGCCGCCGGCAGGAAGTTCGGCGAAGAGAAATGAGTGGACCTCGTCCGTCTGTGGCAAGGGCTATCATTCGTTGGTTAAGTGCAGTCGTGGCTCAGGCATGCATGGTGTCGGTGTTTGAGCGAATGGGGCTCGAGCGCGACAGCAGAAATTGAATGATTCCCTCTGCTGCCTTACGATTCACACCTTCGGTCTCACAGGCATCGTCCAAGCCTATGCCTCCTGAAAATAGGCGGACTGCTTTCATTGCGGGCGATTTTGAAAGTTCACGCATTAGGCCGTTGGAACGCCGCGATAGATGGTCTCTTAGGCCGTCAGGGTCTACGCCGATCGTCGCGGCTGCAGCGTGGAAGTCGCAGTCGTGCTCGATCAATGCATGGCACCGTTCGCGAAATATTTGATTAGCGACGCGAGCAGCGGACGAAGGGAATGCCGACTGCCTTGCCTGTTCATCGGTCGCGAATGAGGCCGGATAAACAAATCTGATCGCATCCACTGGCTCGTCGAACAGCATAGCCAGAGTCAGCGCATAGCATACGGTTCGCATTGGCTTGGTGGGAGAGAAGACATAGTCCAGTCCTGAGACGAATTCATCGTCTCTTGCAGCACCGATTCCATGCACGAGTTCTTCGAGCCATTCCGATGGACACTTTGCGCGGGCGAGGGCACTTAGCAGCGGCTTGCTTGAGTTCCTCTCGCGTTTGGAGAAGTCAGTGCCAAGTAAACTCATCGCACGTCGGAAGACCTCCGCGTCAAAAAAATTGTCGTGAGACATCAAGAAGTGTGTAATTTCCTCATACCTGGCGACAACCGCCAACTTCTCTGAGGAACCACTCAGCAGGCAAGGGGATTCCTGGGCGGTAGATAGGAACGAACCAGGTTGCTGATTGAACGCATCTGGATCAGTGACCCGTGTCAGCGGACGCTTGTGCTCTTCACATTGGTGTCGACCGGGAACCTGATGATCGCGTCTCCAATAGCTGAGGCCATCTGCCAAGTCCTGTTCAACACAATCCTTGCAGAAGTACGCTGCGTCGCGGCTTGGCGCTGTGCCAAATTTCTTGAGAGTGCCAGCCTGCCATATGCCTTCGGCATCAAGGTCGGCGGCCCCCACGATGCAGGAGGTCAGCGGAAGAATTGTGTGGTGCCTGCAGTAGTCGCCAATATTGACATCGCTGAAAGCTGCAAGAACGCGGACCGTCGGCGCGGTGAGGGAGTCAGCGACCGATGCCGACAATTCTGAGCGAATGGCGTTAACAATGCACTTGTGGTCTCGCTTGCGATTAAACCGACGCGCTCTGCCGATATGCCCACGAACGAACTCCCCGGGTAAGGGGGTGACGACAAGCAGTTTGCTCATTTCATCGGTCTCCTATGGGTTTCTGCTGAACACCCCGGATGACTGGCGCAAGTGCATCAAGGGTCTGGGCGAGAAGCGCTGTTCCATTCTCAGTTCCGTCCCAGGCGCTGCCGAGCGCGTGCCTGATGCGGGCATCAGTCATGAGTTCTTCGAGATCTAATGTTATGCCATGAATGGCATATTTCATAAGAATTTGAACTGACGATGTTATGGTCTTAATTCGGCCAGTAAGGAAGCGAGAGATCGTGTACTGAGGCACGCCAGATGCCTTTGAAAGAGCTGTCTCGGAGGTTCCCGTCTCCTCTAGATAGGCGCGAAGACGCGTTCTTGCGACTATTGCTTCAGGTGAAGGAGGGCGGATTGAACGTGGCATAGAGGCATAATAGCACGGTGACCGACCGGTGTTCATGCGCCGGTCCGGCTGATCGCTAGTTTTTTTGGATCGTGATGATCCTAGAGGTGGTACGACGCGCCATTTGACCCCAAATCGATACGTGGTCCTTTCACAGGCTGAATCGAGGCATCCCCCACGGCTCGAGAGGATTCCACAATGCCTGAGTCTGAGCCGAAAACTTTCTGTCAAGACCGATCAAAGGCCTTGCTGCTGGCCATCGTATCTGTGGCGCATGCTGAACGTATCCGGTGCGGGCAGCCTGCCTGCGGACATTCCGTCTTTCGTCGAATTCACGTTGTAAGGGAAGACGGAAAGGTGCTGGTGCTCGGATCAACTTGCTTTGCGAAGCGTTATGGCGCTGCCACTGCTCTGGGCGCGGCACGCTTTGGTGGCGGCGATGGCCGGGCGCTGACTGACGAGGAATGCCAATTACTTTTGAACAACACGGAAGCACTCATCACCCTCTTTGAAGAGGAATCTGCCGCCATAAAGGCTGCATATATTTCACCTGCCATTAGCTCGCTTCGCCCAAGCTCCGCGAAGGTGTCCACCCTTCAGGCCGTCCCACATCAACACCAACAGGAAACCCCTTGGGCTTGGGTGAAGCCTTTGTCCTCTGTTATTTACTTGATGCTAAAAGATGGATCCGGTTGGATGCGCGCTCAACGCAAGGATGGTCAGCATCTGGTGCTGCCCTGGCCAGTCTTTGACGGATGGGACGAGGCTTTGCCGCCGCTCTTTGGCCTTGTAGATGGCGAATCCGGCGGCAATGTCCTTCCGGATGTGGTTGCCGCGTTGAAGTACTTGCGCGACCGGGCCGAGTGGGAGACAAAGCCGGGGCGATGGAAAGATGTCCTGGCGGAAATTGCCAGACGACCTTCAGGACCAGGGCAGATCAAAGGAGCGTTAGTTTCTGGACTGGGCCAAGCCTTGTAACGTGCCGGGCAACTGGCGTGCGAGGCAGCGAGTTGCCGGACACCGAGCACTGGTGGCGTTCTGCTTGGTGCCCACTGCCGCCTCGCAGGTTTTCAACATTTTTTTGCTGCAATGGGCTGGCAAGGCTCTGCGCGAAGCCGGGGATGCTCGTTGAAATGTTACAAATGGGAGGCGGCCGTCGCTGACTCCATTGGGCTGAAAGGAGTCGTACACGACCGGCAGCTTTCCAGCTGCCCAGTTAGATTCGAGTCAGAAGCCGTTCCTGGCATTCGGCAGTGTGCACGGCCAGAAATGGTTTACCAAATTGACGCGCATTGCAGACTGCGGGGGAAAATGTCATTGGGGTAATTCACCTCAACGCCGGGCAGTCATGCGGATGGCGTAGCGTTTAATGGGCGTGCCGTCCGGTGTCATTTGTTCGGATTCGACGTTCTGAGCCTCTACGCTACTGAAACCCGCCTGGCGGTACAACGCGCTCCACTCGGCAGCGCTTCGCAGGTGGAAGCCAAATTCCGCTTGAGCAAATTGTGGTGGGGAGCGCAGATCGAGCGCGCTCATGAGGGCGAAGCCGCCAGGGCGCATGACGCGATGGATTTCCAGGAGCGCCGCGATTGGGTCTGTCCAGAAATGGATGACGCCAATGGCGAAGACTCGGTCAAAGCAGGCATCGGCGAAGGGCATGTGCTCGGCGGAGGCGAGATGAAAGTTGGCTCGGCCAGCGGCGACGAAGGCGGCGTTGAAGCGGTTCGCCTCGTCCACCATGGTTGATGAGATGTCGATGGCTGCATACCGGACCCCAGCAGCTTGGCCGATCACCTCGGGCGCTGCGCGGCCGTTGCCGCAGCCGATTTCGAGCACATGGCAGCCGGTTTGCACGCCGAGCAGGGCGAGGGCCCGAGCATTACCTTCCCGGTTGTTGCCATTGAGCCATTCGGCGACCTCGATGCCGACTGGGCCCTCCGGATTGGCTAGTTGGCGCGCTTGTTCGGCGGGCTGAAGCGTGCTGAAAACGGTCATTTGTATTTGCCTCCGACAACAGGAAAGGGGATGGTGCGTGAGTCAGGATGCCGAATCCCTGCGATGATCGAATCAAGTTGTGCTTCCCGCCAAAAGAGCCGTGGCAAAGCCAGCCGCCAGCACGAGTTCGGCAGCGACGCTGACCAAAATGCCCCTGCCGACTCGCTTTGCTTTGAGCTCAATGAGGCCAAGGAGCGCCAACAACACAAGCGCAGCAAGCATTGCGATGGATACGGACGAACGAAATTCTGACGGTGGTGCGGACCGGCCAAGGAACAACATCATGGCAATGCCGAGGTAGGCCGCACCGAGACGCCGACCAACGAGCAATCCCAATGCATTCGCCTCAAGCCCCCAGCGCTTGAGCACCAGGCTTCCAGCGAAAAGCCAACAAAGTCCCAGGATCAAAGCAGCGATAGATGTTGCGACTGCCGTGGCCGTGAAGTTCATGTCTTTGGTCCTTCGCGTGGTACCTCTGCTTTGAATATGGGCCGTGGTTGCGGTCGTTCCCGCGCTTGGCTGATGCGACTCAAGAAATGGAATGCTTATTCCACAACCGCTTGGTACGGCAGTACACGCATAAGCGTCCAGTTGGAACCTCTCATAGAAGTCATGTCTTGCACCATAAAGACGGCAAACATTTGCTCTGCAGGGTCCACAACGAACGACGGCCCGTACACTCCAACCCAGCCGTAGCTACCCGTAGATCCGGGAATCGGGCTACGCCCCGGGCTGACCCGCACGGCAAATCCCAATCCAAAACTCTGCCCGTTATTCGCTCTTGTGTCGATCACGGGAAAAGGGAAATTGATGACCCGAGTGCCGATCGGCAAGTGATCAGATGCCATGAACTCAACTGTGGCCCGCCCGAGCAGGCGCACGCCGTCGAGCTGACCTTTGTTCAGCAAGAACTGACAAAAGCGCGCGTAGTCGGCGGCAGTGGATACCATGCCGCCACCACTGGAGAGAAAGTTGGGCTTGCTCGTCACGTCGAGCATTGGCGGTCGCTTACCGGTTGTCGGGTCGTTCTGTGGCTGCGCGAGGCGGCCCTGGCTCGACTGCTCGACCCAGAATCCGGTGTCACTCATCTTGAGCGGTCCCGTGACACGCTGCGCGACGAATTGGTCGAGCGTCATACCTGAAACCACCTCGATAATCCTGCCAAGAACGTCGATGGACATGCTGTAATCCCACGTCGTGCCGGGTTGGTTTTGCAGCGGGATTTTCGAGAGCTTGGTGACCAGTTCTGCGGTGGTCTGATTTGCATCCTGTACCTTGGCCTCGTTGTACAAAGTCTTGACCATCGAGCGACCGAAAATGCCGTAGGTAAGTCCAGACGTGTGGCGCAACAGGTCGTAAACAGTCATTTGCTGCACCGGCTCTTCGAGCACGAGTTGCGTCTTGCCGGATTCGTCTTTCTTCTCGACGCCGACCTTGAGATCCTTGAATTCGGGCAGATACCGCGATACCGGTGCAGGAAGGCTCAGCTTGCCTTCTTCGACGAGCATCATCGCGGCGACGGTGACGATCGGCTTGGTCATTGAGGCAACGCGAAATATCGTGTCCTTCGTCATCGGCGTTCCCGCCTCGCGGTCCCGGTATCCGACGCTTTCGAAGTAGGCGATCTTCCCTTTCCGCGCTATCAGTACGACTGCGCCGGGAATCTCGCCCCGGTCAACCTCCGCTTGCAGGTCGTTGGAGATCCACTTTAGTCGCTGCGACGAGAGGCCTACACTCTCGGCGGACTGGGCTTGGACCAACCCCTGGGCAGCAATGGGTGTTGGTAGCGAAAAGGCCGCAAGGAATGCTAGCGCTAGACTGAATATGATCTTCATGAAATCCCCTTCAGGTTTGTCTTAAACCGCACTGCTGCTCTCCAGCTTGACGGATCGTCTGTGAATCAAAATACGCCCCCTACTTCAGCTTGTAGGTGCCCGTCTGGCGATTGCATTCCTGAAAGGTTCCTGCCTTGACGGGTGTAAAGGGGCCCATCCTTGCCACTGTGGTACTGGTAACCATACCTTCGTATTTCCCGGTGCCGGTGACGGTTTCCCTGGTGACATTTCCATCAGCCGAGATAAAGAACTGCGACAAGCGTCTTTCGCCGTCTGGGTCGATGGCCTCACAGACGTTGCCGCCCCCATTTTTTCCATCGAAGGACGTGCTCATCCCCACACACCGGAAAGTACTCTTGTCGAACAGGCCTCCGCTCGGATTGCTAAGAATGGTGCCAGTCATCTCGTAGGAGTTAGCGGTGTGGGTCTTCGAGAAGACAATGTCATTGCTGACGCCCGACCAGCAGGCTGTGTAGTCGAACCGCCCCTCTTTTGGCAGGGTCGCAGCAGCGGCAGCACCGGCCATGGTGAGTGCCGCGACTGCGGACAATAGGCTCTTCGGTTTCATCTTCATGCTATCTCCCTTTAAGTGCGACAATTCATAGCGATGCCGCGACGCTCAACTCGGGTGTGTGGGCACGAATGAGCGTGATGAATCACACAACCTTTTTCCATACCTGATCGTTGGTGGCGGCGCCGTCCACGTGCCCACTGAGCTTGCCCAGCAGCTCCCGGTATTTGGCATCTTGATTGGCTCGGTCAAATCCATCCATATTTTTGTTCAGATCATCCGACCGGATGACAAACAGCACCCTGGCGGGATGCCCGCCAAGAATGGGAGCCATTAAGCTGGCGTCTTGATTCAAGACAGTCTTGAGATGTTCGACAATGCTCACGCATATTGGCATGCCAATCATCATGCTGGAGACGTTTTTGAAGCGAGCAACGCGGGTCCACGTATACATAGTTATTCCTTTGCGAGTAATGAACAAAAAGCACAAGACTTTCGACGCCTTGTTGCAGGAAGTTTCGGGGGCAAGATTCACAACCCTGCAAGGGCTGCATCGAACTGTGTCGTGAATCGACACCTCGCGCGTTGCATCGCGTGCCAAGTCAAGTCTCATTGCGAGACATCAAAGGCCTGGCTGGTTGGATTCGGACCTACTCGCCTGGCGATCAGGGGCGCAAGGTTGATGGTCGCTGTGGGGTCAGGCTGTCCCGGCGCCCCGGAATTCGGAGGCTGTCACACCAAATTCGGCCTTGAATGAACGGTAAAAGGTCGCCAGGGATTCAAAGCCACAGGAGAGAGCAATGTCTGTAATGGGCATCGTCGGGCAACTGTGTACCAGATCTCTGGCCCGCTCCAGGCGCAGTCGCTTGATCTCGGCTGCAACGGTCTTGCCCGATGCTTCAAAAGCCCGATGCAGTTGACGCTGGGAAATGCACAGATGGATCGCAATGGTCGCGGGGGACAGCACCGGGGACTCTATATGGTCCCCAATGTGCTTAAGGGCCGCCCTGCAACGCTCCGTCGATACCGTGTGTGCCAGACCATCCTCCCACGCCTCCTTGCCGCCCAGAGTCGCCGCCAGCAAATGGTCGAGCGCCTTCAGGGCCGCGACTGTCGATGGCCCGTCAAACTTGGGAAACTCCTGGCAAAGGTGGGCCAAGTATGACGACAAGAGCCCATTCAAAGGAGCATGGGCTGGCATCAACTGAAAACCACCCTGTCTGATACGGTCGGCGGCAAATGTGAACACGTGTTCGGACACGCTCAGAGCATGGAAGCCCCAGTCTTGCCCTTGGGCCGCGGCCGCCTTGTAGGCGGAATCCTGACTGCCCACAAGAATTGATCCGGCCGAGGTTTGAAACTCCTGCCCTCTCTCGTTCTGGAACCAACTGCCTCCCTGCTTGATCAGATAGACCATAAGGTTGCCCGACGTGGCTGCTTTGGCGCGCGCGCGAGTTCGCTCAACAACACTCCATGACGTATTGACATCAATGACACTGGCAAGTGAACCTCTTGCGATGTGAATGTCGGCCGCAAGCGACCCGGGCTCCGCACTTCCCAGATTCACTTCGAGATTGAACAGATTGAATGCAGTATCCCGAATGAGCGACATCCGCTTGTTGGCCGGTGTTTCGTGGGTCGAAACCCTAGTCGTATTCATCATCGGACTTGCTTTCGGGTGATGTGGCCGTTATTCGGGCTTATTGCTTTTCAGTTCAATGGGGTGCCTGTATGAGGGATGATATCCAAAAGAAACACTTGGATGACCATTGGTGGTCGGTGGGTTCGGTGACCATCAAATTGACGCCGCATTTCAGGCGGCCAGGAGCCGGGAAAACGTAGGCTATCGAGCTGGCATTTCGGGCCACCCTATGTCGGGTCCCGCTGCCAAGCTGAATTCTGACACGGCCTGGAAGCGGCTGTTCGCGACATTCGCCACGATATGCCATTCCCAGTTTGCCAAACGCTCAGCCTAACTTGAATGAGACGGGGGAGCGGCACCCCCGATCATGAAAGACAATTTTGGGGTGTGCGAGTCGCCCGTAGGCAGAGGTCGCGATGATTTTTGATGGCTACTGACCGCGAAACCTAACTCGACCCGCCGCCATTCACTCGTACCCCGGATTGCTTGGCACCGCCTCTTTGGAGGTGGTGGACAGCGCACATTAAAAAGAGCCGTCGGGCTTGCCTGACAGGCCGTTGAATGGTGGTGCCCATGGGCGACTTGCACGCATTTGAGTGTAATGTTTTTCGACCAAGGAGACATGCCATGGAACTGATTGCCATCTACAAGCGTGTGATCGGACTGGACGTGCATCAGGCCAAGATCAGCGCCTGTGCGCTGGTGCAACAGCCTGACGGAACCACCATCGTCGAGCAACGGGAATTTGGCGCCTTCAAGCGTGACCGCCGGGCCCTGGCCCAGTGGACGCGCTCGCTGGAGCCCGAGGTGGTGGTCATGGAGAGTACCGGCATTTACTGGAAGAGCCCGTACGCGGCGCTGGAGGCCCAGGGTATCGCTGCGTGGGTGGTCAACGCCCGGCACGTTAAAAACGTGCCCGGACGCAAGACCGACGTGGGCGATGCGCACTGGCTGGCCACGCTGGCGCGTGCCGGACTGCTGCGCGGGTCGTTCATCCCACAAGCGGACATGCGCCACCTCAGGCTGATTGCCCGTCAACGCCAAAAGCTCGGCGGGATGCTGGCCTCGGAGAAGAACCGGCTGCACAAGGTGCTGTCCGATTCGGGTGTCCGGCTCAATGTGCTGGTCTCCGATATCCACGGCCAAAGCGCCCGGGCCATGGTCAAGGCACTCATCGCCGGCCAGCCCATGGATCAAATCCTTGATCTGGCGGGCAGGCTGCAGGCCGGGCGCGAGAAGTTGTTCGAGGCCTTGCAGCCTGAAGAGCTCAGCACCTCGCACGTCTTCGTGCTCACGGAAATCATGCAGCACATTGAAGAGTTGGAGGCACGCATCTCGCGCTTCGAGCAGGCCTTGATCCACGGGTTGGACGCCTGGGCGCCACAACTCGTGCTGCTGCAGACGATTCCTGGAATCGACCGAATGGGCGCGGCGATGCTGTTGGTGGAGATCAGCGCAGAAATGCACAACTTCGGCTCTGCTGAGCGGCTGGCCTCCTGGGTGGGAATATGCCCTGGCAACAACGAGAGTGCGGGCAAGCGCAAGAGCGGCAAAACGCGTAAGGGCAACGCATGGGTGCGCCGACTGCTGTGCGAGTTTGCCCAGGCCGCCAGCCGAAGTCGCTGCGCCTTGAAAGACAAGTTTGCCGCGCTCAGTATTCGCAAGGGCCACAAGAAGTCCATCGTCGCCCTGGCGCACAAGATGCTGCGCATCATCTTTGCCATGCTCAAGACCAACCAACCGTATCGCGAACGGGTGGTCGACTACGAAGCACTGAGCGTTCAGAGAAACGCCCCTCGCTGGATCAAGATGCTGGTCAAGCACGGCTTCATGCCCGCCACCGCCTGATCTGAACCGATCAATCTCGCCGAGTTCCCCCGTCCCGGCCAACGTCAGGTCAGGGGTCCACACACCCTTCACTCGAAGTCTTTCACATTAAACTACTAACCTTTACAGGCTATTCAAGGGACCGTAAAAACTGGCCCAAAGTCACTAACCCGCTTGGCCAGTTACCCATGTGTGCAGCGGAACCTAGGTGACCGTTAAAGCCGGCATCGACAAAAGTTGCTTTCCAAGCCTCAGCAAATGCGTTTGCTCGTTCAAACGCGACTAAGTGGTCATTGCGGCTCGCTACAACCATGGCCTTAAATGGCAGCGGTTTGAGGAGCATTGGACCAAAGCCCTTGATTGGATTATCGGGTGTCCCTTCCAAAACATCACGGTCTGACGGTGCAACCAGAAATGCGCCTGCTATCCTGTAAGCCAGATCAGGTCGCTCGGAAGCCCAACGCATGGTCAGCGACGTGCCGGCACTGTGAGCAATCAAAATTACAGGCTTGGTTGCATGGCTAACCGCGTCCGTCAGCTTAACGGCCCAATCCGTATAAACGGGATGGATCCAATCAGCTTGTTGAACCCGCACGAACTCAGGAAAAACCTGCTCCCACAATGTTTGCCAGTGGTCTGACCCTGATCCATCCCTTCCGGGTAGCACCAAGACGCTGTATTTTTTGAACAAATTCATTGGTATGCATCAGTGAGCAAAGGAGGCGCGATGAAAGAAATTCTAGTCCGCTATCGCTGCAATCCGGGCCCTCGTTCTGCTTTGGTCCGACAGGTCCTCAGGGGGCTTCCGCATTCGCTTGCTTGGCGCGTCTACGGGCAATCAGAACAGCAGCGAGGCCGGGAACCATCGCAGGCACTGCATAAGCCACAAATTTCCCGATGAGCTTTACCTTCATTGAGTCCGCCGGCGTCAGGGAATCGAACCACGGTTGCGCGACAGATGCTGAGAACAAGGAAACCGCAGCCGGTATCGCAACAAAGAGAATTTCAAACAGAAGTGCCGTCGCGATGACGGCTGCCAGCACAACAAGCAACTTCACTTGGACCTTCATGGTGTCTTCCCCGATGAGTGTTCGGCTAGATTCATGGCCAGCATGGTATCAAACTGGGAGGTGTGCTCGTAAGACCGGTTACGCTGCGGTCCTGCCACACGATGTGGTTTATAGGATAGGTGTCACTCGCTCAGTCTGGCGGGACTAGCATTTGCATTAGTGGACTGGACATTCCAGCAGAGTGCATCGGAATTGAGGAAAGTGAGTGCAGCCATGGGACTTCTGAGTTGCCCCAAATCTGAACGGTTGGAGGCAATTTTGCCCTTTCGTTGACGCAACCTAGCCTGATGTTCAGCGTCTTCGGAATGTCTGGCTCGGTAGCGTACAGTTGAGTGCCACATTCAGCACAGAATGCCTGTGCTCGGCGATTGCCGCTTGCAGCAACCTTGACATATTGTTTGGGATTGCCGACGAGTGAAACGTCATCGGCAGGTACGGGGAGGACTGCACGAAATGGAGCACCCGAAAACGCCTGACAATCTGTGCAGTGACAAGCGATAACCCTTTTCGGGTCGACGACTGCTGTAAACGAGATTGCCCCGCAATGGCATTGGCCGGTAATACGCATCGTCAAAATCCTACGGTTGAGTTCGTTACAGCAAACTACAGCTGAGGCTGCAAAGCCGCCTGTACTGGGATGCTGCTCCGACCGACAGCTTTCGCTGCTCAAGAGCCGCCCACGGCGACAGACCGCTGTTCCGCAGTGTACGACCGCTTTGGAGAAAATGGTCTGGCGAAGGTCTGCTTCGGGGCGCTCGACTCCAACAGCGGCTGTTGGTCGGCTGCGGGTGCAGCGATCCTCGAAATCAGCGCCACATTGCTGGCGGGCAGCGACTGGAGTGGATGTCGGGTATCGAGCGAGCATTCTTGGCAACCCTACGTCGGGTCCCGCTGCAGTCCTGCAGTTCACCTAGCCGGCTTCTACGCCCGCTTTGAGATGGTAACCGGACCGTGGCGGGAAACCAACGAACGTTGGCTGAGTGTCTAGATCAGTTCGTCGGTGCGTAAACGCTCATATTTGATGCCGCCGGCTCCTACGGGCTGTTTGCAGTCGCACATGGGCGGCAGCTTCCATGCCTGCTGCATTGTTACGGCGCGGGGCAACAGTGCCGCTTCACTGGTGGTCGTTTTGGATCAATTTGACTTCGCTTTCACCACTGGCACGCTACTACGCCAATCATTGCGCGGTCTTCACTCAGGTCGGGACATATTCGACACGGAGGACTGCACCGGTTTTCTTGTTCGCCCCCGCCTTCTGCGGTCCCCATCGCAGCGATTTCGCGCTTACGCACAAAGTTTGCCACCCTCGTTGCAAGGTCGTTCGAGGAAATGGGAGTCACAATTTCTGAAAAGACCTCGCGGAAAATCGTGTTGGCTCAACGGCGGCTTGTCAGAAAAAATAACAGTATGTGGTGGTGCTTGGACAGTAGACCTCATCTACGTAGGATCGCTTGTCGAGCAACTGAAAGGTAAACCCGTTTATGTTGAACGCCAGCACGAGGTCAGTCGAGTATGCAATATGGGCGTAGCCCTTGGGGCCGGTCATATAGTAAGTTGGGTCACCAATGGTTACGCTCATGTTGGTGGAGTAGAACAGATTCGCTAGTCCGGCCTTAAGCTGCGCGGCATAGTCAACACCGTTATAGATCAATTTCCCACTGGGAATCGTATCGATTCCGACAAAATGAATCGGTGCAAGCGCTCCGATGTTATTGAGCGCGTTATAGGCGTTCTGGGTTTGCTGGGCGATCGCCTTGTCGACGCTTTGGTTAATTAGTGTATCCACGATAATATTGACGATCGGAAGCCAGTCCAAATTACTGGAACAAGAGTAGCTGGTAGACAGATTGAAGTTCTGGATTCCTGTGATGGTGAACGTTCCCGATGCTGGATCGACCGTGCCAGTAATCGTCATTCCCGGGTTGGTCGCCACCTGAACCAAGCAGGTTGCTGTAAGTCCGTTCTGTGTCTGAGAGGCGCTCAGCGACGCGCCGACACGCAGGCCGGAGAACGAAGCTATTCCATTGTTAAGCGTGAATGTGACCGGGCCGCTCACCGAGACGTAGGCGCTACCCGGTTGGTAGCCTGGTATAGTTGTGATTATCGACATAATTGGGGTCGATATCGTCGACTTTATCGTGTTCATGAACTGCTTCTGAGCACGGGCAATCCCCACGTATACGGTGGAGCCGGTGATATTTTCCTGAAAGGACGCGTAGCCTACATTTGGGACCCCGAGCGTCCCAGAATACACCGCGGTATCGGCAAACACAGTCATTGATACCAGTGCAAGTGTTGCAGCGACCATCTGACGAATCAAATCAAATCTTCCAAAGAAATGTTTCATAATGACTCTAAAATTTAGCGGCAAGCTGCTTCTATCATGGAACTTTATGCATCACAAGTAGCGTTTGCCATAATTTTGAAAATAAAAAACATCCATTGCCCGCCCACTCCCTAGCGCGTGACCACAAACGCTTCAAAATTAGCACCCCTCTCGCCGAAAATTCACACGCAGTGCAGGAATTCGCTTTGCTGCGCACCGAAAGGAGTATATTTAAATAAATATGGTTGGCCGCTCCTGTAGTCCGATGGACTATAGGGCGCTTTGCAGGTTGCCGCGATATTTATAGAATCTTGGATCTCATCACTCACATCGGTCAATCTTCTTTCATAGGAGGAAATATGCGGCGAACTCTGCAACTGCTTTTAGTAATCTTTTCCTGTACTGCCATGGTGGCATGTACGTCGCTGCGGGTAGTCGCCGATGGTTCTGAGGCTTCCCAGCGGGCCATACATCAGTCCCAACCGCTTTTGCGCCCAGGTGATGCCGCGATCATTACAACTACCGACGGTGCAAAATTCGAAATGAAAGTGACCGCAGTGGAAGTCGATGCAATTGTAGGCGTCGTCGCTGGCAAGACTGACCCAAGCAGCATTTCAATATCACAAATCGAGCGCATCGAGCGAAGTGAGGCCGACCCGATTAAGACTGCCCTCGTCACCATCTTGGGCCTTGTCATTGCTGGTGTCATTATAGGAAATGCTCTTGGCGCGAAGATGGCCAATTCGCTCTCTGCTGCAAAATAGTATATTGGCCATGGGTTCGGCGACTTCACCAGAAAATGGATCCCGTGGAACGTTATCGTTATCGGTTATACCGAGTGGCGCAAGGCTTGACTTCTGCTGCATTGCCAATTTTTCATAGAGAATTTCGGACTCAAGGTCCGCCATGGTGTGTCCTCGACCAGATGGTTTTGGACTCGGCGCGTAAACCACCACTTTTGAAGAAATTCCAGTCGATTGAGCGGCTTTCGTGTACCAGGACCCGTGAGCGAACCAGTCCGCATGGTCTTGCTGGGAAATTAGTGTCAGGACGAGCGGGCAGAAAAGTGGAGCGAGCCGTTTTCTCGGCGAACCATGGAATCTCATAGATCAATTCTTGTTGATCTTCATTGCGCGCCACGAGGCATCTTGTACGGATTTATGCCGGGGGCAACCTATCTTGGCTGCTAACTTACGCCACTACGTGTGACACGATGGATGTCAATGTCGGATGTCGGGCAGTCAATTTTAACTTCTGTAATTCCGCTATCGCTGCAATGCCGTTCTACGATCTTTTCTAGAACGGACATTCAATTTCCGTGTAGATCGTTGACAAAACACCGCGCCCCACCGCCACTTTTCCGCGAATGCCGACCGCCGCCAACTTCAAAGCTGCCTAGCTGCACCAGCTTTATTGGACTAAGCGATGCCCTCGCCGAGACCAGCGTCTTGAATCGGCAAGTCCTCGACATCCTTCATAAAGTCATCCGCCGCTCGCCCATCGGCACCAAGAAACGATCTCGACCGGGTGAATTTTCTTGTACAGTATAAGAAAAGTGTCATCTTTGCGGACGCTACAGTTTCTGCCCCCGTCATCCAACCAGCCATCAACGCGTTGGATTGGTGCCTCCAAACGGCCGCAGCCACCGCGACGTTCACATCGTGGCCAAACTCATGAAGCGCAATTTGCACGTTGGCTGCGTAACTTCCTTCGTTGGGCTCCAATGGTTCTTGGCTGTGGGCACACGAATTGCGGCATTCGACGATGAGACTGGACAGGTTTGATCTGAATTCATTCAAATCCTCCTGCATCAACCGGTCGTAGTCTGGACTTCCAAATTCCCGGCCGACCGGGGCCATGTTCAGCCAAGACCGGTCCTCAGCCGATTCCCAGTAAAACCTGGCGCTGTGAAACCTGCCATGGAAAAGTTGGTGCACGACTCGTTTTCGCTTCTTGCTGTTCACTTGCATCTTCCTGCGGAGATTCATCAAACGATATAGTCTTGTTCGGCTGCCAGCCTATGGTCCTCAGCTCTAGCAAGAACTTCAAACCCCATCAAAGTTCACCCGTTAGCCCGCGGGGCATTGTCGTGATAACGCCCGGGGTGGCTGACTACCTTTGACTTGCACAAACAGCCTCCCGTCTACGGTGACCTGCCAGACCAGCCTGGTCTGGTCCCAGCTACGACACGCAAGGTCTTACGGATGCAGGTCGGAATTGTGGTCCGACCCTGGGCTGTAATCGTTGATTCTTTCATCGCTCGCCTCCTGTGTCACCGACCGGCATTAGGATCCATTCTGAGCACAGACTACGCTAATCACGCAATCGCGTTGCTGTTGCACTGGCAAAGAGTGGGGGTCTGGTGGTCAATCGAAATTGCCTTTTAGGGCCGAACTCGCCTCGGCTCGACAACTGCGTGGTGGATCTGATGCAATGAGTGGCAAGATCCGCCATGACATCAAGGCAGATCAAGCAGATTTCCATACAGGCTTTTAGTGCTCTGGCAGGACCATAAACTGATGCGTCCACGCGTGAAAATACTACTTCAAGTCTGATGCACAGGGAGGTGTCGCTGAATGCAGGCCGGCATTCCTAAAACGCTGAATCGTCTTGCACAATACCTCAGAATTAGCCAAATCAACTTGGCTCTCAGGAACCTCATCACTCACCATGACCGGTACCTCACGCAGGTCAGACAGCCATTTCGATGTGTCTAGCGTTTTGGTCCGCAGTGGGCGGCTACCAGTCGTGGAGTTGATCATTTCGAATCCAAAGTATTTCTCAAACAAATGAGTGACTGTGTGATTTTTTCTCTAGCCTTTGATCATATGCAAGTTCTGCGCCCGTACGGTTGCTGCAAATCGACTTTTTTCTGCTGCTCCCGTAGTCCCTCGACAGCGAACAAGCGTCGTCTGAAAAATTCTTTCTTTCGTTGGCTTTTTGCTAAAAAAAAGTGGTTCTTCGTCAATTTCACTGTGATTTTTTCCTTGCTGCGGGACAATCCGGTGAATCAATATTTTCAGCTTGAACATGAAAGATACCGCCCTGTATGAGCAGCTTCTCGGACTGAAGGCTCCTTGGTCTGTCAAGAAGGTAGACCTTTCCTTGGCCGACCAGCGAGTGGTGGTCGAAGTTGCTTTGAAGAAAGGCCAAGTCTGGGCCGACCCCACCGATGCGACCAAGAGGGCTCACATTAATGGTTGGAGCGAGCGCCAGTGGCGTCACCTCGACACTTGCCAGTTCGAGACCATCATCAAGGCACGCATTCCCCAACTCAAATTCAGTGATGGCAGGGTCGAAGAACTGACGGTGCCTTGGGCGGAGCGCTACAGCCGAGTCACCACCTTGATGGCAGCGTTCGTCATCAAATTGCTTGAGGCCTGTCCCACCACGCAAGCAGTCTGCACGCTCACCCGTCTGTCCTGGAGCACGGTCAATGCCATCATGGTCAGTGCTGTTGAGCGCGGCATGCTGCGCCGTACGGAGGAAGAGATTTCGTACCTTGGCATTGACGAGAAGAGTTCTGAGAAGGGTCATACCTACGCCACCATCCTGACCGACATTGACCGCTCGCGGGTGCTGGACTTGGTGCCTGAGAGGAAACTGGTGGCGGCAGTGAGTTTGTTGGAAACGCTTACTCCAGCTCAGCGCATATCGGTGAAAGCGGTGGCCATGGATATGTGGCCGGCGTACATGAGTGCGGCAAGACAGTGCATGCCGCAAGCGGACATCGTGCATGACAAGTTCCACGTCTCCAAGTACCTTGGTGAGGCAGTGGATGGTGTCAGAAAGCAGGAGCACCGCAAGCTGTCCCAAGTCGGCACCTCGCCGCTGGCAGGCAGCAAATGGGCGTGGTTGAAAAGTTACCCGGATGGCCGCAGCGCTGAAGCCGTCTCTTTCCGTACCCTGAACCAGCTCAACTTGAAGACGAGTCGGGCCTGGCGCATCAAGGAGAACTTCAGCAAGTTCTGGAGCTATAGCTACAAGGGTGCCGCTAAACGCTTCTTCCAAGCCTGGTCGAACAATGCCATGAGAAGCCGACTGGAGCCTATGAAGAAGGTCGTCAAGATGCTGCGTCGCCACGAAGAAGGGCTGCTCAACTACAGCCAACATGGAATCAGCAACGCCTGCGCGGAAGGCTTCAATAGTGCTATCCAGCTCATCAAAGCCAATGCCCGCGGGTTCCGCAATTTCACTAACTATCGGGCAAGGATTCTGTTTCATTGTGGCAAGCTGAACTTGGCGATGGCTTGAAAAATCACAGTGGATTCAACGAAGCTCCAAAAAAGTTACCTCGCTCCAAAATCCTCACAATCAGGTGGATTCCTTGCTAAACCCGTCGGTTTGGGCGGAATTGGACATAAAGTTCAAGAATCCATCAAAATTTGGAGATTGAGACCATGGCAACGACTTCTGAAAGAGATCGCCTGGAAAATACAAGAAGGCAACTGTCTGAGATTCTTGCGTCGGAAGGGAAGGAGCAGGGGACTCGAAGCCTTCCGCCAGTGTATGTACGCTGGCTGATTGTTGCGATCATTTTTGGAATGGCTGGAGCCTACCCAGCAGAAGTTAGACTGATTTTTCGGTTCACGTTTTTTTCTTTGACTGGCTTATCTTGTCTCATAGCGATGCATGATGTCCCCGGCGCCCGTCGATGTGTGCCAAGACGGGGGTAAGGCTCCTCCCTCGCTGGATGCCTGGACGCATCCCGGATCCTGACACAACACGCACAAAGGTGACCTGTTTTTTGGCCCGACGGACTATATTTTTAGGTCGGGTCCCAGATTGACCAAAAACTGAAATCCCGACGGACTTTCAATTGCATCGACTTCCCATTGGGCGATCCCATGTTTTCCCGACGGACTTTATTTGTTCCAATCATCTTTGACTGGAACAAATAAAGTCCGTCGGAGTGAAATAAAGTCCGTCGGAGATTTTCTATATTGTGGAATATCTGTGATGTTGCAATGATTCGGGGGGGGGGGGG
>CAIVXG010000062.1 GCA_903909815.1 uncultured beta proteobacterium | reverse complement strand
TCAAGCTGAAAGGTTTTACTCACATCTGATTTCGAACGTAAAAATGCTTCCAAATTTGCATTCTGAATCTGCTTCATGTAGCCAGACGTTAGGATTTTATTTGAGACTAACCAGATGTCGTTGGCGCCCAATTCCAAGAAATCCCTGAACGTACTAAAATATTCAAAATGTTCCGGCTGAAATAGTAAAATTTGGCGTGACGATCCAATTGTCAGATCCCAATCCTTGAGAGCGGTTGTGGCGGTTTTCGCTGATTTCGCCTTTATTGCAATTTCGACTAGGTAATTAAAACGATTGGTCGGTATTCCAAATAGCAGATTAAAGACGCCGAATCGGGTTTCATTCTTTGGCAGCCTCAAACTTGCTCTGGTTAAACCAGACACAAATGTCGCTCCCTGTTTCGGACTCAAGCCTGATTCTCGGGGCGCATCAGCTTCATTGTGACCAATGGCAAAGAGTCGAGCAGTTCTCATGCAGCACAAGAATTTTGATTCTGCTTTAACTTGATAACTGCTTTTGCTAGCCTGCACATTATTCAAATAATCCTTCGAAGTTGTTAGCAGATCCAAGTTAAGTGCTTTTGAGGGAATCAAAGCTGGCTCCGGTCCGACAAGACAGTTGAGCGGAACCATCCAGAGGTGCCAACAATTAAGATAGCTCTTGATGGTGACGCCCGGTGAGGCATGTCCCAGAAGTCTGGCGACAGCCCACAGCAACCGTTTGTCAATTTCCGGGCGACCGGTGAGCAATCGCCTTGCCTGCTCGGCCTCTTTTGAGTCCGCTGGTGCTTGCCCATCAAGCGGCTTACCGTAAATCAGTGACAGTACCCTCATGGCAAAGGCGTGCCGCAGCATATGTACAGTGCTGCCCTCGTGGCTTGTAACATTCTTGATTGCGGCGAGCAGGCGACTTCCTATTTCTGACTTGATAGCTCTAAATGTGGCGTGGCTCACGCCCGGCAGTAAAGGAGTCCTGAGATTGCTTCCTTGGCGATGGTTCCACGCTGTACGAACTGCGTTGAAGATAGCAAGTTCTGATTCTGTGAGATTTTCTATCAGCGGAACTTGTCGTTTCGAGCGAATTGTCTTGAGCGTTCTTGTCGAGTTGCTGCGCACCAGTAGCGTCAGTGTCGTTGCAAAATCCACCCAGTCGCAGCGATGAAGACCGACTGCCTCGCCGATACGAAGTCCAAACCGCGCGCAGACGACGAGCACAAACGCACGGCTCAAAGTGTCCTGGTCCAAAGCATCGGGTGATTCCCCGTCCAGGATATTCTGCAAAATACACTGATATTCCTCTTCCAGGACGATCCCGGGTCGGCCCACGCCGACAGCGATGTCGAGTCCAATCTCGGACCAATCGGGATCGGGTAGACCGTATGTCCCCCTGGCAAACTCGTGGAAGTCCTTGAGCTGGCTGAGCGCTCGCAGCGGAGCGTCGGACGAATTCACGACTTTGGCGGCCTCGCCTTCTTTGGAAGACGTCTCGATTTCTTCGGTTGACGTGGTCGACGTGATGAGCTGATCGTAGAGTTCCGTCAGATCTTCTTCCTCGGCATCGACCAAGTTAATATCTGCAGCAATGCTCCGAAATGCGGGTGACAATGATTCCCAGTACCGCAACGCCGTCACCGCCTTGAGCCGTTTCTTTTTGCCCTTTTTTGACTTGCGCTTGAGCAGGTGAATTGAGAAATGCGCCAGCACAAACGGGGCGTCGCCTCTGGCGAATCCGCTAGTTTGGACGGCTCTTGAGATCTCAGCCGCGATCTGCGCGTTTGACTTGTCTTTGGAGTTCAGTTCGTTGGAAATCGCGGTGAACAACACTTTGCAGCGTTCCAAGCACGAGCCAGAGATATTTTGCGCCCTCCGATGGTGATGGCGGAAGAAAGTCTCGGCTGCCTCCATTGCATCGGTTTCGTCGACGGGGTCATCATCAGTTTTCATTTTTGGCATGACTGGCGCCGCCTTCTTGACCAGGCGGATCCAGTCAGCATGTGGGAGGGCCGCCGAAGGACGCGCTCCACAAAGGTATCCTGCCTCCACGCCAGGCAACGCCAGGGCGTTGCTCTGCAACTGAAGCGCTGCCAGAATTTTCATTTGCTGGCCCAGATTTCCGCCTTCACCCCCAAGGGCGCCAAACACGGGAGCAATTTGTGTTGGCATCGCCGGAACGGCGCTCATTGTCCTGCTACCCAACACTTCAGATATCCACTGCGCGCTGCGTTGTGTAATCTCTACTCGGAACACGGGTTTACCGTCCTCCCATGCTGCGCCATAAGCCCACTCAAACCAGTACCTCTTGTCAAAACGAACCAGTTGAATGCTGGCGTGATTAGTAAGGAGCGCGCATATGGTCCGGAAATTGGCAACACGAGAGTTCAATACCAGATCGATCGCAGCCATGGTGGCCGCCATGACAGGCCGTTCGTTCAGCGTGGGGCGGTGGGCAGCGAAGTCTTCGAACGATTTTCTGAAGGCACTAAGCCTATCGTCGGCCCCGATCACGCTCGCCGCAAAAAGAGCCCGTCCCTCCAGAATCAACACATAGCGGCGGCTAACTTTGGCGTGTTCGCCATTCTTGGTCCACCTCTCAGCCAAGAACTTTTCGAACACCTGGTACCGCACCGAGCCCATCGGATGTGGCAATCCATCCTCGCGAAAAAGCATGGCAAGCGCGATCTTGTCGATCGCCTCGGTGTCCAGTTGATCAATGCTGCGACCTGCCAAGCGCTGTGTGATCATGGTGAGCGCAAGCTGCCGCGCTGATTCCAAGGTCTTTTCTCTTTTGAGCGCTCGAGCCTTCCGCCCGAAAACGCGTGTATATCCAGTGTCGGGTTTGGAAATGACCAGCCCGCTCTCAACTTTCGGCAAGGGCCAATTTCCAGGCATCACGAACCCAACCTCTTTCGCAAGTCGATTGATCAAGGGCCGAGCTTGTTCCAGATCATCCAGAGGAATGCGGGGGGAGTAATAGCCGTGGGGCTCCGTGTCACGGTCGGCATGCCCAAGAAGCGCGTCACGGACATCCGGGTGCAGGCCCCATCGGCATGTCAAAGTTGAGGTCAAGTGGCGGAAAAGATTCCAGGGTAGCGGCCATCCGAATTCACAAATGCGCTCCAGTTCGGATTCAGATACCTCAAGCCAATCTACCACCGGCTTGCTGCGCAGGAAGAAGAAAAGCGGCAGCCTTGAATTTGCATCGACGGCGAAGAGAGAATCAATATCACTCGCGTGCGCTATATGGCATAAAAGCGATACTATTTTCGCGTGAGTGAGTAAATTAAGGCGTTTTTAAATAGTAAGGATACTAATAGTCACCGAGAAATCGGTGGCTATTTTTTTTGGTGCGCCCAACATGGGCGCATTCCTGCGGGTG
>CAIVXG010000061.1 GCA_903909815.1 uncultured beta proteobacterium | reverse complement strand
TAGGGGCGGGGCAGGACGCTGCACCGGGCAAGCGTGAGCGCGTCAGGCCGAAGGCGTATGACCGGGGAGCGGTGGGCAACTGATGCACCGGTGCGCAGCACCGGCTGTCCACAGGCCCGTCCTGTGGACAGATCAGTTATCATCGGTGGCAAGCAAGTCATCTCCGTCGATCCTCGCAGACGGCTCGTTGCGCTCGAAACCATATCCCGCTTTGGCACCAGAACGCGTTTGATCCCGTTCAATCTAATCGCTGAGACATTTGTCGGGGAACTCGGGGACAAAGAAGGTGGCAGCGTTTCGTACCATGTGGTTCTCAAACTCAACGACGGCAAGGAAGTCGCGCTATTCATCGGCGCCTTCGAAGGTACATTCAACAGGCCGGCAATGGAAGCTCGTTGCAATCGGATCAATGAGTATCTACGGAACCAATAATGCGACGCCTAGCCCCTCGCTCAAGCGGAGGGCCATGAATACCTTGACACGGAAGGCTGGCCACTTCCCTGAGGCCGTGATTGCGCGGCCAGCGCCAAGCAAGCATCTGGACGGGCGCCGTGAACGCCGTCGCGTCATCGACTTGCACTGCGACGGGGACTTTCCATAGCGCAAAGGAAAGGACCGCTCGATGGGCGTTTATGACCCAAACGTGTGCGACCGGCTGCGCCGACGGCGTTCGCCGAAGCCGCCATTGGCGGGCTTGACGTAGATGGCGGCCAGGGTGCGCAGGAGCACGCGATTGACCTCTTCGATGTCCATCTCGTGCTGCTCGCACAGCAATCGGGTCTGCCTCGTGTCCTCGCACTCCATGGCCGTGGCCAGTGCCAGGCTGGGCTCGTAGGGGCCGGTGTGCGCCACCGTGGCTTCGAAGATGCGTTCCGACAGAGGCAAGGTCTGCACTGCCGTGCCCAGTGGCTCGCCCAGCAGGGTGTCGAGTTGCGAGAACAGCCCGCATAGGTAAACCTCGCGTCGCAGTTCATGCTCCTCACCCGAATCGAGCAGCATTTCCATCAGGTGGGCGCGCATCACGATCGCCGATTTGACCGGCTTCAAGTCGATGTCGTCCTGGGCCGCGGGCAGTTGCTGCTGCAGCCAGTGCCCGAGCGAGGTATAGCCGATCATCATGAGCGCGCGCCGCAGCGAATCGATGCCCGATTGCAGTCCCAGTGTGGGCGAATTGGCGTGCGCCAGGAAGCGATACACCAGCACCGGGTCCTGGCTCATGATCTGTTCGATCACTTCCATCGGCTCGTCGGCCCGCACCACCCGCAGCAACTTGGCGACGACCTCGTGCGAAGCGGGGATGCCCTGGTGGCGGTAGTCATGCAGCACGTCGTCTTCGGGCCACCCGCAGAGCGCCTGGGCCTGGCGCTGATCCAGGCAATAGCGCATTAGCGCGCGACTGGCGATGCCTTCGTACAGCTGCTCTGACAGCACCGGGCTGTCGCGTGGTGTGGGCGCCTTGCTTTGATTCAGGACCGAGTCGCTCAGCGCCTGCAATGCATCCTCGGGGGCCAGAGTCAACAGACACTTCTCAAAGCAGGCGGCGACCTCGGGGTCGGGCAATTGGTCTGACTTGCCACGCCAGACTAGGAACAAGCCGCGCTCGTGCGCCGCAAAGACGGCCTGCAAGATGGCGAGGTCGTCCAGCCATTCGCTTTTGACTTCGATCCAGGGCGCTTTGGCCGGCGCGTGTTCCAGCAGCTCGCGCAGCAGCTGCGGCGTCTGCGGCGAAAGCAACAGGGGGGGGGACTGGGGTGTCCAGGTTTCCTCCAGCGTGCGCAGCAAATGGCGTGCGTCTGCCGGGTGCACGGGATCGACCTCGATGAATAGCTGTATGCCCGAGGTTTCCCGCTGTCGGTTCCACAAGGGCCGGTAGCCCAGAACGATGGTTCCAAGGACCGATTGGGTCATGATGAATTAGCTGATGTAATTGAAAAGGGATAGCTTCTGAATTTGACCGTAGGATTTCAGCGCCGCATCGTAGCCGGTTTGCTGGGTCTGGAAATCCGTTATGGCCTTCACCATGTCGATATCCTGAGCGCGGGAACGCGCCGCTTCGGCCCGGGTCGAACCGGCTGTCTGGGCCGCGCCAATGCTGTCCGAGCGGTTCATCAAGACCCCGGCCAGTCCGCGTGCCGCCTGCAGGTGGTTGATCCCGATGTCGATGTTGGCGAGCGCCTGGCCGATGGCCTGACTGAGGGTGCCGCTGCTGTTGGTGCTGCTGCTGATGGCCGAAATGGCCTGGTCCATGACGCCAAAGACGCTGGTGTTGGCCTGCACCTTGATCGAGTCCCCAGCCTGAGGTGTGCCAGTGACGCTCAGCGACAGTCCGTCGAAATTGATGGGGGAGCCCGCGGTGTAGTTGGTCGGTGTTCCGACCACAGGAGGGGTCGACAACTGGGTCACGGTGTACTGCGCCACGCCAGCGTTCGTGCTGAAATCGATTTGGTAATCGCTGCCGGTGACCGGGGGCGCGGGCTGGGGTTGCAGCGTGACTGCGCCGGTGGACGACTGCCCGCCATTGGTGGCAAAGCTCACGTTGTAGCTGGCGTCTTGCGCCGGCTTGAACATGAAGGCCTTGTCGCCATCCAGGGCCGCGGGAATCGATACCGTGGTGCTGGCGTTCTGCCCGGCAACACCGTTGAAACTGTAACTGGCGGGCGCGTTGCTTTGCTGGACAAAGGGCGCCAGCGCACTTCCCAGAGCGCCGAACAGGGGTTGCCCGTTCGCGTCCGTGGTGTTGGATAGGGATAGCACCTGGTCGCGGAGCTGGCTCATTTGCAGCGCAATTGTCTGCCTGTCGGTGGTGGTCAGCGTCGGGTTGCCGGCGCTCACTACCAGTTGGCGAAATGACTGCATCGCCGTCACGGATTGGCCCAGCGTGGACTCGGCCGACGTGATGGCATCGGTTTGCAGACCCAATGCCTTCTGGTCGGACTGAATGCGGGCGAGGCGGGTGATGGCGCGTTCTGCTTGCGCCGCACCGATGGGGTCGTCGCTGGGCTGATTGATTTTCAACCCCGATGTCAGGCTTTGCTGCAAGGTCGCAAGCGACTCCTGGAGGGCCGAGATGTTGCCTACGGCGGTGGCGTAGCCGCTGGCCGTGCCCAGGCGCGAAAAGGTGTTGATGGTCATGGGGTTCTCCTAACAAACCGCCGAGGCTCAGGGGCCAAAGGCTGAGATCAGGGTGGAAAAAACGGTTTGCGCGATCTGCATCATCTTGGCTGCGGCCTGGTAGGACTGCTGGTACTGCAACAGTTTCGCCGCCTCCTCATCCAGATTCACGCCGGAGACGCTGGCCTGGGCGGTTTGGGCGTTGGTGGCGATGGCGGTCGATGTGGTCGCGGCGAACCCGGCGCTTTGCGCGCGCACGCCAACCTGTGCCATCGCTGCGGCGTAGCCGTCGGTCAGGGTCGAGCCATCGAATACGGCCATGTCGCGCAGATTCATGATCGCCGCCGCATTGCCCGAATTGGTGGAGGCGTAAGCAGGGTTGGATGCGCCCACGGTCAGCGTGTCGCCGGTCTTGGGCACGCCGCTCAGGGTCAGCGACCAGCCATTGAAACTGATCGGCTGTCCCGGCGTGTAGGCGGCAGTGGCGGGGAGCCCGGTTCCGGTACCCGAGGCGGTGTAGGTGCCGGTGCTGGCGTCGAAGCTGAGCGTGACCGGCTGCGTCAGGTTGGCATCCGGGCTTTTGGCTTGCAGGCTGGTCACGCCCAGGCCACCGGTATTGCTGCTGCCCACGCTGGCCTGAATGCGGCTGGCCACCGCCAGATTCGTAGGCGAACTGAACGCGGTGTCGATCTGGCCCGCGACGGTGGCAAAGGGTTTGAGCAGAAAGCGGTCGCCCGCTGCGGCGCCAGCGGTGGCGCTCAAAGTCAGTCCGTCCACCTGCACCGGAGGCGTATTGAAATCAAAGGCGGTGGTTTGGCCGTCCGACATGCGTGTGACGCTGCCGGCGGTTGCGCTGGAATAGGTGACCTGGTAATTGGATGCAGACAAGGCTGTGGGGTCGCTCACGCTCATGCTGAGGGTCCCCGTGCCGGTGTTCGTGGACGCCGGCAAACCCGCGGGCAGGGGTGGCATCTGGAACAGGTTGCCACCCGGATTGCCCTTCATGTCCAGTCCCAGTTGATGCTGGGTATTGACCACGGTACCAATGGTCAGCGCCATGCGGCCCAGAAGGTTGCGCCCTTCCGTCAGTCCCTGGTTCAGGAACGACACCAGACCCTTGACGCTGCCGCCGCCCAGATTGGATTCGTCCATGGGCATGCTCAGGCCGCTCTGCTTGATCGTCAGCGTCTTGATGCTGCCGTCACCTGGAAATCCGCCGGAGCTGACCGACAAGGAATTGCTGTCCTTGCCCACGACCAGCGCCTGGCTCCCCGCCAGAAAGAGGTTGATGCTGCCGTCCGTGTTCGGGATGGACGTGGTTTGCACGTACTGGTTGAGTTGGCTGATGAGCTGGTCGCGCTGATCCAGTAAATCGTTGGGGGTTTGGCCGCTGCCTGTGGCCCGAGCCACCTTGTCGTTGGCAGATGCGATCTGTGTGGCCAGGCTGTTGATCGCCACGACCGATTGCTCCAGCTGCGTTTGCGCACCCGACTGGAGCGAGTCCAGGCTGGCCGAACTGGCGCGGAACTGAGCCGCCATCTGGTTCGCGTTGGCCAGGGCGACGGTGCGCGCGGTCAGATCTTGGGGCGCGCTGGCGACGTCCGAGAAACTGTTGAGCATGGTGCTCACCGAAGCTCCCAATCCGTTGGCGCCCGACGGGAAGACGTTTTCCAGTTGCGTCAACTGGGTCGACAGCGTCGTGTCGCTGGCTTGCTGGGCCGCAGCGACGTTGGACTGCTGCGACAGAAAATCACTGTAATTGCGCATCACGGTGTTGACTGCCACCCCCTGACCGATGTACCCGCCACCGCTGAACACCCCACCCGCGCTTTGCAGCACCACCGATTGGCGTGAGTAGCCCGGGGTATTCACGTTGGCGATGTTTTGGCCAACGGTTTGCAGCGCGGTCTGGTTGGCGCGCAACGCCGTGGTGGCGAGGCTGAGCAGGTCGGACGTCATCTGGCGGCTCCAGAGCGGTATTTCATGCCTGCACGCGCTGCAGACGCAGCGTGCTGTTGATGGCCTGGCTCAGCTTGGCTGCATAGCCTGGATCCGTAGCGTAGCCGGCGCGCTGCAGCCCATTGGCGTAAGCCGTCGGCGAGGCCGTTTGTTGGCGCGCCTGGGCATAGCGCGGGCTCTGGTTGATCAGTTGCGCGTAGTCGCGAAACGACGCCTCATAGGAGTCGTAGGCGCGAAACTTGGCAACCGTTTTTTGCGGCTGTCCATTGACGTATTCGGTGGTCGTGACCTGCGCCACCTTGCCGTTCCAGCCCGGACCGGCCTTGATGCCGAACAGGTTGAACGAGGGCGATCCGTCAGGCATGCGGATTTCATGCTTGCCCCAGCCAGATTCGTGCCCGGCTTGGCCGATCATGAAGCCGGACGGAATGCCGCTGGCCTGTTCCACCTTCGCGGCCACGGCGCTCATACGCTGCACAAAACCGGTCTGGCTCACACTCGCAGCGCCCGCCGGGGCTGGCGTGGCAGCAGCGCCGCTCGGTACTGCCGCCGGTTTGAGCGCGGGCGTCGGGGCTGCGGTTCCCATTTGCTGGGTCAGCTGGCGCACGATCGCGTCCGCCAATCCGCCGGGCTGGCCCGAGATGTGTACCGCCAGTTGCTGGTCCAGCAGGTCCGACCCCAGGTCTCCCTGGGGGCTGTCCAGCATGCCAGACTTCGGTGTGGCTTCGCGCATGGTCTTGATGAGCTCGCGCATGAACAGCGACTCCAGTTGCTTGGCCGTCTCCTTTATCGCAGCGGGACCGGCTTGGCCGGCCTGCAGCTTGAGCGCGTTGAGACTGCGCGCATCGGCGGCGAGGCCATTGGACGGCAGCGAGGCAACGCTCATGTCAGATCACCTCCAGCTCGGCGTTCAGTGCCCCTGCGGCCTTGATGGCCTGCAATATGGCGAGCAAATCCTGGGGCGTGGCGCCAAGGGAATTCAGCGCGCGCACGACGTCGGCCAATTGCGGTGCGAACGGCACCTGAATCAGCATGCCAGGTTCGCTTCTGATCTGGATGTTGACCTTTTCAGTGACCTTGGTTTCGCCGCTGGAGAGCGCATTGGGTTGGCTCACGGAAGGCGTGGAACTGATGCTGATGGACAGGTTGCCATGGGCCACCGCACAGGGTCCCAGGGTCACGGCCTGATTCAACACGATCGAGCCGGTGCGCGCGTTGATGACGACCTTGGCTGCGGGAATGGAACTTTCCAGCGCCAACTCCTCGAGTTGCGCGATGAAGGTGATGCGGGCATCCGCATCGGTCGGGGCTTTGACCTGAATCGTGCGCCCGTCCAGTGCCCGCGCCAGGCCTTCGCCCATGCGTGCGTTGATGACTTGGGCCACTTGTCGCGCGGTCTGGAAATCCGAGGCATTCAGGTTCAGGCTGATGCTGTCGCCCGTTTGCAGCGAGGTCGGAACGGCACGCTCGACTTGCGCGCCGCCCGGTATGCGCCCTGCGTCCAGGTGGTTCACCTGCACCTTGCTGCCGCCCGCTGCAGCGCCCGCGCCGGCCACCACCAGATTGCCCTGCGCCAGAGCGTAGATTTCGCCGTCTGCCCCTTTGAGCGGTGTCGTGATGAGCGTTCCGCCCTTGATCGACTTGGCGTTTCCCATCGAGGAAACGTTGACGTCTATGGTTTGTCCAGGTTGGGCGAAGGCCGGCAACTGCGCCGTCACCAGCACCGCAGCCACGTTCTTGATTTGCAGTTGGGAGGCGGCGGCAGCGGGCAGGACGATGCCCAATTGCTGCAGGTAATTGGCCAGGCCCTGCGCGGTGTAAGGCATCTGAGTGGTTTGATCGCCGGTCCCGTCGAGCCCGACCACCAGGCCAAACCCGGTCAACTGATTGCTGCGCACGCCCTGCACGCTGGCCACTTCCTTGATGCGCGCCGCCTGCACCGGCAATGCCAGCGTCAGGCTCAACCCGGCTGCCAGGCTGAGCGCGAAGCCGCACCAACGGCGGACGGAAGTGACGTGTTTGAGGTTCATGACGTTAGCTTGAGGGCATTGGCGTGGGGTCGAAACGATGCGCCTTTGGTCGTTGATTGTGAAACGACTCAAAACGGGCTAAACGTCAAAAAGAAGCGCGACAACCAGCCAATTGACTGGGCCTCGCCCTGTTGCCCACGCCCCTTGGACTCGATGCGCACGTTGGCGACCTGGGTGGAACTCACGACGCTGCCAGGTTGCACCAGGCGCGGGTCAACGGTTCCGGAAAAACGCAGCACGTCCACGTTCTCGTTCACGCCGATCTGCTTGTCGCCGACCACGATCAGATGACCATTGGGGAGTACCTCACGCACTGTGGTGGTGATGGTGCCGGTAAAGGTGTTCGCGCTGGATGTTCCTCCTGCACCGGAGAAGGCATTGCTGGAGTTGGTGCCGAGCGACAGGTTGGCCAGAGAGTTTGCCCCCAGCATCGGGAACGCCGTCACGCCCATGGAATTGGTGCCCTTGCGATCGACAGTGGACGTGGAAGTCTGACTGGCACTGACGTTTTCTGCAATCTGTATCGTCACCGTGTCGCCGACCATGCGGGCACGGACGTCTTCGAATCCAGGGCGAAACGAGGCGGTGCGAAACAGGCTGCCCGTGGCAGGAGTCGGTACTCTTGCCGCCGCCGCAGAGGCCGCTATCGCGGGCCGCGCTACCGCCCCTTCCGCAAAGTCCACTGTCGGCGAGTTTTGTATATGGGTACAGGCGCTGGCCAGCGCAGCCAGCAAAGCGACGCTGACCCAGCGCGCCAGATCAGTGCCGACGGCCGCGCTGGCGAATACGCGAGAGGTGAACATGGTACGGGTCCTGGAGCTTGAGGTGTTGAAAGAGTGGGCCAGGATCAAGGGTCAGAGCTGCGCGAGCTTTTGCAGCATCTGGTCCGAGGTCTGGATCGCCTTGGAATTCATTTCGTAGGCGCGCTGGGTTTGAATCATTGTGACCAGTTCCTGCACCGCATTCACGTTGGAAGTTTCAAGGAATCCCTGCGACAGTGCGCCCATGCCATTGGCACCGGGCACACCCACGCTGGGTTGGCCCGACGCGGATGTTTCGGTGAACAGGTTCTGTCCCCGAGGTTCGAGACCGGCCGGATTGACGAAATTCGCCAGGGAAATACTGCCGACGGTTTGCGGCGTCACGCTGCCCGGGACGATGATGCTGACGACGCCGTCGGCGCCGATGGTGACGCTTTGGGCGGTGACGGGAATAGTCACGCCGCTGGCCACCGGCAAGCCGTTGGCGGTCACGATGCGGCCCTGCGAGTCGACCTGGAATGTGCCGTCACGCGTATAGCCAATGGTGCCGTCGGGCTGAGTGACCTGGAAGAAACCATTGCCCTTGATGGCCACATCCAGCGGGTTGCCCGACTGCTGCAGGCTGCCTTGGGCGTAGGACCTGGTGGTGGCCACGGTGCGCACACCCAGGCCCAATTGGAGGCCGGTCGGCAGTTGCGACTGCTCGGTGGTGTTGGCGCCAACTTGGCGCAGGTTCTGGTACATCAGGTCTTCAAACACGGCGTTGCCGCGCTTGAAACCGGTGGTGGAGACGTTGGCCAGATTGTTCGAGATGACATCGAGCTGGGTCTGCTGGGCCTCCATGCCGGTCTTGGAAATCCACAATGAATTGATCATGATGCTGCCTTTGAAATGTGCTCAGGGAGGTGGGACGGCGTTGGAGATCAGCTTTGAAGACTGAGCAGTTGGGATGCCGATTTGTCGTTCGCTTCGGCGCTCTGCAGGAGTCGCATTTGAGCGTCGTACTGGCGCGCCACCTGAATCATCTCGACCATGGTTTCAATCGAATTGACATTCGAACCCTCCAACACGCCGGTCTGCAAACGGGCCGTCGCATCGGTCGGCAGAGGGTCGCCCGATGCCGATCGAAACAGCCCGTCGGCGCCACGCTTGAGCGGGTCTTCAGCGGTGGGCGTGACCATCTTGACGCGCCCAAGGGTGTTGGCCGGCTGGCTACCCACCTTGGCCGTGACCGTGCCGTCGGTACCCAAGGTGACCGAGGCGCCTGCAGGAATGGCGATGGGGGAGCCGGAGTCGGACAGCACGGTCAAACCGTTGGCTGTGACGAGGTTGCCATCGGGTGAAACCTCGAACGCTCCGTTGCGCGTATAGGCCTCGGTGCCGTCGAGCCCCTGCACGCCAAACCAGGCCTGACCCTGCGCCATGGCATCCAGGTTGCGCCCGGTGGTTTGAGCCGGGCCTGCGCTGTCTTTGTGTCCTGCCGTCGCCGCCATTGCAAACACGCGCGTCGTGGCTCCGTCACCGTTCAGCGGTACCGAGCGAAACGTTGCCATCTCGGCGCGGAATCCGTTGGTGGAGGCGTTCGCCAAATTGTTGGCAATCACGGCTTGGCGCTGCGCGGCGGCGTTGGCACCCGTCATCGACGTGTAGATCAGGCGGTCCATGACAGGGTCTCTTCAGTGGCGACTTGAATTTGAGAATGCCGACGGATCAGCGCAGGTTCATCATGGATTGCACCATCTGATCCTGCGTTTTGATGGTTTGCGCGTTCGCTTGATAAGAGCGTTGCGCCGTCATCATGTTGACCAGCTCCGCCGTCAGGTCGACGTTGGATTCTTCCAATGAACCCGAAGCGAGGGTGCCGAACTTGCCCTGCCCTGGAGAGCCCTGGATCGGCTGGCCCGAGGACCTGCTTTCAACCCAGTTGCCAGCGCCAACAGGCGTTAGCCCCTGCTCGTTGCGGAAGTCAGCCAGGGAGAGTTGCCCTGCCGCCTGAGACTGGCCGTTCGAGTAGGTCGCCGTGATGATCCCGCCCTCGCCGATTTTCAGTCCGGTCATTTCGCCCGGCGGGTAGCCGTTTTGTGTCAGGCTGGTCACGGCAAAGGCGGCGCCGTACTGCGTCACCTTGCTCATGTCCAAGGTGACGGGAAAGGCCGGAACGATGCTGGGTGCGGCCGGGGTGAGGGTCAGGGTGCTCACGGTGGAACTGGTGAGGGTGCCGCTCTTGTCGAACACCAGCGAGCCTACCGTGGGGCTGGTGGCGGAGTCGTAAACCGCCCACTCGTCCGTTCCGGCCGTGGTCGGGGTGACCTTGCTGAAGTACAGGTTCACCGTCAACGGCACGCCTTGCGAGTCGTAGGCGGTCATGGAGGTACCGTAGGTTGAAAGCGGGGTGGGCGGTGTCACGGACGATGCGATGGGCGCATTTGCATCCAGATTGGCCGCCGCCGTGATGGACGAGGTCTGAAGCGCCGGAATGGGGGCGTTGGTGGGGAGTTGCAGCGGCTGCACGATGGTGCTGGTAGGCACGCCTTTGGTGTCGGTGGGGTAGCCCATCACCTTGGCCCCGGTATTCGTGACCAGGTTGCCGCTGGTGTCGAGCTTGAACTCACCATCGCGCGTGTAGGCCGACGTGCCGTTGGCCGTTTGCAATTGAAAGAAGCCGCCGCCGTTGATGGCTACGTCCAGGTCGCGTCCGGTGACGTTCAGATTGCCCTGGGTAAACAATTGGGTCACGGCGGCAACCTGGGTGCCGATGCCGGCCGAACTGCCGGTCACGCCGCCGGTGGCAGAGGCCACGAGTTCTGAAAATTCGGCCCGTGAGGACTTCATGCCGACGGTGGTGGCATTGGCAATGTTGTTGCCGATGACATCGAGATTCTGGCTGGCGGCATTCAAGCCGGAGAGACCTGTTTGAGAAGACATGGGAGTTCCTTGGGAGGTGAGGGTTAAGTTGTTCTGCTTGGCAAGATTCGGCGCCAGGCGCTCTAGAGAATGGACTTGATGCTGCTGTAGGGGACGGCGCTGCGCCCCTGCAGTTGCACCGTCATGACGCCGCTGGTGCTGCCCACGGACACCACCTGGTCGAGCGCCATGGACGTGCTCGTGATGGCTTGTCCGCCGAGCGTGGCGGTGACGGCGAAGCTGGGCGCTCCGGTACCGGTATAGGCTGAAGCGTTCCAGGTAAACGAATGTTGCCCGGCACTCAGCGCACCCAGGTTCAAGCTGTCGACCACTTGACCCGTCGGGGACAAAATATCCACCTTGACGTTGTCCGTGTTGCCGGCCAGGTTGATGGCGCCGCCAGCCGTGCCCGCGTTGATGGACAGGGTGTTGCTGTCCACCAGCACCTGGTGACCCACCATGGAGGCGCCTTGCAACACCTGCATGGAAGTGAATTGACCGGAGATGCCCTGCAAGGTGGTGTTCACCTGCTGGATGCCGGAGACGGCATTGATCTGTGCCATCTGGCTGGTCATCTGCGCGTTGTCCATGGGGTTCATGGGGTCCTGATTCTTCAACTGCGCCACCAGCAGCGTGAGAAAGTTCGCCTGTGATGCGGCCGGGGTGGCGCTGGTCAGGGCGGAACTGCCGGCGCTGCCGCTTGCCGTGGAGGTGGCGGCATTGAGCGCGTTGGTCGTGGAGGCTATGGACGTGGTCATGGTGGTCTTTCGTGATGTTTTATTGACCCATTTGCAGGGTCTTGAGCAGCAGCGTCTTGGCGGTGTTCATCACCTCCACGTTGTTCTGGTAGGAGCGCGAAGCCGAGATCATGTTGACCATCTCCTCCACGGAATTGACGTTGGAATGGGTCACGTAGCCCTGAGCATCGGCCGCCGGGTTGGTGGGGTCGAGAATTTTTTGCCCCGGCACATTGCTCTCGGTGATGCCGCTGACGCGCACGCCGGCAGATGAGTCCGATCCCATGAGGGCGGTCTGGAATACCACTTGGCGCGCCTTGTAGGCTTGGCCGTCCGGTCCGGCCACCGCGTCCACGTTGGCCAGGTTGCTTGCGACCACGTTGAGCCGCTGCGATTGGGCGCTGATGGCACTGCCGGAAACGTTGAAAATGGAAAACATGGACATGGCGGTTTCCTTAGGTCAGAGTGGGTCTCATTGACCCTGAATTGCGGCCAGCATGGTTTTGGCGTCGTCCGTGATAAAGCGCAGAGTCGCCTCGTAGCGCACGGAGTTATCGACAAAATTGGCGCGCTCCCGGTCCACGTCGACGGAGTTGTTGTCCATGCTGGGCTGGCTTTGCGCTGCATACGCCATTTGCCCCTGGGCACCCAGTTGCAGCGTCGAAATTCCGCCCAAGGGGATATGTCCGGCCTGTGTGCCCGTGGGCGTCAAACCGATCGACGAAGTGCTGCTCGACGCCATGGCGTTACCCATGGCCTGCTTGAAGTTGATGTCGCGCGCCACGTAGCCTGGGGTGTCGGTATTGGCGATGTTGCTGGCAATCAGTTGCTGGCGTTGCGCACGCAAGACCAGGGCTTTGGCGTGAAAGTCCAAGTTCCCTGTCATTGAGTTCAACATCATGCATCTCGCTTGTTCTAAGTCCTTGACGCCCATGCGTCGCCGGTCTTTTGGGCGTGAACAGATTATTCGGAAACTTAAGTTCTTTGATGGGACGATCAACCGGGTGAAGCTGCCTTTGTTTGGCGTTTCAAGCGGCTCGAGCAGGAATACAGTTTCAAGCGTGCATCAGTGCCTTCTCAACGGATGAAAGTAGCACTGGGCCCGCAAATTTTTGAAAGTCACACCATGAACCGCATCACGCATTTCAAATTTGTCGCGCGACTGCTTGCCGGTCTGGCTTGTGCTTGGGTTATGGGCGCAATGACAAGCGCCCTGGCTCAGGACCTGGCATCCGCTGTGGATGTGACAGAGGCGACACGGCAATGGGTTGACCATTCGCTGAAAAATGCCACTGCGGCGGGCGGCGAGCCACTGCGCATGGAGGTCAGTCTGGGCAACCTGGACTCCCGGCTGCGGCTTGCTCCCTGTGCTCAGATCGAGCCCTATTTGCCGGTCAACACGCGCCTCTGGGGAAAGACACGTATTGGATTGCGTTGTCTGCAAGGGGCCACGCATTGGAACGTGTTTCTGCCGGTCACGGTCAAGGCCTTTGGCCCAGCTTGGGTGCTGCGTGACGCGATTGCGCCTGGCGGCACTCTCAAGGCCGAAGACGCCATGTTGGCCGAGGTGGACTGGGCCAACGAGCCTTCATCCATCATCGCGGACGCCGGGCAGTGGATCGGCCAGGTAACGGCCTACACCCTTTCCGCAGGACAGGCTTTGCGCCAAGCCATGGTCCGACCGCCCCAGGTGTTTCAGTCCGGGGCATCGGTGCGGATTCTGGCGCAGGGGATGGGCTTCAGCGTCAGCTCCGACGGGCAGGCACTGAACCCTGGTATCGTGGGCCAGCTGGCCAGGGTCAGAACCGATGCCGGCAGGGTAGTTTCTGGTGTAGTGCTGGACACACATACAGTGAAAATTGATTTGTGATCCCGAATTCCTCCGAAAGAGCTAAAGCTTGCGCTCAATCCGTCGATACAGTCTGCAAGAGCGCCTCAATGGGCGGATTTGGAGAGTGTGATGAAAATTGAATCAAACAACATCATCCCTGCGGTAACGACCAACGCGCCAGCGGACAAGGCGGGTGCTGCTGCGGGCAGCATTCCCGGAAAACCCCAGGCTGAAACGAATTCCTATGCCGCCCCGGCATCACCCCAGGGCGTGCCCGTCACGATGTCGACGCAGGCCAGCAACATGGTGCAAGCGCGGCAGGCCAGCGTCTCGGATGTGAACCAGCAAAAAGTGGATTCCGTGCGCAGCGCCATCCAGCAAGGAACATTCAAGCCCAACCCGGTCGCGATTGCCGACAAGATGTTGGCGAATGCGCAGGAAATGTTGCAGAAGAAATCCAACTGACCTGATCGACGCCCATGACCCTCACAGCGCAGAATTTTCCGCCTCAATTCGAGAGGGCACTGAGCGGCGTGGAGCAGGCGCTGGAACAGGTGCGCGCGCACCTTGCGCAGGGGAATGTGAGTGAGATGGAGGCCGCTTGCAAGGCCTTGCAAAATGCCATGATGGCGTGGTCTCAAATGCGTTCGCAATGGCTCAAGACGCAGTCCGCGAGCCCGCAACTCAAGCTGCGCCTGGAAGCTACCCGGGTCGGCATCGCCCAGGTGCGTGAAACCCTGGCGCGGCGTGCGGCCGGCGTGCAGCGGGCACTGCAAATTTTGCTGCCTTCAGGGTCTGCCGCCACCTATGGCCGCGGCGCAGCTGCTTTCGGGTCGAGCAGCAAGTCTGAAGCGTCGTTCACTTCTTTGTCGGCCTGAGCGCGCCGCCCGGTCCGCTGGGTGGGACGGGGCGCCTGCGCCGCTGGCCCGCGCACAGGCAGCGCCAGCAACGCTTGCCCACCCCGTAGCGGCCTTTCAATGATCCCGCATCTTGGCGCGCAAACGGGCCACGGACTGGCTGTGCAGCTGGCACACGCGTGACTCGGTCACGTCCAGCACCTTGGCGATTTCCTTGAGGTTCATGTCGTGCTCGTAGTACATGCTCATGATGTACTGCTCGCGCTCGGGCAAATTCTGTATCGCCTTCACCAGCGACTGGCGGATACGCTGGTCGCGCAGCAAATGCATGGGATCGGCGTTGGCGTCGCCCGCATAGCGGTCCAGAAAACCCTCTTCGTTGTCACTGCCGCGTGCCATGTCCTCTAGGTAGACCAGCTGCGTGCCGCGCACTTTGCCCAGCATTTCCTGGTAGTCATCCAGGCTCAGCCCCAACTGCGCTGCGATTTCCGATTCCATGGGGCTGCGTCCGAGCATGTGTTCGAGCTTGCGCACCGCCTGCTCGATCTGCTTTTGGTTCTTGCGTCCGCCGCGCGACATCCAGTCGCCCTCGCGCAGTTCGTCGATCATGGCGCCGCGAATTCTTTGCGTCGCAAAGGTTTCAAACTGCACGCCCTGGCTGACCTCGTAGCGGCTCAATGCCTCGGCCAAGCCAATCATGCCGACCTGAATCAGGTCGTCGACCTCGACGTTGGCGGGTAGCTTGGCGATCATATGGTGCGCCAGACGCCGCACCAGGGGCACATATTGGCGCAGCGTGGCGTCACGATCAAGCTTGCCGGTGGCTGTGTACATCAGTGTCTCCGAACAAAGCGCTGAGCATGGCCTGGGAACGTTTCATTACGCATGAAGCATGCCCTGGCGGTGGTGCTGCGTGGGAGCAGGGGAGAAGAAGAAATTCAGATCGTCGGGCTGGGGATCGAATGCCGATTTGGCGCTCGCCTGGAGCGACATTCGCACCAGCTTGCCGGGGTCGGCACTCTCCCAGTCTTCCGGTACGCGTTGGCCATTGGTGATGCCGCGCAGCGTCACCTGATGCCGAATCACCGCGTCCAGAGCGGGGCCCAGCTTCACGGCCTCGTCCACTTTGGAGAGCAGCACCTGCTGAGCCGAGTTGTGTTTGAACGAGGTCAGGACGTCGTCCAGCGTGTCGCCGTGGCCGCATGCATTGAGCACGAGCAGGCGTTTCACGTGCGGCAAGTCCAGCACATCGTCCACCATTTCCCCTTTTTTGGGATCGTGCGGCGCCACACCGGCGGTGTCAATCAGGATCATCTTCTTGTTCGCCAGCAGGCTAAGCAGATCCTGCAAAGCGGCGCGGTCGTGTGCCAGGTGTGCGACCACGCCCAGCATGCGTCCATAGCCGCGCAATTGATCCATGGCGGCGACGCGATAGGTGTCCAGCGTGATCAGACCCACGCTGTTGGGCCCATGGCTGCGCACGCACAGCGCCGCCAGCTTGGCCGCGGTGGTGGTCTTGCCCACGCCCGTGGCACCGACCAGGGCGAAGACGCCGCCTTCGTCCTGTAGCTGCGCCTGACCTGCGTCGGTCTTGAGGTTGCGCTCCAGCACGTCCATGACCCAGCGTGCGGCGTGCGCCCCATCGCTGCTTTTGGGCATGCGTTCCAGCACGCCGCGCGCAAGCGAGGGCGAGTAGCCGGCCCGAATCAGCTTGAGCATGAGGTTGGACTGGATCGGATCCTGGCGCGCTTGTCCGAGCCAGGACAGCGTTGTGAAACGCTCTTCGATCAGCTCCTTCATGTTGTGCAATTCATCCACGATGCTTTGCGACGAGATCGAGGCGCTGGGTGGGGCCGGGCGTTGCGACGCGGGCGCGCGCTCCAATGCGGACGTGGTCTGGGGCGCTACGCTGAGCGCTGCGGATGGCAGGGGCCTGGGGCTTTGCGCGGGCGCTGACGCGGCTCGCTGGGGCGGTGGCGCGGCCGTGCCAAGTTCCTCCTGACGTCGGCGCAACATGCGCTCGCGCACATAGCTTTGGAACGAGAGGGTGCTCATGGCCATGTCTTCGCTGTCCTTGCCGGGCGCGCTCGCATCTGACGCGGCTGCGGCGGCGCTGGCGCGGCCCGGCGTACGCGCAACCGCAGCGAGCGATTCCTCGGCCGTGGCCACCACTTCAACACCGTTGGCGGTGGGGCGATTGGAAAGTATCAGCGTGCCGTCGCCGAAGGTCTGGCGCGCCAACAGGAGCGCTTCGCGCGCTGTGGGGGCGTGGAATCGTTGGATGTTCATGACAGTGCACCTCTAAGAATCGGACCAATGCGGATGGTGTGGGTTTCAGGAATTTCGCTGTGTCCCAGCACCTGCAGTCGTGGTGCCAGGCGTCGCACCAATTTGGCGATCGCGTTGCGGATGGCGTCGGGCACCAGCAGGCAGGCCGGAACACCCAACTCCTCCTGTTGTTGCGCCATCGCGGCTGCAGACTTGCTCAGCATGTCCGCAATGGAAGGGTCCAGTGCCGAGCCCGAGGTGCTGCTCAGTGCCTGCACCAGCAGTCGTTCAAAATTCGGTTCGATGGCAATCACATTGAGTTCACGCACCGGACCATAAATCTGCTGCACGATGGCAGGCGAGAGTGCAATGCGAATGCGCCGCGCCAGTTCCACGGGATCGGACACAGTCGCTGCATGTTCGGCCAGCGATTCGACAATGGTGCGGATATCGCGGATATGCACACCTTCTTCCAACAGGAGTTGCAGCACCTTTTGAAAACTGCCGATGGACACCATTTTTGGGACAACTTCCTCGATCAGTTTCGGGGCCAGCCGGGTGACATGCTCCACCAGTTGCTGGGTTTCAGTGCGGCTCAACAATTTGGCTGCCTGCACTTGCATCAAGTGTGACAAATGCGTGGCCATCACGGTTTCCGAATCAACCACCGTAAATCCGGCCATTTGTGCCGATTCCCGCTGGGGTTCATCGATCCAGTGTGCGGGCAGGCCAAAGGCGGGATCGGTGGTGGCCGCGCCGATCAGCGGGGTCGTGATGCCGCCGGGATTGATAGCCAGGAACATGCCCGGAAATGCCTCTCCTTCACCCACCATCACGCCGCGCAAAGTGATGCGGTAGGCGCTGGGTTTGAGCTCCAGGTTGTCGCGCACATGCACGGCGGGGGGTAGAAAACCCACGTCCTGGGCAAATTTCTTGCGCACACCCTTGATGCGGGTCAGCAGGTCGCCCTGGCGGTTCTTGTCCACCAGCGCAATCAGGCGATAACCCAGTTCCAGTCCCAGCAGGTCCACGGGTTGCAAATCATCCCAGCTGGCCTCGCCGTTGTTCGTCGGTGCCTTGGGCGCTTCGACCACGGGGGGCGGTGGCGGCGGGCGATGGGCTATCGCCCAGGCGCCGTAGGCCAGCACCGCGGCCATGATCAGAAATACGATGTGCGGCATGCCCGGAATGATGCCCAGCAGCGCCAGGATCGCGGCGGTCACGCCTAGCACGCGAGGCGAGGCAAACATCTGTGACACGATCTGACCGCCGATGTCGCGGTCCTTGCCCACGCGCGATACCACCATGGCGGCGGCCACCGAGATCAGCAGGCCTGGAATCTGTGCCACCAGGGCGTCGCCCACTGCCAGCAGAATGTAGGTATCTGCGGCCTTGCCCGCGGAGAGATCGTGCTGGAACATGCCGACGGCAAACCCGCCCACGATGTTGATGACCAGAATCAGGATGCCGGCCACGGCGTCGCCGCGTACGAACTTGGAGGCGCCGTCCATGGAGCCGAAAAAGTCCGCTTCTTCCGATACTTCGGCGCGGCGGCGTTTGGCTTCCTTTTCGTCGATCAAACCGGCATTCAGATCCGCGTCCACGGCCATTTGTTTGCCCGGCATGGCGTCCAACGTGAAGCGTGCCGAGACCTCGGCAATACGTTCCGAGCCTTTGGTCACGACGATGAAGTTGATCACCACCAGTATCGCAAAAACGATCAAGCCAACCGCAAAATTGCCACCGATCAGGAAGTGCCCGAAGGCCTCGATCACGGCGCCCGCGGCTCCCGGTCCGCCGTGCCCTTCAAGCAGCACGATCCGGGTTGAAGCCACGTTCAGCGACAGGCGCATGAGCGTGGACAGCAGCAGCACCGAAGGGAAAGCGGCAAAGTCCAGCGGCTTGATCATGTAGGCCGCCACCATCATCACCATCAGCGCGATCGCGATGTTGAAGGTGAAAAAAGTGTCGAGTAGCCAGGTTGGCATGGGCAGCACCATCATCGCGAGGATGGCGACCACCAGCAGCGGCGCGGCGGCGCCATTCACCAGTGCGGCGTTGCGCACCAGCCATTGTTGCAGCGAGGGTGCATAGGTTTTCATGCGGGTGCTGCCTCAGGAGTCAATTGCGAGAAAGGATCCATCTCGGGCGGCACGGTGAGTTCTGGCAACTCGTCCGGCATCGGACCATCACCCTGCATCGCGGCCTTGAGCTTGTACACGTAGGCCAGCACCTGGGCCACGGCGGCGAACAAATTGCCAGGGATTTCCTGATTCAGTTCGGCGTGGGCGTAGAGCGCACGCGCCAGCATGGGCGACTGCAATACCGGCACCTTGTTCGATTTCGCCAGATCCCGGATCTTCAGTGCCAGCAGGTCGGCGCCCTTGGAGATGACCTGGGGCGCGCCCATCTTGTTTTCGTCGTACTTCAAGGCCACGGCAAAGTGGGTCGGATTCATGACCACGAAGTCTGCCTTCGGCACCGCACCCACGCTGTTGCGCTGGGCCAGTTCCTTTTGCCTGGCGCGCAGCTTGCCCTTCATCTGCGGATTGCCTTGCGAGTCCTTGTGCTCCTGTTTGATTTCCTGATGCGACATGCGCATGCGCGAACTGAACATGTAGGCCTGCAAGGGCACGTCGATGGCGGCCACGGCGAACACCACCAGCAGCAACAGCGCGACCCCTGCGCTGACCCAATTGCCCAGCAGGGGAATGGCGGCAACCGATGGCTGCAGCACCAACTGCGCGACCTGATCCAGGTGCGACATGAAATAGCTGCTGGCCACGGCAATCAGGGCTATCGTCATCAGCACCAGTTTGAACACGTGCGACACCTGCTCTTTGGAAAACAGGCGTCCAATTCCCGTCAATGGATTGAGTCGATCGAAGTCCGGACCCAAGGGCTTGAAGCTCATGACCCAGCCACCTGTGGCCACGGTGCTGATGATGACAGCGGGCAGGATGATCGCCGCAAACGCCACCGCCACGCCCATTCCTACCAGCGTGACATCGTGCAGGCGCACCAGCACATCGCTGGTCTGGCTGACGACGCTGGCGTCGAAGCTGAGCTGCTGCGACAAGGCCAGTTTCAGATGCTCCACCACGGTAGGAGCCAGCATGGCCATGCTGACGGCGCCGGTTCCAAGAACTGCCAGATTGCCCAGATCGCGGGAGCGCGTGACCTGACCATCGTCGCGCGCCTTTTGCAGCTTGCGCTGGGTCGCTGGAAGGTTTCGATCCTGACTGGAGTCCATGTGGGGTGCACCGTTAAAGTTCACCCATTGTCTGAAATAGCGCCGCTAACTAAAGCGCAAAAAGACGGCGTTTGTCCCGCCTATTGCAAGCCGGCGCAGCGGCCTGCGCTGCGGCTCGATCAGAAGCCCAGGCTGGCCAACAGATCATCCACCTGGGATTGGTCGGTGACCACGTCCTGATTACCCTCTGGGTCGACCACAGGGCCGTGCAGGACCTTGGGAGGTTCCGCGACGATGGGCGCCGCCGGGGCGGTCTCGATCAGGAGTCGCACCAACTGTTCCTCGATGGTGGAGGTGAGCGCCACCACACGCGTGATCACCTGTCCCGTCAGGTCGTGGAAGTCCTGGGCCATCATGATTTCGGTCAGGTGGTGGTCCACGTCCCGCGAGTTCTTCTGCACCGCGTGCACGAAGTTCAGCACGTGGCCCCGGGCCACCGCCCCCACCGGGTCTTTCACGATCATGTCGGCGATGCGCTGTGCTTCGGCCGCAATCAGGTCCTGCTGGGCCTTGGCCAGTTCCACTCGATTCAGCACTTTTTCGGCCGCCTCCCCGGTGAGGCGTGCGATGTAGGACAAACGGCTCTTGGCGTCGGGAAGTTCTTCCACTGTGCCCTTGATCGCGTCGGCGTAGCCCAGTTGCTTCAAGGAGTCGTGCAGTTGCCGCGTGAGCATGCCCAGCTTCTGATGCACATCCAGCGATGCAGCGCTGGCAGACACGGAGTTCAGGTCGGTGGTGTCCATGATTAAGCCAGTAGTCCGAGTTTCTTCAAAATGGCGGCGACCTTGTCTTCCAGGGTGGCCTTGGTGAACGGCTTGACGATGTAGCCCGCAGCACCCCCCTGTGCGGCCGCCACGATGTCTTCCTTGCGCGCCTCTGCCGTCACCATCAAGACCGGGATATGCTTGAGTTTTTCGTCCTTTTTGATTTCAGCGAGAAGCTGAAAACCGTTCATGTTGGGCATGTTGATGTCCGACACCACGAAGTCGAATCTCCCATTGCGCAGCTTGTGCAGCGCCACCACGCCGTCTTCCGCCTCGTCCGCATCGGCGTAGCCACTTTCCTTGAGCAGGTTGCGCACGATGCGTCGCATCGTCGAGAAATCATCGACGATCAGAAAGCGAAGGTCGTTTGCCATGGTTGAAACTTTCGGTAAAGGGGATAAAGGTGGACGCAGGGCTGGAGATTAACGCACTTCAGCGCTGGGGTGACGACGCCGGCAAAACGGGCATAGGCGTCAAGGCAGCGGATTCTATTTCGATTTCGGCGGGGACCACGGGCCGGCTGGTGAGTAATCGTTCTTCGGCCTCGCGCGTCATGATGGTGATGCTGATGCGGCGATTCGCCGGACTCTTGGGGTCGGCCTCGTCCAGCAGGCTGGTGGCCGCCAGGCCCGAAACGCGCGCCAACTTGTCGTCAGGCATGCCTGCCGCGACCAGTTCCCGGCGTGTGGCATTGGCGCGGTCGGCGGACAACTCCCAGTTGCTGTAGCCACGATTGCCGCCGTTGTAGGGCATGGCGTCGGTGTGCCCGGCCAGGCTGACGCGGTTTTCGATGCCGTTCAAGGTTGAACCGATCTCGCGCAGGATGTCGCGCATATAGGGCTTGACGGCGGCGCTGCCGCTGGCAAACATGGGGCGGTTCTGATCGTCCACGATCTGTATCAGCAGTCCGTCGGGCGTGACTTCCATGCGGATTTGCGAACGGTACTCGTTGAGCTTGGGTGTGGCGAGGATGAGGGCTTCGATCTGCGCCTGGAGCGCCGCCATGCGCTTGGCATCCAGCTTGGCGACTTCGGCCTTGGCGGCTTCCGCCTGCGCCTTTTTGGACGGCGTGGTCGGTATGGTGGGAGAGGCAGGTTTTCCTTGCCCGGCCGAGCGACTCAAGTCGGTGCCGCCGCCAGGCATGATGGTGGTGCTGTTGCCCGCACCACTGCCGCCGGCAAGCGCGACTTTCAAGGGAGAATTGAAATAGTCGGAGAGGCCCTTTAAGTCTCCTTGTGCGGTGGAGCCGAGCAGCCACATCAACAGGAAGAAGGCCATCATGGCCGTCACGAAGTCGGCGTAAGCGATCTTCCAGGCGCCCCCATGCACGGCGTGGCCACCCTTCTTGATGCGCTTGATGATGATGGGCTGGAGCTTCTTCCCGTCGGTGGCCATGATTCGAAAGCGTCGCTTTATTTCTTGCCGCGAACGTGGCTTTCCAGCTCGGCAAAAGTCGGCCGGTCCGTGGAGAACAACACCTTGCGACCAAACTCAATCGCCGTGGTCGGGTTGTAGCCCTGCATGCTGGCCAGCAAGGTGGTCTTGATGCACTGCAACTCCTTCGCTGCGTCTTCCGTTTTCTGCTCCAGCAGTCCACCCAGAGGCTCCACGAAGCCGTAGGCCAGCAAGATGCCGAGAAAGGTTCCGACCAGCGCCGAGGCGATCATGCCGCCCAGCACGGCGGGTGGTTGCCCCACCGAGCCCATGGTGTTGACCACGCCCAACACCGCTGCCACGATGCCGAATGCCGGCAAGGCGCCAGCGAGCCGGGCAATGGCCGCCACGGGGGCGTGCGCTTCTTGGTGGTGGGTCTCGATCTCGCTGTCCATGAGTGATTCGATTTCGTGGGCGTTCAGATTGCCCGAAACCATCATGCGCAGATAGTCGGTCATGAACTCGACCACGTGGTGGTCGCTGCCCACCACGGCGTGTTTCTTGAAAAGAGCGGATTCGTGCGGCGTCTCCACGTCCTTTTCAATCGCCATCAGGCCTTCCTTGCGCGCCTTTTGCAGCACGTCATACAGCAGGGCCAAGAGTTCCATGTAGCGCGCCTTGGTGAACTTGGAGCCCTTGAGCGCCTGCGGGATCATCTTGAGCGTGGCTTTGAGCACCTTGGGTTGGTTGTTCACGACGAAAGCGCCGCCGGCGGCGCCCAAAATGGTGATCATTTCAAACGGCAAGGCGTGCAGGATGACGCCGATATTCCCGCCGTGAACGATGTACACGCCGAAAATGCAGACCATCGAAACGACATAACCAACAATGACAAACATAGGATTGACTCTGACAAGTTCAGCGCAAGCTCGCGTTGCACGAAAGCCCGGGCTGCCGACAGCGTGCGCCGCAGCGCGGCTCTGGCGTAGGCAAGCGGACCTTTAGCACGTCTATTGTGCTTGAGAATACGTTAAAAAATCGGTGCCAAAGGCGCGGACTGGGTAACAAAAAGCCCGATGTTTGGTCATTTGCAGGCGTTTTTCGCTAAATTCATGCGCTTGCCGTGGTCGTGACGGTGATCAACTGCTCCAGCTTTTGCCGCGCTGCGCCGCTGGCCAAGGCTGCGGTGGCGCGCGCGATGCCATCGGCCATCGTGGGCGCGATGTTGGCCGCATACAGCGCCACGCCCGCATTCAAGCTCACGATGTCGCGCGCAGCGCTGGGCTGGTTGTCCAGCACGCCCAGCAGCATGGCTTTTGACGCCTCTGCCGTCTCTACCCGCAGTGAGCGGTGGCTGGCCATGGTGAAGCCGAAATCTTCCGGGTGGATTTCGTATTCGGTCACGACCCCGTCTTTCAGTTCTCCCACCAGTGTGGTGGCGCCCAGACTCACCTCGTCCATGCCGTCGCGTCCGTAGACCACAACCGCGTGCTCGGCCCCGAGCCGCTCCAGCGCGCGCACCTGGATTCCTACCAGATCCGGATGAAAAACACCCATGAGGATGTTGGGTGCGTCGGCCGGATTGGTGAGCGGCCCCAGGATGTTGAAGATGGTGCGAATGCCCAGCTCGCGCCGCACTGGCGCCACATTCTTCATGGCCGGGTGATGATTCGGCGCGAACATGAAACCCAGTCCCACTTCGGCGATGCATTGGGCAATTTTGTCGGGCTTGAGGTTGATGTTCACGCCCAGGCTTTCCAGAACGTCAGCGCTGCCGCTCTTGCTGCTCACGCTGCGCCCGCCGTGTTTGCTTACCTTGGCGCCGGCCGCGGCTGCGACGAACATCGAGCAGGTGGAAATGTTGAAGGTGTGCGAGCCGTCGCCGCCCGTGCCCACGATGTCCACCAGGTGCGTGCGGTCCGCCACCACCACCTTGGTGGAAAACTCGCGCATCACCTGCGCCGCAGCGGTGATCTCGCCTATGGTCTCCTTTTTGACACGCAGGCCCGTGATGAGCGCGGCCATTATCACGGGCGACATCTCGCCGTTCATGATGAGGCGCATCAGGTGCAGCATCTCGTCGTGAAATATTTCGCGGTGTTCGATCGTGCGCTGCAGCGCTTCCTGAGGTGTGATCTTGTGCGTCATCGTGGGACCAAGGTGAGGGTGTTGACGTGAAATTCAGTGAGCGGGATTGTCCGACATCGCCAGACGGATGCCAAAGCCGATGAACATCACACCGGCCGAGCGCTGCATCCAGTGCATGCCGCGCTGCAAAGCGCTGGAACGGCGCGCGAGTGCGGCCGCAAGCAGCGCGTAGCCAAGGTTGATGACGACCGAGTTCAGGTTGAAGAGCAAGCCCAGCAGCACAAAGGCCAGCGCCTTGTGCGGCGCATCGGACGGGATGAACTGCGGCACGAAAGCCAGAAAGAACAGGGCCACCTTGGGGTTCAGAACGTTGGTGAGGAAACCGCCAAGGAATGCGCTTTTCAGGTCGGGCTTGGGGTCAGTCGCTGGCGCTTGTTCGCGCAACATGGTGTTTTGCGTGGGCGCAGGCGCCAGCAGGCCGCGCAGCCCCATCCACACCAGGTAGGCCGCGCCCAGCCACTTGAGCAGCGTGAACGCCATGGCGGACGTTGCCAGCAAGGCACCCAAGCCCAGTGCGGCGGCGCCTACGTGCACAAAGCAGCCCGCAGTCACACCCAGAGCCGCCATCGCGCCGCACTGGGTGCCGCGGCGCAGTGCTTGCGTCACGATGTAGAGCACATCGGGTCCGGGCGTCAGATTGAGCAGCACGCCAGCGACGATGAACCAGGCCAGATGCGGGACGTCAAACACTTTGCAGGAAGTTCTTCAGCATCGCGTGCCCGTGCTCGGTCAGGATCGACTCCGGATGGAACTGCACACCCTGGATCGCCAGCGTCCTGTGCTGCACGCCCATGATCTCGCCGTCGTCGGTCCAGGCGGTGACGGCCAGGCAGTCGGGGCACGTGGCGCGCTCAATCGCCAGCGAGTGGTAGCGGTTCACCGTGAACTGCCTGGGCAGCCCGGAAAAAATTCCCTGCTCGGTGGTGGTGATGACGCTGGTTTTGCCATGCATCAGTTGCTGCGCACGCACGATGGTTCCGCCAAACGCCGCACCGATGGCCTGGTGCCCCAGGCATACGCCCAGAATCGGCAGCTTGCCCGCGAAATGGCGGATTGCCGCGACCGAAATGCCGGCTTCGGCCGGGGAACAGGGACCGGGCGAGACCACGAGTCGATCGGGCGCGCGCGCCGCGATTTCTTCCAGCGTGATCTCGTCATTGCGGAACACCTCCACCTGCGCGCCAAGTTCACCGAAGTACTGGACGATGTTGAACGTGAAGCTGTCGTAGTTGTCGATCATGAGCAGCTTGAGTGGGTTTGTCATGGCTTACTCCAGACCTTCTTCAACCAGTTCGGAGGCCCGCAGCAAGGCGCGCGCCTTGGCCTCGGTCTCCTGCCATTCCAGTTCGGGCACCGAGTCCGCCACCACGCCAGCTGCTGCCTGCACGTACAGCGTCTGGTCCTTGATGATGCCGGTGCGAATCGCGATCGCCACGTCCATGTCTCCCGCATAGCTAAGATAGCCGCAGGCGCCGCCATAAAGACCGCGCTTCGTCGGCTCAAGCTGGTCGATCAGTTCCATTGCATGCACCTTGGGCGCACCAGTCAGTGTGCCGGCGGGGAAGGTGGCCTTGAGCACGTCCATGTTGCTCATGCCTTCGTTCAGGATGCCTTCGACGTTGCTCACGATGTGCATCACGTGGCTGTAGCGCTCCACCGCGAACGCATCGGTCACCTTCACGCTGCCGATCTTGGCGATGCGCCCGATGTCGTTGCGCGCCAGGTCGATCAGCATCACGTGTTCGGCGCGCTCCTTGGGGTCGTGGATGAGCTCGCGCTCCGCCGCCTGATCGAGTTCGGGCGTGGCGCCGCGCGGACGCGTCCCGGCCAGCGGACGGATGGTGATCTTTTCTCCCGCCGGGGTGGCTTCCTGGCGCACCAGGATCTCGGGCGACGCGCCCACCACGTGGAAGTCGCCGAAGTGGTAGTAGTACATGTAGGGCGAGGGATTGAGCGAGCGCAGCGCCCGGTACAGGCTCAGCGGCGACTCGGTGTAGCGCTTGTGGATGCGCTGGCCCACCTGCACCTGCATGAAGTCGCCGGCTGCTATCAATCCCTTGGCGCGCTCGACCGCGGCGATGTAATCGGCCTTGGCGAAGTCGCGCTGAGCCGCATGGCTGGGCGTGGGTCTGACGACAGGCGCATGCACCGGTTGCGCCAGCAGCGCCTTCAATTCAAGCAGGCGTTGCGCTGCCAGGGCGTAGGCGTTGGGCAAGGCCGGATCGGCGTAGACGATCAGGTACAGCTTGCCGCTCAGGTTGTCGATCACCGCCAGCTCTTCGCATTGCAGCAGCAGGATATCGGGGCAGCCCAGCGTGTCGGGCGGGCAGGAATGCACCAGCTTCCTTTCGATGTGGCGCACCGTGTCGTAGCCGAAGTAGCCCGCCAGGCCGCCACAAAAGCGCGGCAGTCCGGGGCGCAGCGCCACCTTGAAGCGCTGCTGGTAGGCCGCAACAAAATCCAGCGGATTCGCGTGCGAGGTTTCCACGACGACGCCGTCGGTCACGACTTCGGTCACGGCTTGCGTCCCGAAACCGCTGGCGCGCAGCAGCGTGCGCGCTGGCAGTCCGATGAAGCTGTAGCGGCCAAAGCGTTCGCCGCCGACCACGGACTCGAGCAGGAAACTGTAGGCGCCGCCGTCCTTGCCATGCGCGAGCTTGAGGTAGAGCGAGAGCGGCGTTTCCAGGTCGGCAAAGGCCTGCAATAGCAGGGGGATACGGTTGAAGCCCTGAGCCTTCAGGCGTTCGAATTCAATTTCAGTCATCATGGGAGAACCTTTCAAGGCAAGCCCGGGAAGCGGCTTCCTGGGCTGCAGCAGCCCGCGTGGGGCGCTGCGTTCATTCATACCCACGCCATCGGTTGGCTTGGGCGCGGGAGTCAGGCCGGCTCAGAGCCGGCGCAAGGCAAGCGACGCCAGGGCCAGGCTCCCCGGTCGCTCAGACCCGTGTTGATGACGCGATGAATGAACATGGGCAAAGTGTAGCAAACACGGCCGGCCTGCATCTTTGCAGCGCCATTGTGGGAGACGCCGTGTCCTGTGCAGGCCGTTGCCGCTGTCGCCTTGGGGTAAGCTGTAGTCCCTCCAAGCTTGACAGGACCTTCTTCATGCAACTTAGCCGCAAACTGACACTCGCGTTCGCCTCGACCCTGCTCGTGATGCTGGTGGTCGCGCTGTACGGCTTTTTCAGCCTCAGTCGATCGCTGAACACCTTTGAGACCGAGGTCGACGCCTATTCCCACTACGAGATCGCTGTGGGCGACCTGTCGTCGGAATTCAAGACCCAGGTGCAGGAATGGAAAAATGTGCTGCTGCGCGGCAAAGACCCGAAGGCGCTGGACAAGTATTGGGACGCTTTCAACAGGCAGGAAAAAGTGGTGGCGGAAAAGGTCAGGAAGCTGGGCAACAATCTGCCGGAGGGAGAGGGCAAGGCCCTGATTGGCAAGTTTGCCCAGGCGCACAGCAAGATGGGCGAGGGCTACCGCAAAGGCTTTGAAGCCTTCAAGGCCGCAAACTTTGAAGCGTCCGTGGGCGATGCCGCGGTCCAGGGCGTTGACCGGGAGCCATCGAAACTGCTCGAAGAGGCGATCAAGAAATTTGGCATCGAAAGCGATGCCGTTTCGGCCAGAGTCGCAGCCGATGGGCGTCGCGCCATGTTGGTCGCAGTCGTCCTCATGCTGCTGATGTGCGGCGTTGGACTGGGTGTGTCTGTCTGGCTGGGCCGTGGTGTGAACAAGCAACTCGGAGGTGACCCCGATCTGGCCAACCGCGTCGCCTTTGCCGTGGCCCAAGGGGATTTGACCACGGTCATTCCTGTGATTGCTGGCGACAGCGAGAGCCTGATGGCCCACCTCAAGGGCATGCAGGACAGCCTGACCGCCGTCGTGATCAAGGTGCGTCAGGGCTCGGAGGGCGTGGCCACGGCCAGCGCCGAGATCGCGTCTGGCAACCACGACCTGTCCAGCCGCACCGAAAGCCAGGCCAGCGCGCTGGAGCAGACCGCGGCCTCCATGGAACAGCTCAGCTCTACCGTGCACCAAAACGCCGACAACGCGCGCCAGTCGAATCAGTTGGCGATGAGCGCATCCGCAGTGGCGGTCCAGGGCGGCGAGGTCGTCGGTCAAGTGGTGCAGACCATGAAGGGCATCAACGACTCCTCGCGCAAGATCTCCGACATCATCAGCGTGATCGACGGCATCGCGTTTCAGACCAACATCCTGGCGCTCAACGCTGCGGTGGAAGCGGCGCGCGCGGGCGAGCAGGGCCGCGGCTTCGCGGTCGTCGCCAGCGAGGTGCGCAGCCTGGCCGGGCGCAGTGCCGAGGCGGCCAAGGAAATCAAATCTCTGATCTCTGCCAGCGTGGAGCGCGTGGAACAGGGCACGGTGCTGGTGGATCAGGCCGGTGCCACGATGCACGAAGTGGTGAGCAGCATCCGGCGCGTGACCGACATCATGGGCGAGATCAGCGCGGCCAGCCAGGAGCAGAGTCTGGGCGTGGCGCAGGTGGGCGAGGCCGTCACCAGCCTGGACCAGACCACGCAGCAAAACGCGGCTTTGGTGGAGGAAATGGCCGCGGCCGCGAGCAGCCTGAATTCGCAGGCGGGCGAGTTGGTGCAGGCGGTGTCGGTGTTCAAGCTCACTGGCGGGCACGGCGGCGGCTTGGTTTCCCGGGCTGCGACCCGCTCGGCTACACCCAGGCCCTATGCCGCAGCGGCAGAGCGGCGCGGCCCGAACCGGGCTGCCCATGCGCCCGCAAGGCCCAAGTCGACAGGCGCGCCTGCGCCTGCGGCCAAGCTCAAAGCGCAGCCCGCCGCTGCGCCCGCTGCAGAAGGAGATGACTGGGAGGCGTTCTGACCCCCGGCCAAATCCAATGAGCGAGTTCGCCCTCGGCGCCGGATTTTCACGAAAATACCAAGGTCTGCTGTGGTTGACGTTGGTTGCCGCCGGTCTGGCCGGCAACCACTTCAAATACCCGCTCTTCCTCAATATTGACCTCCTGTTTGGCAGCATCTTTGCGCTGCTGGCCTTGCAGTTCTTCGGTCTGGGTCGCGGTGTACTGGCCGCAGCCCTGGTCGCCAGCTATACCTATTCCCTCTGGAATCACCCTTACGCCATCGTCATCATGACGGCGGAAGTGGCGGTCGTGGGCTGGCTGATGCGGCGCCGCCAACTGGGCCTGGTTCTGGCCGACACGCTCTACTGGCTCGTCCTTGGCCTCCCCCTGGTCTTTGTCCTCTACCACTTCGTGATGCAGGCCTCGCTTGCCAACACCGAGGTCACCATGATCAAGCAGGCGGTGAACGGGATTGCCAATGCGCTGCTCGCGCGACTCGTGTTTGTCGGTGTCTGCGCGTGGCGTGGCGACGCGCGAATTTCGTTTCGGGAACTCATCTACAACCTGATGGCGTTCTTCGTCCTGTGCCCCGCGCTCATCATGCTGGCTCTTGGCGCAAAGACGGACTTTCACGACGTTGACGTCAGAATTCGCGTCAGCCTGACCCAGGACAAACGGGTCGCGGCCGAAATGTTTTCGAGCTGGTTGAACAATCGAAAGTCGGCGATTGATAACTTGGCGCGATTGGCATCAGTCATGTCTGCGCAGCAGATGCGGGTCCATCTGGAACAGGCGCAGCGGTCGGACCGCAACTTCGCTCGCATTGGCTTGATCGACAAGTCCGCCGTCTCGACGGCATTCTTCCCGCTGCAAGACGAGTGGGGTCGAAGCAATATAGGCAGGGATTTTTCCGATCGAGCCTTCATTCCGGCGCTCAAGCAGTCGTTGCGACCCGTGGTCTCGGACCTATTCATGAGCCGCATCGGAAGCCCCAAGCCCGTGGTCTTGATGGCCGCACCGGTGCTAGTGCATGGCGCGTACGCCGGTTTCACAACGGGCGTGCTGAGCCTGGACCAGATCGACACGCAACTCGCAAAGCTGTCGCGCGGCGATGGGATGCTCTATACCCTGGTGGATAAAGGCGGCAAGGTCATCCTGACGAACCGCTCCGATCAAACCGTGATGCAGCCCTTTGTGCGGGGTCAGGGCACGCTGGAGCGCCTGGATGAAGAGGTGAGCCAATGGGTGCCGCAGGCCTTGGCCAACCGGCCGATTTCCGAACGATGGCAGAACTCGCTCTACGTTGCGCAGTCCGGTATCGACGACCTGGGCGACTGGCGGCTGGTGCTGGAACAACCGGTGGCGCTCTATCAACAGGCCTTGTT
>CAIVXG010000060.1 GCA_903909815.1 uncultured beta proteobacterium | reverse complement strand
CTCGCATCAAGGCCAAGCCCTTCGGGCGCTGCGCGGCCTTGACCCGATCGCATACCCAGATCATGTGCGAAATTTGCGGACCGAGACCTTTGAATTCCACACGGATTGACGAGGGGCCCCGGCAAAGCAGTCAAAAAGTCGACCAGAAAGCCAGCAAAGAAAACTGCATCTCCCCGCAAAAAGAAGACCAGCTAACAGCAAAAGTTCTTCGTCATTCATCCCAATTTCCAAGGAACGCAAATGAAAACCAAGATCACTGAACTGTTCGGCATCCAGCACCCCATCATTCAGGGCGGCATGCATTTTGTCGGGCTGGCCGAACTGGCCGCCGCCGTCTCCAACGCGGGCGGGCTGGGCCTGATCACCGGCCTGACGCTGCGCACGCCGGAGCTGCTGGCCAAAGAGATTGCCCGCTGCCGTGAGATGACAGACAAACCCTTTGGTGTCAACCTCACTTTCTTGCCAACGGTGAGTTCACCCGACTACCCAGGCTACATCCGCGCCATCATCGACGGCGGCGTCAAGGCAGTGGAGACGGCGGGCAACAACCCGCAAAAATGGATGCCGATTCTGCACGAGGCCGGCATCAAGGTGATTCACAAGTGCACCTCGGTGCGCCACGCGCTCAAGGCCGAAGCCATTGGCTGCGACGCTGTCAGTGTCGATGGTTTTGAATGCGGTGGCCATCCGGGTGAAGACGATGTGCCCAACTTCATCCTGCTGCCGCGTGCGGCAGAGTCCTTGAAGATTCCCTTTGTCGCCTCCGGCGGCATGGCCGATGGCCGTTCGCTGGTCGCCGCGCTGTCGCTCGGCGCGGACGGCATGAACATGGGCACACGCTTTATCGCCACCAAAGAGGCGCCGGTGCACGAGAACGTCAAGCAGGCCATCGTGGCTGCCAGCGAGCTCGATACGCGCTTGGTGATGCGCCCGCTGCGCAATACCGAACGCGTGCTGCACAACGCGGCGACCGATCGCCTGCTGGCCAAGGAGGCTGCCTTGGGCGCCAGCCTCAAATTTGACGACATCATGGAAGAAGTGGCCGGCGTCTACCCGCGCATCATGCAGCAGGGCGACATGGAAGCGGGCGTCTGGTCCTGCGGCATGGTGGCCGGACTGATCCACGACATCCCGAGCGTCAAGGAGCTGATTGACCGCATCATGGCGCAAGCCGAGGGCATCATCCGCCAGCGTCTGAGCGGCATGGTTGACGCTTGAAGAATCTTTATTCAAGGTTTGCAGGCACCCTCCCGGCATCAAAGATTTGAACTGCTCCAAAACAGACACTGAGCTACTACCGCAACTGGCCAATGGCGGGTCCACGCACTCCTCAGGGGAACGTCAGGTTTCGTTGCGCTCGCAAAACGGCTTTAAGTAGCTCTTAACCCGTTTCAGGCCCACTCCCCTTGCTCTGAACGACTGCTTTATGGCAGCCTGAAAGCAACGAAATTTGGCGGCTTCCAAAAGCATTGTGTTGCGATAACTATTATTATCGCAATAGAAGGCTTGTAGGCGTAATATTTTTGGCGAAATTTTGCGGTCACCTTTCACAAAATACATGTGAAATGACAGGAACGGTAGCCAACTTCTGCATTACTCTCCAGCACCCTCGCTTGATCCCCATTTCACTATCGCGCAGCGTACGGCTGCGCTGAGCCTTTGGAGTACGACCGCATTGCCAAGCACCAAAATACAGGCTTCAAGGCGCCTGTCCATCCTCTGCACTGAGGAGATTGACAGCCTCTTTAGCTTGCCGCACTTCACCGAAGGTGAACGACATATCCACTTCGATTTGAGCCCCGATGAGCGAGCGACCATCGACGCCGCCCGCACCATCACGGCGGGCGTCCATCTGGTACTGCAACTGGGTTACTTCAAAGCCAAGGCACAGTTTTTCGTTGTCAGCCTTGACCACGTTCGACCGGATATCAACCATATCCTGACGCGCTATTACCCTGGCAGGTTGATATCCGAGGTGGGTCCCTTGTCCAAGCCCACCCGACTGAGCCAGCAAAGAATCATCCTTGAGCTTTTGGGCTACCGCCTGTGCGGTGGCGATGAGAAGCAGGCGCTGATGGCCTTTGCACAGCGCGCGGCGATGCTGTCGACCCAGCCAAAGTTCATTTTGCGTGAAGTGTTGGAGCACCTGACAACTCAGCGCACGGTCGCGCCTGGGTACACGTTCCTGCAGGATATGGTGAGCCAGGCGGTCATCGATGAGCGCAAGCGTGTCACCGGAAAACTGGATGCCTCGCTGCCCGACAACCTCCAGCAATCCCTCAACACCTTACTGCATGCGGACGACAAAATCCATCTGATCAATGTCCTGAAACACGAGGCGAATGATTTCAGCAACAAAGAGCTGCGCCAGGAGGTGGATCGCCGCAAACAGTTGGCCCCCTTGCACACCTTTGCCCAAACATTTCTGATCGATGCCACCTTGTCCGGTGAGAGCATCAAGTATTACGCCGGTCTGGTCCAGTTCTACACCGTCTACAAGCTGCGTCGCATGGACGCCTCCACGGTACGCCTGTATCTGCTGTGCTTTGCCTTCCACCGGTTCCGCCAAATCAACGACAACCTGATTGAAGCATTCATTCACCTGGTTGGGCAATTCGACAAGCAAGCCAAACTGGCGGCGAAGGCGGCCATGCTGCAGGCGTCCGAAGAGGCCACCAGCAATTTGAAGGCGGCCGGCGAAGTGCTGGGCCTCTTTGTGGATGAGTCGATCGCGAGTGACTGCCCGTTTTCCGCAGTCAAAGAACGTGCTTTCGGCTTGCTGGAGCCTGCTGCCTTCCCGTCGGTGACCAATTACCTGCGAAATGTCGCCTTTGACAGGCTCGACTACGAGTGGAGCTACTTCACCAGGCTGTCGCCAACCATCAAACGCAACTTGCGTCATCTCTTTTGTGACATTGATTTTGCCGGACGGCTGGAAGACGCGCCGCTGGTGCGGGCGATCTCGGCGATGCAAACGCTGTTGCGTCAGAATAGGTCGCTTCGGAAGGCGGATCCCTCAAATTTCCCCGAAGCCGTGATCCCCGTTGTTCTCAAGAAGCACCTTTATGTTGAATCCGGCGCGGGAGCAGAAAAGCCCAAGACGCTGGACTTACTTTCCGCAGGTCGCTGAACGCATATAAACCGAATTTCACGTGAACGCACCGGCTATGGTTTGCGCGGAGCTTGTGCGTCGAACAGCTTTTCGGTTTCGTCCTCCCAGGCTTTCAGCAACT
>CAIVXG010000059.1 GCA_903909815.1 uncultured beta proteobacterium | reverse complement strand
CAACTGGCGGCGCCGGAGCGTCCCTGCATTGCCGTCGTTGGCGACGGCGGATTCATGATGGCGCCCTATGTCGTTGCCACGGCGGTTGAATACAACTTGCCCTGCATCTGGGTAATCTGGAACAACTTCGCCTGGGGCGCGATCCGCGACTTGCAGTACGGCTTGTTTGAGGGCCGCGAATTCGGCACCGCCTTTTACAAGGGCGATCAAGGGCCCGGCGGGGAACGCTATAACCCTGACTTCGCGGCGCTGGCGCGCGCCTGCGGCGCCGACGGCGTGACGGTCAAGCGCAGCGAAGACCTGCGCGCTGCCCTGTTCCAGGCGATCAAGAACAAGCGCCCTTGCGTCATTGACGTCCACGTCGATGCCGAGGTCCGTCCGCCGTCCACCGGTACCTGGCAACTGCCGCCGATCCCGTTCAAGGAACCGGTATTTGGCAAACCTTATCGCCCCTGATTTCTCTCGGTATTTCAACTCACAAAAAGGAGACGACATGTTTACGCAACCTCGACTGAAACACTTTACGCGACGGCTCGTTCTGGCGCTGACCGCTGGTTTGGCCATCGGCGGCGGCGCCCTGGCGCAGGAGACCGGGCCGGTGCGCATCGGCCTGATCTATTCGAAGCAGGGGCCCGGCGCCTCGATCGGCGAATTCCTGCAGCGCGGCAGCGAACTGGCGGTGGAGCAGGCCGACAAGAAGGTGCTCGGACGTCCGATCGAACTGGTCTGGCTTGACGAGCCCAATCCGCAGGTCTCTCAGCAGAACATGCAAAAGCTGATCGATGAGAACAAAGTCGTCGCCGTCGTCGGTGGCAACTACAGTTCATCGGCGCTGGCCATGATGAGCGTGGCCAATCGTTCCAAGGTGCCCTTGATTCTGACCGGCGCTGCCGCCAGCGAGATCACCGGCAAGAACTGCAGCCGCTACACCTTCCGCACCCAGGCCACTGTGCCAGTGCAGATGCGCGGTCTCATGCCCTACGTGGCACAGCTTGGCAAGAAGGTCTATTTCCTGACCCCGTCCTATGCGTTCGGTCAGGATATTCTGCGCTCCTCGCGCGCCCTGCTGAAAGAAGTTGGCGCCACCGAAGTGGGTGTTGACGAGGTGCCGCTGAACACAGCCGATTACAGCTCCTACATTCTCAAGATTCGTCAGGCCAAGCCTGATGTCGTAGTCGGTGGCCTGGTCGGTGGCGACTTCTCGAACTTTCTCAAGCAATGGAATGAACTCGGGATGAAGGGCAAGATTCCCTACGTTGCAGTCGCCGTGACCGACACCGACTTCTGGGACGTTGGCCCAGAGGCATCGACCGGCATCTTCATCAAGCCCTGGTATTACAACAATCCGAAGAACACGGCGCAGGAGAAGAAGTTCACGGCTGACTTCATGAAGAAACATGGTCGCCCGCCATCAGACAAGTCGTGGTCCGGCTGGATCGGCATGCGTTCGCTGCTCGAGTCGATCAGCGCGGCCAAGTCGACCGACCCGAAAGCCATTGTCACGGCGCTCGAAAAGTGGAAGAACACCGAAGGCGAGTTCCCTTACTACCTGCGTGACTGGGATCATCAACTGGTACGTCCGGCCGTGATCGTTCAAATCAAGAAGCAGATCACCGACAAGTATGACTACTTCGATGTGCTCAAGCTGACCTCTGATTCCGAAGCCGAAACTGCCAAGGCCTTTGGCAACAAGGAAGAAATCGGCTGCACCTTGCCGCCGCTCTAAGCAGCCAACACTGACTCGCAGACCCACGCCACGACCATGCTCGGTACCCTCATCTCGCAAACTGCTAACGGCCTCGTGCTGGGCTTTGTCTACGTGCTGATCGCCGTGGGCCTGTCCATCACATTCGGGCTGCTGGGCATTATCAACTTTGCGCACGGCGCGTTCTTCGCGCTCGGCGCGTACGCTGCCTATCAGTTGGTGCAGATGTTCGGCTGGCCGGCGGTGATCTTTGCACCGCTGCTGGTCGGGGCTGTGGGCATGGTGGTGGAAGTTCTGCTGATCCGGCGACTCTATGGCAAGGAGCCGCTGCTGAGCCTGATCGTGACCTTCGCGCTCTCGCTGCTGATTGAGGCCCTGATCCGATTCTTTTGGGGCGCTGACGGCAAGCCGTTCAATGCGCCGCCGTTATTTTCTGGTGTGGTCGAAATTGGCCCGCTCTTGATCACCAACTACCGGGTCGCGGTGTTGGTGGCAACTTCAGTCTCGCTGCTGGCACTCTGGGGCTTCCTGTCCTATACGCCTTACGGGCGCATCCTGCGTGCCGGTAGTCGCGACCCGGAGATGGTGGAGATGCTCGGCATCAATTTGCAACGCGTGCAGACGGCTGTTTTTGGTCTGGGCTGCGCCTTGGCCGCGCTGGCGGGCATGCTGGCCGCACCGCTGTGGGCGGTGTCGCCATCGATGGCGGCCAACGCCATCATGCCGGCATTTGTCGTGGTGGCGATCGGCGGCCTTGGTTCATTTGGCGGCGCGGTGGTGGCCGGTCTGGCGGTCGGTGTTGTGATGTCCCTAACGATCCAGTTCAAACCGGACGCGGCCGCGGCGTCGATGTACGCCTTCATGTTTCTGGTCATGTTGCTGCGCCCGCGCGGTCTGTTTGGCGAACGCTGGGAGCGCTTCGAATGAGGTCCACACGTCCCTGGGAGCACCCCATTCTTGTGATTGGTGCGATGCTGATTGGCATCTCGGCTGTCGCCTACGCGATGGGTATGCCCATGAACCGCATCACCCAGATTGCCATCTACACACTGTACGGCGGTGGCGTGAATTTTCTGATCGGCTACCTCGGTCTGGTGCCCTTTGGTGCCTCCTTCTTCTTCGGCTGCGCGAGTTACGCAGTAGCAATCGGCGCTGGCTACTATTCGAGCGGCAACGAAATCCAGCTTGTTATGCTTGCGCTGGTGTTCTCGGCGCTGCTGGCGCTGGTCGTTGGCGCGGTTATCCTGCGCAGACGCGGCCTCTATTTCTCGCTTCTGACACTGGCCTGCTCGCAGATCGCGTTCGAGATCGCCTTCAAGTGGACCGACGTGACCGGCGGCGAAAACGGGCTGCAGAATGTCCCGCGACCACTGTTCAGCTCAGCGCTCGCGTTTCACGTCTTCACCGTGGTCGTCGTGCTGGCCATACTGTGGGGATTGTGGCGGTTGGCGCATGCGCCGTTCGGCCGCGTCATGCAGGCCCTGCGCGACAACGAGCAGCGTGTCACGAGCCTGGGCTACAACACGTACCTGGTCAAGCTGATTGCGCTGGTGGTTGCCGGCGCCGTCATCGGCGTCGCCGGCGGCCTGATGTCGCTGCTGCTGCAGGGTGCTTATGCCAATAACCTGAGCTGGCAACATGCCGGCGACGCGGTGCTGATGACGGCACTCGGTGGCGTGCACCATTTCCTGGGGCCGCTGTGGGGCGCCATCACCTTCATCGTGCTGGAAGACCGCCTGAGCGCCTTCACCGAGAACTGGTGGTTGTTCTTTGCGCCCATCATCATCCTGTTTGCGCTGTTGTCACCTGAAGGCATGCAGGGCATTGTGCAGCGCCTGCTGCGGCGTGACCGCTGGACGCTCACGCGCGCCGGCATCCCCGTGCGGCCGCAGCAAATCGTGCCCTATCAGTCTTCGTCCACCGCGAACGCCGACAGCAGTCCAATTCTGTCGATCAAGGGATTGAGCAAGCGCTTTGGCTCGATTGTGACGCAGCACAACATCTCGCTCGATGTGCAGCGCAATCAGCTGCACAGTTTCATCGGCCCGAACGGCGCCGGCAAGACCACGTTCTTCAATCTGCTGACCGGCCTGCTCGAGGCTGATGAAGGGCAGATCGTGTTCGACGGTCAGGACATCGGCAAGTTGCCGGCTTATCGGCGTGCCCGACTTGGGGTTGCGCGTTCGTTCCAGATCCTGAGTGTGTTTCCCAATCTCACGGCGTTCGAAAATGTGCGTATTGCGGTGCAGGGCGCAAGCGGCCAGTGGGGTGGCTTCTGGCGCGATGCCCACGACAACGCGGCCGACAATGCACGCGTCTGGTCGTTGCTCGATGCCGTCGGCCTAGCCGATCGTGCTGGTGAACTGTGCGTCTCGCTCGCGCATGGCGAGAAGCGTTTGCTGGAGATTGCGGTCTCGCTCGGAACCGATGCCAAGCTGCTGCTGCTGGACGAGCCGCTGGCTGGTCTGGCCGAGACCGACCGCCAGGTCGTGAGCGCGCTGATCCAGCGTCTGGCAAAGTCGCACGCGGTGCTGCTGATCGAACACGATATCGACCGCGTGCTGGCCTTGTCCGATCGCATCACCGTGCTGCACCAGGGTCGGCTGATCGCGGACGGCAAGCCAAACGATGTGGCGCGTGATCCGCAGGTTAGGGGTTAGGTAATTACTAAAGTACCGTTTATAATGTCTTCATCCTGCACAATTGGAGTGACTGCGTATGAAGACAAGCACACTGGAGCGCAACGGCGTGTCGGCGGAGATGGTGGAGTTGATTGGACGTCTGATTGAT
>CAIVXG010000058.1 GCA_903909815.1 uncultured beta proteobacterium | reverse complement strand
CGTACCAAGTGCACTCGATGCCAATCTGATCCCAACGAAAAACGGCATTTACTACAGACGCCTTCGTTGGACCGAACACCCACTCGTAATCGTCAAGGCAGAGCTGTTCATCGTAATCAAAGCAGGAAGGACAAGCACTAGCCGCGTAGGGGAATCGTGCCCGATGTTCCAGCCAAAATGCCTCCAATTCATCAAGCGTGCGCAGAACAACAAACATCGCCCCATTTTCAAGCGGGGCACGCTCTGGCAACGGAATATCAATTGGCAACGGTCGCTTACTCTTTCTCATGATTTTCTTTCGCTAACAAAATAGAATATCCCTACCAATTCAATAATCTTGACACTACTCTCATATTTTCACACTTTCTCCAATTGAAGTATCACCAAAACATCAACGGTAGAATCGTCGTCTTGCTTACCAAGATTCCACGGCAAAAAGGATACACCACTTCGGGTGTTGGTCGTTTTCGTTTCGGTAAGACCACCGAGAACAATAACATCACCTGACGCCGCTGTGATCGCCGTATCGAGGGAGCGCCTTATCAAAGTCGGCGAACTATTCACACCTGTTGTTGTTGCGACAAAATTGGATAACTGCTGCGAAACTTTCATGTCTATAACGTCATCATGCACAGTCGGAGAAATTGAAAGAATCGTGCCCGCCGACTGGTATTGCACGGACTGCACAGCATTGCCGCCCTGCTGATACGTGACAGCTCCCAAAATTGGCACATCCTGACCCACCACGATTTTGGCAATCTCGCCAGAACGCACCCGCAATCGAGGCTGTGACAGCAACTTAAAACGCTGATCGGTTGAAACCGCCGTCAAGAGGGCATCAAATCCGCCAATGGAAAGTTTGATAGAGCTTCCCAGGTCTTGAACATTGGTGTTATTCGAAACACCAATCTTGCTATTCAGAACGTTGAGCAAAGCTTGAAACGCCGACCCCTCAGACTTGGTATGTGAAACTTCGTAAATCACAGCTTTGACCGCAATTTCGCCCTTAGACATATCCACCTGAGGCAAAAGCTTTTCGAGCACTAATACTTCCTTCGCGACTCCGCTAAAAAGCAAAATATCAAATTCTTGATCAATCTGCCCCGCTGCGGACGAAGGCGGCACATTCTGAGTGACGCCTGAATTTACCGGCGCGACGACTGCCCTAGAAATAGTGAAACGCCCTTTGAACAGTGGCCCAAGAACGCGAGATAAATAGGATGCGTCGCGGAAACGCGGACGATAAACTTTAACAACATCATCAACGGCCAAATCGGCAATTTTGCTTTTCACAATGAAATCCACGCCAGAGCGAGATTCAACCGAATAACCCAGCGATTTCAGAAACGCTATTACGAACTGACGTACTTGACCGTCAGACTTTTGATAACGAAAAGAAACCATGCGCGAATCAACTAAAACATCGGGATCAATTACGTAATCTGCTTTTAGAGCTTCGCTGTAAACCAAACCAACCGCCTGAGCAACGGTAATGGGAGCCCGCCAAGGCCGATCAACGACGCCTGCGAGACCTCATCGAGCTATGGCACAAAGCCCACGGCCAGGGTCTCGCCGCTGGCAAAAACACGAAGTCCAGATTGTTGGCAATGGCCGACAAGATGGAGAACCCAGTGACCAGCCAGGTGCGGCTGAGGTTTGACGAGTACCGTCAGGCCAGAATCATCGAAGGCAAAAGCCTTTCGACAGTCAATCGCGAGCATGCGTACCTGCGAGCCGTCTTCAACGAGCTCAAACGCCTTGGGCAATGGAAAGGCGACAACCCGATCAGCGATATCCGGCAGTTCAAGATTCAGGAAAACGAGCTTTCATTCCTGACCGGCAAACAGATCGAAGAACTGTTCCTATCGCTCCAAAAATCGTCAAACCCAAACGCAACCCTGATCACCAAAATTGCCCTGTCAACTGGCGGGCGCTGGGGAGAGGTTGAAGCGTTGACCACAACACAGGTCCGAGCGGGACGGGTCCAATTTGCAAATTCGACCAAATCCAAGAAGGCCCGCGCCGTTCCTATCGACGCCGACCTCGAAGCCGAGATCGCCGAACACGAAAAGACCAACCCCACGAAAACGACCCGCCTATTTTCTTCGGCATACGGCGCTTTTCTGGAAGCCTTGCACAGGACTTCGATCGTGCTGCCACCTGGTCAAGCATCCCACGTGCTGAGGCACACGTTCGCCAGCCACTTCATAATCAACGGCGGCAACATCCTGACACTACAGCGGGTCCTGGGTCACGCTTCGTTGACCATGACGATGCGTTACGCGCACCTTGCGCCCGATCACTTGCAAGAGGTTCTCAAGCTCAATCCACTTGCGAACAATATCGCTGTTGGAAGTTTGTCGGAAGCTCAAAAAAAATAGCCGCCTTTTGAGCGACTATCTTTACTGTAACCTGTTGATTTATAACAAGTTTATTGGTAGGGCGTGTAGGACTTGAACCTACGACCAAAGGATTATGAGTCCCCCAGTCTATCTTTTCCAGCCTCGCCAAACTACTTTTCGACATTGTACGCGCGGCTCAACAAATTGCCGCAAATAGTCATAGAACGCACAGTGCAACGGCATCAATTTCAAGGCAAAATTTATTCTCAACCTATTGATTTTAAACGATATTTAAAATTGTTTTGAGTACGACCTCAGCCACATACCGTTTACTCATCCGCCGAATAAATGATGGAAATTCGACCGCATCGGCCGCGCAGCCCCTTGATCCAGATGGCGTCTCTTGGGGCATCTTGGCGCCATGCAGGGGGGCCATAGGGGGGCCATGGCCCCCACTTGTGATACGCTGTAGACGACCATGGAAAGAACAACATGAACGCTTCGGGAACACCACCAGAAATTGCCCTTGAAATGCCGCCAGCAAGCTACGAAACAGAGCTGACCAGCAAAATTGTCAAAGACGCGCGCTTCCCCGTGTCTGGGGACTACACGATTCGCGACACCGACATCAAAGGCCTTGCCTTGCGGGTATCCCCTGGCAACAAGGCGTGGATCGTTCGGCGCAAGATGGCTGGGAAATCATTTCGGCATACGATCGGCAGCTTCCCCGACATGGTCTTGGTCGAAGCCCGCCGCGAAGCTCAAAAGGCCTTAGGCGTGTTCGCCCAAGGCAAACACCCCATGCTCGAGAAGCGGGCGCAACAGGCAAAAACCAAGAAGCAGTGGGTCGACACGCACTTCACCGTCGGCAGGATGTGGGAGCAGTACGAGAAGCAGGACCCCGCGAACCGAGCCAAGCCCTTCTCTGCCAACTATTTGAAGGACTGCAAACGGCTGCGAGAGAAGCTCGAGAAAGACCCGTTTTGGTCGCTTCAATTCACGTCGCTCTCCAAAAGCGATGTCTATTCGGCCTATGCGCGAACCTCCAAGTCGAGCGATCGGCGAGCCAGCAATGGTGGCAAGACCACCGGGAACAAGTTCTTCCGCATGCTCGGCAGCGCCGCCCAGTTCCATATCGAAAGCAACATGTCGGCGGACACGTCAAACATTTTCCAAACGGCACTTAAGACGACGCGCAACAAGCCAAGGGCGCGTTCTCGCACGCTGACCTTCGAGCCGGACTCGCTCAAACGCTGGTGGAAGGCCGTGAAAGCGTTGCGGGCCAAGGCTGACACCGGCGACAAGCGAATGCGCACGTCGGCGCTACTGGCCGACTTTCAAATCCTTGTACTTCTCTGGGGTGGGCGCAAGTCCGAAACGCTCGCCCTCAAATGGGGCGATGTCGACTACGGCAAGAAGGTCGTCGCCTTCACCGACACAAAAAATGGCGAAGTCCACCTGTTCCCTCTTACCCCCCTCGCCGAATCGGTGCTTGCCGACCTTCGAGGCTTGCTAAGCGAATGGAGCATACAGTCCGACTATGTCTTCCCGGCCATGAGGACCGGACACAAGTCTCAGGAAAAGACCCACATCAAGGAGCCCAAGAAAGCCATGGAAGCGGTCGCCGCCGAAGCCGACGTGCCTTTCGCCACCCACGATATCCGCCGAACCTTTTCCAACCTGCTGGTTTCCGCCGAGGTCGGGGCCGAAGTTGAGTTCGTGAAGTTGGCGCTCAATCACAGCCAGGCCTCGGACGTTACCACTTTCAACTACCTCGACAAGGTGCGCACTTTGCGGCCCTTGTACGAAAAGCTCGAGCGAGCCATCCTGATCAAGGTCGGAGAGAAGGTTGAGGCCAAAGTCGAAATCGACGCCGACGAGTACCGAAAATTTCAGGCATACCAGGCATTGTCGGAACTGCGCGCCGCTGCGCGCTGAAAGACCGTTTTCCCTGCGTCGAGCCCATGCTTTTTTCGGCGGCACAAAGACAAACGGCCCCGAGGGGCCGATTGAAGCGAGTGGTGGGCCCACCAGGACTTGAACCTGGGACCAAAGGATTCCGGTTTGCGCGACTTTCGCCGCTCCCTGGACTATGCCTTCATCTTAGCTATCGCCTTAGATGGGCGCCGTCTAGTCTCTACACCTTCAAGATGGTTACCCATCAAGCTTGGCTCGGCGTAGCCCTATGCGTCGCCGCACGTAGATTCCGCCGAATTTGACGCCATTCACGCCAGGGGTTTCCCACCTGGGTGCACAAATTTTATGAGTCCTCTG
>CAIVXG010000057.1 GCA_903909815.1 uncultured beta proteobacterium | reverse complement strand
CAATATCTGCTTCGCCATTTCGACCACGATGTAGTCGGCCTCCAGCAGTCCGTTGTCCAGGTCCTCGCCAAAGCGGCTCAAACCCTGCAGACAAGCCGGGCAGGAGGTGAGCATCTTCACGTTGGCCTTGGGCGCAATCAGTCCCTGCTCGCGCAGCGCCGCCTCGCCCTTGAGGATTTCCTCCTCCTTGCGAAAGCGCACCTGGGTCGAGATGTCGGGCCGGTTCAGGCTCAACGTTCCGGATTCGCCGCAGCAGCGATCCGACTTGATGACGCCGTCGCCCAGCAGGGCCTTGACAGTCTTCATCGGGTCCTGCAGCTTCATCGGGCTGTGACAGGGGTCGTGGTAGAGGTAACCACCACCAGCGGCCAGGTTCAGGGTGATGCCCTTCTCCAGCAGGTATTCGTGGATGTCGATGATGCGGCAGCCGGGGAATATCTTGTCGAACTCGTAGCCCTGCAACTGGTCGTAGCAGGTGCCGCAGCTCACCACCACGGTCTTGATGTCGAGGTAGTTCAGCGTGTTGGCCACGCGGTGGAACAGCACGCGGTTGTCGGTGATGATCTTTTCGGCCTTGTCGAACTGACCGGCGCCGCGCTGCGGATAGCCGCAGCACAGATAGCCCGGCGGCAACACGGTTTGCACACCGGCGTGCCAGAGCATGGCCTGAGTCGCCAGACCCACCTGCGAGAACAGGCGTTCGGAGCCGCAACCGGGGAAATAGAACACGGCCTCGGTTTCCGAGTTGGTGGCCTGCGGGTCGCGGATGATGGGGACGTAGGCCTTGTCTTCAATGTCGAGCAGCGCGCGCGCCGTCTTTTTGGGCAAACCACCCGGCAGCTTCTTGTTGATGAAGTGGATCACCTGTTCCTTCATCGGGGCCTTGCCCACCGTGGCCGGCGGCGCATTCGTCTGTTTGCGCGCCACCAGTTTCATCAAATCGTTGCCCAGCCGCTGCGCGCGCATGGCGATGTTCACCATGAGCGACCGCGCGACTCTGATGGTCTGCGGATTCGTCGCATTGAGCAGGAACATGGCGGCCGCACCGGCGGGGCGGAAACTCTTCTGCCCCATCTTGCGCAACAGGTTGCGCATGTTCATGGAGACGTCGCCAAAGTCGATGTCCACCGGGCACGGTGTCAGGCACTTGTGGCACACGGTGCAGTGATCGGCCACGTCCTCGAACTCTTCCCAATGCTTGAGAGAAATGCCGCGGCGCGTCTGCTCTTCGTACAGAAACGCTTCCACCAAAAGCGACGTGGCCAGGATCTTGTTGCGCGGGCTGTACAGCAGGTTGGCGCGCGGCACATGGGTGGCGCACACCGGCTTGCATTTGCCGCAGCGCAGGCAGTCCTTCACGCTATCTGCAATCGCGCCGATATCGGACTGCTGCATGATCAGCGACTCATGCCCCATCAAACCGAAGCTGGGCGTGTAGGCGTTGGTGAGGTCGGCGTATAGAACGCCCCCACGCTCCGCCGCTTCGCGGGTCGCTGCCCCCCGAGGGGGCTGATTCGCCTCGGGGCGGCCCAGCGGCGAATCGGCGCCCCCACGCTCCACCACTTCGCGGGTCGCTGCCCCCCGAGGGGGCTGATTCGCCTCGGGGCGGCCCAGCGGCGAATCGGCTTCTGACGCCAAACTTGCTAGGGTTGAATGCGCCTGATTTCGCAGCAACTTGCCCTTGTTGAAGCGCCCTTCAGGGTCGATGCGCTGCTTGTAGTCGGCGAAGGGCTGAAGCTCGGCGTCGCTCAAATATTCGAGCTTGGTGATGCCGATGCCGTGCTCGCCCGAGATCACGCCATCCAGCGATCGCGCCAGCGCCATGATGCGCCTGACCGCGCCGTGCGCGCTTTGCAGCATGGCGTAGTCATCGCTGTTGACCGGCAAGTTGGTATGCACATTGCCGTCGCCGGCGTGCATGTGCAGCGCGGCCCAGACCCTTCCCTTTAGCACGCGCTGGTGCATGGCGTTGCACTCGCTCAGGATGGGCGCAAACATGCCGCCGGTGAAGATGTCCTGCAGCGGCGCGCGCAGTTGCGTTTTCCAGCTCGCACGCAGCGAATGTTCCTGCAACTGCGGGAACAGCGCCTCCACGTTGTCGAGCCAACCCTGCCACAGCGAGCGTACTTCGGCCACCAGCGCCAATGCCTGGCTCACGCGCTCCTGCAGCATTTCGGCCGAGGGGATTTCGCTCGCGTCGTCGTGCCGGCCCAGGGGAAGATTTCCCTGAGCGAGAAACTCATGCAGCGCGTCGCACAGCTGGATCTTGTTCTGCAGGCTGAGCTCGATGTTGATGCGCTCGATGCCGTCGGTGTACTCGGCCATGCGCGGCAGTGGGATCACCACGTCCTCGTTGATCTTGAACGCGTTCGTGTGCCTGGAAATCGCCGCCGTGCGCTTGCGATCGAGCCAGAATTTCTTGCGCGCCTCGGGGCTGATGGCGACAAAGCCTTCGCCGCTGCGTGAATTCGCGATGCGCACCACCTCGGATGTGGCGCGCGCCACCGCGTCGGCGTCGTCGCCCGCGATGTCACCGAACAGCACCATCTTGGGCAGACCGCCGCGCTTGGACTTGGTGGCATAGCCCACGGCCTTCAGATAGCGGTCGTCCAGATGCTCCAGGCCGGCGAGCAGCACACCGCTGCGCTTCTGTTCCGCGAACATGAAGTCCTTGATCTCGACGATGCTGGGCACAGCGTTGCGCGCGTGGCCGAAGAACTCCAGGCAGACGGTGCGCGTGTGCTGCGGCATGCGGTGCACGACCCAGCGTGCGCTGGTGATGAGGCCGTCGCAGCCTTCCTTCTGGATGCCCGGCAGGCCGCTCAGGAACTTGTCGGTCACGTCCTTGCCCAGCCCCTCCTTGCGAAAGCTGGCACCCGGGATGTCAAGCTGTTCCGTGCGCAGCAGCGTCTTGCCGTCGGCCTTGAAGGTCTTGAGCTCGAAGCTGGCCACAGCCGCGTCGTGAATCTTGCCCAGGTTGTGGTTCAGGCGCGTGACTTCCAGCCATTCGGCATTGGGGGTCACCATGCGCCAGGAGGCGAGGTTGTCCAGCGCCGTGCCCCAGAGCACGGCCTTCTTGCCACCGGCGTTCATGGCGATATTGCCGCCGATGCAGGAAGCTTCGGCCGAGGTCGGATCGACCGCAAACACGAAGCCTGCGCGCTCGGCCGCATCGGCCACGCGCTGCGTGACGACGCCGGCTTCGGTCCAGACCGTGGCCACAGGCTGCGCCAGGCCCGGCAGTTGCAGCATCTGCACCTCGGTCATGGCTTCGAGCTTTTCGGTGTTGATGACCGCGCTCTTCCAGGTCAGCGGCACCGCGCCGCCGGTGTAGCCTGTGCCACCGCCACGGGGCACGATGCTCAGGCCCAGTTCGATGCAGGCTTTCACCAGGCCCGCCATCTCGGCTTCGGTGTCGGGCGTGAGCACGACAAACGGGTATTCGACGCGCCAGTCGGTGGCGTCGGTCACGTGCGAGACGCGGCTCAGGCCGTCGAACTTGATGTTGTCGGCAGCGGTGACGCGCTTGAGCACGCGCTGGCTTTGCCGGCGCAGCACGCGCACCTCTTCAAACATCGCGTCGAACGCCTGGATGGTCTTGGCTGCAGCGTCGTAGAGCTCGCCCACCAGGGCATCGCGCTCGGCGTCCACCTCTGGAGTGCGCCGCTTTTGCACCTCGCCCAGGCGGTGCGTCAGTGCCTCCACCAGCAGCGCGCGGCGCTTCGGGTTGTCCAGCAGATCGTCCTGCAAATAGGGGTTGCGCTGCACCACCCAGATGTCGCCCAGCACCTCGTACAACATGCGCGCCGAACGGCCCGTGCGCCGCTCCTGGCGCAACTGCGTCAGCACCTCCCAGCAACGCGCTCCCAGCAGCCGCAGCACGATCTCGCGATCGGAGAACGACGTGTAGTTGTACGGAATCTCGCGGATGCGTTGCTGCGGGTGCGCCTCAGTATCGACAGCAGAGGTGATTTGGGTGAGCGAAGTGGGAGCGTTCATCGGGTTCAAAAGTGAGGGCTGGCGCGGTACGGTCTAGCCCTGGGCAATGTTACCGCAGCGCAGCATTCACCTGCCGTCGCAGGGCCATGCGGATAAATCCAGTGGATTCAGCGCCCACGTCATGGAAACCCCGGTAGGCGGGCTGCGCAAAAGCGGTTTAAATATTACTGTCACAAAACTTTTCTATCCTCAGGCATTCATTCAGGAGATTCCATGAAATTCAAGTTGCATGTCGGCGCGCTGGCCCTTGCCGCGCTCAGCGCCATTTCGGCACAGGCTCAAACCGAGATCCAATGGTGGCATTCGATGACCGCCGTCAACGGTGAATGGGTCAACGACCTGGCCAAGGGTTTCAACGCCAGCCAGAAGGACTACAAAATGGTTCCCACCTTCAAGGGTTCCTACGCCGAATCCATGACGGCGGCAATGGCCGCTTTCCGGGCCGGCAACCAACCCAACATCCTGCAGGTGTTCGAGGTGGGTACCGCCACCATGATGGCCAGCAAGGGCGCCATTGTTCCGGTGGCGCAGGTGATGAAGGATGCAGGCTACAAGTTCGACCCCAACGCCTATGTCTCTGCCGTCGCCGGTTACTACACGGCGCCCAACGGTCAGATGCTGAGCATGCCGTTCAACAGCTCCACGACCATCTTCTACATCAACAAGGACGCCTTCAAGGCGGCCGGCATCGACACCAGCAAGCCACCGACCACCTGGCCCGAGGTGGTTCTGGCGGCGGCCAAGCTCAAGGCCAGCGGCCACAAGTGCCCTCTCACCATCGCCTGGCAGGGCTGGACGCAGTTGGAGAGCTTCTCGGCCTGGCACAACGTGGAGTTCGCCAGCAAGTCCAATGGCCTAGCCGGCCTGGACGCGCGCCTGAAGGTGGACTCGCCGCTGCATGTACGCCATATTGAGAACCTCGCCAACATGGCCCATCAGGGCTTGTTTGTCTACAAGGGACGCGAAAATGTGCCTGAGGCGAGCTTCGTTTCGGGCGAGTGCGCCATGATCACCACGTCCGCCGGCTTCTACGGCAACGTCGCCAAGAACGCCAAGTTCGCTTACACGCTGGCGACGCTGCCCTACTACCCCGATGTGCCCGGTGCGCCGCAAAACACCGTCATCGGCGGCGCCAGCCTGTGGGTCATGGCAGGCAAGAAGCCGGCCGAATACAAGGGTGTGGCAGCCTTCTTCAACTACATCTCCAGCCCCGAGGTGCAGTCCGCCAGCCACAAGCGCACCGGCTACCTGCCCATCACCACCGCTGCCTACCAGCTGACCGAGAAGTCCGGCTTCTACAAGGAGCACCCGGGTACCGATATCGCCGTCTCGCAGATGATCCGCAAGGTCACCGACAAGAGCCGCGGCATCCGCTTGGGCAACTACGTGCAGATCCGTCAGGTGGAGGACGAAGAACTGGAGCAGGTCTGGAATGGCAAGAAGACTGCCAAGGAAGCGCTGGACGCGATCGTGAAGCGTGGCAACGAGATCCTGGAGCGTTTCCAGAAGGCCAACAAGTCCTGAAGGGCTTCGCCCTTGACCGTCATGACAACTGCCCTCCCCGCCCCTCCCCGTCAAGCGGGAAGGGCGACTCTGTTGGGCGCATGACGTGGCTGTAGAAAAACGGGTTCAATTCCGATCCACCTGGCTGCCCTGGCTGCTGATGGCTCCGCAGGTGATCGTGATCGGCGTGTTTTTTTTCTGGCCCGCGGCGCAGGCGGTGCTGCAGTCGTTTCAGGTGCAGGATGCCTTTGGCATCTCGACCCAATGGGTGGGGCTGGAAAATTTCAAACGCCTGTTCGGGGACGAGAGCTACCTCGCCTCGTTCAAGACCACGGCCATCTTTTCCATTCTGGTGGCGGTGCTGGGGATTGGCTTGTCTCTGATGCTGGCGATCTTTGCCGACCGCATCATCAAGGGGGCGATGCTCTACAAGACCCTGCTGATTGTTCCCTACGCGGTGGCGCCTGCGGTGGCCGGCGTGCTGTGGATCTTCATGTTCTCGCCCTCTTTGGGCGTGGTCGCTTACGCTCTTGGTAAGCTGGGGATCAACTGGAACCATTTGCTGAACGAGGGCCACGGCATGACGCTGATCGTGATGGCCGCCGTCTGGAAGCAGATCTCCTACAACTTCCTGTTCTTTCTGGCGGGCCTGCAGTCGATTCCGAAGTCATTGATCGAGGCCGCGGCCATCGACGGCGCTCGCGCCTGGCGGCGCTTCTGGACGATACAGTTACCGCTGTTGTCACCCACCACTTTCTTCCTGCTGGTGATCAACATGGTGTACGCCTTCTTCGACACCTTTGCCATCGTCGACGCCACCACCCACGGCGGCCCAGGGCAGGCGACATCGATCCTGGTCTACAAGGCCTACTACGACGGCTTCAAGGCCATGGACATGGGTGGTTCCGCGGCGCAGTCGGTGGTGCTGATGACGATCGTGATTGCGCTGACCGTGGTGCAGTTCCGCTTTGTCGAGAAAAAGGTGAACTACTGAAATGGTTGAACGCAGCCCCTTTCTGACCCTGCTGGCGCACGCGGTCATGCTCGTTGGCGTGCTCATCGTCGCCTTTCCGCTGTATCTGGCCTTCGTCGCGTCCACGCACACGGCGCAGGAAATCGTGCAGGCGCCCATGCCGCTGTTGCCGGGCAGCCACCTTTGGGAAACCTACACCAAGGCCTTGCTCGGCGGCGGTTCGGGTGCGGGTTCCACGGCACCGGTGGCGCACATGATGTGGGTCAGCCTGGTGACCGCGTTGGTGATCACGTTTGGCAAGATCGCGATCTCGCTCATGTCGGCTTTTGCGATCGTGTATTTCCGCTTCCCGTTCAAGAGCTTCTTCTTCTGGGCGATCTTTGTCACGCTGATGCTGCCAGTGGAAGTGCGCATCGGCCCCACCTATCAAGTGGTGGCGGACCTGGGCATGCTCAACACCTACGCCGGCCTGACGATTCCCCTGATTGCCTCGGCTACGGCGACCTTTTTGTTTCGCCAATTCTTCATGTCAGTGCCGGACGAACTGACCGAAGCCGCGCGCATGGACGGCGCCAGCCCGATGCGCTTCTTCATCGATATCCTGCTGCCGCTGTCCAAGACCTCGATCGCGGCGCTGTTCGTGATCCAGTTCATTTACGGCTGGAACCAGTACCTGTGGCCGCTGCTGGCCACCACCTCAGAAGACATGTACCCGGTGGTGGTGGGCATCAAGATGATGGTTGCCGGCGGCGACTCGCAAAACGAGTGGAACGTGGTCATGGCCACGGCCCTGCTGGCCATGCTGCCGCCAGCGCTGGTGGTGATGCTGATGCAGAAATGGTTCGTCAAAGGTTTGGTGGATACGGAAAAATGAACGCCACATCCATGCCCCACGTCACTGCGAGGCCCGCAGGGCAACGACAAAGACCAGCCGTCATTGCGAGCTGCCTGTTTCGGCTGGCGAAACTGCATACTGGCCATGAACCACAAATCCGTCATTGCGAGCGCAGCGCGGCAATCCATGTATTTTCGTGGCGTGCCGACATGGATTGCCACGGCCTACGGCCTCGCAATGACGAGGAAATTGGCGTATCGAACGTGGTCGGTTCATGGAGAGCGCAGCGCGGCAATCCATGCTGGCAAACCTGTGGTGCACGTGGATTGCCGCGTCGCTGGCCCGCCACGGCCCTGCGGGCCTCGCGGCTAAAGGCTAATTCCTCGCAATGACGATCATCCAGCACGCGAATTCTGAAAGACTCCACAGCCCATGGCATCCATCACTCTTAAAAACGTCGTCAAACGCTACGGCTCCGGCAAGACCGCGAACCAGGTCATCCACGGCGTGAGCGCGGACATTGCCGACGGCGAGTTCGTCGTCATCGTCGGTCCTTCGGGCTGCGGTAAGTCCACGCTGCTACGCATGGTGGCGGGCCTGGAGGAGGTCAGCGGCGGCGAGATCTCCATCGGCAACCGGGTTGTGAACGACCTGGAACCGTCGGAGCGCGACATCGCCATGGTGTTTCAGAACTACGCTCTGTATCCGCACATGAGCGTGTTCGACAACATGGCCTACGGCCTGAAGATCGCCAAAGTGCCACCGGATGAAATCAAGGCACGCGTGGACAAGGCGGCGAAGATCCTGGAGATCGGAGAGTTCCTGCTGCGCCGGCCGCGCGAACTCTCGGGCGGCCAGCGTCAGCGCGTGGCGATGGGGCGCGCCATCGTGCGCCAGCCTCAGGTGTTTTTGTTCGACGAGCCGCTGTCCAATCTGGACGCGAAGCTGCGCGCGCAGACGCGGCTGGAGATTCAAAAACTGCACCGCGAACTTGGCATCACCTCGCTCTTCGTGACGCACGACCAGGTCGAAGCCATGACGCTAGCGCAGCGCATGATGGTGATGCACGGCGGCGCGATGGAGCAGTTTGGCACGCCCGAGGAGGTCTACAACCGCCCGGCCACCACCTTTGTCGCCAGCTTCATGGGCTCACCGCCGATGAACCTGCTGAACGCAGCGCCAGGTGGCACGAAGGGACAGATTTTTGGCATTCGTCCCGAGCACCTGGACATCACGACAACGGGCTGGGAACTCCAGGTGGAAGCGGTCGAACTGCTGGGCGCGGAGCGCCTGGTTTACTGCCTGCTGGGCCAGGAGCGCGTCATCATCCGCACCGATGAACATCTCGCCCCGCCCGCGCCCGGCAGCACGATCCACGCCACGCCGCGCGCGGATCGTGTGCATCAATTCAATGCGGAGTCGGGCAAGCGCATCTAGGTGCCGTCGGACTGCGGGTAGGATGAGCGTCTGCATCGCTCAACCAACTCCTTTCTTCCATGCAAGTCACCTCAGAAAACTGGCCCTATCCGCGCTGGATTGCGCACCGCGGCGCGGGCAAACTGGCACCCGAAAACACGCTCGCGGCCTTCAGAATTGGCGCCGGGCATGGTTACCGTATGTTTGAGTGCGACGTGAAACTCTCCAGCGACGGCGTGCCGTTCTTGCTGCACGACAAGACGCTGGAGCGCACCACCAGCGGTCGGGGCATGGCAGGCGATAAATCCTGGGGGGAACTTTCACAACTCGACGCGGGCCGCTGGCATTCGCGCAGCTTTGCCGGCGAAGCTCTTCCCACACTGGAGAACGTTGCCGCCTATTGCCTGCGCAACGGCTACTTCCTGGACATCGAGATCAAGCCCACGCCGGGCCAGGAAAGCGTGACCGGCACTGTGGTGGCGCAACATGCGGCGCGCTTGTGGATCGGCGCTGCCGTGCCGCCGCTGCTCACATCCTTTCGCCCTGAAGCACTGCAGGCGGCCAAGGCAGCGGCGCCCGAGCTGCCGCGCGGACTGCTGCTCGACAGTCTGTGGAGCGGATGGCTGGAAACCGCACTCACGCTGGAATGTGTGGCCATCGTTTGCAACTACGCGCTGTGGGATACGTCCACTGTGACCCAGGCCAAAAGCGCCGGGTTTCGCTGCATCAGTTACACCGTGAACGATGAGTGGGCCGCGCAGCGTCTGCTCGATCTCGGGACCGACGGCATCATCACCGACCGCGTGGACCTGTTTTCGCCTGCCAACCCCGCGTGAGCAGCCATTGGCCGGTGGCACAGGCAAGTACCAGAGCGAGGTAGGTCAGCATCTTGCCGTCCACGCCGAAGATCACCAATCCGGCCAGCAGCACCGCGACGCCGACCGCGAATTGAATCGCCGCTTGTACCCACCACAGCAGCCGCGGATTCGGGTTACGCAACACATGGCGGTTGGCCGCAGGCAAGAGCAGCGCCACAAAGAACGCGGGCGCCAGAAAATTCAAGCCATGAAGCAGAAGTTGAATCAGGCCCATGTCGCCGTTAATGTGAAAGTTGGCATGCGTGTGCAACTAAAAATTGACTCAGGTCATAGAGCCGAGCGACTGATTTTATAATCGAGCCATGGCAGTCTGGGCGCTAGGCATCAATCACACCACGGCACCGCTCGATTTGCGGGGCCGGTTTGCGTTCGCCGTCGACAAGATGGAGCCGGTGCTGCATGGGTTTCGCCAGTCGCTTTCGCGCCAACCCGAGGTGGCGCTGATCTCCACCTGCAACCGCACCGAAATCTACTGCGCCGCCGAGCACGCGGAGCTCGAGCACACGCTGGACTGGCTCGCCCACAGCGGTGGCGTGGCCGCGACGCTGTTGCGCCAGCACACCTACAGCCTGCAGGACGGCCTTGCCGCACGGCACGCGTTTCGCGTCGCCAGCGGGCTGGACTCGATGGTGCTGGGCGAACCACAAATCCTGGGGCAAATGAAGGACGCGATTCGCGCCGCAGAAGCCGCAGGCTCGCTCGGAACCACACTGAACCAGTTGTTCCAGCGCACCTTTGCTGTGGCCAAGGACGTGCGCACTTCCACCGAGATTGGCGCGCATTCGATCAGCATGGCCGCGGCCGTGGTGCGCCTTGCGGGGCAGATTTTTGAAGACCTGGGCCGGGTCAAGGTGCTGTTCGTGGGTGCGGGCGAAATGGTCGAACTGGCGGCGACGCACTTTGCCGCGAAGGCGCCTGAGTCAATCACGATCGCGAATCGCACGCTGGAGCGCGGAGAAAAGCTCGCGAGCCGCTTCGGCGCCGAAGTCATGCGCCTGTCGGATCTGCCCAGCCGTTTGCACGAGTTCGACGCGGTCGTGAGCTGCACCGCCAGCACCCTGCCCATCATCGGCCTGGGTGCCGTGGAGCGTGCGCTCAAGGCGCGCAAGCACCGGCCCATGTTCATGGTCGACCTGGCGGTTCCGCGCGACATCGAGCCCGAAGTCAAGGCGCTGGAAGACGTCTACCTCTACACCGTGGACGACCTGGCGAGCGTGGTGCAAACCGCGCAGGCGAACCGCCAGGCGGCGGTGGCGCAGGCCGAGGCCATCATCGACGCTGGCGTGCAAAGTTTCGTGCACTGGATGGAGCAGCGCGGTAGCGTGCCGCTGATCCAGCAGCTCAACGCGCAGGCCGACGAGTGGCGCGCGCTGGAGCTGGCGCGCGCCAGGAAACTGCTGGCCAAGGGCGAGAACGTGGAGGCTGTGCTGGAAGCCCTGTCCAAGGGCCTCACGCAGAAGATGCTGCACGGTGCCATGGCCGAACTGCGCGCCGGCGACGCGCAAACGCGCGAACACACGGCGCAAGCGATTCACAAGCTGTTCCTGCGCAAAGAGCGTTAGCGACGTCCCCCCGGCCTATTCCCTCTCCCCCAGAGAGAGGGCCAGGTGAGGGATAACTGCCGGGCCTCCCTCAGCCAGCCCTCTCTCCGAGGGTGCAAAACCGGCAGATCAACACACCAAACGTCCCTTCATGAAAACCTTTTTACGCCAACAACTCGACCGCTACGCGTTCCGCCTGGCCGAGCTCGATTTCCTGCTGTCGCGCGAAGACATCATGAGCGACATGAAGCAGTTCCTGGCGCTGTCGCGCGAACACACCGAGGTGGCCGCCATCGCCAGCCGTTATGCACGCTGGCAGCAGCGCCAGAGCGACCTGGCCACGGGCCAGGAAATGCTGGAGAGCAGCGCCGACGACCCCGACATGCTGGCGATGGCGCAGGACGAAATCGCCGCCGCGCAGCAGGAATGCGAGCAGCTTGAGGCCGAGCTGCAGCGCATGCTGCTGCCCAAGGACCCGGACGACAAGCGCAATGCCTTCATGGAAATCCGCGCCGGCACGGGGGGCGACGAGTCCGCGCTGTTCGCCGCGGATCTGTTTCGCATGTACACGCGCTACTGCGAGCGCATGGGATGGAAGACGGAGATCATGAGCGAGTCGAGCAGCGAGCTGGGCGGCTTCAAGGAAGTGGTGCTTCGGATAGAGGGCAGCGCCAGCGCTGCGGAAGGCGGCGGCGTCTACGGCAAGCTGCGCTTCGAGTCCGGTGGTCACCGGGTGCAGCGCGTGCCCGCCACGGAGACGCAGGGGCGCATCCACACCAGCGCGTGCACGGTGGCGGTGCTGCCTGAACCGGATGAGGCCGTGGCCATCACCATCAACCCGGCCGACCTGCGCATCGACACCTATCGCGCCAGCGGCGCCGGTGGCCAGCACATCAACAAGACCGACTCGGCCGTGCGCATCACCCACATCCCCACCGGCATCGTGGCCGAGTGCCAGGACGACCGCTCCCAGCACCGCAACAAGGCCAAGGCGATGCAGGTGCTGTCGGCGCGGATCGTGGAGAAGGAGCGATCCGCGCAGGCGGCCAAGGACGCCGCGATGCGCAAGGGCCTGATCGGCAGCGGCGACCGCAGTGACCGCATCCGCACCTACAACTTCCCCCAGGGGCGCCTCACCGACCACCGCATCAACCTCACGCTGTACAAGCTGCAGGCCATCATGGAAGGCGACCTGGGCGACGTGGTGCAGGCCCTGCAGCAGGCGCGCGAAGCCGAGCAGCTGGAAGAACTGGAAGTGGGCGCCAACCGCTGATGGGAGCGACGCCAAGTACTGTTGATCAGGCTCTGGCGCGTGCCACTGCTGCGGGCCTGGATCGCCTGGACGCGCAGTTGCTGCTGCTGCACGCCCTGGGGAAACCGGATGGCGCGCGCGCCTGGCTGCTGGCGCATGACTCCGACCCGCTGACGCTAACCGAGCAGCAGGGCTTCGAGCAACGGGTGCAGCGGCGCGCAGCGGGCGAACCTCTCGCCTACATCACGGGTCACAAGGAATTCTTCGGCCTGGATCTGGAAGTGGACGCACGCGTGCTGGTACCGCGGCCCGACACCGAGACCTTGGTGGAGTGGGCACTGGAAGTGCTGGCGGATTTCGTCCCTGCAGCCGCCACCGAATCGACTGGCGGCGATGTAGTGGACCTGGGCACCGGTAGCGGCGATGTGCTGGACCTCGGCACCGGCAGTGGCGCCGTGGCGCTGGCGCTGCAACGCGCGCGTCCGGATCTGGGTGTGCACGCCCTCGACGCCAGCGCCGACGCGCTGCAGGTAGCCCTTGCGAACGCGCAGCGACTGCGCTTGCCCGTCAAGTTCATGCAGGGCTCATGGCTGAGCGGCGTGAGTGGTCGTTACCAGGCCATCGTCTCGAACCCGCCCTACATCGCAGCGCTGGATCGCCACTTGAAAGCCCTGGCGCACGAGCCGCTGCAGGCCCTGGTCAGCGGCTCAGACGGTCTGGACGACATACGCCAGATCGTGACTCAGGCCGGAACGCATCTGCATGCTGGCGGCTGGCTGCTGCTGGAGCATGGCTACGACCAGGCAGCCGCTGTGCGTACCTTGCTTAGCGAGGCGGGACTTGATGCAGTCCAATCAAGGCGCGACCTGAGCGGCATCGAACGCTGCAGCGGCGGCCGGGCCGCGGCACCCAAGCAAGACCGTCAATCAGGAATCGAGCCGATAACCCGAAAACCCGTTCCGACGCCCGGGGCGAAATCCAACTGACCGCCGACCGCCTTGATTCGCTCTTGCATGTTGCGAAGCCCTTGCCCAATCGGGCTGGTCGTGGAGGCCATCGAGCCTCCGCCATCGTCGGTTATACAAAAATTGATGTGCCCGTTCGACCGTGACAATGTCAGTACCACGGTGGCACTCGGACCCGCATGTTTGGCCGCGTTTTGCAACGCTTCAATGCAGCAAAAATAGACCGCTCGCTCGATGCCGGGGTGGCAGCGCCCGACATCTTCGATATCGGTACGGACCGGGATCGCCGCGCGCTGCGCCACTTCCTTGAGCGCATCAGAAAGTCCCCGTTCGACCAACAGCGGCGGCGCGATGCCGTGCGCCAGGGCGCGAAGCTCGGCCAGGGCGGCGTCGACATCCGATCCCAGTTCTCCGACCAGCGCTGCGGCGCGGCGCGGATCGTGGTCGAGCAGGCGCTGCGTCACACCCAGCTTCATGCGCATGGCGATCAATCGCTGCTGCGCGCCGTCATGCAGGTCGCGCTCGATGCGGTGCCGTTCCTCCTCCACCGCCGCTGCAGTGTGGGCCTTGGATGCCTTCAATTCGGCGTCCATCCGATGACTTTCCAGCGCCGACTGCATGCTGCTCGCGACCGCGTCGATCAGCACCGGTTCTTCGAGCAAGGCGGCGTCGTGCACCAATGCTGCCACCGGTCTTCCGCCTTCGTCGAGCAGAATCTTGGCGGCGCGCCCTTGCATTGGCATCGGGTAGGGCAGTGCCACGGTCTGACCGTCGGCGTCGATCCAGCGCTCACCGTCCTTGAGCCAGTAGGCGACCGAGAGTGAAGGGTCGTCGAGCGCGTTGGCCATGACACGGCGCAGGTCGTGCACGGTCGGTCGCTCGCGCAGACCCGTGACCAAACGCTGCAAGGCCTTGGCCAAGTACAGTCTGCCGCGCAGTAGCCCCAGCGCAATCGCCAGGGGGATGGCCCAAAACGTCAGGTTCTGCGCGACATTGATGACGTTGGTAGCCAGGAATCCGGCCATGGTGATCACGCGTGCAATCGAAGCCAGCACCACCGGCGCCATGGCACGACGCATCAAGGGGGTCGCCTGGTGCAGCCGGTAGGACAGCAGCAACGCCGTGGCCACCAGGATCAGGGTTCCGACCATGCGGAATGCCACGTGCAGGGCGTTGGCCGCAGCGGGCCAGTCGGAGAGGAACAGCACATTGCGCGGACAGTCGCCTTGGCATCGAACGAATACACCTGCCATCGGAATTTGGGGCGACAGCAGTACGTCTGGCAACCAGAGCAACGCCACGGCCAACGAAGCCGCCACCACCAGCGCTCGTTCGCTCCCCCCAGGCAGCCGACCGCTGGGAAAAGCGAGCATCACCCAGATCAGAAGCACTTCCACCGCGGGGCGCGCGGCGCGAGCCAGCGTGAACAAATAGGGGTTGGGTGAAGCGACCATCGTTTGAATCGCGTACACGCCAGCGAGTATGAACAGCAACAGTCCGAGCGGACGCTGGGGATAGCGTAAGCGCACGGCCACGGCAACGCTCCACACCAACAAGACTCCGATGCCCGCCATGGCGGCGTTAAGCAAGCGGTCCGCGTCCGGGCCCTCCAGGGCGACAGCCACCGCGCCCGCAGCCAAGGCCAGCCCCGGCGCGCCAATCAGCAATCGGGCGCGCAACTGGGAACTCATGTCACACGCTGGGCCAGATACAGCAGCGTGGCTTGCACCCGACGGCTCACCGTTTCGTCGTTGGCCAGGCCCAGCCGTCCAAAGATTTCGCTGACGTGTTTTTCCACGGCGCGTTGTGTCAGACCGCGTGATTGCGCCATCGCCAGGTTGCTCTTTCCTTCGGCGATGTCCGCCAGGATTTCGCGCTGACGCGGCGTCAGTTGTTCCAGCGGAGAGCTCTTGCGGCGACGGGCCACCAGTTCATCCACCAGTCTGGCGTCGATGCGGCACTCGCCTCTGGCCACAGCCGTGATGGTCGACACCAGGTGCTCCAGATCGTGGATGCGGTCCTTGAGCAGATAGCCGCGCGCGGCTGCTCCCATCTCCAGCAACTGTGCTGCATATTGCGCGCTGCCGTGCTGGCTCAGCACCACGACGCCGAGTTTGGGGTGGCTCAGACGCAGCCGCTCCGCGATGCGCATGCCCTCGTCGGTCTGGGTCGGTGGCATGCGGATGTCGGTCACGACCACATCGGGTGCAGCGGCATCAACCGCTTCCAGCAAGGAGGGCTCATCGGCATAGAGGCCGACGACTTGGACTTCGGGCGCCATTTCCAGCACCTGGCGCAAACCCTCGCGTATGAGAAAACTGTCGTCGGCGATCATGACGCGCACACGGGCCTTAAGCGGCTGTGTGCTGGACTCGGACTTGAGTTTGTCGCTCATGAAGGCCCTTCGTGTCGAGATCATCTGGCCGCGTCGCGGGTCGAGGAAAACTCGGCGTCCGCGTGCACAACTTATGGGTTGATAAGGGGCTATTGTGAACGCAAAATCACGCCGTCACGCAGCCCCATGCCAGCGAGGCCGCCAGCAAAAATGGTCTGTGCGGCTAAAACCGCTGGCCGCAGATCAGGTCGACCGCTTTTTCCGCAATCATGATCGTCGGCGCATTGGTATTGCCGGTCGTGAGCGAGGGCATGATGGAAGCGTCGACCACGCGCAGCCCCTGCAAGCCGTGCACGCGCAACTCGGCATCCACCACGGCCATGGGATCCTCAGGCGGGCCCATGCGACAGGTGCCCACGGGGTGGTATTCGGTGTCGGCCGAGCGCCGAATATCGCGCTCGACGTCGAGCGCGTCAGCCGGGTTCAACGGGTACAGGAGCTGGCCCTGCAGCGCGGCAAACGGCGCTGCGTTCATGATGCTGATGGCTTTTTGCACGCCCGCAACCAGATGGGTCATGTCGTCGGGATGGCTGAAATAGCGCGGATCGATGGTCATGGCCCGGCTCGCATCGCGGCTGGCCAGCGTCACCTCGCCCCGACTTTGGGGACGGGCCAGGCACACGTGCAGGCTGTAGCCATGGCCGAGGTGCAGTTTGCGGTTGTGATCGTCCACCATGCCCAGCACGAATTCCAGTTCGATGTCGGGCGCGTTCAAGCCCGGTCGGGTCGAGAAGAAGGCGCCCGACTCGGCCACATTGCTGGTGATGACACCGGTGCGCTGGCGTCGCCATTCCCGCATGCCCTTGAGCAAACTCCAGCCACCCGCCAGCGACAGTCCCAATGTGCCATCGGTGCGCGCGGTGCGCCAGATCAGGGTGGCGGTGATGTGGTCCTGCAGGTTCTGACCCACACCCGCCAGGTCGCGAATGGGCGCGATGCCGTGGGCCTGCAGGTCGGCTGCACGACCGATGCCCGACAGCATTAAAAGTTGGGGCGAGCCAAAGCTGCCGGCGCTGAGAACCACTTCGCGTCGCGCATGGATCTGTTGCGTGACATGGTCGATCACGACCTCGACGCCGGTGGCGCGCCGCTCCACGATATTGATCTTGACGGCCTGAGCCCGGGTCAGGACGGTCAGGTTGGGGCGTCGCAGATGCGGCGTCAGATAGGCTTTGGATGCGTTGCAGCGTTCGCCGTTGATTTGCGTGACCTGTGACGGCCAGCAGCCTTCCTGCTGCGCGCCATTGCAGTCTGATGTGCGCGCAATTCCTGCCTCTTCGCAGGCGCGCAGAAACACGTCGTTGAGCGGACTCGGGCTGCGCAGCCAGGCCACGTTCAAGGGACCGCCCGTGCCCCGGTATTCGTTCGCGCCCAAGGCTTCGCAGTTTTCTGCGCGCTTGAAATAGGGCAGCACGCTGGCGTAGTCCCAGCCCGGATTGCCCTGCGCGGCCCAGCCGTCGTAGTCGCTGCCGTGGCCACGGATATAGACCATGGCGTTGATCGAACTGCTCCCGCCCAGCACCTTGCCGCGCGGCTGAAAGCTGCGGCGCCCGCCCAGGCCAGGCTGCGGCACCGATTCAAAGCGCGAGGTATTCAGTCCCACGGGTGCACCCGCGGCAAAACCCAGGGGCGCGTGGATCAGCACACTGGTGTCGGGCCCGCCCGCCTCCAGCAGGCACACGGAAACCGTGGGATCCTCGGACAGCCGACCCGCGAGAACGCAACCCGCAGACCCGCCACCGACGATCACGTAGTCGAAATTCAATGGCGACATGCAGCGCTCGCTTTGGTGTTCATGGGTTCTGGCGCGACCTACTTTGCCTTGGCGGCCGCCTGCTGGGCTGCGTCCGCCTCGTCGGCCTGCTTGTTCAGACTGCTGAGTTCGATGGGCGATCGGCAAGTGAACGAGGACTCGAAGATGTCCTTGGTCATGTAGGCCCCCTGGGGCAGGTAGGGTCCCATGACGGCACGCTCGTCACCAGTCTTCTTGATCTTCTGGATGGAGTTGGCAAAGTCGGGGCGCGCCAGCATGTTGCGGATCATCATATTGCCCTGGTCCGCGTCAAACAGGCCGTCGCCGTCGTCGGGAATGGGCAGCCAGTTGATGCCGCACTCCGGGTAGGCGGTGCGCGGTCGGTCTGCCGCGCGGCTGAACGCGACGACGTAGTTGCGCTCTTTGTTGGTGACAACCTCTTCGTCGTTCAGACATTTGACCACCGTGGTGTTGGCCGCGCCGTGCTGCGAACAGATGGACCAATAGCGCATGTCGGCGCTCTTGGTGCTCATGAGGGCATCGCCATTCATGGTCCTGGGCGTCACGGGAAGCTTGCCGCGCAGCACATAGATCGGGCCGAACTTGCGGTTGATGAAGGTGCGGATGTACTGGTTGTCCACCGTGGGGTAGAAGCCTTCGCTCTTGCGCTCGAAGTTGCCGATTTCGCCGGTGAAGATGCCTTCGAACTGCTTGCGGTCAAACTGCGCGTACCAGGTGGACGGGCGCGTCGCCGGATGCGTGTCGGGCTTGCCGGGCAGGGTCAACAGCTCGCGGTAGCGCGACACCGTCATGCCGAATGCGTCGGGCTGCACCTGCAGCAACTGCTCGGTGTTCAGCGCAGCGCAGGCCGCGGCTCCGCGCAGTACCTTGCCATCGGCCAGGGTCAACACCGGCGCGGGCAAGGGCACGTTGCCGCTGATGCTGGTGCCCCGATCCGGCGTGTAGGTGCGCAGGATCAGCACCTGCTGCGTGCCGCCGTTCTTGGGAACGCTCACGGTCTTGGACAGCGCGCCTTCGTTGAAAAAGCCTTCCACCCGATTCGTGTCGCGCTGTCCGCCGGCCAGGACTTCAATCGCGTAGGAGCGCTTGGCCGCGTTGCGGTCGGCGCCGTCGCGCGCCGGGTTGATGTGGCCAGGCAGCGGCTCGATCAGGTAGTCGGCCAGGCTTTCCACTGGCTGACCACGATCATCGTAGGAGGTGTAAGAGGAGTAGCGCGCGTGAGGGAACTGACCCTCGATGTGCAGCTTCGATCCTTCGGGCATGGTGAACTTGGCGCCCCAGTAATAGGTGTTGGTGTCGGGCCAGGCGACGTTGAGATAGGGGTCGCCGCTGTACGGACCCGAAGCCCAGAAACAGGTGCGCACACCGGGCACACCCATCTTGTTGAGTGCCTGGTCGTACTTGGGTCCGGACATGGGCACCGGGTCCGCAGCGAGTGCGACGCTGGCGGCGCAAAGCGCGGCTGTGCAGCCCAGCAGGGCCAGTCGAAGAAGGTTGAGAGAGGGATTTTTCATGCATTTGCTCCTGGTGAAGTATTTGGGTGGTTGCGCTAAACGGTGGTGAAGGCTATCGGGTGAGAAACGCCAGCACCCGGTCGGCGAACTTGCCGTAGGGTGGCCACAGAAATTTCAATGAACTGAATCGCGCCTGATAGAACACGGGGCGCAGTTTGGAGAAGGTCTGGAATCCCTCGTGGCCGTGGTAGTGGCCCATGCCCGAGTCGCCGACGCCGCCGAACGGCAGGTCGTGCTGGCCCACGTGGAACAGCGCGTCGTTCACCGACACGCCGCCCGACATGACGCGGTCCAGCAACATCTGTACACGCTGTCCATCGTTGCTGAACGGATAGATCGCGAGCGGCCTGGGGCCGGCGTTGATGCTGTCGATGACGCTGTCCAACGAGGTATAGCCGCGCAGCGGCAGGATGGGGCCGAAGATCTCGCGCTGCAGCAAGGCGCTGTCGTCGGGCGCGTTGAGCACGATGTGGGGTGCGATCTTGCGCGTGGCACGGTCGAAGGCCGGGCCCGGCAGCAACTGCACCAGCGTCGCACCGCGCTCGCGCGCATCGTCCAGTGCGTGCAGCAGCCGATCGAATGAACGCTCGTCGATGATGGAGGTGTAGTCGGGCGAGTCCAGAACGGAATAGCGCTTGGGAACGATGCTGCGCGCCAGCTCCACAAACTCGGCGATGCGCTGCTGCGGCAGCCAGGCGTGGTCGACCGTGGTGCAGATCTGCCCGGCGTTCAAATACTTGACGAACAGGATGCGCTCGGCTGCGAGTTTCATCGGGAAGTCGTCGCAGACGATGGCAGGCGCCTTGCCACCCAGTTCCAGTGTGACGGGGCACAGGTTCTGCGCTGCCGCGGCCATCACCGCGCGCCCGGTCGTGCCCGAGCCCGTGAACAGCAGGTGGTCGAAGGGCAGTTGGGAAAACTCGACACCGACACCGCCGGTCTCGTCGAAGAACTGCAGCTTCTCCGGCGGAAAATAGGCCGGCATCTTTTCGATCAGCAACTTCGCCAGATGGCGCGAGTTCTCGCTCATCTTCACCAGCGCGCGGTTGCCCGCGGCGAAGATGTAAATCAACGGAACCAAGCTCAGGTTGACCGGAAAGTTCCACGGCACGATCACGCCCACGACGCCCAGTGGCTGCGGAATCACGCGGTTGCTCGCGCCGAAGAAGTTGCGCCAGTCCACGGCACGCCGCTGCGGCTTCATCCAGCGGCGCAGATGCCGGATCGCATGGTCGACGCCGTCGACGGCCGGAAAGATTTCGGCCAGCAGCGTCTCGTGGCGCGAGCGGTTGCCGTAGTCGGCGCTGATGGCGTCGCACAGTGCCTGCTTGTTTTCACGGATGAAGCGCTGCAGCGTGCGCAGATCGGTCTTTCGGTCTTGAAGACTGGGCACCGGGTTCGCAAAGTAGGCCTTGCGCTGCTGCGCGAGTGCGAGGTCGAGTGCACTGCGAATCGGGTTATCGGCTGGGGTCATGGAGCTCTCCGTGGACACCGTGGTCTGGCCCGCTTGTCGGGACAGACCAGGTTTCTCTAGAGGGCTACTGTGGCGCGAAGGGGTGAGCGGCGAAAGGGTGCAGGCACCCTTGCCAAAGTTCGGGTTTCTGGTGTGCCTGCGCTGGCCGCTGCTTCGTCCTTCAGGGCGCAATGGCGCGCTTGAGGGCGCGCGCCATCGGCAGCGGCAGCTTGGCCAGCGACTGCAGCACATGCGGCAACACACGCAGCTTCAGCCCGGCCAGCGTGGGGGGCACGATGGCTTCGATCAGATGCGGACCCGGTGTGCGCAAAGCGTGCTCAAAAGCCGCCAGAAATTCTTCGGTGGTGGTGGCGCGCCTGGATGCCACCCCCATGCCCTCGCCCAGGCGCACGAAATCAATCGGGGGATTGCGCAGGTCGAGCTGGGCGCGGGCCATGTCGCCGGCACCGACCGCGCCCACGCGCTGCAGTTCGACCTTGAGGATGGCGTAGGAGCGGTTGTTGAAAATGATGGAGATGACGTCGAGCTTCTCGCGCGCCATGGTCCACAAGGCCTGGATGGTGTACATGGCCGAACCGTCGCCAACCAACGCTATCACCTTGCGCTGCGGGCAGGCGATGGCCGCGCCCACGGCATTGGGCAGGCCCTGGCCGATGGCGCCGCCTGTCAGGGTGAGCACATCGTGGCGCGGCGCGCCTGCGGTGTACATCGCCAGCATGATGCCCGAGGTCTGTGCTTCGTCCACGATGATGGCGTTGTCCGGCATCAGTTCCCCGATGGCCTTGCATACCTTGTCCGCGGTGAATTTGCCGCGCGGTCGGCCCGGGCGTTTGAGCGGCTGCAGCACTGGCGCAGACTGATCCGCACCCACGGCCTTGGACAGTTTGTCCAGACTGCCGAGCACGTCCTGTGTGAACGATGCCAGGGTGTGCAACTGGCAGCCGTCTGGCACTTGGTAGCTCTTCTTTCCAGGGTAGGCGAAGAACGACACGGGCGCCTTGGCATCGACCAGGATGAGGTGGTCCAGGCCCGTCAACTGCACCGAAGCCAGTTCGGCCAGGTAGGCGATGCGCTCCACCGGTGGCAAGCCCGCACCGCGCTCGATGCGCGTGGGGAAGACTTTGGCAAACAGCTTGGCGCCGGTCTTGGCGGCGATGCGCGCCACCGCCATCAGCGCAGGTGCGCGCAGGGCCTTGCCGCCCAACAGGATGGCCTTCTTGCCTTCTCCCTGCAGGGCCAGGGCGATGGCCGCCACGGTGGCGTCCTCGGCCGCCGAGGGCGGCGCCAGTTGGAGTGGCGCCATGGGCACGCCGCCTTCGCCCCACGACACGTCGGCCGGCAGGATGAGCGTGGCCACCTGGCCGGGCGGGCCCATGCAGGCTTCAATGGCGTCGACCGCGTCCTGGCACAGCGTGGCCGTGCTCTGGGCGGTGCGCACCCAGGACGACACATTGCGCGCCACGGTTTCGATGTCCGATTGCAGTTGGGCGTCGTACTGCACGTGGTGGGTGGCGTGGTCTCCCACGATGTTCAGGATGGGCACCCGTCCCTTGCGCGCGTTGTGCAGGTTGGCCAACCCGTTGCCGAGCCCGCAACCCAGGTGCAGCAGCGTGGCGGCGGGCTTGTCGGCCATGCGGCCATAGCCGTCCGCCGCGCCGGTGGCAACGCCTTCAAACAAGGCGAGCACGGCGCGCATTTCTGGCACGGTGTCGAGCGCCGCCACAAAGTGCATCTCGGAGGTGCCGGGATTGGTAAAGCAGGTGGTGATTCCGGCATCGACCAGGGTCCGGATCAGGGCATTGGCGCCGTTGGACATGGGGGTCTCCTTCTTGTTCTGATGGGGTGAATGTCAAAGGCCACGGCCGGCGACGATGGAGCGTGCGGCAGCGCGCGCCGTCAGGATACAGCCGGGAAGGAAGGTGCCCTCCAGGGATCGCTTGCCCGAGGCACCGCCGCCGCCAAAGCCCGCCGCCTCGCCCACGCAGTACAGGCCTTCCATGGCCTGACCCTTGGCATCGAGCACCCGACTTTGCAGATCCGTCTGCAAGCCGCCCAGGCTCTTGCGCGTAATGAGCTGCGTCTGTATCGCCATGAAGGGGCCCGAGCCGCGCGCCTGCAGGGCCGCAGGTTTGCAGGTGCGCAGCTTGTCCGGCCCCCAATGGCGCGCGTGCTCGATACGGCGCAACTGCTCGTCGTTGTGCAGCTTGTCGCCCAGCGCAAAATTGGCGTCAAAAGCATCGGCCGTTTGCTGCAACACGTCGGCACTCACGTCGTTGTTGCCAGCCAGTGCGTTCATCTTGGCGGCCAGTCCGACCAGCGTGTCGTCCACCAGAAAGTGCGGGCTCTCGGCCACCATCTGCTTCACCAGGCGATGATTCCCCAACAGCGTTTCCTTCAGGAACATCAGCAACTGGTGGTCGCGGATGCGCTGGTTGTGTTCCGCACCCGACAAGGCCATCTCCTTGATGGCAATGCGCCAGTTCAGCAAATGCCAGACATAGGGCTTTTCCTGTGCCGCCACGCGCTGGCACAGCTCGTGGGTGTCAAAGCCGACCACCAGCGGTTCGGGTCCGATGCGTTCGCCTCGGTGGTTCAGCCACAGCGCCGACTTGCAGGGAATGAGGGACAGGCCGTGGCCTGCAAAGTGGGGCTTGGGATGGGGCACACCCGCGGCGTAGTTCCACATCTCGCCGGCATGCGTGATCTGTGCGCCCAGCCCTGCGACTAGGCGGTGGAGCTTGCCGTTGGCGTAGGGGTGGGCGCCATTGAGCATGGCCGTCGGCATGGGCCGACCTTGGGGCCAGTTGGCGCGGGTTTCTTCCAGGCTGCCGTTGATGCCACCCATGGCCAGCACCACGACTTGCGCTGTCAGCTGAACACTCTGCCCAGTGGCGTGATCGATGGCGCTCGCTCCCGTCACCTTCCCGTGGGTCGACTCCAGTGCCAGCACTTCATGCTGGTGCAGCACGGTCAGGCGCTGGCCCCTGTCGGCCGATCGCATCAATTCGATCATGCGCCGCGTGAGACGCTGCGAAGTGCCCCACACCACGTGGTAGCGCGGCAAGGTGTTGCCATTGCCCTGCATGCCGCGCTCCACCCAGTTCACCGCCGGCATGAAGGACAGTCCGCTGTCTATGAGCCAGTCGTAGACCTGGGTGCGCGAGTTCTCCACGTAGTAGGAGGCCCACTGGCGCGGCAACACATCCTCCTCGCCCAGTTCGCCAAAGCGCAACCAGTCGCGCAGTGCAATTTCCGGCGAGTCCTTGAGCTTCATGCGCCGCTGCACAGGGGTGTCCACCAGCGCCATGCCACCAAACGCCCACAGCGCCAGGCCGCCCAGGCGCTCGGGCGTGTCACGGTCCACCAGCGTCACGCTTTGGCCCGCGCGCAGGCACTCGATGGCAGTGACGATGCCGGCCAGGCCGCCACCGATCACCAGAACGTCAGATTGAAAACCTGTCTTGCTCATGTTGCATCCCCAGAAAGCAAATCATCACACACCGGCTTCATGGTCGGTCGGCTTTGATCATATCGGCCGCTTTTTCGCCGACCATGATGGTGGGCGCCATGGTGTTGCCACCCATGATCTTCGGGAAGATCGAACTGTCGACGATGCGCAGGGCCCGCATGCCGTGCACGCGCAGGCGGGCGTCGACCACGCAGTCGTCCCCCGGCCCCATGCGGCAGCTTCCCACCGGGTGATAGTTGGTGCCGCCGACGTTCTTGCAGAACTCGGCCCAGTCGTCGTCGGTCTTGCAGTGCGCGGCGACCATGTCGCGCTTGATCAGGCGCTTGAAGGTTGGCGTGCTGAAAATGGCCGCGGTGCGTTTCGTGCCCTCGACCAGGGTGGCAAGGTCCGCGGGATGGCTGAGGTATTTGAAGTCGATCAGCGGTTGGTCCAGGAAGTTGTTGGACGCCAGCTTCACCGTGCCGCGGCTCTTGGGCCGCAGCAGCAGCACGTGCGCCGACATGCCGTGCTGGGGGATCAGTTTGCGCCCATGGTCCATGGCCAGGGCGATGACAAACTCGTACTGGATCTCGGCGCGGGGCGACTCGGGCGTGAGTTTCATGAAGCCGGTGAGCTCGGCGAAGTTGGTCGCTCCCATGCCGCGGCGCTCGGCCTTGTAGCGCTTCACGGCCCGGTAGATCGCACCAACCGCGGTCGGTGAAATGCCCAGCAGATTGGGGTCGCCCGGTATGTGGTAACCCAGCACCACGTCGATGTGGTCCTGCAAATTTTGACCCACGGCGGGGCGGTCATGCACCACAGGAATGCCCAGCGCCTGCAGGTCGCTCCCATTGCCCACGCCCGAGAGTTGCAGCAGCTTGGCGGATAGCAAACCGCCGCCCGCAACAATCACTTCGCAGCGCGCGCGCATCTGACGGCGAAAGCCCTTGTGTATCACTTCGACGCCCACGGCGCGTTGGCCCTCAAACAGGATGCGGGTACATGTGGTATCCACCAACAGGCTCAGGTTCTTTCTAACGCCCAGGTGTGGCAGGATGTAGGCCTTGCCGCTGTGGTGCCGCTCACCCTTCTTCATCGTTACCTGGGTGGTGTTGTAGCCCTCCTGCTCGGCGCCGTTGAAGTCCGGGCAATACGGCAACCCCGCTTCTGCGCAGGCCTGCTTGACGATCGCATGGTAGGGGTTGTCGGTGCGCAGGTCCTCCACCCAGACCGGGCCGGAGTTGCCGTGGAATTCGTTGCGGTGCGTCTGGTTGTTTTCTGCCTTCTTGAAGTAAGGCAGCACGTCGGAATAGCTCCAGCCCGGGTTGCCCAACGCTGTCCATTCGTCATAGTCGGCGTGGTGGCCGCGCATGTACATGGCGGTGTTGATGGCACCTCCACCGCCCAATCCCCGGCCCAGGGCGTGGTAATCGCGGCGACCATTCAGGCCGGGGTCGGCCACCGTTTCAAAGGCATAGTTGCTGCTCGTCTTGCGTGGCCCCAGCGCCAAGGTGCCCACGGCCAGATTGCTGCCCAGGAGTCCACGCCGATCCGGCCCCGATTCCAGCAGCGCCACGCTCACCGAGGGGTCTTCCGTGAGACGTGAAGCCACCACGCAGCCGCCGGGGCCACCACCCACCACCAAGTAATCGAATTCTTCCATGTCTGGCTCCTGTACAGCTATTGGCTTATGCCAAGCGCGTCTTGGCGCTGTGCGTCGAATTGCGCCAACACTTGGGGAGTGTCGACGAATGGCTTGCCGCCCGGTGTGAGCGCGGAATGCTGGCGTTGTGATCGAAAGAGTGGGTCGAACAATTCCACCCACCACTTCTCCGCACCAAATAACTCATCATCACGCAGGCCGACTTTGGCCGGATAGCGCTGCGTGATGTGGGCGCTTCCAAACAGCACATCCCAGAAGAACAGCAGGTTGCCAAAGTTGCCAGAATAGCTGCCGATGCCGTCGGTATGGCTCATGGCATGGTGGGCAAAGTGGGTGGCCGGCGTGGAAATGCTTCGCTGCACCAGCCACATCAGGGGACGCAGCGCCTTGACCTTGTACAGCGGTTCGTCCCAACGCACCGACGAGTGGGCGCCGGTGATCACTGCCAACTTGGCCACGATGTAGACCAGGTACATCTGGCCCAGCCCCAGGTAGACCAGAAAGCCTAAGCACCAGATCGCCGGCATGCCCAGGTAATAGAAAAAATTGTTGCGGTAAATGATGCGCGCGCTCATGTACTGCGCCGAGTGATGGGCGCGATGTAGCGGCCACAGCAGAGGCGAATGCGACAGCCTGTGCCACCCGTATTGCAGCATGTCGTCGCCCACCAGCAGCAGGCCCACCATGGTGTACCAAGGCAGATCGGCCAGCGCGTTCTGGTATTGCTGCGCCACGGCCCATCCCACCTTACCGCTGGCCCACATGATGAACGGCTGGGTGAACGCGGCCAGCAGGGCAAAGCCCAGCATGTCCAGCGTGTTGTCGCCGGCCGTGGCGTGGAAATGCTGCGCCCGATGCAGCACAAATTCCAGCACGGTGAAGCCCAACATGATGGCGATCAGCAAGCCGTATTGAAGCGATGTCATTTCGCTGGCGCCGATTCAATCCGCGTAATGAGGGGAGGGGTCCAGGCTTGCTGGAGGATGTCGTCCCCCGGCAAATAGGCGCGCAGGAACATCAGGAAGCGGCCCTCCTGCGGCGTGGGCAGCCAGTTGCTTTCCTTGTCCGCGCCAGGGCTGTCTTTTTGCACGTAGACCGTGAGGCCGCCGTCGGCGTCAGGTGTCATGCCGGTGCGGTCACCCACCGCATAGCGGTTGATCGGGTTGGCCACCAGATTGAACTGCGGGTTGTACATGGTGATAGACCAGAAGGCTTTGACTTGGGGCAGAGCGCCGGGCTGGAAGCGGATCACATAGCGGTTGCTTCCAATCAGCGGCTTGCCGGCGCTGTCTTGCGCCACATTCAGGTACACCGCCTCTTCAGGGTCGTTCGCCACCCAGCCGCCGAGCGCCTGCATGGCGCGAAACAGCCAGTCACGCGTGGCTGTGGGACGTCCTATGGTGATGGGCGGATAGAACCAACCGTTCACGTTCTTTTGCAGGTGTCCGGTATTGATGGCCTGGGCAACAATGCGCTGGCCGTCCACGGCAGCGCGTGCCAGACCCCGCTTGATGGATGCCGACTGGGCATCGATGTCCTGCCCTGGTCCAATTCCGAGTTGCTTGAACGACAGCATCAGGTCCGCATCGCGCGGGTCCGGCGCCACTTCGGTGAGCGCGCGGTTAATGGTCTTCCATGCGGCCAGCGGGTCGGTCTTGGGGTTGATGGGCTCCCAGATGGCGGGTGTTCCGCGAGCCACTGCGCCAGGCTTGCCCCATTGCGACAAGGGCGTGATCAGGTACTGATCCTGCAGCGCGTGCACCGAGCTCAAGTCCGCAGCGTCCTTGACAAAGGTGCGGCCCTGAATGATGGCCCAGGGCGTGGACGACGGCGGCAAGGCCTTGACACCGGCGGGCAGCTTGCCCTTCCAGCCCTTGGCAAAAACGGCGTAGTGGCCCGCCTTCGTGCCGGTGGCGCGGGTGCCGACATAGGCGAAATTGTCGCCCATGAAATCCACCATCTCCAGCGTGTAGTAGCGCTCGCTGATCGCGGGCACGCTCACGATCACCGGCTCGTCTTTCACGTACAGCCAGGCACGCGAGTACAGCGTGTCGTTGTTGGGTGCACCGCCGTTGGTCTTGGCGGCGGTCTCCAGAGCGCGAACATGGGTGAAACGGTTCGCCTGGTGATCCACGAATTCGGTGCGCGTCCAGCGTGCCTCGGGCATATAGAACCAGGGGTAAAGGTAGTGGAAGGCCTGGATTCCCAGCGCATAGGCATGGGCCTCGCGCCAGTCAAACGGCGCAGGAGTCGGGGCAGTCCGGGACGCTTGCGGCGCGCTGGCCGCTTGGACCGTCGCAGGCGCAGTCTGCGCAGGCACGGGCACGCAAAAGCTCAAGGCGAACCATAACCCAGCGGCGCGCAAACCCGGTAGGACAAGTTGCTTGACTGTCATTGCATGTCTGCGCACATGCACGCGCGAGGGGGCGGTCACAGTCACTCCACGCGTTGCACGGCGGGGGGCTGCCAGGACCCGTTTAAGGCCTCGGGCTTGGGCAAGTACATGCGCAACACGAGGTGGAAATTGCCGCCGCCCGCAGGCAGCCAGTTGCTGTCCTTGTCACCGCCGGGAGCCTGCTTCTGCAGGTAGATCGTCAGTCCACCGTCGGCATCGGGCTTGAGGCCCTTGCTGCGGTCGCCGATGGAAAACCGGTTGATCGGGTTGTCGACAAAATTGAAGTCGGGTCCATACAGCGTGGTCGACCAGAAGGCCTGGGCCGGAGGGATGGCACCGGGTGCAAAGTGCAGCACATAGCGCAGGGAATCGTTCAGCAACTCGCCCCTGTCGTCAATGAAGGTCGCGGGATAAATGTTTTCTTCCGGGTCGTGCGTTATGAACCCGCCCAGGCTCTTGGCGGCGCGAACCAGGTAGTCACCGTCCGGCGCCGTGCGGCCCCAATTGGCCGGCGTCATGCCCCAACCATTCACCATTTTGCGTCCGACGTTGTAGTTCGGTGCGCTGGTGACGACCATGGCGCCCTGCTTCGCCGCGCGCGCCAGTCCTTGCCTGACGGCCGGGCTCATCCTCTCCAGATCCAGACCCGCTCCAATGCCGAGTTGTGCATACATCTTTGCGATCTGTGCCTCACGCGCCGGCATCGGACTCTCGGCCAGTGCGCGGTTGATGTTCTTCCAGTCTGCGAGGGGATCTTTTTGTCGGTTGAAAGGCGGCTGCGGCACGTAGCTTGGCGCAGCCGAACGCTGGCCCAGGTATGCGCTCAAGGGCATCAGGCTGATCTGGTCCTGTAGCTTGCGGATGGTTTCCAGTTCTTCCGGTCCATCGACCAGAATGCGCACCAGCGCCATGACCCAGTTGGTTTGCGCCGTTTCAATGGCTGTCACGCCTCGGGGCAATTGGCCCTTCCAGTTGGGACCGATCAGCGCATAGGTTCCGGCTTGGGGGCCGGTGGCGCGCGTGCCGATGTAGCCAAAATTGTCGGCGTCGAAATTGGCCAGCTCAATCGAGTAATAGCGTGGGCCAAATGCCGGGACCTGGACGATCATCGGCTCGCGACTCAGGTCTATCCAGCCGCCCGAGTACACCGTGTCGCTGTTGGGTCGTCCGCCGTCCTTGTAGCGCGCGTCGAGCAGGCCGCGCTGGTGCGTCAACGTATTGGGCGTAAATACGGGGGAGGACATGGCCATGCCGGGAACGCCGGCCGTAGCCCAGCGCCAGCGCAGCAGCGCGTTGTACATCCAGGGGAACAGATGCACATAGGCGGTCACGCCCAATGAGTAGGCGTATTCCTCTTCCCAACTGGCATCCGCAGCCGCGCCCGTGATGCGGTTCAGCACGGGCTTGGGCGCGCTGGCCGGTGCTGCAACTCCTGTGGATTGGGCGTGGCAAAGCGCGAGATTTCCGACAAGGAGCGTCAACGCTACGCTGCTGGAAAAGGATTTTGAAAATCGCATGCTGATATTCCGTAATTTTGATTCCGTCAATGGTGTTCTTTGACGGAATCTATTCGCGCATCGATCTTGCTCACGTCAACAGGACAGCCCAGAGTCTCGAAAGACTGGCGCTCGTGGAAGTTCACGAGGTAGGGAAGGTACGCACCCATAGCCTGTTTTTCCATGCCTTCGCGCTCCACCGCAAACCAGCTGTGCTTGAATTCCGGTGAAGGTTCGGTGTTGCGATTGATGAGCACGCCGTAATCGGGGCTGCCACCGATGATGCCGTCGCCGTTGCCCCATTCCATCCACACCGCGCCGCACCTTTCGGTCGCGTTGGCCGGGCGGTCAATGGCGCGTGACACCACGATGGTGTAGTTGCGCCTGGCGTCCAGCGTCGGCTCGATCATTTCGTCGTAGACGCAGTCGACCGTCATTCCCTGGGCCATTCCCATGGTGCTGCAAACAGACCAGTAGCTCATGTCCGCCTTCGCCAGCGCTCCGCCGTCGCCGTGCCAGGTCGGTGGGGTCTTGGGCAATTGCCCGCGCAGGGCATAGACCTTGCCGTGTTGCTGGTTGATGAACTTGTAGCCGTAGCGGGTGTCGGCGTTGCTCCAGAAGCCTCCTTTTTGCTCGGCGAATTTGGCCGTCGGCAAGCTTGGGAAGAACAGCCGCAGCATCAAATGCAGGCGGTTGAAGAACATCTCCAACGGTTCCACTTCAAACGGTTTGGCCGGCGCGGTGCTCGCATCACGGGTGAACAAATGGGTGGCTGCAACCCACAGCTTGGGATTGACCGACAGTGCGGGTTGCTTGCCGCGCATCGGTGCCGCGGTCGCGGCGCAGGCCTCTTCGCCCTGCAGCACTTTTCCATCAGCGGTGTGCAACTCCACGCTGGGCAGGGCCACGCCGCCGTAGAAATCCTTGCTGCCGTCGGGCACGTAGTTGCGCATGAAGAAGCCGATGGGCTCGCCCGGCGCGGCCTTGGTGTAGACCGTGTTGGCGGGACGCGGTGTGACCGGCTCTCCATTGACGATGGAGAACCGGTAATGGCGTTGCGGCGTGTCGCGGCGCACGCCCACCTGGAACGGGTTTTGCGATCCTGCGTCCGGGACGATGTCGCGGTCCGTCAAGCCGTCGCGCGGCGTGCCGTCGGGTCCGTAGGTGACGAAGTTCCAGTGCCGCACGTGCGGGAACTCGCCCTTGACGACGATGCTGGCCCCCGCGGGAATCGTGAAGGCCGTGAGCTGGTAGGTGTTGCCGGTATCGGGCAGCTGGTTGTCCACCGCAGGATTGTGGGTGTCCGTCGTCAGGTAGCCCGAGCGCGTGCGACCCCCGGTGGGCCAGAAGCAGGTCTTGATCGCGGCATTGGCCGCTTCCGTTTCGGCATGGTGGATGTTCATGACCCGCTCCGGCGGCATCATGGGCAGGTACTGCGCCACCCCTGCTGAATTCACCGCATAGCCGTCTGAACGCGGTGTGGGTCCGCCTTGCACCGCGCCGCCGGGAATCATGTAGCTGCCGCCTTGGGGCCGGAGCAGATCGTTTTCCTGGTTCACGCTGTTGACATAGATCCACAGCGCACCAGCCACGGCGAGCACCGTTGCCACCATCCCCAGCAGTAAACGTCGAATGAATTTCATGGTGCCTCCGTTGAATTTAGGATTTGGGCGTGACGATGGCGAAGGTGCCTGCCGCCTTGTCGATCAGCGAAAAGAATCGCACCAGGTCGATCGTGCTGCCACCGAGCTTCAAATCGTCGCTCAGCAAGGTGTCTTTCACGCCAGCCGTGCCGGCAACCATCTTGATGAAGATGCCCTTGGTCAGCGTCAGTGTGGCATTCGCTTCGACCTCAGCGGGACCGCTCTTGAAGTGCAGCACGGCGTTCTCCAGCCACAACACGAACGACTCCTTGGTGTCTGTCAGCACCAGGTTGATCTTGATGTTCTTGCCTTCAGCCGCCGGGCCATCCAGACTGGCGGCCATGGCTTCCAGAAAGCGCTCCGTCGGCGTGCGCGCCAGCACATCCAGCAGGTCCGCCTTGGTGATGCCTTTGGTGGGTGGACCGTTGCGCAACTCGGACGCGCCGGTCAGATAGCTGTTGCGCCACAGGGCGGATTCCGCCGCATAGCCCAACTGGTCATAGGTGCGGGCCAGCAGTGTCTTGGCGCCCGCGTGGCCGGGTTCGGCAAACACCGCATGATTGAGCAGCTCCGCGACCCATCGATAGTCGCCCTTGTCATACGCCGCTTGTGCGATCGCCACGGCCTTGTCGATGCCACCCATGGCGTCCATGTAGCGTCTGGCGGAATCCTGTGGTGCCAGGGGATTGAGGTTGGCCGGATTGCCGTCGTAGCCGCCGATGTACATCTGGTACACCGCTTTCACGTTCGCCCGCAGGTCACCGTAGTAGCCGCGCGCGGCAAAGTAATCGTCCAGCGACTTGGGCAGCTTGACGGTGTCGGCAATCTCCCGCGGGGTGTAACCGGCGTTGATCAGGCGCACGGCCTGGTCGTGGGTGTACTTGTAGACATCGCGCTGTTTGCTGACGAACTCCCGGATGCGGGCATGGCCCCAGATTGGCCAGTTGTGCTGGCCAAAATAGACTTCAATGCCGTCGGTCTGTTCCAGCGCCTGGTCCAGGTAGCTCGCCCACTTGAAGCTGTCGCGCACCTTGGCGCCCCGAATGGGCAGCAGGTTGTGCATGGTCTGCGCCAGGTTCTCGGCTCCGTTGTAGGCCTTCATTTCGGGGATGGTGAAGGTCAGCTCGGCCGGGCACTCCGCGCCGGGCACGTTGTGAAATACAAAGCGCACGCCGTCGAGCACCATCTCCTGCGTGGGTCGGTAGATCAGCCAGTTGGGGGCCACGATGCCGTAGGCGCCACCGTACACCGTGGTCTTGCCGTTGCCCACGTCGACCAGACCTTTGGCCGAGGGCTCCAGGTCCTTGCCGAACTGGTAGCTGGAGCGTCGCCCCATGGCAATGCCGACCAGAATGTTTTCGCTGGTGGCTTCTTCCATGAAGCCTGCGGGGGCGACCACCGGGATCTTGCGCTCGGCAATTTCCTGGGGACTGATCACGCCCAGTACGCCACCGAAGTGGTCGATATGGGAATGCGTGAGCACCAGCGCCGTCACGGGTTTTTTGCCCAGATGTTGAGCCGCAAATGCCATCGCCGCAGCGGCGCTTTCGCGGTTGCCCAGGGCATCGACCACGATCCATCCGGTCTTGCCTTCGATCAGGGTCAGGTTGGCGTTGTCAAAGCCGCGCAACTGGTAGATGTGCTCGGTCACCTTGAACAGGCCGATCTGCTCGTCCAGGATGGCGTGGCGCCATAGGCTGGGGTTGACCGTGGGTGGCGCGCCTCCGTCCAGAAACTTGAAGGCATCAAAGTCGCGTATGACCTGACCCTGCGCGTTCCTGATCTGGCCAGTGGGGCGCGCCATCAGGCCGCGCCTGGCGTCTTCAAATTCCTGCGGGTCTTTCAGGTTGAGCTTGGCGGAAAACTCGGCGTTGGTGGCGACGGTGGTGGGCGTGGCGTCGCCTGCTGCACCGCCCACGCCGGTGCTCTTGCTGCAGCCGCACAGAAGGCCCGCTGCTGCGATCAGCAGCAAGGCCCAACGGGAGTGGGACATGGCCATGGTGTTCACTTCAAATGGATTTGAAATCCGCGCCCATTTTTTTGGCAGCGCCGCGTGCAATGGCATCGGCCACCGTGCGCGTGGCTCCGGGCAAGTAGCGGGCCAGCCACGCCGTGACGCGGGGCATGAAGCCATCGACAATTTCAAACTTGCGCCGCGCGATCTGGCGCAACATTTGAGCGCAGGCGACCTCCACTTCCTGGTGTCCAGCAAAGTCTTTCAGGGCCGCGGAAATGGGGTGCAGTGTCTTGCGTTCCTCATGCACCAGGGGCGTGATGATTTCGCCCGGGCAGCAGATGCTGACATCGATGCCTTGCAGCTTGAGTTCGATGCGCAAGGCGCTGGCCAGGCCCATCACGCCGAACTTGGAAGCGCAATACGCCGCATAGGCGTAGGTGCCTACCAGCGATGCCAGCGACGCGACGAACACCAGGTGGGTCCCGGCGCGCAAATGGGGCAGCACGGCCGCGGCAAAGTTGCGCGAGCCGATCAGGTTGATGTGGATGACCTGGTTGAATTCAGACGACGGGAGCTCGCCAAAGGGCTTGGCGATTTGAATGCCTGCGGAATTGATGGCCAGATCGGGTGCGCCCAGCTCCCGCACCGCCTGGTCGATCGACGCCTTCAGTCCTGCGTCATCCGACACGTCGGCGCAGTAGCTTTTGAACTGCTGATCGGCCCGCACGGCCAGCTTGCGCAATTCGGCAATCACCGCAGGCGCGGGCTTACGGTTGAAGATGGCAACGTCCGCACCCTCTTGCGCCAGTCGATGGGCGAACTCGCGGCCGATGCCGCTGCCGCCACCGCTGATGAAGACGCAATGGGGCTTGCCGCCCTTCCAATGTAATGTCATAGATTGTTCCCTCGGGCAAAGCGCCGCAATGTGCGAAGTTCGATCTTGGAGTCCTGAGGCTTGGCCCCGGTTTCTCTGGAAAGCCACTGTGACGTGAAGGCCTGAACAATGAAAGGGTGCAGGCACCCCGGGGATCGTTCGGGTTTCTGGTGTGTGGCTGATCTGCGAGCTGACCGGCAGCCATGCGAGATGCGGGAGAAACCCAGACTTGCCCGGACAAACCGTCACGCCGGATCCGGCATGTTTGGCCGCATTCCGTGTCGTCGCAGTCTATTTGACCGTGCCTGGCGCCGCTGCGGCCTGGGTCCTCAGAGCCCGCTGCAATGGGCTGAACCTGGGGTCATCGGGCCGCAGCAACTTGAGCCGATCTGCCCATTGCTGCGCCTGTTGCATTTGATGCGAGTGAAAGTAATACGCCGCCAGCGCATACAGCACGTCGGGGTCGCTCGGGTCGGCCTTGACGGCGGCCAGAAAGGACTGCTCCGCCAATCTGTTCTTTACCCGTTTCTGTTAGGCCAGAACGAAGTTGTAGGACAAGCGGGCGGGTCACTAATTCGGCAATTTTCAATCATGCAGAATGATACAAGCCGCCTTGCTTCAGTTGCGCAATATCGCCAATCGCCTGAGTGACGCTTCCGGATTGACCCAGACAAGGCCCACGATGCCGCCCAACATCAGCAGACAGCCGCTGAGGGCAAAACCCTGTTCGTATCCCAAGGCCGCCGAAAGCGTTGAATTCTCAATCAGATAGCCCATGGTGACCGGCGCAAAGACGCCCGCGAGCGACGCGATCGAGTTTTCAATGGCCAGCATCGCGCCCCGCTGAGGGTCGGGCGAAACCGACCCCATCATGGCCGCACCCAAGGAATAGATCACCGGGGTCAGGCCTGACGCAACAGCCAGCAATATGACTTTTTGCAAGTTCTGCAATGGAAGAAAAAGCAAGGCAATGAAGAGTGCGCCCGCCAGCAACAAGGCCAGGCTGCAAAGAATGGCCCTGCCTGCGCGCGAGCTGGCACCACGGCTGAGCATGCGTTGCGACCACCATGACAAGCCCAGGTTCACCGGTGCGTTGATCAGCACCACCAGCGCAAACAATTTTCCGGCCGTGGCGCCGTCGTAGCCCAGGCCTTTTTGCAGGTAGGCGGGAAGCCAGGTCAGCGTCAGCGCCAGCCCCCAGAAAGCCATGAAGTGCATAACAAAGACACCCCATACGGTGGGGTCCTTCAACAAGCTGCGATAGGGCAGACGTTCGGCCGACACGCCACCATTCATCGCCTTCGAATCAATGCGCTGGGTTTGAACTTTGCCTTCTGCGCCAAAGATCAGCCAGATCAGTCCCCAAATTAAGCCGACCGCAGTCATCACCATGAAGTTGGCACGCCAGCCCCAGCGTGCAGTGATCAGGGGAACGCCAATGCCGGCGATCAGCAAGCCCAGCGCCGAGCCTTGATTGATCACCGAAATGGGCAAGTTTCTCTTGGCATCCGGGAACCACTTGTAGCAGGCGTGAAATGCAATGGGCGATGCCGGGCCTTCGCCCATGCCCAGCAGGATGCGGGAGAACATAATCATCGCCACCGACGACGACAAAATGATGGGTAATTGCGCCGCGGACCAGACCACCACCAGAATCATCAGGATCCATTTGGCGCTGAAACGGTTGGCGACGAAGCCACCCACGACTCCCGATATGGCAAAGAACCAGAAGAAGCTGCCGGCGATGAAGCCAAACTCGCTTGGCGTCAATTGCAGTTCGGTCATCATGGGAACCGCGACCAGCCCAATGCCGACTTTGTCGATGAAATTGATCAGCATGAACAGCGCCAGCAGGAGGGTCATGAACCAGGCGCGCCGGGGCTGATAGGTGGTGGACAGTGGCATGTGAATGCTTCCTCGGTGGGCTATTGTTTCAACGACGCTCTTGCAGGATGAAGTCCGCTGCGCGCTCCCCGATCACGATGGCGATGGCGTTGGTATTGGTCGAAGCAATGGACGGCATCACCGATGTATCGGCCACGCGCAAGCCCTTGATGCCATGCACGCGCAATTGCGGGTCCACCACCGACTGCGCCGGGTCAAGGCCGATGCGGCACGTGCCCACCGGATGGTAGGCAGTGGCCCCGGTGGCACGGATGTAGTCAATCAAGGCCTCATCGTCGGCCGTCTTGGGCCCCGGGCGCAGTTCGCGCTGGAGCAGGCGGGAAAGTGGACCCGACTGCGCGACCTTGCGCGACAGCTTGATGGCGGCCAGGCAGGCATGCACGTCGTCCGGATGGGTGAAGTGGTTTGAGATCAGCACGGGGTCCGCCGCGGGGTCGGCGTTAGCGATGTGCACCGACCCGCGCGAGCGCGGCCTGATCTGGAAGGAGGCCAGCGTGATGCCGTCGAACGGGTCGATGCTGATCTTGCCCGGTCCGCGGTTGCCCGGGCTGCTGACCTGCTGCACCTGCAGCTTGTAGTCGGCGTGTTGTCCGCCGGCTTGAGCCGGTGCAAAGGCGTGCGCCGTGATGGTGACCGAGCTCAGTGGGCCGTCACGCCGGGTCAGCCAGCGCAAACCCAACTTGGCTTGGCCGATGGGGCTGCGCAAGTCGCGGTTCCAGGAGACTTCGCGGCGAGCTTCGTAAACCAGGGGGCTGTAGACGTGCTCGCTGAGGTTTTCTCCCACCCCATTCAGTTCATGCAGCAGTGGCACACCGGCATTGGCCAGCACACTGCGCCGACCGATGCCAGAGAGTTCGAGCAACTGGGGCGAGTTGAACGAGCCTCCGCAAAGTATGACTTCACGGCGGGCACGTAGCTTGATTTCGCGTCCCTGCTGCGTGGCCGTCACGCCCACGGCACGCCGGCCTTCGAGCAGCAGCCGGTTCACCATGACGCCGGTCATTTGTGTCAGATTTTTTCGTAGCCGTGCCTCGTCCAGATAAGCCATGCGGGTGTTGCAACGCACGCCATGGCGCGTGTTGAATTGGATGTAGCTGCCACCCAGTCCCTGTTCGTTGTAATCCTTGACGCGCGGTGCGATGCCAGCGGCTTGCACCGCGTCCAGAAACGCACCTGGCAATTCGTCCACCGGCTGGAATTCGGTCACGCTCACCGGACCACCGCGTCCACGGTAACGCCCGTCGCCTTGCGGGAAATTTTCAATCTTCTTGAACCAGGGTTGCAAGTCCGCGTAGGCCCAGCCGGGGCAGCCGTCCTGCGCCCATAGGTCGTATTCATGCGGCGTGCCGTGCACCCACATCATGCCGTTGACCGTGGACGAGCCGCCCACCACGCGTCCACGCGGCCAATAGAGGCGGCGTTGCTGCATCTGCGCATCCGGCTCGGTGAAGAACTCACGCAGCAGCTTGCGCTGTTCCAGCAGTTTTCCCGTGGCGGCCGGAATGCGAGTCCACAGGCTGGTGTCCCTGGGCCCGGCTTCCAGCAGCAACACCTGATGCTGGCCGCTTTCGCTCAGTCGCGCCGCCAAGGGCGCGCCAGCGGACCCCGCGCCAACCACGATGTAGTCGAAGGTGTCGGTGTCGGCTTTCATGCGCTGTCGCTATCCAGCCAGGCCTGCAGCGCCATGGCTTCGTCGCCCATGCGGGTGTATTGATTCGCTGGCAGTTCTTCCTGCTCAAATCCATCCCGAGTCTGCTTGGGCAGACGTTCAACCATCAGCTCGACAAACACCGGCCCCTCCATCGCCAGCAGAACCGGAAACCGTCTGGCCCAGGTGTCGCCATCGTCGATGCGTTCGGCGTGCAGATAACCGGCCTGGCGCGCCACTTGAGCGAACTGAAAGTTGGCCGCGGGCGACTTCATATTGTCCAGCCCCGTGAACTGCGTGCCGTTGTGCACGACGCAATGCAGCAAGTTCTTGGGTCCTTGCGCGGCCACGGTGGCCAGTCCACTGAGCTCCATCAACAGGCTGGCGTCGCCGTCCATCACGATCACTTTCCGATCCGGTCGTGCCAGCGCCAGCCCCAAAGCCAATCCGGCGGCACCACCCATCAGCGGCACCGAGTTGATGCGCCCCGCCGCTGCACCCTTTGCGGCCTGAGCGTGGGCGGCGCTGAACAGGGTCTTGGCTTTGGCCATACCAAGACCCAGTACCAACCCCGCTTTGCCGCCAGCCAGAGGCACGCCTTTGGCCGCGCCATCCGCACCTTCGATGCGATCGAAGATGAACATGGACAGCATGGTGGCCACAACGACCGCCTGACCGCGACCCTTGGCAATGACACCACAGGCTTGAACAATATTCATCATGGTCTTGTACCTTGTCTCAACGCCACGCCATGGGCGCAGACACCAGCAGCACAACGGCTGTGCGCAGGCGTTCAGCCTGTTCGTAAGCCTCATCCAGCTTCGCCATATCGGCCTCTGTATCGAGCGTATGGAAAGGAACATTGATGGATTGCAGGAAAGGTTCGGCAATGCGTACCATGCTGCGTGCCGACTGTGTCGAGGGCTTGCCCAGGTTTTCGAACTCCCGTCCGAATTGCCCGACCATGAAGACCATGGGAATATGCGCATCCAGGCACACGGCACGCAAGGTGTTGAAGCAGTTGTACAGCCCCTGGTTCTGCATCATCACCAGAGGTCTCTTGCCGCCTATGGTGAGGCCCGCAGTCACCGTGACCACCTGATTTTCATTGCAGCAGTTGACGACCTTGATGCCTTCAACGCCCTTGTCGAGGCGATCGTGCAAGGACAACTGAACCCAGTCGGGTACGGTGACCACATGGTCCACACGGTTGCGCTGCAAGGCCGCAACTGCGACGCTGGCAGGAATCGAATGTTCAGCGAGGTTCATGGCAGGCAAGCGCGGATGCGACACGGTTACTGGCTGAACAGGGTCTGGGCGCCTATGCCCGATCCAGCTTGGCGCGGCGGGTAGTCTTTCAGGCTCTTCATGAAAGCGCCCAGCTGTGGGCCAACGATGGGCAGCAGCCAGGACTTCTCCTTCATCCACAGGAAATGGCCGCCAGCGCCATCCGAGCGCTCGAACGGGTCCAGCTTGATGTCGAACAGCAGGCCGCCGTCGAGCTTCTTGGGCGCGTCGAGCCAGGCATTCTTGGTCGCGAAATGAACCTTCCATTGATCGACGCGAACCGCGTTCAAAGCGGTCTCGCCGTAATAGAAAAATTCGCGCCGTTTGCTCTTGCCTTTGCCGGTAAGCATGTCGAGTTGGTTGTAGCCGTCCAGGTGCACCTTGTAGTCGCGTGCGCCGATCTTGGCGCCGGTGAGCAGCCGCTCTTTGACGTCGGTGTCTCCGGTGGCCGCCATGAGCGTGGGCAGCCAGTCTTCCGAGGTCATGAACTCGCTGGTCCAGCCGTTGGCCGCCACATGGCCGGGCCAGCGCACGAGCATCGGAACGCGAAACCCGCCGTCCCAGGTCGTCCCCTTCTCGCCCCGAAACGCAGCGCTGCCCGACTCGGGCCAATGCGCCAGATTCACGCCGTTGTCGGCCGTGAACATCACGATCGTGTTGTTCGCCACGCCCATGTCGTCGAGTTGCTTGAGCAGCTTGCCGACGATGGAGTCCAGGTGCAGCAGCGCGTCGGTGTAGTCGGAGTGGCCGCTCTTGCCGCGCCACTCGGGGCTGACAAAGATGGGCTGGTGCATGCGCGTAGGAGCGAACCACAGGAAGAATGGTTTGCCGGTCTTTTGCGTGCGCGTGAGCCAGTCCTGGCTCACGTCGAGCACCTCGTCGTCGATGGTCTCCATGCGCTTGGTGCTCAAGGGACCGCGGTCTTCGATGCGCTGCTTGCCGATGCGGCCAAAGCGCGGTTCGTCGGTGGCATCGTCCTTGTCCGTGGCATAGGTATACAGGACGTTGCGCGGGCGGCCCGCAAACTTGGGATTCTTCGGAAAGTCTGGCTGCTCGGACATGTTCATCACGTTCAGGTGATACAGGATGCCGAAGAACTCGTCGAAACCGTGCGCTGTTGGGAGGAACTCATTGCGGTCGCCGACGTGGCTCTTGCCGAACAAAGCCGTGGCGTAGCCACGCGCCCTGAGCATTTCCGCCAGCGTCGGGTCGTCGGCACTCAAACCCACCGGTGCGCCCGGCTGCCCCACCGAGGTCAACCCCGTGCGTATGGGGTACTGGCCGGTAATGAACGCGGCGCGACCCGCGGTACAACTGGGCTGCGCGTAGTAGTCGCTCACCGTCATGCCTTCGCGCGCGATGCGGTCGATGTTGGGCGTGCTGACGGCGCCCAGACCGCGATGGATCGCCGAGACATCGTACGGTGCCACATCGTCGGTCATGATCATGACGATGTTGGGAGGCGCTTTGGCAGTCTGTGCCAGTGCGGCGCTGGCCACGGCGACCAGGGCGAAGCCGAGGGCCAGCCGTTTGATGATGGGGTGCATGGTGTTGTCCTGTCGATGCGTTGAAGTTGAAACTAGTGCGCAACCATGGCTGCCAGTTTGGACTGGTCCACCGGGCAGCCCAGGGCTTCGAAGCGCGTCTTGTCGTGCAGGTTGATGACGTGGGGCAGGTATTCACCCATGGCCTCGGCTTCGCCGCCAGCCTTCTTCACCGCAAACCAGCTCTGCTTGAAGCTCGGATTCACGGTGGTGTGGCGGTTGATCACCGCGCCAAAGTCCGCCGATCCACCCGGAATGCCGTCGCCGCTGCCGTATTCCATCCAGCTCACGCCGCACTTGTCGGTGGCGTTGGACGGACGGTCGGGTGCGCGCGAAATCACCACATTGAAGTTGCCCTGCTTGTCCAGCGTGGGAATGACGTTTTCGTCGTAGACGCAATCCACCGGCGCGCCCACTGCCGGCGCCTGTGCCGTGCAGATCGACCAGTAACGCATGTTCGCGTCCTGTTGCATCGGCGTGGCGTCGCCGTTCCAGGTCTGTGGCGTGCTGGGCATTTTTCCATGCACCACATAGACCTTGCCGTAGGCCTGACTCAGGTATTTGTAGCCATAGCGCGTCGACATATTGCTCCAGAAACCGCCGCGCTCTTGCGCCATGCTGTCGCGCGCAAACCAGGGAAAGAAGGACTTGATCAACAGGTAGGGGCGGTTGTAAAACTTCTCCAGAGGCTCGGACTCAAAGTTGTGCGCGGGCGTATGGTCAGCGGGACGCCAGGGCAGGCTGTTGAGCGCCATCCAAAGTGTCTTGGGAACCGTGAGAGGCACCTGCTTGCCGCGCAAGGGTGCATCCGTGGCGGCGCAGGCATCCTCGCCTGCCAGCACCTTTCCGTCGGCCAGATGCAGTTCGACAAGCGGTGGCGCGACGCTGCCCAGGAAGGTCTCACTGCGATCGGGAACGTAGTTGCGCATGTGCATGCCGATCGCCGTACCGGGCTCCGCCAGGGTGTAAACCATGTTGCGTGGCCGGTTCGCAGGCGGATTGCCGTTGGCGATGGTGAAGCTGTAGCGGCGCGGCGTTGCGTCGCGCCTGACGCCCGGGCGGAAGGGGTTGAAGGATCCCACGTCCGGATCAATGTCGACATCGTCGAGTGCGTCGCGCGGCTCGCCGTCCACCGAATAGGTGGTGAAGCTCCAGTGACGTTGATGCGGGTAGTCGCCCTTGACCACCAGTGTGGCGCCGGCGGGAAGCTTGAACCACGCCGTGTCAAAGGTGTTCATGGTGTCGGGGATCTGGTTCTCTATGCCGTAGGCGTCCGGGTCCGTGGTGTAGAAGCCGGGGCGCAATTTTGGCCCCGGCCAAAAGCAGGTCTTGAGCTTGGCATTGGCAAAGACGCTGTCGGCGCGGTGGATGTCCATGGCCCGAACGGGAGGCATGGGGGGCAAGAGAAAGTCGTTGCCCAGGCTGCCCATCACATAGCCGTCGGCGCGCGGCACGGGACCGCCGCCCGGGGTCGGTGTCGGCGCCGCCACCCCGGGCGATATTTCAGGTTGGGTCCAGGTATAGGGCTGTCCATAAGTGGGGCGCCCCGCGCCACCATCGTCCTTGGCCAGGGTTCGCACCCACAGCGCCAGTGCTATGCCCAACACCACCACGGCCGCCACCACCCACAACAAGACCCGCATCAGGGTTTTCATAGGATCCTTGCAATAGGAAAATTCAAAAATGGCGGCTTGTCAGCGTGGCCTTCAGAACTTCGCGCCGACAACCAGCGTCACGTTGTCGCGGTCCACGATCGGGTTGTAGGCGCCGCCAGCGTATTGCGTGTACTGCACTTCGGCGAAGTAGCGTTTGCTCCAGTCGGCGCGCAAGCCCAGGTTCAGGGTCTGACGACCTTCCTGGAAGCTTCCGTCGTAGGCGTAGCCGCTGACGTCCTGGGCCACGCCCAGCGAGGGCGTGAGCGTGGCGCCGAAGAACACACCCGGGTAGACCGCCGAAGCGCGCAGGCGCACGCCCCAGGCGCTGCGCGTGACGAAACCGTCGTGCGAGCAGGCCTTCTGCGCCACGCTCGTATCCACGCAGGCAAAGCCGTTGATGGCCGAGGTTCCGTAAATGTCGGAGCGGCCATAGCGCAGCACGCCCGGGTTGGGCAGATTGGACACAGTGCTCCCGCCCAGTTCGGCGGCCAAGGTCACGCGATCGGCCCCCAGCGTATTCAAGAATGCCTTGTTCGTGCCCAGGCTGGCGGTGGAGACCCCGAAGCGGTCGTAGCCGTCGTAGCTTCCGCCAGGTGCAATCGCATTCGTTCCTCTGGCCAGATTCAGCGCCGAGGTGGGTGAGCGTCCCAGGAAGGCAGCGATCAGGTCCGAGGCGTTCAGGTTCAAAGCCTGGTTCGGACGGTAGGCCATTTCGCCAAACACCCGCAGCGTCGGATCGACCTTGGTGTCAAAGCTCAAGCCAAAGAGCTCGATGCCCCTGGCGTAGATCAGACCGTACTTCACTCCGTTGGGGTCGGTCAGGCGGGTGAACCCTGTCGCTGCCGACGGCGGCGGTCCGTAAGGTGTGGCCCCCGCGATGTTGGCGTTGGTGCCGCGCAGGCTGGGCGTTCTGCTGTCGTAGTTGAGCCAGTAGCCGCGGAAGTCCGTCTTCAGTTCGTCCGAGCTGTAGCGCAGCGACAAACCAAATTGACCCGTGCCGCTGGGGTTGATGTCGGCCAGACGCTTGGGATAGCGCCCTGTGCTCAATGCAGTGGGGTCATTCAGTGTGGGCAACACGGAGACATAGTTGCAACCGGTGGGAACATAGTTGGCGACCGAGAAAAAGGTGCCACAACCCGGGAAGGCGGTGGCGCGGAATTCGTACTGGATAAATCCCTCTGCGCCCCATTGCTTGCCGCTGGCCAGCTTGGCCGAGAGCATGCCCACGGGGATCTTGGCCTCTTCGGCCTGTGCACCCGGACGCACTTGCGCCGCCAGGTTCAGCGGGTTGATGGCGTTCACGCCACCGGCGATGGACTGGGCCACACCCCAATTCAATACCTGGCGGCCCAGGCGTGCGTCCAGCGTGGTGTCGCCGCTCAAATGGGTCTTGCCAAACAGATACAAGTCGGCAAGCTCTACGTTGCTGAACTTGGCTTCCTGGGAAAAGCCACTGTCGCTCAGCGGCGCGTTCTGTGTGAAATTGTTGACGGAGTTGCCGTAGGCGCGGTTGCCGCTGGAGAGTTCCGTGTCGTCCCACGCCATGACGCGGGCAAAGACACCAAAATCCTTGCGTTTGAGTTCCAGGTCGGCGACGCCTTTGACCACGGTGGAGACGGACTTGTTCTTCTGGAAGTTGAGGTCGCTGTTGTCGGCGTTTGCGGCCAGCTTGCCGGCAACCTGTCCCACCAAGGGCCCGACCAAGGCACCATAAACGTCAGTGCTGGGCGACTGCACCCTGATCATGGTGCCGGCGGTGACGGTGGCGTTGATTTTGGCCTCAACATCGTCGCCAAGAGTGAAATCGGCGGCCGCTGCCGGCAGCGACAGGCTGGCCAGGGCAAGGGCAATGGGATGCAGTGTGTGGCGAATGGTGCGCATGGTGTTCTCCGGGTTTTATGGTGGGTCGTGACGACGCGGGTTCACGTCACCGGACTATGGCCCGTCAAACTCCAAAGGGAAATCGTGCCAGCACCACCGCCATGGTTCGGTTTTCTGGCGTGTTGCTGCCCAATTTCTGGCCGGACCCGAGAGCCTCAAGTCGCCATGGGTGCAGGCGTGATGGACACGCCCTGCTCCTGCGCTGCGCGCAGTTGCGCTGCCAGCGCGCGCTGAAAGCCTGCCCCTTTCTGAAGGCGTTTCCAGTAGTCCTGCACGGCAAGGGGAAAACGTTCGGCCAGTCCCAGGTAGTCGGCCAGCATCAGCGCGTAGCCCACCGAAATGTCGGCCGCCGTCAGTTGTTCACCGCACAGGTAGGGTCGGCCAGCGAGCACGGGCGCTATCCCTTTCAGTCGCGCCAGAAACCACTTTCGATAGTCTTCTTCGACCTGGGGCAGACGCCGTTGGATCGGCTCGAAGCGCCCATAGCGCAGCATGATGGTTTGCGGGAAGGTCAGCGTCGCTTCGCCAAAATGCAGCCAGTTCAGGAAGCTGCCGTATTCCGGTTCGCCAGGGGAAATAGCGAGCCGCGTCGCACCGTCGCGCGTGGCCAGATAGTGACAAATGGCGGCAGATTCCGTCATCGTCACCTCGCCGTCCAGCAACAGTGGAACCGTCCCCAGGGGATTGACATCAAGGTAAGGGCGCGCGTGCATTCGCGGTGGGAATGGCAGCATCTTGAGCTCGTATTCCAAGCCGAGTTCCTCCAGCGTCCACAAGGGTCGAAAGGATCGAGCACTCATGCAATGGAAAAGTGTCACCATGACCGCAGCACTCCTCGAATATCTCTATGGACTTTACGGTGAAGGCAAGACCATTGGACTCGCCCAACCGTCGCTAATCCATCGACAACGCATGCTGGGTCTACGTTTCAATGGTGATGCCCGTGCTCACCGTGCACATGGCCGTGGGAGATCTCCTCTTCGCTTGCGGTGCGCACGTCGGTCACCGTCAGGCTAAAGCGCAAGGTCTTGCCCGCAAAGGCGTGGTTGCCGTCGAGCATGACCTGGTCGCCCTTGATCTTCAGTACCGTGAAGCTCTGCGACTGCCCGTCCTCGCCTTGGGCGCGCAGTTGTCCGCCGACCTTCACACCCGGGGGGAACTGGGACTTTGGGATGGTTTGCACCAGGCTTTCGTCGCGCAGGCCAAAGGCGTCCTGTGGTGCCAGTTCCAGCGTGGTCTTGAAGCCTTTGACTTGACCTTCCAGCGCATCCTCTATCCTTTGGAAGGTGTTGCCATAGCCACCGTGCAGGTAAACCATGGGCTCAGTGCTTTCCTCCAGCAGCTTGCCCGCGGTGTCCGCCACCTTGTAGCGCAGGGTGACGGCGGCGTTCTTTTGGATTTTCATAGGTCGATGGTGGAGTTTGAGGCGTGATTATCGGGGGCATTTCCCGGTCCCGCTCGGGGCTTGTCCGAAGGTGAAATAATCGGCGCTACTGAACTTATTGAATCAAGGAGCAAAGAAGCATGAGCGACACCCAACAACGCATCGCCGATCTCGTTAAATCCAGCGAAGTGCTGCTCTTCATGAAGGGCACAGCCGCCTTTCCACAGTGCGGCTTTTCGGGCCGAGCGATCCAGGTGCTCAAGGCCTGCGGCGTGGAGCCCAAGAACATCACGACCGTGAACGTGCTTGAAGACGAGGCCATCCGCCAGGGCATCAAGGAATTCAGCAACTGGCCGACCGTGCCCCAGCTCTACGTCAAGGGCGAGTTCATCGGCGGCTCGGACATCATGATGGAGATGTACGAATCGGGTGAACTGCAGCAGGCGTTGAAGCCGGCTTGAACTCCCACAGCTGCCTGGCCGCGAGCACCGCCTGCGGGTAGGCCGGCTTGCCGCGGCTGCCGTTGTAGCGGCCCAGTCCCAGAAACAGGTCGCCGTTTTCGCGATCCAGGTAGTGGCGCAGGATCACGCAGCCAAAGCGCAGATTCGTCTGCAGGTGAAACAGCTTGCCCGCGTCGCCATCGCCCAGTTGGTGTGTCCAAAACGGCATGACCTGCATGTAGCCGCGCGCCCCGACGCCGGACACGGCAAACTTGCGAAAATTGCTTTCGACCTGTATCAGTCCCAACACCAAGGACGTGTCCAGTCCAGCACGGCGGGACTCGTACCAGACGGTTTGCAGGAATTCTTTGCGCGTTTGCCAATCGCTCTTTTTCTTTTTGAGCCGCTCGCTCATGGCACCCAGCCAGCGCAGATAGGCCAAACGTGACTCGGTGTCGGCAAACTCAGGGATAGGTGGCGCACGATTCGCCACGGCCGAACCCAGCGCCGTGCGCACTGAATCCGCCAAGTGTTCTTCAATCTGTGCCCCCGCCCACGCCGGTCGGATCAACGACCCGCTGGCAGCGAGCAAGCAAAGCAAGGCGCTTCGCCTCGGAACGCCTATGGATCGCGCGATCTTCACGGATTCAGTTTGGACTTCAGAAAACCCAGGATGTCAGCCGTCGGCACTTTTGTCGCCGCATTGTCGCGGCGGTACTGGTACTCGACCTCGCCCACCTTCAAACCCCGGTCGCCAAGGGTGACGCGGTGCGGCACGCCGATCAGTTCCCAATCGGCAAACATGGCGCCCGGGCGCTCGCCCCGGTCGTCCAGAATCACGTCCACACCAGCGGCCATCAGTTCCGTATAAAGCTTGTCAGCCGCCGCCTGAACTTCGGGAAAACGGTCCGGGCTGATGGGGCACAGCACCACGGTAAAAGGCGCAATCGCATCCGGCCAGATGATGCCGCGCTCGTCGTGGTTCTGTTCGATGGCAGCGGCGGGAAGTCGCGTGATGCCGATGCCGTAGCAACCCATTTCCATGAACTGGGGCTTGCCGTTCACGTCCAGAAAAGTTGCGTTCATGGCCTTGCTGTATTTGGTACCGAGCACGAAGACATGTCCCACTTCGATGCCGCGCTCAATCGCCAGCACGCCTTGGCCGTCGGGCGAGAGGTCGCCTTCGACCACGTTGCGCAGATCGGCCACCAGCTCAGGCTCGGGCAGGTCGCGGCCCCAGTTCACACCGGTCAGGTGATAGCCGACCTCGTTGGCGCCGCAGACCCAGTCGTGCATCGCGGCGACCTCGCGGTCCACCACCAGCTTGACCGGCTGCTTCAAGGCAATCGGGCCCAGGTAACCTGGCGTGCAGCCGAAATGCGCCTCGATTTCGGGCACCGTGGCAAAGCGAAAACCGGCATCCAGGCCCGCCACCTTGCTGACCTTGACTTCGTTCATGTCGTGGTCACCGCGCAGCAGCAGCAGCCAGACCTGGGTCTTGACGATGACGCCGTGCTGGTCGAGCTGATCCGTGGCCAGCACCAGTGACTTGACTGTCTGTTGTAGCGGCAATCCCAGCAACTCGGCGACGTCCGCGCAGGTGCTCTTGCCCGGCGTGGGCGTGCGCATCAAAGTCTGGGAGGGCACGGCGCGCGGCCCTGTGGGCGCCAGGGCCTGGGCCTTTTCCATGTTCGCGGCGTAATCGCTGTTCGGGCAATACACGATGGCGTCTTCGCCAGTGGCGGCGATCACCTGGAACTCTTCGCTCATGTCGCCGCCGATGGCGCCGCTGTCGGCAGCGACGGCGCGGTAGCGCAGGCCAAAACGGTCGAAGATGCGGCGGTAGGCGGCCGACATGTTCTGGTAGCTGACTTTAGCCGCCTCGATGTCACGGTCGAAACTGTAGGCGTCCTTCATCGTGAATTCGCGCCCGCGCATGAGGCCAAAACGGGGCCGGCGT
>CAIVXG010000056.1 GCA_903909815.1 uncultured beta proteobacterium | reverse complement strand
CATTTACGAGAAGGGGATCACACTATGCGGCAACGACAAAAGAGACCTTGAGCGACGACTTGAGCGATCCACAGAGTTGACCTGGTGGGACATAACCATCCATCCTAAAACGGTACATTTGTAAATTCTAGCCCCCTTAGCCTGAGCGCCTTGGAGATCTCGACCCGGCTTCCACTTGTTGATCATGGGTGGCGCCAAAACCGAGCCTGTTCACCCTGGCGGACAGTTCCAGACTGAAACCCGACAGCCACCGGAACTGCGCAAAACGCAATGAAAAGTGGGAAGCTGACTTTCGATTTTGCCGGAACCCGCCGTTCGCAACCCAGGCCAGAAACGCGGAAGCTGTCACCCAGGGGCGATAATCAACATTACCGGTTGGCCGGCTCCATTGCAGCGGGAAGAGTCGGTCACCACAGGAGCTTCGGGGTACGTCAATTGTGTGATCTCTGGGGCACGTCAGGAGCCGTTCGCGGCGGCGATCCGACCCGATTTCCCCCTTCCGGTCGCAGACCGACATTCCAGCCGATAATGGCCTACCTGGTTCGCAAGGATCCGGACACATTCTTGCAATGACCTCATCCTCACCCGCTTCGCGCGCTGGCCTCAGCACCTTGCTGAAGAGTACGTTCCGCTCGCTTCGCTGGCACAACTACCGCCTCTGGGCGTCCGGAGCCTTCATCTCCAACGTAGGTACGTGGATGCAGCGCATTGCACAGGATTGGCTGGTGTTGACCCATTTGACAAACCACAGCGGCACCGCAGTAGGCGTCGTAATGTCACTCCAATTCGGCCCGCCGATCATCCTGATGCCCTTGGCAGGCAGGGTAGCCGACCGCGTCGATCGCCGAAAACTGTTGCTTGTTACCCAATCGGCGATGGCGGCGACAGCCCTCGGACTGGGGCTGCTCGTACTCACGGGACTGGTCACGCTCTGGCACGTCTACTTGTTTGCAGGACTCATGGGATGCATTAGCGCCTTTGATTCACCGGTGCGCCAGATCTTCGTAGCCGAACTCGTAGGCGATGAAGATCTGCCCAACGCCATTGCGTTGAACTCGACGCTGTTCAACAGCGCGCAACTGATCGGACCAGCGGTCGCCGGTGTAATCATCGCCGCTATTGGCACTGGATGGCTTTTTTTCATCAATGGATTGAGTTTTATCGCTGTCCTTGTTGCGCTGATGAAAATTCGGGTCGGTGAACTCCGTCAACTACCCAAAGCTACAGTCTCCGGCGGCGCCAGCATGATCGACGGTCTTGGTTATGTCTGGCACAAGCCCGATCTCGTGATCGCACTGACGATGCTCTTCCTCGTCGGAACCTACGGGCTGAATTTCCCGATCTTCATTTCAACCATGTCGGTCACAGAGTTTCACGGTGGGTCTCATTTGTATGGCGTGCTGTCGTCGGCCATGGCGGTTGGCTCGGTCATCGGCGCATTGCTTGCCGCACGGCGCGAGTCCCCCCGGGTGGCAGTTCTGGCCATTAGTGCCTTTGCCTTTGGCGTCGCTTGCACGTTGGGTGCTGTCATGCCCAACGTCTGGTCGTTTGGGGTCATCTTGGTGGCACTGGGCGCCATTGCACAGACCTTCACCACCTCGACCAACAGCCTGGTCCAACTTCGGACGCAGCCCTCCATGCGAGGACGTGTCATGGCCATCTATATGGCCATATTTTTGGGGTGCACGCCGCTGGGGGCCCCTCTGGTCGGGTGGGTGGCCGACACATTCGGCCCCCGCTGGGCGCTCGGCGTCGGTGCAGGATCCGGCTTCGTCGCTGCGATCTTCGCGCTTACCTATCACCGCTATCGCGCGATCAAAGCGCGGCTCCCGCATTGATCGCCCTTCGTATCGATATCGATATCGTACAGAGTCAACTCAAGTTTCTGGCCAAGAGCGAACGCCACCGGCCGCATTGATCTCCTCGATCGCGAGCAGATAGCGGCATCATATGAACTCAGTTGCCAGGTCAGCCCACCCCATAGCTGCCGATCGAATTCTCGGTGCGGGTACCATCAACAGTCGCTGGGATCAGACCGGCGTCGGTCAAGAAGGCAGCGGAGACGGGCATAGCCCACTGGCTGCTTCCCGGCACCTTTTCTCGAAGCTTCCGCTAACCTGTTTCATCTCGATTTCTCGGGCTAAATTAAGCGGGAAACATGGGTAAGATGAGGCGGAAGGAGACTCCAGCGAGTGATTCCAACAAAGCCATCGCAACAGGCCACGACCATGCGTACAGCGGATGAAAGCACGACCGTGCCAGGCGGCAGCGAATGTGTTTCCGGCCAAACCACCGCTTGCTGTATGTGAAGCTGTAGCCCATGAAGCATGGCAATACACTGGAAATTCCCGAATGCACGCAGTTGACGATCCAATTCTGAAATTGTTTTCCAAAAATCAAGCGTGCGTTCAGCGTCTGACCATAGTCCGACATAGTGTCCGTCGACCTGCGGATTGGCCTCAGACCAAACTTTCTCGAAATTCAACGCCACGTCAATAGCCAACCTGGACATTGCCATTTGTGTTCTTAAGTCAAGACTTTCGTGGCACTCGTGCGCAGTCAGGGGAAAAATTCTTTGTGCCAAGATGTCGCCCTTATCAAATTCTTCGGCCAGCTTGTGACAAGTGACACCCCATTCCGTCTGCTCATCCAGGATAGCCTGAACGAGCGGATATGGTCCTCGATATCGTGGTAACGGCGACGGATGGAAATTGACCGCCCTCGGTATGTAGTCCTGCCAGCGCCCAATCCGCCAGTCATAGCTGGCGACGACCAATAAGTCACAATCCATTCGCGCCAGCCCTGCCAACGAGGCATCGTCCAGCCGCGACATCTGGATTTCCATGCCGAGTTGCTGGGCACGCGCAATCACAGCTTTGTTATCGTTCAGAAATCCGCTCGTGGGCAGTGTGAATAATTTTATCGGTTCCCAGCCAGCACTCACAAAAGCATTGAAGACTTCCAGGTAGCGATCGGAAGCTGTAATCGCGAACCGTTTTGGGCGACTTTGATTTTGCGAATTGGTCATGCTGGTTTTGGCTGTTTCGTCCGCCGACAATGGCGTGATCTGATGGATCCGTCACGCAAACTTCAGACTCAAATCGTCGCTGACATTCTCATCCGCAGTGCTGGAACATTGTTGTAGCTCAATGTCAACACGGCGTATCTGATTGGTAAAAATAGGTAAGCCCGAATGAATCAGTTTTATCCAGATCCGGAGGGCTTCTGTATGGGCTCGGTAAAGCAACGTAAAGCTAGATGAATTGGCCTGATTTCAACCTTTTCATTTGAATTTTAAAAATCAAATGCCGATGCCAAATGGTGTTTTTCCACTTCAACAGGAGTTCATCATGATGCGTAGGCAGCATCTCTTCTTCAACAACGTATGTTGCACCGGCCCCTCTGACCCAGGACACCCAGTCATCATCACGGGTAGCCGCTTACCCTGGGACGGCATCGCTGCGGGCGTCATCGGCCGCCAGAAAACCGCGCCGCCACAGAATCGGCGACAGATCAAACGGATCTTTGGGTCTGTGACGATTTGAGCCTGACCGAAATCGACTGGCCGCGGGTGCAGAACAACACGTCGTTGTCGTCGCACTCTACGTCAACAATTCGGGGCGAACCGTAAGGTGCTTGCGGGCCGGTTACCGGCCAGTCGCGTATGCCTCTTGTGTGCCCTAAGCGGGCCATGCAGTGAGATAGGACCGGTCATTCGTGGGGGCGTGCAGGGATCCGAAGCAGCCGCTCAGATCTCGACTACACTTTTCTCAACCAGACGGAGGCAAGCGGCGTCTTCCGTCGGTAGCCAGTGTCCCGGCGAGCCAATGGGAATCCATATGTCCCCAAGGGCGCCGTCACTCTGAACCCCGAACGCGACTTGGTCATCCGGGCGCAAGCGGGCGACACCCCTATTCGGCAGTTGGCTGCATGAATGAGGCGACAAGTAGCTTGACGCGCCCCGGGGCCTTATGCAATTCAATGGGACACTGGACTTCCGATCGTCCACCCGGGTGCTACCACCCTCGGCTAAGGCCTCTGAACAGATGACTGAATATCGGCGTGCGCCATAAGAGCCTCTTCGCTATGCTGAAGCGCTTGTAGAGTATGAGCATGAGCGACAAGCGCAAGAGTATCAGCTGCCGGGTGATTGCCCGCTTCCCGCATCCTTGCCGCCTCCCGGTGACTCTTGGCCGCGTGTTCGTGATGCACAGCCGATTGTTCATGGTGCATGGCCATATCTTGATGGTACGAATGATTTTTGTCTTGATGTGGCATGGGAAACTCCTGAAAAAGGTTAATTGCGGATTTTCTAAGCGCCCGGATCGCGACCTGTCGATCCAACGCTCAGAGCATTTTGTGAGCACCGCCGACTTCACCCGGATCGCTGCCATTCTCCGGAATTGAATTCCAAGCGGGCGACCTAGCGCCAAGCCAAGATTTTCGGCTCATTTCGGGCACTGGGATGTGATTCGCCGCGCGGTTTGCCTACGATGATGGGCGCTATGGCCGTGGTATCGGTGGGAATGCCAAGTTGGTCCTTAATTTCCATCACATTGAGTGCGGTCGCCGCGGAGCCAATGACGCAGCTTCCCAAGCCCATCGCATGCGCAGCCAACATCAGGTTCTGCGCTGCCAGCCAACAGTCGGCAACAGCGAACTGTCCCGCCGACTTGGCACAGATCACAATCAAACTGGGGGCATCGTAAAAGACGTTGAAGTCGGGTTGCGTGAAAACGCTGAGGCTGGCCCTCTGCGAATGCAAGCGCGTCGCCTCCGCAGCGAAAGAGACCTTGGCGAGATCGGAGATGCGCTTGAGAAGCTTGGTATCCTGAACGATGACGAATTGCCACGGTTCAGCGTGCATCGCAGTTGGCGCTCGAACCGCCGCCTCCAACAACACATTCAGGGTCGGTCTGCCAATCTGTTCCGCGTCGTAGGCACGCACCGACCGTCTTCCGAAGATGGCGTCCTTGACATTCATCGAGTTTAGTAGCTGGCTCATTTCTTTCCTCCGCAGTAGGCGTACGTCAAGGAAAAACAATCTACCTATACCAAGGATCCTCGATTTGATATATGGCAAGAATCTGGCATCGGGCTTGTTTGCAGATTCGCTTACCCTGGCATTTGAAGTTCATGAACAAGGCACCGGCTTCGGTGCGGAAGCGGATGCTAGCCCAAGATGGAGGGCACACCCTCTCCAAGCTGATCTGCGTGTTCAAGACGCGCCTCGAGCATGAATGATCTGACTCATCCAGCATCGGAAGGGCCATGCTCCTTCAGTTCGGCAAACTTGGTGCCATAGTCGGGTTGCCCCGCGTGAGCTTCTTGATTGTCACGTCCTGCGCCTTGTCGTTCGCTAGACGAAGGTTCCGATCGGTACCGAGCAGCGCCTCCTTAGTCTTCTGCAAGTGGTCGATCGACTTGTCGATCTCATCAATTGCCGTTTGGAAGCGCTTAGAGGCGAGGTCGTAGTTCTTAGCGAATGCGGCCTTAAACGAATCTAGCTCGGTTTCGAAGTTCGTGATGTCGATGTTCTGCGCCCTAACAAGTGCGAGCTCCGACTTGTACTTAAGCGAGTTCATCGCAGCGTTCCGCAGCAGAGTGATGATTGGAAGAAAGAACTGCGGTCGGACGATATACATCTTCGGGTAACGGTGGAACACGTCGATGATCCCGGTGTTGTAGAGCTCACTGTCAGGCTCCAGCAGGGAGACCATCCGCCTGTTGATGCTGCGCGTTGCAGACGAGCGCCGCTTGCCTTTCGAGGTCAAGGTTCCGAATACCATCACCCGCAAGGCGATAGCTGAGCTTGAAGCCGGAAAGGGAAAACGCTTTGCCAGCGTCGATGCACTGATGGCGGATTTGCGTGAGGACGATTGTATGCGTCCGGTCAACACACATTGACCGCGTATCATTTACGTGATCAGTGGCGTCCAGCGGTGCGGCAGCAGTTCTTCAATGCGACTGTTCTTTTGCGTCGGCAATCGTGCCAGCACATCTTGCAGATAGGCATACGGGTCATGCCCATTGAGCTTGGCGCTTTGGATCAGACTCATCACGGCGGCCGCCCGCTGGCCCGCGCGCAGAGACCCTGCGAACAACCAGTTGCGCCTTTTAGGGAAGGTCTTTCATAAAAGACGCTATCAGAGATCAGTTTTTATGTACGGCAGTCACCGCAGAAGGGCCACCCTCCTGTGTCAAACAGCTTTGTACCTTACATAAGTTCAGAGACTTTCAAGGAACTTCAGCAGGTCATCCGGCGGTCGATACCGATTTCCTTTCGGCGTCTGAGGCGCCGCGATGGCGGCAAGAGCACGTTCTTTCATGGTCATGTCTGCCTCCACGTAGCCATGCGTGGTTGTCGGGCTCTCGTGACCAAGCCATAGCGCAATAACAGTGATGTCAACGCCGGCCTGAAGCAGATGCATTGCAGTCGTATGCCTGCTATCTCTCCAACGACATAGGCGACACTATCTACCCAACCGGACTATGTCGTGTAACTCGCAATCGGGCTGATTTTGCGCACGGACTGTTGAGTTTTGCCCGACATAGTTTTGACTCCTGTCAACAACCCCTGCGAGGGTAAGGAGTCTGCTGTGAATTACGCCGTCAACAACCAGATTATTCTGTCGCTTGTGCCGCAAGGGCCGATTGCGGCCTACCTCGATTCGTTTTCGAGATCCTTGGTGGCACAGGGCTATCGACCACATTACATTCATCAGCAGGTTTGGCTCGCCGCGTGTTTCAGTCAATGGCTTGAGCAGACCAGCGTAAGGTTGCGTGGAATTTCTTCGGCGCATGCCGAGCTTTACCTGCGATACCGGTATCGACACCGGCGGCCGCGGCGAGGCGATGCTGCCGGGCTCAGGAGCCTTATTGATTTTCTGCGCCTCCAAGGCGCGATTCCGGCGCAGAAGGTCGCCGTTCGTCGCTTGACCCCAGTTGAGCGCTGCGCAAAGGCATACGAGGAATACCTGCGTGATGCGCGCGCCTTGGCCAAGATGACGATCATCAACTACCTGCCGTTCATTCACGACTTCCTGCGCGACTGCTTCGGAAGTGGAGAAGTCAAGCTTTCTCGCCTTGCTGCCGGCGATGTAGTGCGATTTGTTCAACGGCAAGCGCCACGTCTGCACATGAAGCGAGCCAAGTTGATGACTTCTGCGTTACGCTCATTTTTGAACTATGGGCGGTATCGCGGCGACGTCACACTGGATCTGGCTGCCGCAGTCCCAGTTGTGCCGAATTGGTCGATGACTTCAATCCCGCGTGCAATTGCGGCGGACCAGACCCGAGAGTTGCTCGCCAGCATCGATCGCCGTACCGCGAGCGGTCGCAGGGACTACGCGATATTGCTCCTTCTGGCGAGATTGGGTTTGCGTTCAGGTGAAGTCGCATTCCTCAATCTGGATGATATTGACTGGGATGCCGGTCGATTGAGCGTGTGCGGCAAGAGCGGTCAACGCAGCGATTTGCCGTTGTCGCCGGAAGTCGGCAAAGCGATCGCCGCATATCTGAGACGTGGGCGGCCGCAGAGCACCAGTCGTCGCGTCTTTCTGCGGGCCAAAGCCCCAAACCGCGAGTTCCAAAGTGCTTGCGGTGTCGGATCCATCGTTCGGCATTCGCTGGAACGCGCCGGAATTCAGGCACCAACCAAAGGCGCGCATCAGTTTCGTCACGGCCTGGCCTGCGAGATGTTGCGCCGGGGTGCCTCGCTCAGTGAGATTGGGCAATTGTTGGGACATCACGATCCACAGACAACGAGGATCTATGCGAAGGTCGATCTCAATGCGTTACGCACGTTGGCAGTGCCTTGGCCGCGAGGTGTGCGATGAACACGCTTCGCCAAGCCGTTCACGCCTATCTGCGGATGCGACGTGACCTGGGATTCAAGTTGAGGGAGGCTGGCAAGGCATTGCTGGACTTCAGCTCCTACATGCAGCGGCGTCGCGCTCCCTATATCACCCAGGCGTTGGCTCTGACTTGGGCTCAACAACCTGCGAACGCGCAACCGGCCCATTGGGCCCGTCGTCTGAGCTTCGTTCGTGGATTTGCGCGGTATCGCAGCGCCACCGATCCGCGCACGCAGGTCCCACCCCAGGGTTTGTTGCCATATCGGCCGCGCCGGGCTCAGCCCTACCTCTACTCCGACGATGAAGTTCGCAGACTTCTGCGCGCTGCACTCGACATGCACTGCCGCTACGAGAGCGGCAAATTGCTGCCCTGGGTCTACTACTGCCTATTCGGGTTGCTGAGCGTCTCGGGTCTGCGCCTGAGTGAGGCACGCAACATCGAGCTTGAGGATGTTGATCTGCAAGCAGGGGTGCTGACGGTGCGCAACACAAAGTTTGGCAAGACCCGTCTGGTGCCGTTGCATGCGTCGACCTGCAAGGTGCTGCAAGACTACATCGATAGACGTAGGGGTCACTGGGCGCAACGACCTGTGTCCTCCTATTTGTTTGTCTCAAGTTGGGGCAATCGCCTGGACTACGGAGCGATACATCGAACTTTCTATGCGCTATCAAGGCAAATCGGCCTGCGTGCCGATGGTGACCATCATGGGCCACGATTGCATGACATGCGCCATCGATTCGCAACGAACACCCTTGTAACCTGGT
>CAIVXG010000055.1 GCA_903909815.1 uncultured beta proteobacterium | reverse complement strand
GCGCGGTGGCGCTGACCTGGTTTGCCGCACCCGTGAGCGCGTCGGCTGCGGCGCGCACTTCGCCAATGACGCGCGTGAGCTGCTCGGCGGTCTGATTCCCGCTTTCCTTGACCTTGCCAAACAGCCCAGCGTAGTCGCGCGCTATGCGGTAGGTCAGATCGCCCTGGGCAAAGGCGGCCAGCAGATCGGCCACATCGCCCAGGCCGCGCTCGCTGGTGTCCATCAGGTCGTTCATGCCGGTAGCGAGGTTGGCAAAGAAGCCGACCTTGCCTTGGAGTCCCAGACGGCCGCTGAAGTCGCCCTCGGCCGCCGCCTGCACCAGGTCGGCCACTTCCCGCTCGACCGCGACTTCCTGTGTGCGGTCGGCCCATTCCACCACGGTTCCCATGCGCGTTCCGTTGGCGTCCAGGATCGGACTCGCGCTCAGGGTGAACGACAAACTGCCCACGGGAATCTGCGTGCGATAGGTGGAGCGCAGGCTGGCCAGCATGCTTTGCTGATGCGAGGGGTTCTTGTGGAAGACGTCGATGTTCTGACCCATCAGGCGGTGCGCGTCGAACTGTGGCAACGCCTTGCGCAGCTCGCCCTCGTTGCGCTGCATCATGGCCGTGACGGTTTCGTTCATGTAGACGATTTCGTTGGCGGCGTTGGCAATCATCACGTTCGTGCTGCACTTGTCCAACGCGTTGCGGATGCGCAGGTTCTCGTTGGCGATGCGCTGCTCGCGCTCCTGCGCCACCAGCTTCTCGGCCGCGGCCCTTTGCTCCTCCAGCGCCTTTTGTTCGATCGTTTGCAGCGAGGCATTGGCGCGTTTGAGCGACTCGTTGAAACTGCCGCGCAAGCCACCCGGCTGCGCCAGGCGGAAGTACTTGGCCTCGCTGGCGTACTGCAGCGCCGCGGACTGCTCGCGAAAGCAGGCCTCCAACTGGTCCAGCATGTCGTTGATGTCCCAGCACAGGGCGTGGTACTGGCCGCTCAGGGGAATATTGCGGATGCGGCTGGCGAACTTGCCGTGAGCCACTTCCCGAGCGACCAGTTGGATGTCGGAAATGTAGCGTTGGCTTTGCAGCAGGCTGCGCAGCCACAGTCCCAGGCACGACAGCGAAGGCAGCAGCCACACCAGCGGCAGCCAGCTCCAGCCGCCGCTGCCCCATTGCAGCGCCGCGCCACCCAGCAGCAACAGCGCCAGCACGACAGCGAATTTTGGTGACTCAGAGGGAGAGGATGAATGATTCATAGGAAACGCCCTTCTGGTTCAACAAGCCCACCAACAATCCGATCGATGCATCACAGGCGTCGCGCGGCCCGGCCTTGCGCTCCTCTTCCAGCATCAGGTGATAGACATCGGCCAGCGCCGCCACCGCCTCGCGCTTGGGCTTGCGTCGCACCGAAAAATAGCCCTCCACCACGCCCTGTTCGTCCATGTCGGGCGTGACGTTGGCCAACACCCAGTAAAAGCCACCGTCCTTGCTCATGTTCTTCACATAGGCAAAGATTTCCTTCTTCTGTCCCACGGTGTCCCACAGGAACTTGAACACGCCGCGCGGCATGTCGGGGTGGCGGATGATGTTGTGCTGAGCACCGAGCAGTTCTTGCTCGGTGTAGCCGGAGAATTCGATGAAGATGCGGTTGCAATAGCTGATGCGGCCCTTGAGGTCGGTTTTGGAGACGATGAAATCGTCCTCCCGCATGACCCGCTCCTGCTGGGTCGGCGCTGCCTTGTATTTCATTGCGACTCCTCTTTGATCTAGGGAAAAGAATGCCTCAGGATCCGTTCTGCGCGCGCTCGATCTGGTCGGCCATTTCGCCGATATCAAGCGCCTTGTCGGTTTCCAGGATGATGATGAAGCGCCCGCCCACCTTGGCCATGCCGCGGATGAAGTCGCGGCGCAGTCCGCCGCCAAATTGCGGCGGCGGCTCGAT
>CAIVXG010000054.1 GCA_903909815.1 uncultured beta proteobacterium | reverse complement strand
GTACGCAGCGCGCAACAGGGCGATGCTACTGATGACGCACTACGCTGGGATGCGCGTCGGCGAAGTTGCAGCACTGCGGATAAGCGACGTGCTGGACATACACGGTGACGTTCGCAGTGAAATCCGCTTGGACGCCGAGCAGACGAAGGGCAACTTTGCACGCGTCGTGTTCGTGAACGAAAAACTCCGCAAAGAGCTGACCAAGTACCTGTCGCTGTACAAACCGCTCGATCAAGAGCAGAAACTGTTCTTTTCACAAAAGCGCATGAAGGAGGGATTTTCCCCGAACACGCTGTGCCAGTTCTTTCATCATCTGTACCGCAAAGTGGGCATCGAGGGTGCCAGTTCACATTCTGGCAGGCGCAGCTTTGCAACTTCACTGTCATCAAAGGGAATCTCGATCCGCGTGTTGATGCGTGCGCTGGGTCATCGGCACATTTCGACAACGATTCAGTATGTTGACGCGTCGGATGACATGCTGCGTAACGCGGTCGAACTGGTTTGATGGTGCAGTACGGCGCGGTACCCGTTCATCATGGCGGTGCATCGGTTGTCCAAGTGTTCGTCTGAAAATACAGTTGCTGCTGTTACATGCAAAAGGAGATCAGCAATGACACGGCTACTGGAAACACTCAAACTCACTTCGGCCCGTAAGCAGAGGGCGATACCTGACGTGATCCGGCGTCGAAACAAGCTACTGAAAAAGCTGACTGAACAGCGAGACTTGGCGTTGGCACATAGCGAGGGTCGCAACTATGCGCCCATGCGACTGCGTACTGTGCTGGACAAGGACACCGAGCGGCGTATCGTGCGTGAAATGCCTGTGCGTATAAAGCCGTGCTGGTGGACGGGAGAAAAGGGTGAAACGCTGCTGGCCGTGAACTATGGCAGCAAGATACTGGAACTCAGCAAGGGCAAGACTGCTGTCGAAGTTGGCAACGCCAAAGACATTGCGTCCGTGTTGGACGTGATCATCAGCGCAGTACAGAACGCCGAACTTGACGCCCAGATCGCTGCGGCCAGTGTCAAGCTGCGGGACGGGTTCAAGAGGTAATGCGACTTCGGCGGCTTTGCAGCATGCCGATGTTCTGTTCGCCCGTCACTGTGCTTGCATAGTGGCTGTTGATCATGCCAATGCTGGTGCGGGCATTGCGTGCCAGCGTTAGCAAGTCGATACCTTGGCCGTACAGCAGGCGGAAGGTGATGGACGAGTGGCGTAGGCTGTACAACGTGCGCGGCTGGCCATGTGGTCCTTTCTTCAATCCAGTTTCATCCAGAATCCAGTTGAAGTGCAGACTCAGCACGGAGCTTGCGTAGTTCCGGTCGGCCAAGTGTGGCAGGAACAGATAGTCATCGGCCTTTGCGAGTCCGTGTGGCTGTTGTTGCTTGCAAATCTGTTCGTAGATGCGAACAGCAGGCTGCAATGTGACGATAGGCTTGCCATGCTTCTTCGTTTCCGGCAATGTCAGCCAGGCGCAGGTAGGTGTTTTGCCCCCGAACAATTTCAACGTGCCGATGCTTGAGCGTTTTGAGGTCGCCAGGGCGTATGAAGCTGTTGATCATGAACACAATGGCCCATGCAACATCGGGTGGCATCCGTTGCTCGGCGTGGCGCAGCTTGTAGGTACTGCGAAGCACACTGCGGCATTCAGGGTGCAGCACATTACGCAACTTGCGTGCAGTGCGTGCGATCTTCCAATATTCGCTGGGTGTAAATGCTCCGCGTGAGTTCGTCGTGATCTTGATCTTGGGGAACTCCGGTAGCTTGTCCAGTGCGCCGACTGCGACAGCATGGATCAACACCTTGCGAACAATGACAAGATACTGGCTGACAGTGATCGTGCTCATGGACGTGCTCAGGAACTGCGTGAAGTCCAGCAGTGCTTGATAGTCAATGTCGGGGGCTGATTTCTTGGCCCAGCGCGGCAGGATGTGCGCGTCGAGCCTGTTACGCAGCACTTGCAGACTCCCGATAGAAAATTCACCACGGTCATGTCGGGCTTGCTCGTTGGCGAACATCTGGGCAACAAGTGCGCCGAATGTTTGGTGGGGTTTGATTGGCTTTGAACCTGCTTCGGTCAAGGACGCACTGAAATGGGCAGGGCATGTGCTGCTGTGATGCTGGACCAGTAGCAGTTCATAGAACTGACGGGCATAACTTTGCGCGGTACGCAGGCTCTGCGTTTGTGTGCTGCGTCTATGCGTGCGGCCAGCAACCCAGCAACGGACCTGCCAGAATTTGCTGGCTGCCATTTTGAACACCGACAGCTTGTTGGGATAGCCCGGCACAGACGTGACAGTTTCTGGCAAAGGCACGGTGCGCTCGCGCTGTTTGCTACGCACCATGGCATCGTTGGCAGCACCAAGGTTAGTGACGGTAAAACGGGTCAACATCGCTCAAGCGTACTGTTGTACACCGCAGATGCAACCGTTTTTGCGGACTGAACAGGCTTGGTGCGCGGTCAACAACGCCGAGAAATATCCGTTGATCGCCGTTGACTGCCTTGGTACAAAACAGGCAGAAAATTGTTGTGAAAGTTGTACACCGCTGACCGTACAACTTTGTTCTTTCAAACCACGGCGCTACCGTTGCCGGACTATGTGGACCTTGTGGCTTTTAGCGGCAAAATGCCTCCGCATACGCCCTGGCTGCTCTGGCTGCCACCGGCGCGTTCGCACAATCTTCCGTCACCCTTTACGGTGCAGTTGACGCGTCCGTCAACCACAATGCTGGCAATGGCCAGAGCTTGAACTTCCTGACCAACTCCAACCTCGGTTCCAGCAAGCTGGGCTTCAAGGGTACTGAAGACCTGGGCGGCGGCTTGACGGCCGTGTTCAAGTTGGAAGGTGGCCTGAAGAACGAATCCGGTAACGGCAAGTCTTCGAACACTTCCAACCAAGCTAACGGTGGTTGCACCTCTGGTAATGTTTCGTTGGTTAATACTGCAAAGCAAAACCCAACCCTTACAACGGGAACCACTGCATGTTCACCTAACGGTTCGCAAGGTCTGGACTTCCAGCGTTATTCCTACGTGGGTATCGACGGCAACTTCGGTTCGCTGCACCTGGGTCGTGAATACATCTACTCGTTCTGGTACGGTGAAGGCACGGTTGATCCGTTCAGCACCAACGGCCCAGCACAAAACACCAACATGTTCTACCACGTTTCGGGTACTGGAGCTGGCGGTGCATTTGTTGGCACCAATGCTTCGAACATGGTGTCTTACCTTACGCCTGACGCTCCTGTGCAAGGCGGCGTGCAATACTTCTTCGGCAACAACGTGGCTGCCAGCGCCACTACCGTCACTGCAACCACTGCTAATGTCGGTCACAGCGATGGCACCGGCTATTCTGCTTTCCTGAAGTACCAGCAAGGCCCGTTGTTGATCACTGGCGCGATTTCCAATACCCAATATCAGCTCAAAGGCAACTACAAGGTGACGGCACTGTCTGCTCAGTATGACCTGACTTCCGCTGCATCCTTGATGTACACCTACGCCAAGGAATCGCAAGCTGCTTATGGTGACAACACCATGAACATGATTGGCGGTACCTACACCGTGGGCGCAACGAAATGGAAGGCAACCTACACTCACGCCAGCACAGCTGGCCTGACCGCTGCCACCACTGGCACCGGCAACCAGTACGGCCTGGGCGTGGACTACGCTCTGTCCAAGCGCACCAAGCTGTACACCACCGTGGCTGAAGTCACAAACTCTGGCAATGCCGGGTACGTGACGGGTGCCGTGACTCCTGGCGCTGGCACCAAGTCTGGCAACATCGCCTTCGGCGTTTACAGCGCGTTCTAATCTGACGCTGACGCAAGTCAGCTGAGGGTTGAAGAAACAAAACCCCGCTGCGGCAACGCAGCGGGGTTTTTTCTTGCCAAATTTTGCCAAACAACCTATGCTTATGACATGAGCACAATGAACATTTCCCTTCCCGAAGCGCTCAAGTCCTTCGTGGACGAGCATGTCCATCAGAGCGGCTATGGCACCAGCAGTGAGTATGTGCGCGAACTGATTCGCAAGGATCAGGAGCGGATGCAGTTGCGTGGGGTGTTGCTGGCGGGCGCATCGTCTCCTGCGGCGGCCACGGCCGATGCGGTCTACTTTGAAGGATTGCGCAAGCGTGTGCACGCGGCAGCCAAGGCTGGCGCGCCGAGGTGAAAGTCCAACCCCTTTTTCCACGTTCTCTGGCGAGCCGGAACATCCCCGCGTGGATGCAGGAACCCGACGTCATCTGAGCCATGGCCACGTTGCCGGGGCCGTGGAGCACGGAGGGGTGAGATGGCGGAGAAGTCGCTGCAACCGACATTTTCCGATCCCTGGTATATGATATCAGCGTCAGATATCAAGGAGCTTGACGATGCGGCGCGCGCTTGTAGGAATTCCAGAAAATGAATTGAAGGCCTTGGATGCGCTTTCCGAAATTCAGCATGTCTCCCGTGCAGAGTTGATTCGACGGGCGGTGTCGCTGTATCTCGAAAAATTCAAGCCAACGGACAGTACCGACGTGGCGTTTGGCCTCTGGGAGGACAGGAAGATGGATGGCCTCGCCTATCAGACGAGGCTTCGTGAAGAATGGTAAAAGCGCTGTTCGATACGAACATTCTGATCGATTTTCTGAACGGCGTTGAGGCCGCGAAAACCGAGCTTGCACTCTACCGGGACAAGGCGATTTCCATCATCACCTGGATGGAGGTGCAGGTCGGCACGACTGAGCCGGAGCAAACGTCAGTAGACCGATTCTTGTCGGGATTCACGCTCCTTGCCATCGACGAAGGCGTGGCGCAACGCGCCGTAGTCCTGCGCAAAGGCGTAAATATCAAGCTGCCAGATGCCATCATTTGGGCAACCGCCCAGGTTGGCGGGCGACTATTGGTGACCCGCAACAGCAAGGATTTCGCCGCTAAACATCCAGGCGTGCGCATTCCCTACCAGCTTTAACTGCAGGCGAGAACGTTTTCAGTTCAGATTGCCCCTTCGCCAGGATGCAAGCACAATCGGCGGATGGATGCTTTACATCACATTGATCTGTCGACGCTTCGCAAAGCTCTGGCTGTCTTGCAGGAGGCAATTGTGTTTTGGCAAGCACAGCCGGTGGGCGCAGCGCTCAAACCGCACCTTCGATCTGCAGTCATTCAGTCGTTTGAGTTTTCCTACGAACTTGCCATGAGATCGCTTCGTCGCGTGCTGATGGAGCGCGCGATTGCGGCCGACAGCGTGACCGATTTATCGTTCAACGATCTGATGCGCCTTGCGGCTGATGCCGGGTTCGTCGCCGACCCGCTGAGCTGGAGGCGCTGGCGCGAGCTGCGCAACAGCACCAGCCATGGCTACGATGAACGTCGCGCAGAGGAAGTGGCGGTTGGGGCGCAGGCATTCTTGCCCGAATCACTTGAATTATTGGCTCGTCTGGAGGCAGCACAAAATGCCTGACCCGCATGTCTTCCTGGCATTGAAGCATCGGGACATTGTTCAAGAAATTGTTGGACAGGTCGCACCGGATGCCAGTGTGTGGGTGTTTGGTTCACGCGCCACGGGCAACTGCAGGCCCTACTCGGACCTGGACCTGCTGCTTTCCCGGCCCGAGCATCTCTCCTGGCGGCAACGTGCGAGTTTGATCGACGCCTTTGAGGCCAGTGAACTGCCCTTTCGGGTGGATGTGGTGGAGGCTTGGGAGATACCGTCGGCCATGCGTGGGCGGATTGAGCAGGAGCGGCAAGCCTTGTAGACCGCATCCAAGTAAACCCCGTGTCGGCACGAAGATTGCTCTGATAGCATCCGTCATCCTACATTTCGGGCTTGCATGTTCGTTTTCATTCTTCGCCGCCTGCTCCAGGCCTCGGTGGTCATGGTCAGCGTGGCCTTCATCGCCTTCCTGCTTTTTCAGTATGTGGGCGACCCCGTCGTCTTTCTGCTGGGACAGGACGCTCGGCCCGATCAAATCCGCCAACTGCGCTCCGACCTGGGGCTGGACCAGCCTTTCTTCATCCAGTTCTGGCACTTTCTGACGAATGCGGTGCAGGGCGAGTTCGGCCTGAGCCTGCGCCAGGGTGCCAAGGTGTCGCGCCTGCTGGGTGAGCGTTTCCCCGCGACCATGGAGCTGGCGCTGATAGCTGCTGCTTTGTCGCTGTTGCTGGGCGTGCCCATGGGCGTGTACGCCGCGTTGCGCCGTGGCACGGTGATGAGCCAGGTGCTGATGACGCTGTCGCTGCTGGGC
>CAIVXG010000053.1 GCA_903909815.1 uncultured beta proteobacterium | reverse complement strand
GTGTTGTAGTGCCGCGCGAATTCCAGCACCGTGTCGTTGGCTCTGGGTTCGTACCGGTCCGGGTTGGCGATCAGGGCCTTGGGATTGTCGGGGACGACCAGTTCAGGACTGCCCCCGTAAAAGTGCAGCGCTTGGGCTGTCGCACCCAGCCAGTCGGCCATGGTCTCGCGTGGTGTGGCATAGGCGAAGGTGTAGCCAGATGCCCCCATGGCAGAGACAAAGATGTGGGCTCGGTTGCCGTCTGCCAGGGCGATCGTGGGGCCGGCGTAATCGATGAAGAGCTTCTCGCCAGCACGGTGGACCTGGCGCATGGAGCGCTTGAGGGTTTTGGCGTATCGGCGGTAGTTCTCACAGAACTGCGAATAGCTGTGGATGCTCTCATCCGGGTGGCGCTCGCTGTGCTCCTGCCACAGCAGCATCAGCGTCATGCCCTTGCGGCGTAACTCCTGGTGCATTTGGGCAAAGTCGGGGGCGACAAAGCTACTGGCGCGCTGAGGCGAGCCCAGCAAACGGTGGTGCAGTTCGGTCTCGCTCATTGGCTCGATCTGGGGCCAATACAGGCCCCCGTCGCTCGCCAGTTTGATGTACTTGGCCACTACCCCCTTGGAGAGCCCCAGCGCGGCTGCAATGTGCTGGTGGGAGTGGTGGAGTTCGAGTTTGAGACGCAGGACGTCTTTGATCTGACGCATAGTGATCCTTCGGGTATCGGGCAAGTCGGCTCCAGCAAAAGGTGCTGAGACTAGCCCGTTCGGGGTGGGACAAATATGCGCAGCTCCTCACGCTGCTTATCGATTCGAGTGGGGCGCAGCCTGTGCCCACGCAGGCGACGTGAACGGGCAACGAGGGTCCGCCACCAACCGGTCACGGTAAACCGGAATCGGCGGTCACGATAAACCAGAATGCCCGGTCACGATCGGCCGGAATGAGCGGTCACGATAAACCAGAATCGCCGGTCACGACAAACCGGAACGGGTGGTCACGATCGACCGGAATACCCAATTTACGCCCCGCCCAGATATTTGGACGCATTCGCTTTAGGCTTCACCGACCTCGACCAGATCTGCGCGTTCCACCACCGTGCAGGAAGGCTGCGGCGCCGTGGATGGCACCATGCAAGCGCAGCCGGAGCATGGTCGCTGAAGATGTATTTGTCTTCCTGAATGAATCCAAGGCGGCCGCAAACATGGCCGCCTGGAACGATCCAGCCGTAGAAAAGTTGTGGCTATATAACCTGCACTATTTTGATGATCTGAATGCCATTGGGTCTGCGAATCGTCGTGAACAGCATACGCGGCTAATTGAGAGATGGATAGATGAGAATCCACCCGGATCGGGAAACGGATGGGAGCCCTATCCGATCTCGCTCAGAATTGTCAATTGGATCAAGTGGTCGCTGGGTGGAGGAGCGCTTTCGTCACGGGCTATCGCCAGCCTGGCGATACAGACCCGCTTTCTATCTGAACGGCTAGAGTTTCATTTGTTGGGGAACCATCTCTTGGCGAATGCCAAGGCGTTGATATTTTCAGGTGCGTTTTTCAACAAAGAGGAAGCGGATAAGTGGTTGGTGAAGGGCTTGGCGATCCTGCGTCGCGAATTGCCTGAGCAGATACTGGCGGACGGCGGGCATTTCGAGCGCAGTCCGATGTACCACGGAATCATCTTGGAAGATTTTCTGGACATTGAGAACGTTGCCAAAGCGTATGGTTTGGGCGTGTTCATCAGGCCGGAGATGTTAGCCAAAATGCGCGACTGGCTTGCGACGATGTGTCATCCGGATGGTGAGATTTCCTTTTTCAATGATGCCGCTTTCGGAGTCGCACCCAGACTGACCGAATTGAATGACTATGCGGAACGTTTGAAGCATCCAGCGCAAATAAAATCGTCCGATGGAGTGGTTCATTTGACGGAAAGCGGGTATATCCGACTCCAAAGAAAAAATGCCGTTCTTATCGTAGACGCAGCCCCGATCGGGCCGAGCTACCTTCCCGGGCACGCCCACGCTGACACCTTGTCGTTTGAACTGTCACTGCACTGCCAGCGAGTAATGGTGAACTCTGGCACTTCTTGCTATGGCAATGGTTTGGAGCGGCAACGACAACGCGGCACTGCTGCGCACAACACACTGCTCATCGACGGACGGGATTCGTCGGAAGTGTGGGATGGATTCCGAGTTGCGCGGCGGGCGCATGTGCAATATTTGGATATTGCAGAAACGACGGATGACGATCGCGTCGAGGCGAGTCACGACGGATATCGGCGTCTGAAAGGGCGAAGCCAACATCGACGAAGCTGGCTGCTTGATGATGAATCGCTGGTGATCGAAGACCAAGTTACCGGCGCAATTGACGGTGCCGAGATACGGTTGCATCTTCATCCAGATATCGCTGTGCTGGAAGCTGGTGTCAGCAAGGTGTCGTTGCGACTGACCGATGGGAGGATGGTCGAGGTGGCCTTTGAAGGGGCCAGTATGCTTGTTGAGCACACGACATGGCATCCATATTTCGGCGTTTCTACGCCGAATATTTGTCTGGTGGGCGCGTTGGCTGGCTCCTGGGCCAGGACGGTCATCAATTGGGGAGAAAACGGTTGAAGATATTGGTATTGAGCTTTTACTTCAGGCCGGATCTGAGCGCTGGATCGTTTCGTAGCTCCGCATTTGTCGATGCGCTAAGGCAGAAGATGCCTGTCGCAGGGCAGATAGATGTGCTGACAACTCTGCCCAACCGCTATAACAGTTTTTTGGTTGAGGCCCTTGCCGACGAAAAATTCCCTGGGTTGTCGATAGTTCGCGTTGCATTGCCACCGCACAAAAGCGGCATGCTCGACCAGGCTAGAGCATTCGTTTCGTATGCTCGCGAGGTTCTACGCAAGACCCGGGGGCAGAAATATGATGTTGTTTATGCGTCTTCTTCACGCTTGATGATGTCCGTTTTGGGTGCATGGATCGCTCGAAAAAATCGCTAGTGCAACATCCTTTCTGTAATTTCCCCGAGCAGTGAAACCGACGAGTTGGACGGTTTCTGGTTTTGGGATTTTTAAAATCAGGCCCCTGCCAGG
>CAIVXG010000052.1 GCA_903909815.1 uncultured beta proteobacterium | reverse complement strand
GTACTCCAGACCTGATTGGCCCGCACCACGGGCACTCCACGCAACAAGTAGGGGTACACCTTGTGCTTTGGGTGCGCCGCGCTCGTGTTCGGTCCTGGCGCCATCCCGGCAAGAAACATGGAGCGCATCAGGCGCTGTACCGTAAGCGGCCAGCCATGCCACATTGACTCGTGCACCTGGAATATGCGAGAGCTCTGAGGACGGTCAGTCAGACCTGCGGCTGCCAGCGATGCGGGAGCAACTCGTCGATTCGGCTGTTCAGGTGCGACGGTAGACGCGTGAGCACGTCTTTCAGATACGCCGAGGGATCGTGACCATGTAGCTTTGCGGACTGCAATAAGCTCATCATGATTGCAGCACGCTGACCGGCTAGTTCACTGCCCGCGAAGAGCCATGCCTTTCTTCCCATCGCCCATGGCCTCACCAAATTTTCGATATGGTTGTTATCAATCTGCACGTTGCCATCGGCCAAGTAAGTTGTCAGCGCTTCCCACCGGTTCAGGCTGTAGTCAATCGCCTTGGCCGTGGCGCTTCCCTCTGGTACGCGTTGGCGCTCCAGCTTCAACCAAACGTGCAGGTCTTCGCAAAGCGGCTTTGAGCTCGATTGCCTGATAGCCAGTCGATCTTCAGCCGAGCACCCTTTGACCTGTCGCTCAATTTGGTAGAGCGCTGCAATGCGCTGTATGGCCTGCGTGCCCACCGGACTCAGGTTGTCCTTGACCAGTTCATCAAACTTTCGTCGCGAGTGGGCCAGGCAAGCTGCGCCGACGCGGGTCTCCTCCTTTACGACCTGGTCGTACACCCCGTAGCCGTCGGATATCAGCGTGCCCGACCAGCCCTTGAGGAATTCAAGCGGGTACTTTGCCCCTCTGCCCAGGCAGAATTCGTACACCACTCCGGGTGAAACATCAAAGCCGCTTCGGGCATAGGCCCAGATGTAGGCCCGCTTGGTCTTCCCCGCTCCGGGGTCCAGCATGCTGACCGGTGTCTCATCAGCATGAACAACCTTGCAACTCAGGACAAACTCGCGATGCGCGTCATACAGGGGCATCAGGGCAGCGCCCGTTTGGCCCGACCACGATGCCAGTGTTGAGCGCGGCGTATGAACGCCGGAGCGAGCGTTGATTTGCTCCTGGCGATAGTAGGGAATGTGATCAACAAAGCGGCTCACGGCCGTGTGTGCCACCAGACCTGCAGTTGGCATGCCCTTATCGATGACGTGTGGATCCACCGGCTCTTGCACCAGGGTCTGGCAGCACTTGCAGGCCCACTTGCCGCGAATGTGGCGGTGCACGTAGAACTGTGCCGGAATGATGTCCAGGCGTTCGCTCACGTCTTCGCCGATACGCACCATGGGCTGGCCGCAGTCACAGGTCGTGTTCTCTGGCTCATGGTGGTGGTCAACCCGCTTGAGGTGCTCTGGCAAGGCTTGGCGTTTGGGCTTGCGGCGGGTGTCGGCGTCTGGCGTATTGCCCGGCACCTTGAATGCCGCCTTCAGCGCTTCGAGTTGGGCCTCCAGGTCCGCCTGGTCGGCCGCCATCGCTTCTTCAAACAACTGGCGCTGGTCAGCATTCATGCGTTCGGTCTTGGCAGCAAACTGCCGGGCCTTGAGGCGGCGCAGCTCAAAGGTGATGCTTGCGATCTTGGCATCCCTGAACTCGATGGCCTGGGCCTGCGACTCGATTTTGCGGCTCTGCTCTCCAACGTGCGCCAACACGCGGGCGGCCAATTCAACCGCAGCGGCGGGGCTCAGACCGACAAAGTCTTGGGGCTTAAGTTGGTCCACGGTGAGCATGTGTGTATTGTGAAAAATCGACACACAAATGTGAATTAGGGCATCCTCCAATTGCCTTTTTTACAGCGTTAAAGGACAGTTCCTACACCCGCGTAATGGACTGCATTTGTTCCAGCCGGCTCCATGGCAGCCCCAGCACCAGAGCATCGAATTGTTGCTTTGTCAGAGCGATTGAGGTGGTCAGATCCGTGCCGCCACGCGGCCATTCAAACCCACCTTGATTGAGACGCCGGGCTGCACACCACATCCCAAAACCATCGTGCAAAAGCAGCTTCATGCGATTGCCCCGCGCGTTGGCAAACAGGTACCCGTGATGGGCCTGGGCTGAGCCGAACACCTGCACCACCCGAGCCAACAAACGTTCCGTTCCCATGCGCATGTCTATCGGAGTTGTTGCCAGCCACAGCGCGTCGATGCGGATCATCGCAGCCACTCACGCAACCAACTCCCGCATTCGCCAGCACACTGCGCCGGCCAGCTCACCGTGACGGTGGATGCCCCACGTTGCAACTCCATGCGAATATCAGCTGTGGCCGCTGGTATCGCCTGCATCGGCAACTGCAAGGGCACGAACCCAGCACCGGCTCCAACATTTACGGACACATGATCGCCAACGCCGCCTTCAACCGGTCGCCTCTCAAGCCTTCGCCAGCGATGAATCAAGTTGGCGTTCAACCCGTTGCGCAGCGCTATCGCGGCAATCGACGCCCCGTTCTGACGGCATGCCTGCAATATCTCCGCCCTGAATTCCGCACTGTGCATGCGGCGCGCCACTCTCTTCGTTTCCATAGTGTCCACCTGGTTGTTTCGTGGACACTATGTTTACCCGCTTGGCGGCAGGACTCAAGATGGCATGGCTGGCCGCTTACGCTGTACCCGCTTGCGGTTGACACGGTGACCACAACGAAACAGGTGCACCACCATCTTACGGCTGCCGTAAAACGGATGGCGGGTGTACTCCTCATCGATCAAGCGCTTGAGCACCTCATCGACCTCGGCGAACACCACC
>CAIVXG010000051.1 GCA_903909815.1 uncultured beta proteobacterium | reverse complement strand
GATGACCTACTGCTCGCCTTTCTCAAGGAGCTCTGAAGCCATGGAATATGCCGACTGCAAGTCCGCCTCGCTGCGTCGGATCTCCCCTGAAGCACGGGCACCGCCGACATTACTCGGAATATTCCTGAACACGGGATAGTGCCTCAAAGTGTGCAAGGATACCCGCCAGCCACCTGGGTGATTACAAGGAAGACGAACGCGTTTACGACGTTAACGACGCCGGCCACCGCCAGCTGCGCAAGCACCCGCGCGGCAGCTTTATCTACCGCCTGGCTGGGCGCGACCGGCAAAAGAGCGCCAGCTACTACACCCCCCAGGTGCTCACCCGTTGCCTGGTCAAATACGCGCTCAAAGAGCTGCTGAACAGCGACCGTGTCAAATGCGCTGACGACATCTTGACCATCACGGTGTGTGAACCCGCCATGGGCAGTGCAGCGTTTTTGAATGAAGCCGTCAACCAGTTGGCCGAGGCCTACCTGGAGCGCAAGCAGGTCGAGCTGGGCCGCCGAATTCCGCATGACGACTACCCGCAAGAGCTGCAAAAAGTCCGCATGTTCCTGGCCGACCGCAATGTGTTTGGCGTTGACTTGAACCCCGTCGCCGTCGAGTTGGCCGAAGTCTCCCTGTGGCTCAACGCCATTTATGGCGAACCCACGCAAGACAAAGATGGCAACCCGCTGCCCGTCAAACCCGCGCGCGTGCCCTGGTTTGGCTACCAGCTGTTTGCCGGCAACAGCCTGATTGGCGCACGCCATCAGGTGTATCGCCCTGGTGGCCTCAAGAAAGGTGCCAAACCCGCCTGGCATGAAGAACCGCCACGCGATGCCACCAAGGCGGACCCTCGCCAACCGGACGAAATCTGGCACTTTCTGTTGCCAGACCCCGGCATGGCCAACTACTCCGACAAGGCCGCCAAAGCCCTGTACCCGGACGACTTCAAACGCCTTGCCACTTGGCGCAAAGAATTCAACAAGCCCATGGAGCCGCATGAAGTTGGCCGCCTCCAGCAGCTCAGCAAGTGCATTGACGATCTGTGGGCCGAACACACCAGCGCCCTGTCCCGTGACCGTGCCCGAACCGAAGACTTTTTGACCGTTTGGCCCCACACCGCTGCCGCCACTCCTGATGCAGAGAACACGCAAAATCACACCATAAGCCGGGCTCAGAAAGAAGCCACCATCGAAAGCGCGCAGTCGGCCTACGCATTAAAAAAACGCAACATTTCAGGGGCGCTGGCCAAACTGGACTTGGAGATTGACACCCTGGGGCGCCTGGATGCTTCGCTCCATGAGTTCTTTCCCGCTCTCAGCTCCAAAGTGACAGAAGACACCCCCGCGGCCGAACTGCAGGGCCGGCACAGTAGCTTGCGGGCCGAGTTCGACAAACTGGTCGCTGACATCGAGTCCAGGTACAAGAGGCTGGACCAGACGCTCACCGCACAAGAAAGCGCAGTGAAGGACTTTATCTCCCTCTGTCTTGATGATCTGGGCGCGGATGCATCGAGAGTGGAACGGGCACAGCGACTGCAGCAATCCTATGACCGCATCGGCCGGGAAGTGATTGGTCCGGTGAATTCCGAACTGAGCACCATCCTGTCCCACATCAGCCAGTTCCGCAAACAAATCCAACGGTTTGAGAGCGAAGTCAAGAGCTTCAATAACAGGCTGCAAGAAGGACTCAATGGCGTTGTGGTCGGGTTTGAGCGCCTCAAAGACTTCAAGATTGCGGTGGTCACCGACTTTGCCAAAATCGACTTCATGGACAAATTGAAGTCCCTGGATGATGTTGTGCGGGCACACCGCGAGCAACCCCGGGCGACCTACACACTGGATGTTCCATCGGCATCGGCGGCGTATGTGCTGCAGGACTTCATGTCGGTGCTCTCCAACGGCGCCCTGGAAATCGATCTGGGTCAGCACATCACCCTGTCCGGCAGCGTGAATGACGAAGGGAACATAAAGACGTTCAACCGCGAGAGCGAACTGGAAAGCCTGAGCTCAACTGGCATCACCGCCATCGCACTGATCACACTGCTCTCGGGCATGCTCAATGTGATTCGAGGTACCGATCCGATTTACATGATAAAGCAACTTCTTTTCTGTAAATTTCCGGAATCTGGTTTTGGGCTGTTGTGAATGTGAACTGTTGTGAGAACCTGCCGGCGTCATGGCCACCTTGGATGGGTAAGGCATGACCATGTTGGCTGTCACCCACGGGGGGCGCGCGTCAGGTCGCTGATCGGGTCCCGTTACTGGACGATGAACTGCGGGAGGCGCAAGCGATGCCGGCCCGCGCCTCTGTAGGGGGCCCAAACGATCGTATGCGCATCATCTTGATGATTGTGCGCGAACCGGATGCGCCAGTGCCGTGGCGATGTCCAGCAAGCGATGGAATGGAATGGGTTTTGGCAAGACCTCGACACCCGCCGGGACTCCTCCCCGCTGTTCGATTTCGGCCGCATCCAGGCCGGTCACGGCGACGATCTTGCACAGGGTCATTTCGGGCGTCTGGCGCAGTACGCGCAACATCCTGAAGCCGTCCATGCCCGGCATGTTCAGGTCTGTGATCAGAAGATCTGGACGACTTCTGCCGATCTCCATCAACGCGGCGATCGCGTTGTCAATGAACTTGACTTCCGGGTGCATCGGCCATGAAGCAAGATTGGCCTGGTACAAGCGCAAAATGTGGACATCGTCTTCCACCACCAGCACCCTGAGTGGCGACGCCGCAGGCAACGGGATCATGCCGCCCGGCGCAGCAGGCCTTTTCTGCAACAGCGCATCCACGGAATCACGCAGCACCCGTCGATGACCCCCAGTCGTTTTCCACGCTTGCAGCATCCCGCTTTCAACCCACAACTGCACCGTGCCCACCGACATTCCCAGCAAATCCGCTGCTTCACGGGTTGTACAGAAGTTTTTCTGGATCACGGTGGGGGGAGCGGACTTCGACATTTAGGAACTTCAGGCGATGCGTGTAGATGTATTCACTCTGGCTGTTATATCTTTTTTGATAAATATTGGTGTATCTTTAAAATTTCTGGAGATTATTAGTGTATCTGCAGAAAATTGGCCTTGGTTCAAGAGAACTGGCACTCGACATCGGAAAGAAAAGGGCGCCGTTTCTTCATCCACAGAGCCGTGTCACGATACAGCATTGTGATTCGTTCAAAATTTTTCAAATGAAGTCTGATTTCTGCTGCGGGTCCGAAGGCGCAGTGCCTGCGCGCCAGCCAGACTGCAGCGCATCACGGCGCGACCGTCCGCGGGCGCGGCAGCAGGCCGTGAACCGGCCTGCAGATC
>CAIVXG010000050.1 GCA_903909815.1 uncultured beta proteobacterium | reverse complement strand
GGAAGCCAAAACATCCTGAGCGGGCATGATTTGAAGCCGTGCGCAACTCCCACCATACAATCTGCGCAGCGCAACTCTTGCACGCTGCGCAACCGGTCACGATCGACCGGAATCGGTGGTCACGATCGCCGGAATACGCATTGATGAACCGCGAAGGTTCACTTCCATCTCCCACGATGAGTTCGTCAATGATGTCTTCGACCTTGGCGCGATCTTTGCCAGCGACGGCAACAAGGTCAACACCGTCACGAAGGAAATCTTCAACCAACATGTCAAGCGATGGCAGGTACCCCTGCGGACAGCTAAGAACAATTCGTTTGCCGTAGACCATTTTTGAGTTTTAACGTTGGCGATGACCCGCGCCAGTCGGGTCGATCAACCAGTTAAAGCCGAGCCACCCAATAGCCCGGCTGGCGGCGATGATGGGCGATCGCCAACACTTGGACCAATCCATCGACTTCGCGGTAAATAAGGTCGAAATGAAAAACCTTGAACATGGTGCGTCGAATGTCGGGGGCAAGAACAATGCGTGAGCGGGTAGGCGAAGCACTGACCGTGGCCAAAACATTCCGAAATTCAGTGTGGTAGCGTCGCCCCAGTCCCACTTGTATTTCTTCATAGTGGGCGACCTGCTTTTTGTGCTCTTCGGCGGCCTCGGGATGGAGCCAATATTTCACCTAAAAAGTGCCTGAACTTCCCGCTCAAGTTGTTCGCCACTCACCAGATTGACCTTGCCTGCGTCAATTTCATCGGCGCGGCGGCGTGCCTCACCGAGCCAGAGATCCTGAATATCAGTTTCCGATGGCGCATCCAAGCTATCGAGCAGCAAATGCACCAAGTGCGCACGCTCCGATTTTGGCAAGCCGAGTACAGATTGTACGATGGCAGTTGAATTCATGCCGCTATGCTATCACTGAACCCGAACGGCTTTAACGTTAAAGTCAAGCCGCGACGCGCTTGCGCGTTGTCGCACTTGGACGACCAGATAAATTTCGCTCCACTGCTGTGCGCAGCGCCGCATTGATCCGTGACTGGTAGCCAGCCCCTTGCGACTTGAAAAACTCCAAAATATCCGCATCCAAACGGACAGAGGTGAGCACCTTAGTTGGAGTAGCTTGGGGGCCACGTCCGCGCTTCAGCACTGGCGCACCCAGCATGTCCTCAGTCCATGCTGGATTGTCTGGGTCGTTGACCTTAGCTGAGGTTTTCTTTGGCAACTTGGCGGTAGTAGCGAGCTTCATGTTTTTCTGCCTTTCGCAGTGATATCACGTGAGCCCCTTTCGGGCGCTCGGTGTAAACCATTACAACCACATCAGCATCCAGAAGACCGAAGCAAACCAAGCGCTCTTCGCCATAGTCTTGCCGTTTGTCTTCGCGGGTCACTGTGAAGTGGTCCCAAATTGCATCGCACCCGACGAAGTCAAGCCCGTGGTTCTTGATGTTCAGCTTGCGCTTGACTTCGTCCCATGTGAGCATACTTGATTGTATCTACAAAATACACATGTGGCCAAATGAAATTTAACGTAATGTCCACCGCAGAACTTGCGGGATATTCTGGTCACTGCGGATTAATCTGGACATCAAAAACTCCTGAAAGTGGCTTGCAGTCAGGTTTGCAGCTCGATATACTGTACAAATAAACAGGTATAAATTTGCCATGAAACCCGGCGCACCACCTCTGCGGTCAGCTCGTCTGCTGGATCAGGTGCGTGAGCGCATTCGATACCTGCACTATAGCCTGAGTACCGAAAAGGTGTACCTGTATTGGATACGTTTTTTCATTCGCTGGCATGGGCGAGACGGGCTGATGAAGCATCCGCGCACTCTGGGCGCGCCCGAGATTGAAGCCTTCCTGACGATGCTGGCGACGGAGCGAAAGCTATCCAGCTCGACCCACAACCAGGCCCTGAGCGCTTTGCTGTTCCTCTACCGCGAAGTGCTCAATCTGGACTTGCCCTGGATGGACGGCATCAACCGTCCTGCCGCCAAGCGCCGCATTCCCTGCGTGCTCACCAAGGATGAGGTTGCGGGCGTGCTCGCTCAGATGGACGGCATCGCGGGGTTGTTGGCGCGGCTGCTGTATGGCACGGGAATGCGCCTGATGGAAGGCATCCGGCTTCGCGTCAAAGACGTGGACTTTGATCGCCAGGTCATCATCGTGCGCGAAGCCAAGGGCAACAAAGACCGCGTGGTGATGTTGCCACGTTCGCTCGTGCCCGCCATGCGCCTGCAATTACTGGCGGCGCGTGCTGTGTGGGAGGCTGACCGCCTGACCCAGCGCGGCGGGGTTGAGACACCGCATGCGCTGCAACAGAAGTACCCCAAGGTCGGCCAGACCTGGGGTTGGTTCTGGGTGTTTCCATCGCCCACTTTGTCGATTGACCCGCTCAGCGGCGTGGAGCGACGTCACCACTTGTTTGAAGAGCGTTTGCAGCGCTCGCTCAAGAAGGCCGTTTCACTGGCTGGCATTTGCAAACCTGTGTCAGTGCATACCTTGCGCCACTATCCCGTGTTCAGGAATATTCCGAGTAATGTCGGCGGTGCCCGTGCTTCAGGGGAGATCCGACGCAGCGAGGCGGACTTGCAGTCGGCATATTCCATGGCTTCAGAGCTCCTTGAGAAAGGCGAGCAGTAGGTCATC
>CAIVXG010000049.1 GCA_903909815.1 uncultured beta proteobacterium | reverse complement strand
ACGTCCAATCAACTCCACCATCTCCGCCGACACGCCGTTGCGCTCCAGTGTGCTTGTCTTCATACGCAGTCACTCCAATTGTGCAGGATGAAGACATTATAAACGGTACTTTAGTAATTACCTAACCCCTTATTGGGCATCGTCAGCGCAAACTGAGCGTGGCCCACTGATTTCACCCGCCTTGGTCGTCCCGCTGGACCCGGACGGTGCTGGCGCGACCGCTGGGTCCGTTCAGGTCAACAAGACGCCAGCACAGGGATACCATTCTGCAGCACAAACTGCTCGAACTCCACTAACGGCAAAGGCCTGCTGAACAAATACCCCTGATAGGCATGGCAGCCCGCGTTGGCAAGAAAGGCACGCTGTGTTTGTGTTTCAACGCCCTCTGCAATGGCTTCCAGGCCCAGGCTCTGTGCCAGCGCAATGATGGTTCTGGCAATGACGGCGTCATTCGGGTCTGAAAGTACGTCGCGTACAAAGGACCGGTCGATCTTCAGTTGATCCAGCGGCAGGCGCTTCAAGTAGGCCAGGGAGGAGTATCCGGTGCCGAAGTCATCCAGTGAGAAGCACACGCCTGCGTCCTTTAACGCGACCATCTTCTCGACGACCTCGTCCACATTGGATATCAGCAGACTCTCCGTCAGTTCCAACTTGAGCAACTTCGGATTCGCGCCCGTGTGCTGAAGCGTCGCCAGCACCTGGTCGACAAAGCAGGGCTGATGGAACTGGTGGGAGCTCACATTGACAGCAACGGTCAGGTCTGCGGTCTCGGGCCGACTCGCCCATAGCGCCAACTGGGCGCACGCGGTTTCAAGAACCCACTGACCCAGGGGCAGAATCAACCGGGTTTCTTCGGCCAGGGGAATGAACTCATCGGGCAGCACCAGTCCGCGTTGCGGATGTTGCCAGCGCAGCAGCGCTTCGGAGCCGGTCAACCGCCCGCTGGAGTCCACCTGGGCCTGATAGTGGAGCAAAAACTGCTTCACCGCCAACGCCTCGCGCATACCGGCTTCCAGTGCAGCCCGTTCCATCACTGCGGTCTGCATATCAAGGTCAAAAAATCGCATCGTATTGCGGCCTGCGGCCTTCGCCTGATACATCGCCAGATCGGCCATGCGCAGCAACTCGTCGATGCTCCCATGGCGGTCAGTAAAAAGGGTGACGCCAATGCTTGGGGTGTTGCCGTACTCAAAATCGGCAAGCAGGTAGGTCCGATTGAGTGCAGCGAGAATTTTTTCGCCAACGCTCTCGGCTTGACTTGCGGCGCCGTTCGCGTTCTCGCTAAGGTCTTCCAGCATCACCACAAATTCATCGCCCCCCAGGCGCGCGACGGTGTCACACTCTCTCACACAGCCGATCAGTCGTTGCGCGACTTGTTGCAGCAGCAGGTCGCCGATGTCATGACCGCGCGTGTCGTTGAGCGTCTTGAAGTTATCCAGATCGATGAACAGCAGGGCGCCGTAGCGCTCGCTGCGGGTGCTCGAAGTCATCGCCTTTTTCAACCGATCAAGCAACAGTCGGCGATTTGGCAGTCCGGTAAGGGTGTCATAAAAGGCCAGATTCTTGATCGCCTCCTCTGCCAGCTTGCGCTCGGTGATGTCATACAGCACGATGAGGCTGGTACCGCCAACGCTGTCCATGAGGGGCGTGGCGCTGACCATCAGGGTGCATTTCTTGCCGTCTTTGCACTGGACAATGGCCTCCAATGGAGTGAACGGGATCTTGTTCCTGCTGGCATGTTGTGCAGCACTCAGCCATTTTTCCGCTATCCATCGTCGGTATGGCGGATCCGGATACGCGCGCTGCCACCAATCGTCGATCGTAGGAATGTCCTCGGTGGTATAGCCGATAGACCGCACAAACGCTTGATTGAGGTAGGTGACATTCCCTTCATCATCATGCAGTGCCAGGGCCACGGGCGTCGCCTCGATGATGGCCCTAAATCTTGACTCGCTCTCCAAATGCGCCAACTCGGCCGACTTTCTCTCGGTGATGTCGCGTGAAAGTACGATGAAGCGCGGCTCGCGCGTTGGCGCCACTTCCTTGCGCGCCACGGACAGTTCGAACCAGCGCACACCTTGTGGCAATGGGAGCATGAACTGCATTCCGCTTGCTTGCCCCATTTCGTTGGCTTGGCGCAATGCCGAAAGGCAGACATCAGCCGCGTCCGCCGGGAGCACTTCGCGCACGTTCCTTCCCTTGAGTGTTTCAGCCGGGGCAGCCAACAGTTCCGTGCGCGGGGAGTGGAAATCGTAATACTGTCCGTCCAGTCCAACCTCAAACATCAAGTCAGGAATCGCGTCGAGCGTGGCCTGCAGTTGGTTCTTTGTTTCTCGAATTTGAGCTTCGGTCTTCTTGCGCTCTGCGAGCTCAGCATTCAGCTTCGCATTCTTGATCTCCAGTGACACCAGCATGGCATTGAAGCCCCGAGCCAACTCGCCCACTTCGTCGTCGCTGACAATGGTGGCACGCTGGCCATGATCGCCGTCGCGTTCGACCTCACGCATCACCGTCGTAAGGTCTTCGATGGGGCGTGTTACCACCCCGCTCATGCGCCGAAACATGACGTAGGCCATATATAAGATCAGGGTCGAGATTGCCACGCCCACGGCCGCGGTCAGCAACATATCCCGGTTGACCTTCCCCAAGCTGCCTACGATCAGCAACCGAGCCGGAGCCCCCTCTGGGCGCAGAATGTTCTGGGCAACCCCATGGTTTTCGAAGGTCTGAAATTGGTCTTCGGAGGCGAATAGATGCAGCTTGTCGTCGCCATCGGTCTCGCCATGCTTGCTGTATTTTGCGAAGACCCTGCCATCGTGCAGGATCACAGCTGCCGTGCTCACATCCGGATAGTGCTGTAAGGCATTCAAGGTCTGAAGCGCAAAGCTCGCATCGCCAAACGCCACTGCGGACTCAAGATTTCCGGCCATGGCAGCGGCCTGCGTTCTCAGGTTCTCGCGAGTGATGTTGCGGATGTGCTGATAAAGGTACAGCTGTGAAATGAGTGCGGTCGTGAATACCACCGCGGCCGCAACGACGAGGTAAATGCGGACGAGCTTGGAGGTGATCGTGCGCATTGTTGGATTGCCCTTGAATTATCTGATTGTCCGCGCCAGCTTGAGCAGTTGCGAGCTGAACCTCAGCTCGGCCCGGCGCGCGACGCCCAAGTTGACGTCGAAGCGGTAACGCCCGTCTTCGGAGACCAGTCCAATAATGCCACCGGCTTCAACCATGTCCGGACCATCACCAACAGTCAGCGCCCCGGCCTTTTGGGCCACTCCAAGCCAAACGGACAGTGATCCTGGCGTCTCGGCTGGCAGAAAGAGCAAGTTGCAGCCCATTGCATCGGTAGGCCGCGCGATCTGCCTGACCTGAATCGGCCGATTTTGGATCGATTGCATGGCAAGCTCGCCGAGTTGAGACGCCATCGCCGCGTCTCCTGGAGCGAGGCAAACACGCAGCGGGTCGCCCGGCTTCAAGCCAGTCACTGGCCACTCCACATACCGTGCGAAGTTGAGCAAGAACCCCAACCGAACCGTAGCCGAATCTTCGGCCATCGCACCCCCAACCCACAGGGCTGCAGATGCGGCGAGCAGTAGGCGTCGCAAACCAAACATCGTGGTTCTTCAGAAATCGATGCGCAACCGTGCCACCAGGCTTTTTGGCATGCAGGTCGGAATGATGTCTGCATTGGAGGCCACCATACTCAAGCCGGCAAATGCATCGCGAGCGCCCGCGTTCAGGTTTTGACCCGTCAGCGACAGTTCGAGTGCCTTTTGCGGTCGCCATGCCAATCGCAGATCGACGCCGCTGAAAGACTGGCGTTCGAGTTGAATATGTGTGGGCACGCCGGGACGGGCTGCCGTGTGGCGCAGCCAGGCATCGACATTGATACTGTTGCTCGGCGTCCAGGACAAACGCACCGAGGTGATGCTGTTCGGCACCGTCCCCGACGCGTCGACGGTCACGGCACCAACATCCACCACATGGTTCCAAGTCTGCGCCAATTGTGCGCGCCAGGCTGAGCTGATACGCCAGTCCGTCGCCAATTCGACGCCGTCCAGTGTCATTTTCCCACCGTTTCGCACTTCAACATTGACCACGGTGAGCGCAAACCCGGGAACCGCTGTGATGTGTCCATTGGTGCGCAGCATGTTGTCGTAGTGGTGCGTGAACGCCACCAGATCGGTGGACAAGCTGGGCGCCCATTGGGAACGCACCCCGACCTCGGCCGCGTTGAGTTGTTCGCTGCTCTGGTTTTGGTCGCTCTTGAGAACGACCAAGGTGTTGGGTACAAACGCGCCAAGATTGCCAGGGATGTAAGTGAGATTCCGGTTGAATCCACTGTCGGCCCGGGACGGGGCGCGCGCCGCACTTGACAATGCCGCCCACAGTGTTTGCGTGGGTTGAAGATTCCACGACAGGCGCGCCGTAGGTTGCGTGTCCCAGCCAGAAATCGGGTTATGGTCGGCGCGCAGCCCCATGGTGAGTCGAAGGCTTTGCGCCAGGCTGACTTCGTCCTGTGCAAACAGGCCCAGATAGTTCATCCGGCGCGAGGGGATGTCCATGCTCATCACCGGACCCGGCGTGATGGTGTCGCTGCTGAACCGGTAGTTGGCACCCCAAATGAATTCCTGCTGTGTCCCCAGGCGAAAGCGGTGCTGCAAGTCGAGATCGACCGTGTCACGTCTTTCGTTAAAGGCATAGGGAATAGACATATCAGAGTGCGCGTAGGCTGCTTGGACTTGCAGGTTCGCGCCGTCGTCCAGGGACTTTTCATAGCGCCCACGCAGCGTGCTGCCCTGATGGCGTTCGGTCTGTTGTTCGATCGCTGCCCCGCTTGCCTGGTACATATACGCCGTGTCGTAAGCGTGGTTGCGGTAGGCATCGGCCGACATGTCCCAGCGTGCGCCATCCGATAGATAGCCGTCGAGCCGAAATCCGGCCGCGGCGTCCCCGTAGGCATCGTGCCCGCGACCACCGCCCAGGGAGGCCGGAGCCACCTGTTCATTGGCGTTCTGGGCCGACGCGTAAACCCGGTAGAACATATCCCCATCGGACACCTGCCCTCCCCAATGCGCACGACCATAAGCCCCCTCTACCGTACCGCGGCCTACCACCGCCTGTACGCCCTGCGTCGCGGCGGCAGACTTGGTGATGATGTTGATGACGCCGTTCATGCCATTGGCACCCCAAATCGCCGCCGCCGGTCCGCGGACGACTTCGATTCGTTCGATGTCCTCCAGCGCAAACTGGAAGTCTTGCCAACTCACGCCAGAAAATGTCGGGCTGAAGGCATTTCGGCCATCGACCAGTACCAGCAGCTTTTCGGCAAACAGGTCGGCGAATCCACGCGCAGAAATTGACCACCGGCTGCCGGAAAATCGAGTGGCGTCCAGGCCCGGCGCCAGCCTCAGCACTTCTGGCAGGGAATTGGCGCCTGAAAGCAGGATGTCTTCGGCGCTGATGACATGAACCGCAGCGGGAACGTTGGCCAGTCTTTGCGGCTTCTTTGAAACGGAGGTCACTTCGACCTGCATCAGATCCTCAAGCGAAAGCCTGCCCAATACATTCTCGGTATCAATCGCCAACGCAGGTGCGGGCAACAGCGCCAGGAGGCACGCGACCAGGCCCAGTTCTGTTGTGGCGAATTTCACTCTGCGACTCCTTGAGATGTGAGCGGTGACTTTGCCTGCAAATCAGTCCAATGCTACAAGTATGACATCACACCCATTGAAGTTGGCCCGAACTTACCCAAAGGTTTGATGCAGATCAAGCTGATTTGAAAGTAGCGTGGAGTGGCCCCTCCGCCATTCAGCGCGTGCTGCATGAACGGTTTACGACATGGTCAATGAGCAAACTAGAATTCCCCCATGTCCAAGCCTGCTACAAAAACAAAAATTCTCGACGATGGACTGCGTTACAAGTCCAAGGCGGGAGGTTCACCCTTCAAGGAAGACAAGCATTTCGCCCAGGCGACCATGTCGTGCTTCCTGTGTGGTGTGCACCGCCCACGCGCCCTGCTGACCAGCCGCAAGTTCATTGGAAAGGTGCACCTGGTGTGCGCTCCGTCGTGCCGGCAGGCCAAGGAGGCGGACGCCGCAGCACAGGCCCCAGACATTCCAACTGTGCCAACGTGAAGTCAGTGCCGTGTTCATCCGGCGCAGTTCATGGCGCGGGGGCCACCAGCGGCGCTACACCCCCTTTTCTGAGAGCCCTGCATGCTTGACGCCACCCGCCTGCCCGGTGGGCTCTTCACGGATGAAGATCAGCTTGCGCGTTGCCTCTGGTGCCGAGCAACGCCGCAATATCAGCGCTATCACGACCATGAATGGGGACTTCCCGCCAGCGACGACGCACGCCTGTTCGAGAAGATTTGCCTGGAAGGGTTTCAAGCCGGTTTGAGTTGGCTCACCATCCTGAAAAAGCGCGACGCCTTTCGCTTGGCCTTTGCCGGATTCGACATGGATGCCGTGGCAGCTTTTGACGATGCCGACATGCAGCGACTGCTGCTGGATGCGGGCATTGTTCGCCATCGCGGGAAGATCGTGTCGACCATCAACAATGCCAAACAGGCGCAGCACATGCGGCGCGAGTTCGGCTCGCTGGGCGCGTATTTCTGGCAGTTCGAGCCCGGCCCTGAGGCGCGACCCGCGCAGATCACACAGCAGACCTTGAGCGGCGTCACCACGTCTGCACAGTCCATTGCCCTGTCCAAGGATCTGCGCAAGCGCGGCTGGAGTTTTGTCGGGCCCACCACGATGTATGCCTTCATGCAGGCGATGGGCTTGGTGAACGATCACATCGAGGGCTGTTCAGCGCGCGCCCGGAACCTTGGCGCGCGCGCCGCTTTCACGCCGCCGAGGGCGGCCGGCGCGCGTTTATGCGGTGGCGAGGCGCGCTGACAGGCGCATAAACGCTGCGCTATACTCACCCCCGCTCCGGGGTGCGACACAGGTCAGTGGTGACCAAGATCGCTGAGATGGCAGACCCAAACCCGAGAACTTGAACCGGTTAGTACCGGCGTAAGAAGAGCTGACAGGAAGCACTCCGCGCGAGTTTTTTCTGTCGCACCTTTCGGAGCACCCGTGTCTTTGGCACACCGAAAGGATGAACCTGATGAACGCTCCCGACAAATTCGCACAACTGCTTTCGCTCACGCGTGAGCCCTTCCCCGCTTCGCGCAAGGTCCATGTGGCCGGCACATTGCATCCCCAATTGCGGGTGCCCATGCGCGAGGTGAGTCTTTCCAATGGCGAGTCCGCCACCCTCTACGACACCTCGGGTCCGTACACCGAACCCGGCGCGCAGATCGACGTGCGCCGCGGCCTGCCCGCGCTGCGTGCCGCCTGGATCGCCGAGCGCGGCGACACCGAGGTCTATGCCGGGCGCGTGCACCAGTCCCTGGACGACGGAACCAGACACGAGGAACGCGAGGCCCAGCGCATCGCCGCGCTGCGCACCGAGGCCTCGGGTCTGCAGCGCTCGCCGCGCCGCGCCAAGGCCGGTGCCAACGTCTCGCAGATGCATTACGCGCGCCGCGGCATCATCACGCCCGAGATGGAATACATCGCCATCCGCGAGAACGGAAAACGCGAGTGGATGGCGCAATACCTCAGCCACGGCGAGCGCGCGCAGCGGCTGCGCGGCAATCCCATGGGCGCACAGATTCCCGAGCTGATCACGCCCGAGTTCGTGCGCGACGAGGTGGCGCGGGGCCGGGCCATCATCCCTGCCAACATCAACCACCCCGAGATCGAGCCCATGATCATCGGGCGCAATTTCCTGGTGAAGATCAACGCCAACATCGGCAATTCGGCCGTCACCTCCAGCATCGAGGAAGAGGTGGAGAAGCTGGTGTGGGCGATCCGCTGGGGCGCCGACAACGTGATGGACTTGTCCACCGGAAAGAACATCCACACCACGCGCGACTGGATCATCCGCAACAGCCCGGTGCCCATCGGCACGGTGCCGATCTACCAGGCGCTGGAGAAGGTCGGCGGCGTGGCCGAAGACCTGACCTGGGAGATCTTTCGCGACACCCTGATCGAGCAGGCCGAGCAGGGTGTGGACTATTTCACCATCCACGCCGGCGTGCGTCTGCCCTTCATCCCGATGACGGCGCACCGCCGCACCGGCATCGTCTCGCGCGGCGGCTCCATCATGGCAAAGTGGTGCATCTCGCACCACAAGGAGAGCTTTTTGTACGAGCACTTCGAAGACATCTGCGACATCATGAAGAGCTACGACGTGAGCTTCTCGCTGGGCGACGGCCTGCGTCCGGGCTCGGGCGCCGACGCCAACGACGAGGCGCAGTTTGCCGAACTCAAGACCCTGGGCGAGCTCACGCAGATCGCCTGGAAGCACGACGTGCAGACCATGATCGAAGGCCCGGGACACGTGCCCATGCACATGATTCAGGCCAACATGGACGAGCAACTCAAGCACTGCCATGAGGCGCCCTTCTACACGTTGGGACCGCTCACCATCGACATCGGGCCGGGCTACGACCACATCTCCAGCGCCATCGGCGCGGCCATGATCGGCTGGATGGGAACGGCCATGCTGTGCTACGTCACACCCAAGGAGCACCTGGGTCTTCCCGACCGCGAGGACGTCAAGCAGGGCATCATCGCCTACAAGATCGCAGCCCACGCAGCCGACGTGGCCAAGGGTCAGCCGGGGGCAAGGGCACGCGACGAGGCGCTGTCCAAGGCGCGCTTCGAGTTCCGCTGGCAGGACCAGTTCAACCTCTCGCTCGACCCCGACACAGCGCGCGATTTCCACGACGAGACCCTGCCCGCCGATGGCGCCAAGGTGGCGCATTTCTGCTCCATGTGCGGCCCCAAGTTCTGCTCCATGAAGATCACGCAGGAGGTGCGCGAGTACGCCGCAGCGCAGGAAGGCATGGCACAAAAGAGCGCGGAGTTCCGCGCTGGCGGCGGCGAGATCTACATCCCCATCGTACCAAGCCAGGGCGTCTGAACCCATGGACCAGAAAGCGAACCAGCGGGCTGTGGTCTGGAGCGTGGCCGGTTCGGACTCGGGCGGCGGCGCGGGCTTGGCTGCGGATCTGCGCGCGATCGATGCGTTCGAGCTGCATGGCTGCAGCGTCGTGGCCGCCATCACCGCGCAGAACTCGACCGCGGTGGATCGCATCGCGCCTGTCAGCACCGAACTGCTGGAGGCGCAACTGGCGGCACTGTCTGTCGACATGGCGCCTGCCGCGATCAAGACCGGCATGTTGGGCAGCGCCGAGAACCTGCAGGTGCTGGTGCGCTGGATCGACCGGCTGCGCGCCCAGCAGCCGCAACTGGCCGTGGTGGTGGACCCGGTGCTGCGCTCCAGCACGGGCGCAGCCTTTGCCGATGCGGCCCTGCTCCACGCCTACCGAACGCAACTGCTGCCACGCGCCAGCCTCATCACGCCCAACCGCAGTGAAGCCGCGGCCCTTCTGGGCGTTGCTCCGTTGCAGCACCGGATGGATGTGGAGCGGGCAGCGCAATCGCTGTTGGTCATGGGT